>JBIQHJ010000099.1:0-3504 GCA_044508625.1 Alcaligenaceae bacterium
CTGCGCCCGCCACGCCCTTCGCTACGTGCCGCCCCTCACCGACCCTAGCCCTCCGGGGCGCCCGCCGGCGCGACGGCGGGCAGGTGCGGGCTCAGGTCCGGCAGGGGCTCGTACTGGCGTTCGCCCGACTGGAACTGCTGCCACACCTCGACGGCGCGCATGCGCTGGCGCACCACGGCCTGGATCTTCTCCCTCAGGGTCGGATTGCCCTCCAGCAGGGCGTTGAAGTCCTTTTCCTGCAAGAGCAGCAGGCGGCTGTAGCCCAGGGAATGCGCGCGGGCCTCGAAATCCACGCCCTCGGCCATCGCCATCTCGCCGAAGATCTGCCCGCTGCCCAGCTCGGCCGTGGTCCCGTCGGGCAGGTCCAGGATGACCGCACCCGAGGCGACGAAATACATGGCCCGCATGCGGCCCACCTTCATGGGGATCTCCTGGCCCGGCACGGCCAGCCGCGGCTTGAGCAGGCGGCCGATGGCGGCCAGGGTCTTTTCGTCCAGGCCCTCGAACAGCGGCACCCGCTTGATCAGCGCCTCGGCGCTCAGCGCGATGTCCAGCGTCCCGCGGTCGTCGAGGTAGCTCCAGCGCTGCTCGGCCTGGTCGATCAGGTCGGAATAGGTCTCGCCGCTGATGAGGTTCTCGGCCAGCATCTCGCGATAGCGCAGGCGCTCCATCGAGCGCGCCAGGCGCGTCAGGTAGACCTCCTGCAGCCACAGCGCGTAGGCGGGATACTGCAGGGTGAGCGCCTGCAGGGCGGTCTCCAGGCGCTCGAGGCGCTGGCGGTGGGCGGCGACGATGATCTGGGTGACCTCGGCCCCCAGCAGGGGCTGGACGTCGGTCTCGGCAAAGCGGATCAGGCGGCGCGCCACCGACCACTTGCACATCAGGTTGTTGAACCGCTGGGCCAGCTCGCGCTCGAGCCACCGGCGGAAACCGGGCAGGTGGTGCAGGCGCAGCGCCAGGCGCAGGCCCAGCGAATAACGCAGGTCGCGGTCGATCGCATCCTGGAAGCCGCGCAGGCCGCCGGCGCGCACGGCGTCGCCCAGGCGCTCGGCGCGCGCCAGCAGGGACTCGGCGGTGCGCCAGTCGACCACGCGCGCCTTGAGGGTCTCGAAGAACATCTCCTCCTCGCGCCCGGCCAGTATCCCCATCCCCACGGCGATCTTCTGCTCCTGGGTGAGCTGCTGGACCTGGGCCGCGCCCACGCCGGCCTGGCCGGCGTCGAACACGTTGTGGATGCGCTCCATGACCTCGGCGGCCACGTGCTCGTTGCGGGCGATCTCGTCGGTCTTGTCGCGCAGCGCCTCGAGCTCGACCGCCTGCGCCTGGTCGCGCAGGGCGCGGTCCACGGGCGAGAGCTGGTTCAGGCCGAGCCGGAAGATCAGCGGCCGCAGGGTCAGGCCGTTGATGAACAGCGTCATCAGCACGAAGCCCGTGGTGGCCACCGCGATGAACTGCCGGGCGTCGTGCGGCACGGCCGGCTGCTCGGTCACCGCCAGCGCCAGCGCGAGCGACACCGCGCCGCGCAGGCCCCCGACCAGCATCACCGCGCGGTACGCGGGATTGACCCGCGTGCTCAGGCGCAGCCACCCCAGCAGCGGCAGCAGGCCGTGGACGATGACCGCGCGCGCGAGCAGCGTCACGATGAACAGCGCCAGGATCAGCAGCACCTCGATCCAGGTGATCTCGGCCATCATGCGCGGGATCAGCATCGCGGCGAACACGAAGATCAGCGAGTTCGCCCAGAAGCCGAACTGCGACCAGGCGCTGGACAACTGCTCGAAGGTGGTCGGGGACATGCGGGTGCGGCCGGTCGAGCTCACGACCAGCCCCGCGATCACCGTCGCCACCACCCCCGAGACGCCCAGGTAGTGCTCCGACACGAAGAACGTCAGGTAGGCCAGGGCCACGGTCAGCGTCACCTCGGCCGTGGGCCAGCCGCGCAGCCAGATGAACAGGCTGGTCGTCGCCTTGCCCATGACGAAGCCCGCCAGGCCCCCGCCGATGAAGCTGATCAGGAAACTTTGCAGCACCGCGGCCGCGGACGGCGTGCCGCCCTGGAACAGGACGGTGAGCAGCACCGAATACAGGGCGATCGAGGCGGCGTCGTTGAACAGCGCCTCGCCCTCGACGAGGTTCATGAGGCGCCGGGGCGCGCCGACCTCGCGGAAGATGCCGACCACGGCGACCGGGTCGGTCGTGGCCACGATGGCGCCCAGCATCAGGCACACCACCAGGCTGTACGGCGAGATGGCCGCCAGCGAGAACCCCACCGCCAGCGTGCACACCACCACCGCGACGATGGCCATCACGAGGATGGGGCTGATGTCGTCCATCAGGCGGCGCACGTTCATGGCGAGCGCGGTCTCGAACAGCAGCACCGGCAGGAACACGTACAGGAAGGTCTCGGACGAGATCTCGAAGTGCTCGAGCGTATCGAGGAAATCCACCATCACCGCCGGCGCCCATCCATGCACGTGGATGACGACGCCGAGGATGAAGCCCACGATGGCCAGCAGCACCGAATACGGCAGGCGCAGGCGTCCCGCCAGCGGCGGCATGAAGGAAACCAGGGCCAATAGGCCCGCAAGGCCGAATACCAGTAGGCCTATTTTCATGGTCGGCGGTCGATGAGAAGGGATGCCCTACAAGGATAGCGGTTTTGGGGCCGGCCATGCGGGGCGGCCCCAAAAAAACGCGGCCGCCGCCGCAAAAAAAAAGGGATACCCATGCAGGTATCCCATGAACATCCGCTTCGATAGGGAGGGGAAGAGGAGAAGCTGAAGCGGACGACAAGACCCTCGCGGCCCGTGGGGCCGCCGGCGAGTCCATGATGGGTTAGTCCGCATTCGCCGCGGAAAGTTTCCGCGCGCAGGCCACGGAAGTGCAAAAAATTATGACGCTGCGCGGGCGAAACGGGCGGGTGGCCGAGACGGCAGGCGCGAGCGGGCCGGGGCGCCGGCGACGGGCGCCGCCCGCCATCGGTCAGGCCACCGCCGGCCGATCAGCCCGCCGCCAGAGCCTCGTGCCGCTCGGCCAGGGCCGCGCGCAGTTTCTTGAACGCCGCGGCCTCGATCTGGCGCACGCGCTCGGCGGAGATGCCGTATTCCTCGGCCAGCTCGTGCAGCGTGGCGCCGCCCTCGTCGCGCAGCCAGCGCGAGCGCACGATGCGCTGGGAACGCGGGTCCAGGGTCTCGATGGCCTGCTCGAGCCCGACGCCCTGGAGGGCGTCGCGGTCGCGCCGGGCCAGCACCTGGGTGGGCTCCTGGCCCTCGGCGGGGAGCCAGGAAATCGGCGTGTACGACTCGTCGTCGCCCTGGGGCGACTCGAGGGCGCAATCGCCGCCCGAGAGGCGCACCTCCATCTCGGAGACGTCCTCGGGACGGACGTTCAATTCGCGCGCGATGTCGTCGACCTGGCCCGGCGCCAGGGTCTGGCCGTCGGGGCGCATGCGGCGCAGGTTGAAGAACAGCTTGCGCTGGGCCTTGGTGGTGGCCACCTTGACCA
>JBIQHJ010000046.1:0-28719 GCA_044508625.1 Alcaligenaceae bacterium
GATCGAGAACCGCATCATCGAGGCCAAGAGCCGCGGCATCTACGAGGCCCCGGGCATGGCGCTGCTGCACGCGGCCTACGAGCGTCTGGTCACGGGCATCCACAACGAGGACACCATCGAGCAGTACCGCATCAACGGCCTGCGCCTGGGGCGCCTGCTGTACCAGGGCCGCTGGTTCGATCCCCAGGCGATCATGCTGCGCGAGACGGCCCAGCGCTGGGTCGCGCGCGCGATCACCGGCGAGGTCGTGCTCGAGCTGCGCCGCGGCAACGACTATTCGATCCTGGACACGCGCTCGCCCAATCTCACCTACCAGCCCGAGCGCCTGACCATGGAAAAGGGCGAATCGATGTTCTCGCCGCGCGACCGCATCGGCCAGCTCACGATGCGCAATCTCGACATCGTCGACACGCGCGACAAGCTTTTCACCTACGCCCGGGCGGGGCTGCTGTCGGTGTCCGGACAGTCCGCCATTCCGCAGATCGGCCGGGACGCGGATACGGAGTAAGCCGGCGCGCGCCGGCGGGCCTGGGGCTCGCCTGCGCCGCCTCGGGACCCCGCCGGGTCCGGCCCGCCCCGGGATTCGCCGGCAGCCGTCCCTTGTGGAATTCGCCTGCGCCGCCTCAGGATTCGACCGTGTCCGAGCCGCTCGTGTCGGTGGTCCTGAGGTGGTTGCTGCGCGCGAAATCGCAGACGAATTTCCAGGCCAGGGGCTCGATCTGCCGCAGGCGGTGGTCGACCACCACGCAGCGCACGCCGTCGAGCACGCGCGGCATCACATAGGGCGAATAGCTGAGGGGGCTGGGCGCCGAGCCCTCGGGCCGGAACTGCGACATGACCCCCGCCAGCCGTTCGGCCCAGTCGCTGGGCCTGAACCGCTGGCCCTCCAGAGTGACGCCGTGGATGATGAGATGCTGGATGGGGTCGGTCATGTCGATTCCGGGGGAGAAGCACGTCCTTTTTGAGGAGGTGGGTGGCTGCCTTCGCCGCGCATTGTCGCCGCGCATTGTATCTGATTGGCATTTTGCGCGGGCCGGTTGCACACGGTAAGATGTTCGTTTTAAACAGGGCTTCGTATGTCTGCCATCACCACCCCCGGGCCATTGCGTCATTTTCTGCAGTTGCGGGATTTCTCTGAGTCCGAGATCCTCTACGTGCTGGACCGCGCCCGGATCATCAAGGACCGGTTCAAGCGCTACCTGCCGCATCGCACGCTGCATGACCGCAACCTCGCGATGGTGTTCGAGAAGGCCAGCACGCGCACGCGGGTGTCCTTCGAGGCGGGCATGTACCAGCTCGGCGGCTCGGTCATCCACCTGACCACCGAGGGCTCGCAGCTCGGCCGCGCCGAGCCCATCGAGGACACGGCGCGCGTGATCTCGCGCATGGTCGACCTGGTGATGATCCGGACCTACGAGCAGACCCGGATCGAGCGCTTTGCGGCGCATTCGCGCGTGCCGGTGATCAACGGCCTGACCAACGAATTCCATCCCTGCCAGATCCTGGCCGACATCCTGACCTTCGTCGAGCATCGCGGGCCGATCCGCGGCCGCACCATCGCCTGGATCGGCGACGCCAACAACATGGCCTACACCTGGCTGCAGGCGGCCGAGCTGCTGGGCTTCACCCTGCACGTCTCGGCGCCCGAGGGCTATCGCCTGGATCCGCGCCGCGTGGGCGCGCAGCCGCCCACGATCCTGCGCGAGTTCGACGATCCGCTCGAGGCGTGTCGCGGTGCCGATCTCGTGACCACCGACGTCTGGACCAGCATGGGCTACGAATCCGAGAACGAGGCGCGCCGCCTGGCCTTCGCCGACTGGTGCGTGGACGGGCGCATGATGGCCGCCGCGCATCCGGACGCGGTCTTCATGCATTGCCTGCCGGCCCATCGGGGCGAGGAGGTCGCGGGCGAGGTGATCGACGGCCCGCAGAGCGTGGTCTGGGACGAGGCGGAAAATCGCCTGCACGTCCAGAAGGCCCTGATGGAATTCCTGCTGCTGGGGCGCCGCGAGGACTGAGGCCGCCGCGCGATCCGGCGCGCCCGGACGCGCAGTGTGCCGGCCGCGCCCCGCGTGGATCCAGCCCGCCGCGCGATCCGGTGCGCCGCCCATCCGCTGTACCGCCCGGGCACGGCAAAAAGGGCGCCAGGGCGCCCTTTTCGATACTGCCGGTCAAGCGATCGGCCCGGTGTCAGGCCAGCGCCTTGATGGCGGCCGAGAGGCGGCTCTTGTGGCGGGCGGCCTTGTTCTTGTGGATGATCTGCTTGTCGGCCACGCGGTCGATCACGCTGCTGGCCTTGCGGAAGACCTCGTTCGCGGCGGCCTGGTCGCCGGCCTCGATGGCCTGGCGCACGCGCTTGATCGCGGTGCGCAGCATCGAACGCATGCTGGAATTGTGTTTGTTGCGGGCAACGGCCTGGCGGGCGCGCTTGCGGGCTTGTGCTGAATTGGCCATGGAAATCTGTCGTCTTGAGTTTATGAACCGGGTGTGGCTTGCAAATGCTAAACCAAGCAAAGACGATAAGTGTATATTAAGCCCGTTTTCGTGTAAAGTCCGCGGGCCGAAATCCGAATAAAAACAAGGCGCTGAAATAGGCGGCGACGGCGGCGCACAGCACACCGGCCAGCCAGGCCGCGCGCAGGCCCGGCGTGGCCGCCAGCGCGATCCAGTCGAGGTGGCGATCGGCCGCGGCCAGCACCGCCGCCAGGGCCGCCAGGGCGGGCAGCAGGCGCAGGGCAAAGCCGCCCCAGCCCGGCAGCGGCGTGTACAGGCCCCGCCGGCGCAGCAGCAGGGCGAGGCTCAGAGCGTTGAGGCTCGCACCCAGCCCGATCGACAGGGCCAGCCCCGCGTGCGCCAGCCAGGGCACCAGGACGAGGTTCAGCGCCTGCGTGGCCACCAGCACGGCGATTGCGATCCGCACCGGCGTGCGGATGTCCTGTTTCGCATAGAACCCCGGGGCGAGGATCTTGATCGCCAGCAGGCCCAGCAGCCCCACGGCGTACGCCATCACCGCGAGCCGGGTCTGCGCCACGTCGGCGGCGCCGAAGGCGCCGTAGTTGAACAGGACCGCCACCAGGCCGTCGGACAGCAGGGCCAGCCCCAGCGCGGCCGGCAGGCCCAGCAGGAACACCAGGCGCAGGCCCCAGTCCAGCAGCGCGTTGTAGCGGTGCTGGTCGCCGCTGGCGTGCGCCGCCGACAGGCTGGGCAGCAGCACCGTGCCCAGGGCCACGCCCAGCAGGGCGGTGGGGAATTCCATGAGGCGGTCGGCGAAGGACAGCCAGGTGACGCTGCCGGGGGCGAGCCAGGTGGCGATGTTGGTGTTGATCAGCAGCGAGATCTGCGCGACCGAGACGCCGAGGATGGCCGGCAGCATCTGGCGCATGACGCGCCGCACGGTGGCGTCGCGCCAGGCGGCCCGCAGGCCCCCGCCGCAGCGCGGCAGCAGGCCCAGGCGCCCCAGGGCGGCCCACTGCACCGCGAGCTGCAGGATCCCGCCGATCATCACGCCGACCGCCAGGGCGTAGATGGGCTGGGGGGTATGCGGGGCGAGCAGCAGGCTCGCGCCGATCATCGACAGATTGAGCAGCACCGGGGTGAAGGCCGGCACGGCGAAGCGGCTGTAGGTGTTGAGCACCCCCGAGGCGAAGGCCACCAGCGACATGCAGATGATGTAGGGGAACATCAGCCGGGTCATCCAGGTGGCCGCCCCGAACTCGCCGGCGCGCGCGGCGGTGCGCATCCCGCTGGCCATGGCGGTCACCACCCAGGGCGCGCCGATGACGCCGATCAGGGTGACCAGGGTGAGGACCGCCAGCAGGACGAGCGCCACGTGGTCGAGGAGGCGCCGCACGTCCTCGTGGTCGCCGCGCTTGCGGACCTCGCCCAGGATCGGCACGAAGGCCTGCGAGAACGCGCCCTCGGCGAACAGGCGCCGCAGCAGGTTGGGGATGCGGAAGGCGACCCAGAACGCGTCGGTGAGCGGCCCCGCGCCGTAGACACCGGCGATCAGGACGTCGCGCAGCAGCCCCGTGACGCGGGAAAAGAGGGTCAGGCCGCTGATGGTGGCGGCCGATCGCAGCAGGCTCATCCGGCCGCGTCCGCCCGGGTTTATTTCGGCGCCATGCGGATGGCGCCGTCCAGGCGGATGGTCTCGCCGTTGAGCATCTCGTTGTCGAGGATGGCGCGCACGAGCTTGGCGTAGTCCTCGGGACGGCCGAGGCGCGAGGGGAAGGGGACGCTGGCGGCGAGCGAGTCCTGGACCTCTTGCGGCATGCCGAACAGCATGGGCGTGCCGAAGATGCCGGGGGCGATGGTCATGCAGCGGATGCCCAGGCGGGACAGGTCGCGGGCGATGGCCAGGGTCATGCCGACGATGCCCGCCTTGGAGGCGGAGTACGCCGCCTGGCCGATCTGGCCGTCGTAGGCGGCCACCGAGGCCGTGTTGATGATCACGCCGCGCTCGCCGGTGGGCTCGGGGGCGTTGCCGGCCATGGCCTGGGCCGCGAGGCGCGCCATGTTGAACGAGCCCACGAGGTTGATGTCGATCACCTTGCGGAAAAGATCCAGCGGGTGCGGGCCGGCCTTGCCGATGATGCGCGCGGCCGGGGCGATCCCGGCGCAGTTGACCAGGCCCGAGAGCGGGCCGAGCGCCAGCGCCGCATCGACCGTCGCCTGGGCGTCGGCCTCGGCGGTGACGTCGCAATGCACGTAGGTCTGGCCCAGCTCGCGCGCCAGGGCCTCGCCGGCCTCGTCCTGGACGTCGGCGAGCACCACGCGGGCGCCGTCGGCGGCGAGACTGCGCGCGGTGCCGGCGCCCAGTCCCGAGGCGCCGCCGGTGATGATGAATACCTTGCCCTGGATTTCCATGGAGCCTCCGGTGTCGTGTGCCGCGGGCTCAGCCGCGCAGGATGTCGAGGATGCGCTTGCGGATCTCGTCGACCGCGCCCAGGCCCGAGACCTGGGCATAGCGCGGGGCGGCCGGGTCGCCGCTGCGCGCCCAGTTCGCATAATAGTCGACCAGGGGCCGCGTCTGCTCGCGATAGACCGCCAGGCGGTGCCTGACGGTTTCCTCGCGGTCGTCGTCGCGCTGGATCAGCGGCTCGCCGGTCTCGTCGTCCAGGCCCTCGCGCTTGGGCGGGTTGAACTTGATGTGGTAGGTGCGGCCGCTCGCGACGTGCACGCGGCGCCCGCTCATGCGCTCGATGATGTTTTCCTCGGGGACGGCGATCTCGATGACGTAGTCCAGGCGCACCGCCGCGTCCTTGAGGGCGTCGGCCTGCGGGATGGTGCGCGGGAAGCCGTCGAACAGGTAGCCGGCCGCGCAGTCGTCCTGGCGCAGGCGGTCGCGCACCAGGCCGATGATGATGTCGTCGGACACCAGCCCGCCGCTGTCCATGATCTTTTTGGCCTCGAGCCCCAGCGGCGTCTGCGCCTTGACGGCGGCGCGCAGCATGTCGCCGGTCGATATCTGGGGAATGCCGAAGGCCTCGGTGATGAAGGCGGCCTGGGTTCCCTTACCGGCGCCTGGGGGGCCGAGCAGAATCAAACGCATGGTTTCCTCCCGAAAAATCTGTTCTTTTGAAAAATGTTTTCGATTATGCCGCAATGCAGCAACTCCTGCAGTGGCGGCTGCGGGGCTTCTTGAGGCGCATCATGTTTCGCGGCGCGCTCATGTGTGGCCGGCCGCAAAGAGGGCGCGCACGCGCGCGAGGTCGGCGGCCGTGTCCACGCCCGCGGCCGGGTCCTCGACGCCGAGGCGCACGGCGATCCGGTAGCCGTTCTCGAGGGCGCGGAGCTGCTCGAGGGATTCGAAGCGCTCGAGCGCGCCCGCCGGCAGCGTGGGGAAGGCGCGCAGGAAGCCGGCGCGGTAGGCGTACAGCCCGATGTGACGCCAGGCCGGCAGCCTCGGCGCGAGGCACCGCGCGCCGCCGGCGAGGGCGTCGCGCGCCCAGGGGATCGGCGCGCGCGAGAAATACAGCGCGTGGCCGGCGGCGTCGCAGACGACCTTGACCGCGTTCGGATCGAACAGCGCGTCCGCGTCGCGAATGGGGCTCGCGCAGGTGGCGATGGCCGTCTCGGGGCGCGCGGCCAGCAGGGCGGCGACGGCGTCGATGGCGGCGGGATCGATGAGGGGCTCGTCGCCCTGGACGTTGACCACGACGGCCGCGTCGTCCAGCCCCAGCGCGTGCACGACCTCGGACAGGCGGTCGGTGCCCGTGGGATGGTCGGCGCGGGTCATCATGGCCTCGAAGCCCTCGCGGCGGGCCGCCTCGAGGATGTCCTCGTGGTCGGTGGCGACGAGGATGCGCTCGGCGCCCGAACGGGCGGCGCGCTGGGCGGTGCGCACCACCATGGGCTTGCCGCCCAGGTCGAGCAGGGGCTTGCCGGGCAGGCGCGTGGAGGCCGCCCGCGCGGGGATGACGGCGATGAAGCTCATGCCGGGCGTCCTGGGAGCGTTCGACGGGCCACGGGCGCGTTGCGGGCCCTAGCGGGCGGCGTCGGGTTCGAGCGTGCGTGCCTCGCTCTCGAGCATGACGGGCACGCCGTCGCGGATGGGGTACGCCAGCTTGTCGGCCGCGCAGACCAGTTCCTGGCGTTCGCGGTCGTGGCGCAAGGGGCCCTTGCACACCGGACAGACCAGGATTTGCAGCAGGCGATTCTCCATCGGGGGCTCCGGGGACAGGGGTGGGGAAACGCCTAGTTTAATGCGAGTCGGCGGCCTTGTGCCGCGGGCGTGTCCGGTGCCGCGCCCCGCGCCCGCTCAGCGCCCGGTTTTCGCGGCGCTTTCCAGGGCGCCGCGCGCCGCGCGCAGGCGCGCGTCCAGGGCGTCGATCCAGCCGGGGTCCGAGAAAATCGCCTCGACGTGCACCGCCCACAGGCGCGGATCGCCGAGCGCGGCGCACTTGACGGCGTCCTTGGCGGTGACCAGCACCGGCCCCGGGGGCAGGTCCCGCAGGGGATCGTCGCGGTAGTGATGGTGGTCGGGCAGGGGCAGGGTGCGGCCCAGGCGCACCCCGCAGCGCGCCAGCATGTCGAAGAAGCGCCGGGGCTGGCCGATGGCCGCCGCCGCGCTGCAGGTGGCATCCGCGTGGGCGCGCAGCCAGTCGTCCCAGGCGAGGACGCGCCCGCTCGCCAGGTGCTCGGCGCGCACCGGCCGCAGTGCCATGCCGATCGCGCCGGGGCGCGAGGGCGCATCCGCGCCGTTGTCGATGATCCAGTCGGCGCGCGCGAGGCGCGCGGCCGGCTCGCGCAGGGGGCCGGCGGGCAGCAGCCGCCCGTTGCCGGTGCCGCGCCGATCCTGGACGACGATCTCGACGTCGCGCGCCATGGCCAGGTGCTGCAGGCCGTCGTCCGAGAGGATGAGGTCCACCTCCGGATGGGCCTCGAGCAGCGCGGCGATGGCGAGCGGCCGGCGGCGATGGACGGCGACCGGGACCCCGGTTTCGCGTGCGATCAGCGCCGGCTCGTCCCCCAGGCGCTCGGCGCCGGCGCCATCGCGCGAGAGCCTGGGCCGGGGGCCGCCGCGCGCGCCATAGCCGCGGCTGACCACGCCGGGATGCCAGCCGCGCGCGGCCAGGGCCCGGCACAGGGCGATGACGACCGGGGTCTTGCCCGTGCCCCCCACCAGGATGTTGCCGACCACCACGACCGGGACCGGCGCGCGCGCCGGCGCCGTGCGCCGCGCCCGACGGGCGCGCCAGGCGGCCGCGCCCGCCACCAGCCAGGACAGGGGCAGCAGCAGGTCGCTCGCGAGCGTGCGGCCGCTCCAGATCCGGTGCAGGCAGGCTTCGAGGCGGCGTCTCAAGGCCGGGCCAGGGTGGTGAAATGGATCCGCGAGATGCCCGCCAGGCGCGCGGCCTCCAGGGCCCGCACCACGGCGGCGTGGGTCGCCTGCGCGTCGGCGTTGATGCGCAGCGCGATCGAGTCGCGCCCGCGCGCCGCCTTGCGCAGCGCCTGCGCCAGGGCGTCCTCGCGTTCCGCGCCGACGTACTCGCCGTCCAGGGCGTACAGGCCCTCCTGGCTGATCGCGAGCGAGATCGGGGCATCGTCCTCCAGCGCCTGGGCGCGGGCTTCGGGCAGCGAGACCTGGAGCTGGCGCATCTGGGTGAACGAGGTCGAGGCCGCGAGGAAGATCAGGATCACCAGCAGCACGTCGATGAGCGGGATGAGGTTCATCTCGGGATCGTCGCGGGCGGGCGCGGAGCGGAAGTTCATGAGACGGTCCTGTGGCTGATCAGGCGGTTCAGCACGCCGGCCTCGCGTTCCATCGTGTGCAGGAAGTAATCCACGCGCGAGCGGAAATAGCGGTGGAATATCAGCGCCGGAATGGCGATCAGGATGCCGAAGCCGGTGTTGTACAGGGCGATCGAAATGCCGTGCGCGAGCTGGGCCGGGTCGCTGCCGGCGGGATTGTAGGCCCCGAAGATCTCGATCATGCCGACCACGGTGCCGAACAATCCCAGCAGCGGCGCCACCACGGCGATGGTGGCCAGGGCGGGCAGGTAGCGGTTCAGCCGCCAGGCGACGTCCTTGCCGACGTCCTCGATGGCGTCCAGCCGCCAGGCGTCGGGCTCGTCGCGGTGCGCGGCGACCTCGGCGAGGATGCGGCCCATGGGGCACTGGCGCGCCAGGCGCAGGATGGCGTCGGCCTGGTCCTGCTGGCGGCGCATGAGCTCCAGCACCTGTTCGGGCAGGCCCGGGGGCATGATCCGGCTTTCGCGCAGGGCGGCGAATCGTTCTATGATGATCGCCAGGGTGACGACCGACGTGGCGACCAGCAGCCAGATCGGCCAGCCGGCCGCCTCGATGATGTCCAGCAAGATTGGGCCTCTTGGGGTGCGGTGCAAAGCGCCTATTTTAAGGCCTGGTTTCCGCGGGGGTCCGGTTTTCCGGCCGGGGGCGGTTTTCCGCCGGAAAGCCCCGTGGGATCCGGGATTTCGCCGCGGCGGCCTTGGCAATGCCCGAAAAATGGTTATTTCATGGTGGAAAGCGGCGTGCTTGCTGGCTTTGCGGGCGGTATCCACAGAATCTGTGGATAATTCTGTGCACAAGCCCCGCGATCCGCATGTTTCATGCTTGTCGTCGGTTCATTGGTTGATTTTCGAGCATGGCCTCTTGTAGTATTTTACTCAATGAAATCAACGCTTTATGACGTGACATTAAAGTCATATTTGATGTGGTGGCCGAAAAAGCTTGAAAATAGGCCCAGTTGACAAAAGACGCATTGCTGTGGATAGGTTTTCATGAATGTTTCAAGCGAGCTCGGCCCGGGCGAGGGTTTTCCGGGGCCCGACGACGTGCTCACGGTGGCGCAGCTCAATCGGCGGGTGGCGCGGCTGCTCGAGGCCGGCTTTCCGCGGGTGTGGGTGTGCGGCGAGGTCTCGAACTTCACCCGCGCGGCTTCGGGGCATTGGTATTTCTCGATCAAGGACGAGGCCGCCGCCGTGCGCGCGGTGATGTTCCGCGGCCGGGCCCAGGCGGTGGGCTTCGTGCCGCGGGCGGGCGAGCGCTTCGAGTTCCGCGTGCAGGTGTCCCTGTACGAGCCCCGGGGCGACTACCAGGTCCAGGTCGAGGCGATGCGCCGGGCCGGGCGCGGCGACCTGCACGAGGCGTTCCTGCGCCTGCGCGATCGCCTGACCGCCGAGGGCCTGATCGACCCCGCCCGCCGGCGGCCCATCCCCTCCATGCCGCGCGCGATCGGGGTGGTGACCTCGCTGGCGGCCGCCGCCTTGCGCGACGTGCTCTCGGTGATGGCGCGGCGCGCGCCGCACGTCCGGGTGGTGATCTATCCGGCGCCGGTCCAGGGGCGCGAGGCCGCCGCGCAGTTGCGCGAGGCGCTCGAACGGGCCATCGCGCGCGCCGAGGTCGACACCCTGCTGCTGGTGCGCGGCGGCGGCAGCCTCGAGGACCTCTGGAGCTTCAACGACGAGGCGCTCGCGCGGGCCATCGCGGCGAGCCCCATTCCGGTCGTCAGCGGCGTGGGCCACGAGACCGACTTCACCATCGCCGATTTCGTGGCCGACCTGCGGGCGCCCACCCCCACGGCCGCCGCCGAGCTGTGCTGCGACAGCCGCGGCGCCTGCGAGGAGCGCCTGCGGGGCGCCCTGGGCGCGCTGGCCGCCGCCCAGCGGCGCCTGCTGGACCGCGGTGCGATGCGCCTGGACAAGGCGGCCGCCCAGCTCGTCTCGCCCGCGCAGCGCCTGCGCCTGCGGCGCCAGCGCCTGTCGGCGGCGCTTCAGCACCTGCATGCCGCCCTCCGGCATCGCGCGGAATCCCGGGCGGCCAGGCTGGCGGCGGTGCGCGGCAGGCTCGAGGCGCTGGATCCGCGCGGCGTGCTCGGCCGCGGCTATGCGATCGTGCGCGCGCCCTCCGGGAATATCGTCAAAAATGCGTTAGACTTAAACATTGGAGAGCGCATCGACGTCGAGTTCGGCTCGGGCCGGGCCCAGGCCGACATCGTACGTATCGAGTCCCCGCTCTGAGAGGCTCCCCGCCGCCGCGCGCTGCGCGGCACCGGCGGGAACCGGCCCGGTTCCGTTCACTGACTGTTTGAAGGAAATACCATGGCTTTTACCCTCCCGCCGCTGCCCTATGCGCTGGACGCGCTGGCGCCGCACATTTCCAAGGAAACCCTCGAATACCATTATGGCAAGCACCATCAGGCGTACGTCACCAATCTGAACAAGGCGATCGAGGGCACCGAGCTGGAATCCGCCAGCCTCGAGGACATCATCCGCAAGTCCTCCGGCGGCGTGTTCAACAACGCGGCCCAGGTGTGGAACCATACCTTCTACTGGAGCAGCCTGTCGCCCAAGGGCGGCGGCGAGCCCTCCGGCGCGCTGCGCAAGGCGATCGAGGCCAAGTGGGGCAGCGTCGATGCCTTCAAGGCGGCCTTCACCCAATCGGCGGCCGGCAATTTCGGCTCGGGCTGGACCTGGCTGGTGAAAAAGCCCGACGGCACGCTCGACATCGTCAACACCAGCAACGCCGGCACCCCGCTCACCTCCAGCGACAAGGCGCTGCTGACCTGTGACGTCTGGGAGCATGCCTACTACATCGACTACCGC
The DNA here is from genome assembly GCA_044508625.1 of Alcaligenaceae bacterium. Classification (GTDB taxonomy): domain Bacteria; phylum Pseudomonadota; class Gammaproteobacteria; order Burkholderiales; family Burkholderiaceae_B; genus Castellaniella. The sequence continues at coordinate 11,067 of JBIQHJ010000046.1, forward strand.
AACGCCCGTCCCAAGTACCTCGAGAACTTCTGGGCGCTGGCCAACTGGGATTTCGCCGCCCAGAACCTGGGCTGATCCCCGGCGCGCGGCGGCCCGCGCGGGCTGCCGCCGTCCGCCCGACGGGCCGCGGCACGGGCCGCGGGCCGCCCTCTCAGGGGGGCGGCAGGGGCGACACGGTGTCACGCACCGCCACGCCCGCGCGCGTGAACCAGCCCTGGGCCATCTCGAGGGCGTAGCGCACCGGGCCGGGCGGGCAGTGGACGTCCAGCGCGTAGGGCTGCATGTCCTGGATGGACACGATGCGGCCCGCGGCGTCGATGAAGGCGATCGACAGCGGCAGGGGCGTGTTCTTCATCCAGAAACAATGCACATCGTCCTCGTCGAACACGAACAGCATCCCGTGGTCGGGGAGCAGCGCGCGCCTTTCCATCAGGCCCCGGCGCAGCGCCTCGGGCGTGCGCGCGATCTCGGCCTGGACCTGGCGCGCGCCCACGGCGAGCTCGGCGGTCGGCAAGAGGGATTGCCCGTGCGCGGGCGGCGTCATGGCGGCCAGCAGAAAAAAAACAGGGCTCATGACGAGCCCTGCGCAGCGGTAGAATAACTGTGTTCTTGGTTTTATCCGGGCATTCGGCATGTACGGTCAAGCGGCGGTGATGTTCAGGGCCTGTTTGCCCTTGGGTCCTTGTGCGATGTCGAACAGGACTTTCTGGCCTTCTTTGAGGGTCTTGAAGCCGTTCATCTGGATGGACGAGAAATGCGCAAACAGGTCTTCGCCCCCATTGTCGGGGGTAATAAAGCCAAAGCCTTTGGCATCATTGAACCACTTTACCGTTCCAGTCAGTTTTTGTGACTCTCCGGTGCTTTCGATTGAATCGGACATGCGAACAGCCTCTCGACTATAGTGTGGGGATGAAACCTTGGTGCCAATGGAGGCCACCAAACCCGTTTTCCCGGGCGACGCTGTGGACCGCGGGACCCCCGGAAGAACATCATTGATAATGCTTAATTCGCCGTTCGCTAGTCAACTATGGAAACCACTAGTATTTCGTATGATTCGCTAGTTTGACCCGTATTTTCGCGAAATGCCGACCGATATTCAGAATCAGCGCGAGCTCTTGCAGGACGCCACCCCCACCCGGGTGGCGCCGCCGCCCATGTACCAGGTGGTCCTGCTCAATGACGACTACACGCCGATGGATTTCGTCGTCCTGGTGTTGCGCGAGGTCTTTCACAAGCCCGATCCCGAGGCCGAGCGCATCATGCTCAAGGTCCACCACGAGGGGCGCGGGGTCTGCGGCATCTACACGCGCGATGTCGCCTCGACCCGGGTCGACACGGTGCGCCGGATGGCGCATGCCGACCAGCATCCGCTGCAATGCGTGATGGAGCCCATATCCCCGTGAGCATGCCGCCCGCCGGTTCGGGGCAAATGCGCGATCGCCGCTGTGGCTGGGGTTCTTCCTCATATGAACGGAAGTTCCCCCGCATACTACGCCATGGCGTTTTAGTCATAGAATAGAGTCATGGACTTATTCATCCGCTCCGATTAGGCATGGAGGAAGCGTGATCTCCGAAGAACTTGAAGTCAGCCTGCATATGGCCTTTGTCGAGGCGCGGGCCGCCCGGCACGAATTCATCACGGTCGAGCATCTGCTGTTGTCGCTGCTGGACAACGCCGCGGCGGTCGAGGTGCTGCGCGCCTGCGCCGCCGACCTGGAAACCCTGCGCCAGGACCTGCGCAAGTTCATCGCCGAGAACACCCCGGTATTCCCTGGCGATGGCGAGGTCGACACGCAGCCGACGCTGGGCTTCCAGCGCGTCATCCAGCGCGCCATCATGCACGTCTCGTCCAGCAGCTCCAACAAGGCGGCCGTGACGGGCGCCAACGTCCTGGTCGCGATGTACGGCGAAAAGGATTCCCACGCGGTGTACTTCCTGGTCCAGCAGGGGATCTCGCGCCTGGACGTGGTCAACTACCTCTCGCACGGCATCGCCAAGACCCCCGAGGCGGGGCCGGCGCAGGGCGGCGAGAGCCCGCGGGCCGAGCCGCCCGCGGCCGACCCCAAGTCCGACCAGCAGAAATCCCCGCTCGAGACCTACGCCACCGACCTCAACGCCGAGGCGCTCAAGGGCCGCATCGACCCCCTGATCGGGCGCGAGGCCGAGGTCGAGCGGGTGATCCAGGTGCTGTGCCGCCGCCGCAAGAACAATCCGCTGCTGGTGGGCGAGGCCGGCGTGGGCAAGACCGCCATCGCCGAGGGGCTGGCCTGGCGCATCACCCAGGGCGACGTGCCCGAAGTGCTGCACGAGGCGCAGGTCTACGCCCTCGACATGGGCTCGCTGCTGGCGGGCACCAAGTACCGCGGCGACTTCGAGCAGCGCCTGAAGCTCGTGCTGAAATCCCTGCGCGAAAACCGCAACGCCATCCTGTTCATCGACGAGATCCACACCCTGATCGGGGCCGGCTCGGCCTCGGGCGGCACGCTGGACGCCTCCAACCTGCTCAAGCCGGCGCTGTCCTCGGGCCACCTCAAGTGCATCGGCGCCACCACCTACACCGAGTACCGCGGGATCTTCGAAAAGGACCACGCGCTCGCGCGGCGCTTCCAAAAGATCGACATCCCCGAGCCCTCGGTCGAGCAGACGATCCAGATCCTGCGGGGCCTCAAGGGGCGCTTCGAGGCGCATCACCAGGTGCGCTATTCCTCCGCGGCCATCACGGCGGCGGCCGAGCTCGCGGCGCGCCACATCAGCGACCGCTTCCTGCCGGACAAGGCGATCGACGTGATCGACGAGGCGGGGGCCGCCCAGCGCCTGCTGCCCAAGTCCCGCCAGAAAAAGCTCATCGGCAAGGCCGAGATCCAGGCCACGGTGGCCAAGATCGCGCGCATCCCGCCGCAGAGCGTCTCCGTCGACGATCGCAACAAGCTCGCCACGCTCGAGCGCGACCTGAAATCCGTGGTGTTCGGCCAGGACCAGGCGATCGCCGCGCTGGCCGCCGCGATCAAGATGGCGCGCTCGGGCCTGGGACGTCCCGACAAGCCCATCGGCTCGTTCCTGTTCTCGGGGCCGACCGGCGTGGGCAAGACCGAGGTCGCGCGCCAGCTCGCCTTCGTGCTGGGCATCGAGCTGCTGCGCTTCGACATGTCGGAATACATGGAAAGGCATACGGTCTCGCGCCTGATCGGCGCGCCGCCGGGCTACGTGGGCTTCGACCAGGGCGGCCTGCTGACCGAGGCCATCACCAAGCAGCCGCACTGCGTGCTGCTGCTCGACGAGATCGAAAAGGCGCACCCGGACGTCTACAACATCCTGCTGCAGGTCATGGACCACGGCACGCTGACCGACAACAACGGGCGCAAGGCCGATTTCCGCAACGTCATCATCGTCATGACCACCAACGCGGGCGCCGAGGCCCTCAACCGCAATGCCATCGGCTTTGCGGCGCCGCCGCGCGGCGGCGACGAGATGGCCGACATCAAGCGCCTGTTCACGCCCGAGTTCCGCAACCGGCTCGACGCCATCATCGGCTTCTCCGTGCTGCCGCGCGAGATCATCCTGCGGGTGGTCGACAAGTTCCTCATGCAGCTCGAGGACCAGCTCCACGAAAAGCACGTCGAGGTGGTGTTCACCCCGGCCCTGCGCGAGTACCTGGCCCGCGAGGGCTTCGATCCGACGATGGGCGCCCGGCCCATGCAGCGGCTCATCCAGGACACGATCCGGCGCGCGCTCGCCGACGAGCTGCTGTTCGGGCGGCTGGTCAACGGCGGCCTGGTCGAGGTGGACCTGGACGACGACGGCAAGGTGGTCCTGAATTTCCCCGACCGCCGGCCGGGCCGCGGCGCGGTGCCCAAGCCCTCGCATCCCGAGCCCGAGCTCGTGGATTGACGGGCGCGCGTAAAGACGCGTGTCCATGGGGCCCGATCCGCGCGTGAGCCTCGTCGCCTGCCCGCACTGCGACGCCCTGCACGAGCGGATCGAGCTGGAGGCGCAGGCGCGGGCCTCCTGCGCCCGCTGCGGCACCCCGCTATACCGGCGGGGGGTGCTCGACCTGAACGGCTGGACGGCCATGTCCCTGGCGACCCTGGCGGTGTTCGTCATCGCCCAGGGCTTTCCCATCGTCAGCCTGTCGCTGCAGGGCCGCAACGTCAGCGTGACCTACTGGGAGGCGCTGCTCTACACCTGGAACCAGGGCGACTGGCTGCTGTCCATCATGACCGGCCTGTTCGGCTTCTGGTTTCCGCTGTTCAAGATCGTCCTCACCCTGTGGGCCCTGCGCTGCGTGTCGACGGGCCGCATCCCGGGCGATTTCAGGGCGGGCATGCGCCTGCTGCGGGCGCTGACGCCCTGGTCCATGGCGCCCGTGCTGGTGCTGGCGATCTTCGTCGCCATCGTGAAGTTCGCCGGGATGGCCACGCTGCATGTCGAGCCCGGCATGCTGGGATTCTTTCTGCTGTCGTTCTTCCTGACCGGCCTGGGGCGGCTGGATGCCCTCGAGCTCTGGGCCCTGGCCGAGCGGGCGGGCCTGGTCGAGGTGTCGGGCGCGCATGGCCACGGCCTGGCCTGCCATGCCTGCGCCTGCGTCCAGGGGCCCGCCGCCGGCGGCCGCTGCCGCCGTTGCGGCGCGCGCCTGCACCGGCGCCGCCGGGACGTGGGGGCGCGGGTCTGGGCGCTGGCCATCGCGGCGGCGGTGGTCTACGTTCCCGCCAACATCCTGCCGGTCATGCGCATCCAGTCGGTCCTCGGCACCACCGACCATACGATCCTGGGCGGCGTGATCGAGCTGTGGCGGATGGGCTCCTGGGACCTGGCGGTCATCGTGTTCGTGGCCAGCGTGGTCGTGCCGATCACCAAGCTGCTCGCCCTGGCGGTGCTGATGCTGTATCGGCGCCCCCGCGGGGTGCGCGTGCAGCGCCAGCGCACGCGCATGTACGAGCTGGTCGAATTCATCGGGCAGTGGTCCATGCTGGACGTGTTCGTGGTGATCCTGATGGGGGCGATGGCCAATTTCCCGGGCCTGACCCGGATCCTCCCGGGGCCCGGCGCGCTCAGTTTCGGCATGGTGGTGGTCCTGACCATGTGGGCCGCGATGAGCTATGATCCGCGTTTGGGATGGGACAGGCTACGGAGCGGCGATCGATGACGGAACCCGGGCAGGATGGCGATGAACCCTTGCGGGCCGAGCGGCCCGTGGTGAACGTCGGCAAGGGCGTCCGCTGGTCCTGGATCTGGCTCGTGCCCCTGCTGGCGGTGCTGATGGGCGTGTCGCTGCTGGTGACCCACTGGCTGCGCACCGGCCCGGTCATCACCGTCAGCTTCCAGTCGGCCGAAGGCCTGGCCGCGGGCCAGACCAAGCTGCGCTACAGGGACGTGGTGGTCGGCCAGGTGAGCGCCGTGAGGGTCGCCGAGGACCGCGAGCACGTGCAGGTCGACATCCAGCTCGAGCAGGAGGGGTCCGAGTACATCACCCAGAAGGATTCGCGCTTCTGGGTCGTGCGGCCCCAGCTCAGCCTGACCGGCGTCTCGGGGCTGGGCACGCTGATGTCCGGGGTCTACATCAGCGTGGACGCGCCCACCAAGGTCGACGCGAGCGCCCGCAGCTACCGGTTCGCCGGGCTGGAAAAACCCCCCGAGGTCACCAGCGGCCGCCGGGGCACGCGCTACGTGCTGCGCGCCGACGACCTGGGGACCCTGGACATCGGCACCGGGGTCTATTACCGCCGCGTCCTGGTGGGCCGCGTCGTCGGCTACGAGATGGCCGACGACGGCCGCTCGGTGCTCATCCAGTTTTTCGTGGATGCGCCCTACGACCGCTTCGTGACCGCCGATTCCCGGTTCTGGAACATCAGCGGCATCGACGTGACGCTCTCGCCCGAGGGCATCAATATGCGCATCGCCGGCCTGAGCTCGGTGCTGGGCGGCGGGATCGCCTTCGCCCAGGCCGACGAGGCGAGTTCCTACGACGGGCCCTCCGACAAGACGCCGGCGGCCGCCGACCACGAGTTCACCCTGTTCGCCACACGAGACGACGCCCTGGCGGATCCCGACGGGCCGCCGATGCAGATCGTCATGCGCTTCGACCAGTCGGTGCGCGGGCTGCGGGTGGGCGCCCCGGTCGATTTCCGCGGCATGGAGATGGGCCGCGTGGTGGACATCGACCTGGAATTCGATCCGGAAAAGCGCCGTTTCTTCGCCCGCGTCCGCGCCGACCTGTACCCGCTGCGCTTTGCCGAGGCCTACCAGGCGCTGCTCAAGGCCAACGACGGCAAGGGCGGCAGCGAATTGCTCCAGACCCTGGTGCACCGCGGCATGCGGGCGCAGTTGCGATCGGCGGCGCTGGTGACGGGGCAGCAGTACGTCGCCCTGGATTTCTTCCCCAAGGCCGAGCCGCCCAAGGAGCCGGTCCCGGGCTACGGCTCGGCCCTGGGCGTGCCGACCGTGCCCGGCGACTTCAACCAGTTGCAGCAGCAGGTCGGCAGCATCGTCGCCAAGCTCGACGCCGTGCCGATCAAGGAAATCGGCGAGGGCCTGCAGGCCAGCCTCGAGTCCCTGAGCACGCTGCTCGAGCAATTCGACACCCGCCTGACGCCGCAGGCGACCGCGGCTCTGAAGTCCCTCCAGCGCTCCTTCGACCGGATCGGCCAGACGCTGGGGCCCGAGGCGCCCCTGCTGGGCGACCTGCAATCGACGCTGGGGGAACTCGAGCGGGCGGCGCGTGCCTTGCGCACGCTGGCGGATTTTTTACAGGCGCATCCCGAGGCCCTGGTTCGCGGCCATCCGACGGATGCATTGCGCTAGCGCGCGGCCCCTGCGCCTCGCGCGTCCGGGCCGCGGGCCGGGACGCATGCGCGGGGCGCAGGGGCCGGGGCGCCGGCAAGCCATGGAGGAGACATGCGGGGAATCGCCAGCCTGGGAATCGCGGTATTTTTGAGCGCCTGCGCGTCCGCGCCGAGCGCGTACTACAGCCTGTCCGCGCCGGTGCCCGCCGTCGCGCCCGCGGCGCGGCCGGCACCTGCGCCTGCCCAGGCACCGGCCCAGGCCCAGGCCCAGGCCCAGGCACCGGCTCAGGCCCAGGCCCCTGGGACGGCGGGCTTCGGCCTGCGCATCCAGGCGGTCCGCATCCCCGCGGAGGCCGACCGGCCGCAGCTCGTGGTGCGCCGCCAGCCGGACGACGCCGGGGTCGCGGTGCTCAACGAGTCCCTGTGGGCGGCGCCGCTCGCCGACCAGATCCGCTCCGTCCTGTCCGCGCGCGTCTCGCGGGCGCTGGGGGCGCCGGATCTCAGCCTGATGGCTCCGCCCGAGGGCTTGCCGCTGCGCGAGGTGGCCGTCCAGGTGACGCGCTTCGACCTGGTGTTCGGCCACTACGCCGGCCTGGAGGCGATCTGGTCCGAAGGCCGCCGGTCGGGGCAGTCCCCGCGCCTGTGCCAGGCGGCCGTGCGCGTGCCGGTGGCCTCCGGGGTGCCCGCGCTGGTGGAAGGCCAGCGCAGGGCGGTGGACCTCCTCGCCGACGTGATCGCCGCGCGCATGGATCCGGCCCTCGCGAGGCCGGACGATCCGGCGATCCTGCAAGATCGCTGCCGCTGAGCGGGCCCGGGCGATCGCGCCCGGGGCGAACCCGATCGCCGCGGCGGTTGCCCTTGCGGCCAACCATGGGTTTCACTTTTTCATTTTCGGGTTTTTCCTAATAGTGGTCACATGGTTAACCATATAGGATGCCAGCAGTAAACCGGACTGATGGCCGATGGCCTCGGTCCGGTTCCCGTATCTCCTGCTGGATGACACTCCGATCATGGCTACCGTTACCCTGGGCGTGAAGGTTGATGAGGCGCTGCGCGAGCGCCTGCGGCGGATCGCCGATGGGCTGGGCTGCACGCCGCACTGGCTGCACAAGCAGGCCCTGCTGTCCTACATCGATGCGATCGAGCGCGGCCAGGTGCCCGCCGAGGTCGGCCACCTGGTGGGCGACGAGCCTCCCGAGGATCCGGTCGAACCCGAACGCCCGCAGGTGTTCTACGAGTTCGCCCAAGAGGTGCAACCCCAGTCGGTGCTGCGGTCGGCCATCACCGCGGCCTACCGTCGCCCCGAACCCGAATGCATTCCCATGCTGCTCGACCTGGCGGCGCCGGACGACGGCCGGGGGGTGCAGGCCCTCGCGCAACGGCTCGTCGCCGCGCTGCGCGGCAAGCGCAAGGCCGGAGGGGTCGAGGCCCTGATCCAGGAATTCTCCCTCTCGAGCCAGGAGGGCGTGGCCCTGATGTGCCTGGCCGAGGCGCTGCTGCGGATCCCCGACCGCGCGACGCGCGATGCGCTGATCCGCGACAAGATCAGCCGCGGCGACTGGCGCTCGCACGTGGGCGAGTCGCCGTCGCTGTTCGTCAACGCGGCGACCTGGGGGCTGCTGGTCACCGGCAAGCTGGTGAGCGTCAACAGCGAGCAGACCCTCTCCAGGGCGCTGACCCGGCTGATCGGCAAGGGCGGCGAGCCCCTGATCCGGCGCGGCGTCAACATGGCCATGCGCCTGATGGGCGAGCAGTTCGTCACGGGCCAGACGATCTCGGCGGCGCTCGCCAACAGCCGCAAGTTCGAGGACATGGGTTTCCGCTATTCCTACGACATGCTGGGCGAGGCGGCGACCACCGCGCGGGACGCCGACCGCTACTACCGGTCCTACGAGCAGGCGATCCACGCGATCGGCAAGGCCTCGCAGGGCCGCGGCATCTACGAGGGCCCCGGGATCTCGATCAAGCTCTCGGCCCTGCATCCGCGCTATTCGCGCGCCCAGCGCGACCGGGTCATGGCCGAGCTGCTGCCGCGCATGATCGAGCTGGCCGTGCTCGCGCGGCGCTACGACATCGGCCTGAACATCGACGCCGAGGAGGCCGACCGGCTCGAGCTCTCGCTCGACCTGCTCGAGGCGATGTGCTTCGACGGCCGCCTGGCGGGCTGGAACGGCATCGGCTTCGTGATCCAGGCCTATCAAAAGCGCGCGCCTTTCGTGATCGACTACGTGATCGACCTCGCCCGGCGCAGCAAGCACCGCCTGATGATCCGCCTGGTCAAGGGCGCGTACTGGGACAGCGAGATCAAGCGGGCGCAGGTCGACGGGCTCGAGGGCTATCCGGTGTACACCCGCAAGGTCCATACCGACGTGTCCTACCTGGCCTGCGCGCGCAAGCTGCTGGCGGCGCCCGAGGCCGTCTATCCGCAGTTCGCCACGCACAACGCCCAGACGCTCTCCTCGATCTATCACATGGCGGGGGCCAACTACTACCCGGGCCAGTATGAGTTCCAGTGCCTGCACGGCATGGGCGAGCCTCTCTACGAGGAGGTCGTGGGGCCGGTCGCCAAGGGCAAGCTCAACCGGCCCTGCCGGATCTACGCACCCGTGGGCACGCACGAGACCCTGCTGGCCTACCTGGTGCGCCGCCTGCTCGAGAACGGCGCCAACACGTCCTTCGTCAACCAGATCGGCGACGACGAGGTGCCCATCGAGACGCTGGTCGCCGACCCCGTGGAGGCGGCGCGCCGCATCCAGCCGCTGGGCGCGCCGCACCCGCGCATCCCCCTGCCGCGCGAGCTCTATCTCGAGCATGGGCGGCTGAACTCGGCCGGCCTGGACCTCAGCAACGAGCATCGCCTGGGTTCGCTCTCGGCGGCCCTGCTGGGCAGCGCCGCCCAGGACTGGCGGGCCGCGCCGGACGGCGCCTGGGCCGATGAACGCGCCCGCGAGGTCCTCAATCCGGCGGACCACCGCGACGTGGTGGGCCGGGTGGTCGAGGCGGACGAGGCCGACATCGAGCAGGCCTTGCGCCGGGCCGAGTACGCGGCGCCCATCTGGCAGTCCACGCCGGTCGCCGAGCGCGCCCAGTGCCTGCGGCTCGCCGCCCAGATCCTCGAGGACGAGATGCAGGCCGCCATCGGCCTGATCGTGCGCGAGGCGGGAAAATCCTATCCCAACGCGATCTCGGAGGTGCGCGAGGCGGTCGATTTCCTGCGCTATTACAGCGCCGGGATCGAGCGCGATTTCTCCAACGACACGCATCGCCCGCTGGGCCCGGTGCTGTGCATCAGCCCCTGGAATTTCCCCCTGGCCATCTTCATCGGCCAGGTGAGCGCGGCGCTGGCGGCGGGCAACGTGGTGCTGGCCAAGCCGGCCGAGCAGACCAGCCTGATCGCCGCCCTCGGCGTCTCGGCCCTGCGGCGCGCCGGCATTCCGGCGGACGCGGTGCAACTGCTGCCCGGGCGCGGCGAGACCGTCGGCGCCCGCCTGGTCGCCAGCCCCGCCGTGCGCGGGGTGATGTTCACCGGGTCCACCGAGGTCGCGCGGCACATCGCGGCGACGCTCGCGCAGCGCCTGGATCCGCGGGGCCACGTGATTCCCCTGATCGCCGAGACCGGCGGCCAGAACGCGATGATCGTCGATTCCTCCGCCCTGACCGAGCAGGTGGTCTACGACGTGCTCGGCTCGGCCTACGATTCCGCCGGCCAGCGCTGCTCGGCCCTGCGCGTGCTGTGCGTGCAGGAGGATTGCGCCGACCACACCCTCGAGATGCTGCGCGGCGCCATGCGCGAGCTGCGCGTGGGGCGCCCCGAGCTGCTGTCCACCGACGTCGGGCCCGTCATCGATGCCGAGGCGCGCGACAACATCGAGGCGCACGTGCGCGCCATGCGCGAGGGCGGCCATGCGGTCGACCGGCTCGAGCTCGGCGAGCAGGCGCGCCACGGCACCTTCGTGCCGCCCACGCTGATCGAGATCGAGCGCGTCTCCGAACTCGAGCGCGAGGTGTTCGGGCCGGTGCTGCACGTCCTGCGCTACCGCCGCGACGAGCTCGACCGCCTGATCGAGGACATCAACGCCAGCGGCTACGGGCTGACCTTCGGGGTGCACACCCGCCTGGACGAGACCGTCCGGCACATCGTCGAGCGTGTCGCCGCCGGGAACGTCTACGTCAACCGCAACATCGTCGGCGCCACGGTGGGCGTGCAGCCCTTCGGCGGCGAGGGTCTGTCGGGGACCGGCCCCAAGGCGGGCGGCCCGCTGTACCTGCACCGCCTGCTGTCGCGCGGGCCGGCGAGCCTGCCCGTCGAGGGGGTGCCCGGGCACGAGACCGTCGAGCTGGCCTTGCCGGGGCCCACGGGCGAGAGCAACGTCTATCGTCTCAAGCCGCGCGGCACCGTGCTGTGCCGCGCATTGACGCAAAAGGGCGCGCGGGCGCAGTATGACGCCTGCCGGCGCACCGGCAACCGGATGCTGTTCGTCGACACCCCCGCGGGCCGCGCCTTCCAGGAGGAGGCGCGCGATGCGGCGGCCGTCCTGGCGGACGGGGACGTGGTGGCCGAGGGGGATTTCCAGGCCGTGCTGTTCGAGGGCGACGGGGACGACCTGCTGGCCCTGAGCCGGGCGGTGGCGGCCCGGCCGGGGCCGATCGTCCCGGTCCTGGGGGTGCGCAGCGAGGAATTGTCCGCAGGCGGCGCCTACGCGCTCGAGATGCTCGTGCGCGAGGTGTCGGTCTGCGTCAATACGGCCGCCGCGGGCGGCAACGCCAGTCTGATGATGGTCGGGTAGGAAAACGGGCCGCCGCGAGGCGGCCGGCAAGGGTGGCGGCCCATGAAGGCTGCCTGTATTTTTGCGTAAACTGGGGACGCCCGGAATGGCCACAAGCCGCAGGGACCTCGACACAAAGGAGATCGACGACATGCTATCCACCACACGCTTCAAGCTGCTGGCCACGTCGGCCGCGCTGCTGGCCGGCTTTGCCTTCGGCCCGGCGCATGCCGACACCGAGGTGGTCAAGCTCGGCTTCGCGGCGCCGTTGACCGGCCCGCAGGCGCACTACGGCGAGGACATGAAAAATGGCCTGACGCTCGCCCTCGAGGAGGCCAACAAGCAGGACATCCAGCTCGACGGCAAGACCGCCAAGTTCGAGCTCGTCTCGCGCGACGACCAGGCCGACCCGCGCACCGCCGTGCAGGTCGCGCAGCAGATCGTCGACGAGGGCGTCAAGGGCATGCTGGGGCATTTCAACTCCGGCACGACCATCCCGGCATCGCGCGTCTACAACGACGCGGGCCTGCCGCAGATCGCCATGGCGACCTCGCCCGAGTACACCCAGCAGGGCTATGACACCACCTTCCGCATGATGACCAGCGACACCCAGCAGGGCGCGGCGGACGGCGAGTTCATCGTCAAGGACCTGGGCGCCAAGAAGGTCGCGCTGATCGACGACCGCACGGCGTATGGCCAGGGGCTGGCCGACGAGGTGGCCAAGGCCGTCAAGGCCGCCGGCGGCGAGATCATCACCCGCGAATACACGACCGACAAGGCGACCGACTTCACGGCGATCCTCACCAACATCAAGTCCAAGGCGCCGGACGCAATCTTCTTCGGCGGGCTGGACGCGCAATCGGGCCCCATGCGCAGCCAGATGGTGCGCCTGGGCATCGAGGCGCCCCTGGTATCGGGCGAGATGACCCGCAGCGAGACCTTCCTGAAACTGGCCCGAGACGCGGCCAACGGCACCTATGCCTCGCTGGCCGGCGTGCCCCTGTCCACGATGGCGGCGGGCGAGCAGTTCCTCAAGGAATACAAGGCCCGCTTCGGCACCGAGCCCGGCGTCTACGCGCCCTACGCCTACGACGGCGCCTGGAACATGATCGCCGCCATGAAGGAGGCCGGATCCTCCGATCCCGCCAAGTACCTGCCCAAGCTCGCCAGCCTCAAGCGCAGCGGCGCCACCAGCAAGCACATCGCCTACGACGCCAAGGGCGATCTCAAGGAGGTCGCCGTGACCATCTACCTGGTCAAGGACGGCAAGTGGACCATGTACAAGAGCATGGTCAGCCAGGCCGCCGAATAAGCGCGGCCGCGGGCGGCGCGCGATCCCCCGCAAGAGGAGGGCGCGCCGCCCGGCCCTCCCGACGAATCGACGGACCCGGCCCCATGGCCCCTCCCGCGGTGGATGACGGCCGGGATGCGAGGGCGCCGGTGGCCCGTTCCAGTCCTGGATGCACGTATGGATATCCTCCTGCAGCAGTTGATCAACGGCATCACCGTGGGCAGCGTCTATGCCCTGGTGGCGCTCGGCTACACCATGGTGTATGGGATCATCGGCCTGATCAATTTCGCGCACGGCGACGTCGTGATGGTGGGCGCCATGCTGGCGACCACCCTGGTGATCGGCATGGCCGGCGGCGCCTGGGCGGACGCCTCGCCGCTGATCCCGCTCGCCGTCGCGCTGGCGGTCGCGATCCCGTTCTGCATGGGCCTGGGCTGGCTGGCCGAGCGCTACGCCTACCGGCCCCTGCGCCGCGCCCCGCGCCTGACGGCCCTGATCACGGCGATCGGCGTCTCGATCATCATCCAGAACGTCGCGATGATGGTCTGGGGCCGCAACTACCTCAGCTTCCCGCGCGTCATCGAGCCCGTCGTCCATGAGTTCATGGGGGCGCGCGTGACGACGCTGCAACTGATCATCGTCCTGGGCTCGCTGCTGATCATGGCCGGCCTGATGGCGGTGGTGCACCGCACCCGCCTGGGCACCGCGATGCGCGCCACCGCGCAGAACCAGGAGGTCGCCGGCCTGATGGGCGTCAACATCAATACGGTGATCTCGGCGGCCTTCCTGATCGGCTCGGCGCTCGCCGCGGTCGCCGGCATCATGGTGGTGGCCTACTACGGGGTGGCCCAGTACACCATGGGCTTCATGCTCGGCCTCAAGGCCTTCACCGCCGCCGTGCTCGGCGGCATCGGCAACCTGGCCGGGGCCATGCTGGGCGGCCTGCTGCTGGGCATCATCGAGTCCCTGGGCGCCGGCTACATCGGCGACCTGACCAACGGGGTGTTCGGCAGCAACTACCAGGACGTCTTTTCCTTCATCGTGCTGATTCTCGTGCTGGTGTTCCGGCCCTCGGGGCTGCTCGGCGAACGAGTGGGAGACCGCGCATGACCGCCCGATCACTATCCGTGCCGCCCAAGGTGTGGCTGGGCATCGCCCTGGCCGCGGCCGTGCTGGCCGTGCTGCCCTTCCTGCTCGGCCTGCACGGCCAGAGCTGGGTGCGCACCGTCAACTTCGCCCTGCTCTACGTCATGCTGTCGCTGGGGCTCAACATCGTGGTGGGCTTCGCCGGCCTGCTCGACCTGGGCTACATCGCGTTCTACGCCGTGGGCGCCTATGTGTGGGCGATGCTCGCCTCGCCGCACTTCGGCCTGCACCTGCCGTTCTGGGTGATCATCCCGGCGGGGCTGGTGCTGGCCGCGTTCTTCGGCGCGGTGCTGGGGGCGCCCACGCTGAAGCTGCGCGGCGACTACCTGGCCATCGTCACCCTGGGCTTCGGCGAGATCGTGCGCATCTTCATGAACAACCTGGACGCCCCCGTCAACATCACCAACGGCCCGCAGGGGATCAACCGTGTCGATACGTTCTCGGTGGCGGGATTCGCCTTCGGGCGCAGCGAGCAGATCCTGGGCTTTCGCATCACGGGTCCGGAAAAATACTACTACCTGCTCCTGCTGCTCACCATCCTCATCGTGATCGTCTGCGCGCGGCTGCAGAATTCGCGCATCGGCCGCGCCTGGGAGGCCGTGCGCGAGGACGAGATCGCCGCCAAGGCCATGGGCATCAACACCCGCAACATCAAGCTGCTGGCCTTCTCGATGGGCGCGACCTTCGGCGGGCTGGCGGGCGCGATGTTCGCCTCGATGCAGGGTTTCGTCAGTCCCGAGAGCTTCAGCCTCACCGAATCCATCCTCGTGCTGTGCATGGTGGTGCTGGGCGGCATGGGCAACATTCCCGGCGTGATCCTGGGCGCCTTGCTGCTGTCGATCTTTCCGGAGGTGCTGCGCGCCGTGGTGGTGCCCTTGCAGCAGGCGGCCTTCGGCGAGGTGGTGCTGGATCCCGACGGCATCCGGATGCTGATCTTCGGGTTCGCGCTGGTGCTGGTGATGATCTTCCGTCCGGCGGGCCTGTGGCCCTCGGCGGTGCGGCGCCGCGAGCTCAGCCGCGACGCGGAGGGCGAGGCATGAAAGCCGTCGAACGCGAAAACCCCGGCCACGGCAGCGACCTGCTGCTGGTCGCCAACAAGCTCAGCAAGCGCTTCGGCGGCCTGCAGGCCCTCTCGGACGTGAGCTTCGCCATCCGCAAGGGCGACATCTACGGCCTGATCGGCCCCAACGGCGCGGGCAAGACCACCCTGTTCAACGTGATGACCGGGCTCTACGTCCCCGAGTCCGGCACCTGCAATTTCATGGGCCGCGAATTCACGCGCCTCAAGCCCCACCAGATCGCCCAGGCGGGCATGGCGCGCACCTTCCAGAACATCCGCCTGTTCGGGGCGCTCAGCGCGCTCGAGAACGTCATGATCGGGCGCCACGTGCGCACCCGCGCCGGGCTGTTCGGCGCGGTCGTGCGCAACCGGCGTACCCTGGACGAGGAGGCCGCGATCGAGGCCCGGGCGCGCGAGCTGCTGGACTACGTGGGGATCGGCGAGCGGGCCAACCACATGGCGCGCGCCCTGCCGTACGGCGACCAGCGCCGCCTCGAGATCGCCCGCGCGCTGGCGACCGAGCCCATGCTCCTCGCCCTGGACGAGCCCGCGGCGGGCATGAACGCCTCCGAGACCCTGGTGCTGCGCCGCCTCATCGAAAAGATCCGCGCCGATGGCGTCACCGTGCTGCTGATCGAGCACGACATGAAGCTGGTCATGGGGCTGTGCGACCGGGTCCTGGTCCTGGAATACGGCAAGGTGCTGGCCGAGGGCCGGCCGGCCGACGTGCAGCGCGACCCCCGCGTGATCGAGGCCTATCTGGGGGCGGGCGCGGCCGCCGCCGCACACGGAGACCCCGCATGACGACGACCCACGACCTGCTGGAAATCCGCAGCCTCGACGTATCCTATGGCGGCATCCGCGCCGTGCGCGGCCTGGAGCTGAGGGTCGGGCGCGGCGAGCTCGTGAGCCTGATCGGCGCCAACGGCGCGGGCAAGAGCACGACCCTGCGCGCGATCTGCGGCTTGGTGCCGGCCGCCGGCGGCGAGATCCTCTACGACGGCCGTCCGATCCTCGGCCGGCCGGTCCACGAGATGGTCCTCGACGGCCTGGTGATGGTGCCCGAGGGGCGGGGGATCTTCGGGCAGCTCACCATCGAGGAAAACCTGAGCATCGGCGGCTACACCCGCAAGGACCATGCCGAGGTGCGCGCCACCATCGCGCGCGTCTTCGAATTGTTCCCCCGCCTGGCCGAGCGCCGCCGCCAATCGGCGGGCACGCTCTCGGGCGGCGAGCAGCAGATGCTCGCGATGGGCCGCGCCATGGTCTCCAAGCCGCGCCTGCTCCTGCTCGACGAGCCCTCGATGGGGCTCGCCCCCCTGATGGTGGAAAAGGTCTTCGAGGTCGTCCGCGCCATCGCCGCCGAGGGCGTGACCATCCTGCTGATCGAGCAGAACGCCCGGCTCGCCCTGGAGGTGAGCTCGCGCGGCTACGTGATGGAATCGGGCCGGATCATCCTGTCGGGCTCCTCGCGCGAGCTGATCGACGACCCCAAGGTGCGCGCCGCCTACCTGGGCGAGGAGGAGACGGCCTGAAGGCCGTTTTCCAGCGGCGCCGAACGCGCCGGCATGGCTCGTGCGGGCGCCGTACCCGAGGGCGGCGCGCCGCGGATCGGTTCAGCCGCGGCCGGTGCTGCCGAATCCGCCCTTGCCGCGCTCGCTGTCGGCGAATTCCTCCACGACGTCGAAGCTCACCTGCTGGACCGGCACGATCACGAGCTGGGCCAGGCGCTCCATGGGCTGCAGGGTGTAGGGCTGCGTGCCGCGGTTCCAGACCGAGACCATCAAGGGGCCCTGGTAGTCGGAGTCGATCAGGCCGACCAGGTTGCCCAGTACGATGCCGTGCTTGGGGCCCAGGCCGGAGCGCGGCAGGATCATGCCCGCGTATGCCGGATCGGCGATGTGGATGGCCAGGCCGGTGGGCACGAGGTCGGTGTCCCCGGGGGCCAGCGCGCGCGGGGCGTCGAGGCAGGCGCGCAGGTCCAGTCCCGCCGAACCCGATGTGGCGTAGGCCGGCAGGCAGTCGTGCATCCGGGGGTCGAGGATCTTCAGGGCGATGGATTGCATGGTGCTCCGGGCGGATTGGCCGCGCGTCCGCGGGACGGGGCCGGGTTGGCAAGAATGTGTTCAGCCAGGCATGCGGCGCGCGATCTCGCGGATCAGCGCGCGCGCCGCATGCAGCTTGTGTTGCGGCTCCAGCGGGTGGGCGCCGGCCTCGTCGTACAGCACCAGGCGGGCCGATTCGGCATCCATGGTGTCCTGGGCGAGATTGCCGACCATCAGCGGCACCCCCTTGCGCAGGCGCTTGGCCTGGGCGTGTTCGTCGAGGCGCTCGGTCTCGGCGGCAAAGCCCACGCACCAGGGCCCGCCGGCCAGGGCGGCCACCTCGGCGAGGATGTCGGGATTCTGGACGAAGGACAGCGACGGCGGCTGGCCGTCCTGTTTCTTGAGCTTGGCGGCCGAGGGTTGGGCCACCGCCCAGTCGGCCACCGCCGCGACGGCGATGAAAATGTCCGCCCTGGGCGCGTAGGCCATCGCGGCGGCGTGCATCTGCGCCGCCGTGCCCACGTCGATGCGGACCACGCCCTGGGGCGTGGGCAGGGCGGTCGGCC
>JBIQHJ010000005.1:0-43268 GCA_044508625.1 Alcaligenaceae bacterium
CTCGTCGGGCTCATAACCCGAAGGTCACAGGTTCAAATCCTGTCCCCGCAACCAGCTTTCCGGATCGAGGCCATTTGCCAATGCAAATGGCCTTTTTCCTTGGCGGCGCCGGTCGGCCGTGGCCGGCCACCAACCCAACGGGTCCGAAAGCCCGGCGAATCCGAGAGCTCCGCGAATCCGAGAGCTCCGCGAATCCGAAAGATCCCCGAATCCGAAAGATCCGCGAATCCGAAAGATCCCCGAATCCGAAAGCCACCCGAATCCGAAAGCCTCCCCGAGCCCAGAAGCCCGGCGAAGGCCGCCAGCCCAGCCGGCGCCCGGTCGCCCGGCACGCGAAACCATGGCAAAGCGAGCCGAGGCGGAACCCGCGAAAAAGCGCCGAAAAGGAAATGACCTGGAAACGGGCCTGCCGATGCGGCGGGCGGACGAACGGGGCACCTGGGCCGCGGGCCATCGTAGCCACACCCGCATCGTCCTGGAACTCGGCGCGCGATGCGCCTGGAAAGTGCCGCTATTACAACATCCGAAACACGACATTGCAATAGTGCATTGCGATGCGACGCGGGCCTACCACACCACGAAAAACAGGATCCAGGCGATACAGAACGGCACCAGGCCCAGCCCGACCAGCCCGACGGCGGCGGTGCGCACGGACCCGCGCCGGCAGCGCAGGCCGGCGAGCCGCCACTCGAAGCGCAGGGTCCAGGCCAGCGCCAGGCCCAGCAGCAGGAAACGCACGGGGTTGGCCCAGCCGGTCGGGACGCCCTCGTGCTGCAGCAGGGTCAGCGTGGTCGCCGACAGGCCGAGGAATACCCCCGCCCCGCCGGCCGGGATCAGGCCCTGGGCCAGCTTGTGCACGCCCGCGAGCCGGCTGCGCAGCAGGCGGCCCGAGGCGTCCAGCACGCCCGGGCGCCGCCAGGCGGGCAGCACGCGATCGGCCAGCCACAGGCCGAGGAAGGCCGGGCCGCCCACGCACAGGGCGGCGCCCGCGATGAACAGGAGGATGACCGCCCCGTCGAGCCAACTGAAGCTGTCGTTGACCTCGGGGTAATGCGTCAGGATGAACCAGGGCGCGTTCTGGGCCAGCGGCCAGTAGACGTCCCGCTCGACCAGCCAGGTGGCCGCCGCCTGCTTGACCGCCACGAACCACGGGCTGGCGCTCCAGAGGAAGGCGCCGACCGCCAGGCCCATCAGGCCGAACACGATCAGGGCGGTCTGCCAGCCGTCGCCCTCGGCCACGTGGACGATCTCGGCCTCGGGAGAGCGCGGGCTGAGGGCGATGGCGCCCCGGTAGTCGCTGCAGCGCCCGCACATGTGGCACTCGGCCGCGCCCTTCATGTTGCGCAGCGGCAGCAGGGGCGCGCAGTTGATGGTCTCGACCCGGCGCACCGGCTGGCGCCAGGCCTGCGCATCGACGCGGTAGTGCCAGGGCGCGAGCTTGGCGAGCAGGTTGAACACGCCGCTGACCGGACAGAGGTATTTGCACCAGACGCGCTTTTCGCGCCCGTACAGCCAGCCCACGATCATGGCGGCGACGGTCGAGCCGCCCAGGACGGCCGCCACCGCCCACGGGTATTGGTAGACGCTGACGAGCTGCCCGTAGACCGTGGTCAGCGTGAACGCGACGAAGGGCCAGCCGCCCCAGCGCATCCAGCGCGGGATGGCGCCGCCCCTGCCATGCCCGCTCGCCCATTCGGTCAGGGCGCCCTCGGGACAGAACAGGCCGCACCAGGCCCGGCCGAACAAGGGGATCGACACCAGCACGAAGGGCCACCAGATGCCCCAGAAGGCGAACTGCGCCACGACCGTCAGGTTGTTGAAGACGGAGGCCGTGCGGCCGGGCAGCGGCAGCATGGCCGGCACGGCCAGCAGGAAGACGTAGATCCCGACGATCGCCCATTGCAGCCTGCGGATCGCGACCTGGTGATCCCTCAGGAAATCCCCCACGCGCGCGACGCGGGAACGAAACGAATGAGCCATCGAAGTCCGCAAATCGAATCCGGCGGGCCCGGGATGTCCGGGCGCCGCAAAGCGAGATTATGCCGCCGAATCCCCCATGGATGCACGCGCCGCCGGCTGCGCCGGGCGCGAGGCGCGGCGCAGCACGCCGATCACGGCCGCCCAGTAGGCGAGCCAGATGAGGACCTGCGACAAGGCGGGATAGGCGCGATACCCGGCGAAATCGGCCAGCACCTTGCCCAGGCCGCCCTCGGTGTCCAGCAGCCAGGACGTATCCCAGGCCGGATCGATCAGGGTGGGCAGGACGTCGAGCGAGATCAGCCGGTCGGTGGCCGACACCAGCAGCGCCCCCGCGAGCAGCAGCAGCAAGGCCTCGGTCAGCTTGAAGAACCGCCGCCAGGTGATCAGCCGCCCGCCGAGCTGGAGCACCCAGAAGGTCAGCAGCGCCGCGACGAAGCCGGCCAGGCCCGCGAGCAGCATCGCCGCGAAATGCCCCTCCTCCTGGGAGGACAGGATGACGCCGTAGAGGAACACGACGGTCTCGCTGCCCTCGCGCGCCACGGCGATCATGACCAGGACCAGCAGGCCCCACCAGTGGTCGCGGTGGATCATCGAGCTCGCGCCGGCCTGGAGCTCGCGCTTGAGGCCGCGGCCGTGCGCGCGCATCCAGGCGACCATCTGGACCACCAGCACGCAGGCGGCCAGGGCCATGATCGCCTGGAACCACTCCTGGCCGGTGTCCGAGAGCCACGAGGCCATGCCCAGCAGCAGCAAGGCCAACAGCGCCGCCAGGCCCAGGCCGCAGGCGACCCCGCCCCACAGCCAGGGCAGGCCGCGACGGCCCTCGGGGTCGCTGCGCAGCCAGGAATACAGGATGCCCACGACCAGCAGGGCCTCCACGCTTTCACGCCAGACGATGAAGCCGACTTGTTCCATGATGGGGGGCCTTTCTCAGGGGGCGGGCGTGACGACCAGCGTTCCCTTGACCTCCGGGTGGAAGTCGTCGAAGAACGGGTATTCACCCGGCCGGGAGAGCTTGAGCACGACGAAGGACTTGACCCCCGGACCCAGCACCTTTTCCTTGCGCAGGGGCAGGCTCTCGAATTCCACGGCCTCGGAGCTCTCGTTGATCAGGACGATCTTGAACCGCCCCGCCGGCACCACGAGGCGCGCCGGCTCGAAGGTGCCGTCGGCCTTGAAGGTCAGCGTGTAGGTCGGCATCTCGTCGGCCCGCGCCGGCGCCGCGGCGGCGAGCCCCAGGGCCAGCGCGCCCAGCAGCGCGGCGAGGCGGATCCTCGCCAGGGCAGCGTGCCGGGCCTGGGGGAACGCAGCGCATGCGGCCCACAGGAACGCAGCGGACCAGGCCCTCATCGACGCGGCGAGGCGGGTCTTCATCAATAGCCGCCCTTCTTGCCGGTGCCGGCGTAGACGAACTCGTAATGGGTCTCGAAGGTCTTGAACCACGGGGCCACCCCGGTCTCTTTGTCCACGTGGCGGCCGAAATGATTGCCCTTGGCCGTCTCGGGCGAGCCGATGATGAACGTCAGCTTGTACTTGCCCGGGCCCTCGAGCTTGACGTTGTCGCCGTAGTGCGGGCCGTCGTTGGCGACCATGGGCATGAGGTCCCCCTTTTGCACCTTGTCGCTGCCCTGCTTCTGCAGCACGTACTGGATGTTCAGGTAGGGCGCCCACGCGCCCTCGGGCAGGCCGTTCTTGTTGTCGGCGGTCGCGTGGATGTCGGCCTCGAGGTGGATGTCGGAGTCCTTGGCATCGCGCATCATGCCTTGGGGCTCCATCTCGATCGGCTGCAGGTACACCGCGGCGACCTCCAGCCCGTTGATCTCGGTCGGCTCGCCGATGGGATATTCCGCGGCGGACACCGAGGCCGCCAGTCCGATTCCCGCGAGCGCCACAAACAATTGCTTGACCATCGATAGAGCCTCCGTCCAGACAGGGATAACAAGATTGATTCTCGTTACTATATCATCGGAAAGAGGCGGCCAGGGCGCTGGAATGGCCCAAAAAAAGATCCGCCCGGTGGCGGATCGTCAAGGCTTGATCGAAATCAAGCACATGCCGCCTATTTCTTTTTGCGCTTGGAGGCCCCCTCGGCATCGGGCTCGCCGAAGGGAAAGACCGAGAACATGTTGCGGGTCTGGTCCTGCATCTGGTCCTGCATCTGCACGAAAAGGTTGCGGCTTTGCTCGATGTAGCTGTTCATCATGTTTTGCAGCGCGGGCGTCTGCACGTTCATGAGCTGGGCCCAGACCTCGGGACCGAATTGCTGCTTGTACAGGCCCTGGGACTGCTCGGCCATCCGGTCCTGGATCTCCATGAGGACCTGGATGTTTTTCTCGAGGAACGAGCCCATGACTCCCTGCATGGCGTGGCCGTAGAACCGGATGATCTGCGACAAGGCCGTCGCCGAGAACATCGGCACCCCACCCGATTCCTCCTCGAGGATGATCTGCAGCAGGATGCTGCGCGTCAGATCCTCGCCGGACTTTGCGTCCACGACCTGGAATTCCTCGTTGTCGAGGACGAGCTGCTTGACGTCGGCCAGCGTGATGTAGGCGCTGGACTGAGTGTCGTAGAGCCGGCGGTTGGGGTATTTCTTGATCAGGCGCGCGGCCTTGGAAGTCTGCTGGGCCATTTTTCGCATCAACCCATGTGCAGGCCGCCATTGAGCGAGAAATCCGCCCCCGTGGCGAAGCCCGAGTCGTCCGAGGCCAGCCACGCCACGATGGAGCCGATCTCCTCGGGGGTGCCCAGGCGCTTGACCGGGATCGTGGCGACGATCTTTTCGAGGACGTCGGGCCGGATGCCGCGCACCATGTCGGTGCCGATGTACCCCGGCGACACCGTGTTGACCGTGACGCCCTTGCTGGCGACCTCCTGGGCGAGGGCCATGGTGAAGCCGTGGATCCCCGCCTTGGCGGTGGAGTAGTTGGTCTGGCCGAACTGGCCCTTTTGGCCGTTGACCGAGCTGATGTTGATGATCCGCCCCCACTGGCGCTCGACCATGTCGTCGATGACCTGCTTGGTCACGTTGAACAGGCTGTTGAGGTTGGTGTCGATGACCGCGCGCCAGTCCTCGAGCCCCATCTTGCGGAAGACCCCGTCGCGGGTGATGCCCGCATTGTTGACCAGCACGTCGATGGGGCCGAACTGTTCTTTGATCTGGGCGAAGGCCTGGACCGTGGAGTCCCAGTCGGACACGTTGCCGACCGAGGCATGGAATTTATAGCCCAGCGCGGCTTGCTCGCCCAGCCATTTGGCATGATCCCGGCTGGGGCCGCAGCCGGCCACCACGTTGAATCCTTCCTTGGCCAGGCGCTGGCAAATCGACGTGCCGATCCCCCCCATGCCTCCGGTGACGTAAGCCAGTTTCCCGCTCATGAGAATCTCCTTTTGTTGACGCGCTCATGCGCGTACCCTCACATATTGCCCTGGTGCGGGCTCGAGAGTCCTGTATCGGCGGTTGCCCAGCGTGCTCTTGGCACGCACCTTGTCGCCGGAATGCCCCGCCAGCCAGCGCAGCCAGTCGGGCCACCAGCTCCCCGCATGCCGGGGCGCCTCCCGCAGCCATTCCTGCGGGCCGGCCGCCGCCCCCCGGCGATCATCGACATCATACGCCCAGTAGCCCCGGCGCCCGCGCGCGGGGGGGTTGACCACCCCCGCGATGTGGCCGGACTCGCCCAGCACGAAGCGCGTGGGGCCGCCCAGCAGCTCGCGGGACGCATAGGCCGAGGCCCAGGGCACGATGTGGTCCTCGCGCGAGGCATACAGGTAGGCCGGCATGCGCAGCGCGCCGAAGTCGATCGAGTGCCCGCAGACCTGGAGCGCGCCGGGCGTCTTGAGGCGGTTTTCCAGGTAGGTGTTGCGGAAATACCAGGCGAAGAACGGGCCCGGGAGGTTGGTGCCGTCGGCGTTCCAGGCGAGCAGGTCGAAGGCCCGCGGCGCCTCGCCCATCATGTAGTTGGAGGCGACGTAGTTCCAGACGAGCTCGGAGGGCCGCAGGAACGAGAAGGTGGTGCCGAGCTCGCGCGCGGTCATCAGGCCGCCGAGGCCGAACTGCTGCTCGCGCGAGCGGGCGTGGTATTCGTCGACGAACACGTCGAGGATGCCGGTGTCCCGGAAATCGAGGAAGGTCGTGAGCAGCGTCAGCGCCGCCACCGGATCCTCGCCCCGCGCGCGGGCCACGGCCAGCGCGGTCGCGAGCATGGTCCCCCCGACGCAGAACCCCAGGGCGTTGATCCTGTCCTGGCCGCTGATGGCGCGCACCACCTCGATGGCCCGCAGCACGCCCTCCTGCATGTAGTCGTCCCAGCCGGCGCGGTCGATGCCGTCCGTGTCGGTGGGCAGCGGATTGCGCCACGAGACCATGTAGACGCTGAACCCCGCATCGAGGGCGTGGCGCACGAAGGAGTTGCCGGCCTGCAGGTCGAGGATGTAGAACTTGTTGATGCACGGCGGCACCATGAGCAGCGGGCGCGCATGCACCATCGATGCCTGCGGCCGATACTGGATGAGCTGCATCAGCGGGTTCTGGAAGACCACGGCGCCCGGCGTGGCGGCGATGTTTTCGCCGAGGGTGAAGGCCGACTCGTCGGTCTGGCTGATGCGCCCCTTGCGCAGGTCGTCCACCAGGTTTTGCAGGCCCTTGCGCAGCGACTCGCCCTGCGTGCGCCGGGCGGCCTGGAGGGCCTCGGGATTGGTGGCGAGGAAATTGGCCGGCGAGGCGGCCTCGATCCATTGCATGACCGCGAACCGCAGCCGCTCGCGCCCGCCCTCGCCCAGCTCGGCGGCGTCGGCCATCCGCTGGAGGGTGCGCGCGCCGATCAGGTAGGCGTGCGCGGCAAGCAGGCTGTGCGGGTTTTCGGCCCAGGCCGACGACGAGAACCGGCGATCGTCGGGCGGGGGCAGCGCGCCCTGGCGCATGCCGTCGAGCAAGGCCTGGCATTCGCGGAAGTAATCGGCCTGGATCTGGGCGAGGCGATCCGGCGAAATGCCCCGCGGCATCTGCCCTTGAAACTGGTTGCGCTCACCCACTGCATTCCCCCTGCCTGATGACGGCCACTCGTGGCCGTTCATTGGAAACGATCATGGCGATTCTGACAAATCGTGTCAATCAGGGTAAGTCGCTAGCGTGTTTGCGCGTGCGCATGAGCCGCTCGCCGCCTCATGGCGGCGGGTCCGCGGGGCGCGATGACAGCCAGGCGACCGTGGCCTGGCGGCCCGTGCGCGCGGCGCGGCGGTAGGAATAGAACCGTTGCGCATCCCGGTACGTGCAGTGGCCGCTGCACTCGACGTCCCCGACGCCGGCGGCATGCAGGCGGTGGCGCGCGATCGCCGGCAAGTCGGCGAGCCAGCGATCGCTGCCGGGACGCGCGGCGAAGAACGCCGCGGTCGCGGGATCGGGCCCGACGAAGGCCAGGCGGACCTCCGGCCCCACCTCGAAGCTCTCCGGGCCGATCGCCGGGCCGATCCATGCGCGCCACCGCGCGGCGCCCGGCGCCCGCTGGCGCATCCGTTCGAGCGTGTTCTCGAGCACGCCGGCGGCGAGCCCCCGCCAGCCCGCGTGCGCGACGCCCAGCACGCCGCCGTCGACGTCGGCCAGCACCACGGGCAGGCAGTCCGCGGTCATGATGGCGAGGGGACGATCGGGCCGCGTCGTGATCGCCGCGTCGGCCGTGGGCGCCGCGTCGCGGTCCCAGGCGTCAGCATCGCACACCCCGGTGCCGTGGACCTGGTCCAGCCACAGGGGCTCGGCCGGCAGGCGGGCGGCCAGCAGCGCGCGGTTGCGCAGGACGGCCTGCGGCGCGTCGCCCACGTGCAGGCCGAGGTTCAGCCCGTCCCAGGGCGGCGCGCTGCATCCGCCGATGCGCGTGCTGCAGAAATAATGGACGCCAGGCCATGGCTGGCCGGTCACGCAGTCGATTGGGCCGGAGGCGTGCCCGGTCCGGTCGGCCTGCCCGCGGCCGACCGGATCGGTTGGGCGATCGACCCGTGATGCCGTGTGTTCCTTGCTCGGGTCTTCATGCGCCATATGCCTGTCGCCTCCTCACGATTGCCAGAGGATCACCTGGCGCACCGCCTCGAAATCCGCCGGGACCTCGGACTCGAACGCCAGCCGCTCGCCCGAGGCCGGGTCCTCGAAGCCCAGGGCGCGCGCATGCAGCATCTGGCGGGCCGCGCCCGCCAGGGCCGGGCCCCCGTACAGCGTGTCGCCCAGCAGGGGATGGCGCAGGCTGGCCATGTGCACCCGGATCTGGTGGGTGCGCCCGGTCTCGAGGCGGCAGGCCACCTCGGCCACCGGCGCCTGCACCTCCACGGCATGGCCGCGGCGGAGGGTCCGGTAATGCGTGACCGCGGGCTTGGGCGCGATCGGATGCTGCACGCTCATGCGCACCGGCACCCGCGCGTCGCGGCCGATGGCGAGCGACACCGTGCCCTGCGCATCGGGCCAGCCGTGCACCAGGGCGAGGTATTCGCGCCGGACGCTGCGGGCCTGCAACTGGCGCACCAGATGGGTCTGGGCGGTCTCGTTGCGGGCGACCACCAGCAGGCCCGAGGTGTCCTTGTCCAGGCGATGGACGATGCCCGCCCGCGCGACGCGGGCGAGCTCGGGATACCGATGCAGCAATCCGTTGAGCAGCGTGCCGTGCCAGTTGCCCGCCCCCGGATGCGTCACCAGCCCCGCCGGCTTGTCGACCACGATCCAGTCGGCGCCCTCGGCGACCACCTCGAAGGCGATGGGCTCGGCCACGAAGGCCATGGCCTCGGGCGCGGGCTGCGGCCAGACCTGGATCCGGTCGCCCGGCCCTGCCTTGTCGCGCACGCGCGCCGCCCGCCCGTTGATCCGGGCGTGCCCCTCCTCGATCCAGGCCTGCAGCCGGCTGCGGGAGTGCTGCGGCATCAGGCGCGCCAGCACCTTGTCCAGGCGCTCGGCCAGTGCGGTGAACGGCAGCTCGAACTCCTCGGGCTCGGGCGTCTCGAGGTCGTCGGTTTCGATATCCGTGTCAGACATGTCGACAAATCATATAATCTGCCAGCAATGCTAACACCCTGACCAAGGACGCTCTGTGATCCTCCGCGACTCGTTCCGCTTCAATGCCATCGCACGGCGCGCGCTGGCGGCCATCGCCATTTTCGCCCTGGCGCTCGCGGCCGGCTGCAGCTCCACCAAGGGCGACGTCGACCCGACCGCGGGCTGGAGCGCCGAGCGGCTGTACCAGCAGGCCCGCGAGGACATGAGCGGCGGCCGCTGGAGCGACGCCCGCAAGAACCTCGAGGCCCTGGAGGCGCGCTATCCCTTCGGCATCTATGCCCAGCAGGCGCTCATCGACCAGGCCTACGTCAACTGGAAGGACGAGGAGCCCGAGCAGGCCCGGGCCGCGATCGACCGCTTCATGCAGCAATACCCCAACCACCCGGGCACGGACTACATGCTGTACCTGAAGGGCATGCTGACCTTCACGCCGCCCAGCGCCATCCTGTCGAACATCACGCGCCAGGACCCCAGCGAGCGCGATCCCAAGGGCCTGCGCGCCTCCTACGAGGCCTTCAACGAGCTGATCAAGCGCTATCCCGACAGCCAGTACACGCCCGATGCGCGCAAGCGCGTCGCGTGGCTGGTGAACACCATCGCCGAAAACGAGGTGCACGTCGCCGAGTACTACTACCGGCGCGGCGCCTACGTCGCGGCGGCGAACCGCGCCCAGACCGTGATCACGGACTTCGAGGGCGCGCCCATCGTGGAAAAGGCCCTCTACCTGATGATGCTCAGCTACGACAAGCTGGGCCTGGACACGCTGCGCGACGACGCCAAGCGCGTGCTCGACCAGAACTTTCCCAACAGCAAGTACTACACCCAGGGCCTGAGCGAGCCGGTCAACTACTGGAACCCGATCAACTGGTTCTGAGGGCGGGGCGGCTCAGCCGCCGCCACGAGTCTTGCCATTCGACCTGCCGTTCCCGCGGGGGCTTTCGTCCTCGGCGGGCGGGCCGCCGTCCGCGGGCTGGCCGTCGATGGATTTCAGGACCGTCCACCCCGATTCGATGTGCGTGCGCATCGCCAGCATCGCCGCCGCGGCGTCCCGGGCCGCGAACGCGTGCAGGATCTCGTTGTGCTCGCGCACGGCCTCCTCGCCGCGTCCCGCCACCGAATTGATCAGGTCGAAGGGATACCGGGCCCACAGGATCTGCACGAAATGCAGGGTCTGCGGCATTCCGGCAAAGTCGTAGAGCTGGCGGTGGAATCGATAGTTCAGGCCGCGCGCGGTGGCGCGATCGCCCCGCCGGAAGGCCTCGGCGAATTCCTCGCCCAGAGCCTTGAGCTCGGCGATGTCCTGGGTGGTGATCTTTTCGATCGCGCCGCGGACGAGCTGCGATTCGAGGATCAGCCGCAGTTGCAGGATCTCGCTGGAGGCGGACGGGTCGAAGGGCACGACGCGGGCGCCCCGATAGGATCCGCCCTCGATGTAGCCTTCGGCCTCGAGGATCTTGAGGGCCTCTCTCACCGGCGTGATGCTCAATTGCAGCCGCTCGGCGATCTCGGCTTGCTTCAGGCGCGAGCCGCGGGGATAGACGCCCGAGATGATGCGTTCACGCAGATAGTCCGCGACCTGTTCTTCTTTTGTGCGATAGTCCATGGGCTGTGGTTCGGCGGCGCACCGAGAAAAGATGTATTTTGCATCGCATATTCTAAAG
This sequence comes from Alcaligenaceae bacterium, assembly GCA_044508625.1. Lineage (GTDB taxonomy): Bacteria > Pseudomonadota > Gammaproteobacteria > Burkholderiales > Burkholderiaceae_B > Castellaniella. The sequence continues at coordinate 10,672 of JBIQHJ010000005.1, forward strand.
GTTCTTTCGGTTCAGGACCCGGCCAGCACGCGGCGCGCCCAATCCACCACCGGCTTGTCGATCATGCGGCCGTCGACGGCGGTCGCGGCGCCCCCGCTCGCCTCGAATGCCGCGAGGATGCGCCCGGCGCGCTCCACCTCGGCGAGGCTCGGCAGGAAAACGGCATTGACCGCCGCGACCTGCCGCGGATGGATGCAGAGCTTGCCGCCAAAACCGAGTTTTTTCGATAGCAGCGCATCGTCGCGCATCCGGCCCTCGTCCGAAAAATCCGGGCTGACGCCGTCCACGGGCGCCTCCAGCCCGGCGTGGCGCGATGCCAGGACGATCCGCGTCCGGACCGGCGCCATGGCGCCGTCCTCGTCGGAAATCCCGCTGTCCACCGCGAAGTCGATGCTGCCGAAGGCGATCCGCGCCAGGCCGGGCGTGGCGGCGAGGCGCTCGAGCTCCATATAGGCATCCACGGTCTCGAGCAAGGCCACGACGCGGCGGCCCGGGACCGAGCGTATCGTCGCCGCGAGCGCGTCCGGATCCGCCTTGGGCAGCATGATGCCCGCGCCCGGGGACGCCCGGACCATCGAGAGGTCGTCCTCGTGCCAGGCGGTGTCCGCCGCGTTGATCCGCACGAGGGCCCGGCGGCCCCGAGCGAGCCAGGCGGCCACGGCCGCGCGCGCGGCGGCCTTGGCCGACGGCGCCACGGCATCCTCCAGGTCGAGGATGACCTCGTGGGCGCCGCTGGCCGCGGCCTTGGGAAACCGCTCGGGGCGGTCTCCCGGCACGAACAGCAGGCTGCGGGCGGCGGCGCCCGCCCTGCCCTCACTCGAAGCCGAGGTCATTGGAATTCGTGATCCGGCAGAACCGGCGCAGTCCCGCCACCGCGTTCTCGTGCTCCTCGGCGGTGAGGCCGCAGCAGCCGTCCTCGATCAGCACCATCTCGTAGTCCCGATCGTGGCCCTCGCGGATCGTCGCCTGGACGACCGCGTTCGTGGATATCCCCGAGCAATAGATCCGGCCGATGCCCCGCGCGCGCAGGATGGCCTCGAGGCGGGTGCTGTAGAAGGGGCTGACGCGGTGCTTGACGATGTCGAAGTCCTCCGGCCGCTGCCCCAGGTCCGGATGGATCTCGGTGCCCCAGGTGCCGAGCTTGAAGATGCCGTTCTTGCGCGCGCCCGAGAAAATGGGCGAGTTTTCCGGGCATTCCCGGTAGTCCGGCGAAAAGCCCACGCGGACGAAGCCGATGGGGACGCCCGCCGCGCGCGCCTTGTCGATGGCGCGGCGGGTGTTCCCGATGATGCCGCGGCCGCGGACCTGCTCGGCGTAGCCGGCCTTGCCATTGGGCCCATCGGCGTGGACCAGGTCGTTTTCCATGTCCAGCACCAGGTAGATGGAGTTTTTTCTCATGTGTACACCTCGGACGGTTGCGATGAGTCGACATTACACGGCAGGCCCGGAAACCTTGCAGGGCGAGCCCCGGATGGGACGGCGGCCGGCCTCAAAAAATGACCTCCCTGGCTTCCAGGTCCTTTCTCTGGGCCGAGCCCAGGCCCAGCAGTTCGCCAAAGACGTAATCCTCGTCCTGCCCCAGCGCGGGCGTCAGGCGCCGGATGCCCACGGCCGCCGTGCGGCTGAAGCGCACGGGACAGCCCACGGCCGCCCGTTGCGGGATCCCCGGTCCGCCGACCTCGACCACGGTCCCCCGTGCCCGCAGATGCGGATCCCGGGCGACGTCCTCCATGTTCCAGGAAACGTGCGCGCACACGCCCGCCTCCTGGAGGCGGCGGGCCAGCTCATCGGCATCCAGGGGCGCGAGCCAGCCGGACACCAGGGCATCGAGTTCGGCGCGGTTTTCCAGCCTCCCGGCCTGGCGGGCGAAACGCGGATCGCCGACGTCCCGCCCCAGGACGCGGCACAGGGCCTCCCATTCCGCGTCGGTCCTGACGGCCAGGGTCAGCCAGCGGTCGGGGACCGCGGTGGCGTAGACGCCATGGGGCGCCATCCCGAGGTCCTGGTTGCCCATCCTCGCGGGCGCGATGCCCTGGCTGGCCTGGACCAGCGCGTCCCCGATCATGGCCGAGGCGACTTCGCGCGCGGCGAGATCGATATGCTGCGCCTGCCCGGTACGGCGGCGCTGGTGCATGGCGGCCACCACGGCGCACGCCGCATGCAGGCCCGCGGCGTGGTCCATGACGTGGCGCATCTCGATCGGCGGGCCGTCGCCATAGCCGCTCATCCAGCCCAGCCCGCCCCAGGCGCCGAACAGGGGCGCATAGCCCGCGAAATGCGTATCCGGCCCGGTCTGGCCGCAAGAGGACAGCGACAGCAGCACGATGTCCGGACGGACCTCCCGCAAGGCGCCGAAATCCAGGCCCAGGCGCTTCATCACGCCGGGCCGGAAGCTCTCGGCCGCGACGTCCGAGATCCCCACGATCCGCTTCGCGAGCGCGATCGCCTCGGGCTTTTTCAGGTTCAGGCGCACCGAGAGCTTGTTGGACGAGACCTGGTCGAAGGTCGCCGCCGACATGCGGCCATAGACCGCGTGCGGCTTGCGGAACGCATCCAGGCGGGACCGGCTTTCGATCTTGATGCACTGCGCCCCGAGCTGCGAGAGCAGGTGCGTACAGAAGGGGCCCGCGGCGTGTATGGTGAAATCCGCGATGCGCACGCCCTCGAGCGGCGCGAGATCCTCGTTCATGCCCGGCCCTCCAGATGTGCGTCATCCAGGCCTGCGTCATCCAGGCGGGTCCCGTCCCGGCGAGCATCATTCATTCCCGCATCATCCTCGCCCGCATCATTCCGGAGGGCGCCGTCCGGGCGTGCATCCTTCGGGAGTGCGTCCTCCGGACAGGCATCCGGGGGCGCATCATCCCGGCGCGCCTCGTCGAGCGGCGGCACTTTCCCGCCGCCGGGCAGCGGGGAACACCGGAACTGGAACGGGGCGGTCAGCAGCTCGGCCTGTTCGCCGCTCTCGAGTTCGACGCGGCCGAACAGGCCCCGGGCCCGCTCGTGGCTGCCCGCGATCACCTCCGCCGGGGTCCGGTACTTGGCGACCGGCACACCGAGTTCCTGTGCGCGCCGCACGACCTCCAGCGACTGCTGCCGGACCATCCAGGCGCGGATGTGGCGGTTGATTTCCGCGCCGCGCCGGCTGCGTTCCAGGGGATCCTTGAAAGCCTCGTCCAGCGCCCACTCGGGACTGCCCAGCAGATGGACCAGAGCGGCCCACTGGCGATCCTCGAGGGTGAGCAATTCGATGTATCCGTCCTGCGTCTGGAAAACGCCCCCGTAGCGGAAGCTGCGCATCCTGCGGTGTTCGAGGGATCCGTCGCCCAGCCGCTGCAGGGCGAAGGCGCTGACGGCCAGCACGGCGTCCTGTATCGAGACGTCCACGTACTGCCCTCCGGCCCGGGGGCGGGCCCACCAGGCCGAAAGCGCGCCCAGCACGGCCATCGCGCCGCCCTGGTAGCAGCCGAAATGGCCGTGGATCTTCAGCGGCGGACGATCGGGAAAGAGCTCGCCCGACAGGCCGTTGGGCAGGAGGTATCCCTCCCCCCCCGCGTGCAGCAGGTTGACTTCCGTTCCGTCCCAATGCGCCTTGGGCCCGGCGGACCCGAAAGGCAGCACGCTCACGTGGACCAGGCCGGGATGCCGCTCCGGCAGGTCCGCGGGATCCAGGCCCAGCGCCGGCCGCTCGCGCAGCGGCACATCCTCGATGAGGATGTCCGCGTCCTCCAGGCGCCGGTCCAGCTCGGCCCGCCCCGCGTCCGTCCGCAGGTCGCACACGAGGCTGCGCTTGCCGGCGGAAAGATAGGCGAACAGGGCGCTGCCATCGCCCTCCCCGAGCGGGGGCGCCGCCCGCCGCAGCGGCGAGCCGCCCTCGGGCTCGAGCAGCAGCACGCGGGCGCCCATCGCGGCCAGCAATCGCCCCGCATAGGCGGCCGCCGGCGTGCGGGAGCATTCCAGGACACGGCAGCCGGCCAGGGGCGCCGCCTGAGGCTGCGACGATGCCTGCGGCAGGGGCGTCGCCGATGGCGGGGACGATGCCTGTGAACGGCGGGGGTCGGGATTCTGCATGTGCGCTGCCTCGGGGGTCGGCCCGGGCCTCTCGGTCAACGGGTCACCGGCAGTTCCAGGTCGACGCAAGTGCCGTCGATGAACGCCGGCCGGCTGACGTCGCGCGACGGCAGGGCCACCGTGGCGAGGCCCGGCGTGGTGATTTCGCCGCGCTGGTTTTCGCCCGAGATCTGGATGTCGACCAGGCCGATCCCGTCCTTGACGTACTTGCGCGTCACCTTGCCCTTGCAGAACGTCGTATCGCCCATGATGTTGAAGCGCCGCATCTCGGTGCGCACGCGCTTGAGCACCCCCGCGTCGCCCATCCAGTTGGTGACCAGCGAGCACATCCAGGACGAGCGCTGCGGCCCGTAGTCGTAGGTGCCCGGCACCCCGACCTCCTTGGCGACCGACTCGCGGTGATGGCCGATGCCCGTGTATTCGACGCCGCCGCCCGCCTCGGGGTTGCGGAAGAAATGGCCCGGGTGCTTGACGGCCGCCTGCAGGACGACCCCGTGCGTATGCCCCCGGCCGCAGCCGACCAGGAAGCCCATGGTGTCCATCAGGGAGAGCGGGCCGCGCGCGATGGCCGGCAGTTCCTCGCCCACCTCGACCTCCTCCCAGTAGCGCACGGCCGAGCCGCGGATGTTCCTGGGCTCGTCGAGCACCATCTGGTCGATCCGGTCGCGTTCCTCGTTGGAATATTCGTGCTGGACGATCTCTTTGTACTTGCCGGCGTCGCGGGCCGCCTTGCGCTCGTGCCGCGTGCAGGTCCCCAGGGCGCGGGCGACGAGCTCGCTGCGCTGGTTGTAGTAGCACGCCTCCACGTATTGCAGCACCAGGCGCCCGGAGAACTTGCTTTCCTTTTCCTCCACCCCCACCACGCGCTCGATCGCCGTGATGCGGTCGCCGGGCCGGACGTGGCGAAAGAGCTCCCAATCGTTGCCGGCATAGAAGCCATGCACGCCCGGCAGGCCCCAGCGGGTGCGCCCCAGCCAGCCGAAGGCCATGGGGAACATGGGATGGGCGATCATTTCCCCGTAGCGGGTGGCCGCGCCATAGCTGCGGTCGCGGTACAGGGGATTCAGGTCGCCGATGCCGTTGCACCAATTGCGCAGCGTATCCGCCGTGGCGTCCTGCAGGTAAGGCCCCTCGGGACGCAGGTGCAGGCCGATCATGCTCTTGGCCGCGGCCACCGCCTCGTCGGTGATGCGGCCCTCTGCGGGCGCATCGCCGACTCCGGACTGGGTATCGATGGCAACTTGGGTCATGGTTGGATCTCCTTGTTTAATTGAGATGCATAATGCATTCTTTGAAAAACGATGTCAAGCTGCGCCGGAGAACCATGCATTAGATATAAAAACCCATATAATGCAGTTTCTACGGAGAAAAATACGTGAAATTCAGGGAGTGTTCCCTATCATCAATGGACGCGCACTTGGTGGACGAGTCCTTGTAAAATCATAAATCTTCAGAAATAATGCATCAAATCGCCAAACCGGGCCGCGGCCAGTCCACGGCCATGAGCTGGCCGTACCCGGAAAGCGTGATGTACGCCGTCCGGCGATCCTCGCCGCCGAAACAGATGTTGGTGCAGTACCCTTCGGGCGCCTCGTGGAACTCCAGCCACTCCCCGGAGGGCGAGAACACGCTGATGCCGCCCCTGACCAGGGTCGCGACGCAGACGTTGCCGCCCTCCTCCACCGCCAGGGAATCGAAGCGCTGGTAGCCCGGCAGGCCATGCACGAGGCGGCCGCCGTTGGGCGAGGGCCAGGGCTCGAGCCGCAGTTCCCCCGGACGGACGACCTCGTAGGCCCACAGGCGGCTGGTTTCCGTCTCGGACACGTACAGGGTCCCGCCGTCGGGCGACAGGCCGATGCCATTGGGGGTGAGGACGGGATGGGCCACCCGCCGGATCTCGCTGCCGTCCTCGCGGGCGTAATAGACCGCGCCGCGCAGGATGCGGTCCTCGAAGGTCTTGCCGAAGTCCGTGAACCAGAATCCGCCCCGGGGATCGAACACGATGTCGTTCGGTCCGTGCAGGGGGACGCCCTCGCAGTGAGTATACAGAGTATCTACATCACCGGTCGTGAGATCCACCCGCTGGATGGAGCCGCCCCGATAGCCGGCCGCCGGCCCGGTCGGGCGCGTGAAGCCCTCGTCCGTGCGCCAACTGAAGCCGCCGTTGTTGCACACGTAGCAATGGCCGTCGGGCCCGAGCGCCGCGCCGTTGGGGCCGCCTCCGAGCTGGGCGACGGTCTCGGCCTCGCCGCGGGGCGATACGCGGACCAGCCGTCCCCCCTCGATCTCGACGACCAGCACGCCGCCGTCGGACATGGCGATGGGCCCCTCGGGAAAACCCAATCCGCTCGCCAGGATTCGGCCCTGGAGTCTAGCCTGTTTCATCTCGTCTCCTCATTGAGCAATGGCTGGTTCCTGCCTGCGCGCCCCCAGATAGGCATCGATGGCGTGCTGGCGGCCTTCGCGGCTGCGCAGCGCGGCCTCGTCGAGCTCGCCGACGATGTGTCCGTGGCGCATGACCCAGGCGCGCGCGGCAAGCCGCGCGGCCACGTGGAAGCTCTGCTCGACCAGCAGCGCGGTGAGCTTCTGCTCGCGCTGGATCGCGCCCAGGCGCTCGTACACCCGCGCGACCAGCAGCGGCGCGAGGCCCAGCGAGGGCTCGTCGAGCAGCAGCAGCCTCGGGGCGGACATGAGCCCGCGGCCGATCGCCAGCATCTGCTGCTCGCCGCCGCTGAGCAGGCCCGCCGCGGCCCGCAGCCGATTGGCGATCTCGGGAAAGAACTCCAGCACCATGCGCTGCCTGCGCTCGCGGGTGCGCTTGTCGATGAAATAGGACCCCAGCACCAGGTTTTCGGCCACGGACAGGTCGCCGACGATGGCGCGCCCCTCGGGCACGTAGACGATGCCGAGGCGGAACCGCTCGGCCACGGACAGCCTGGAAATGTCGCGGCCGTCGAAATGGATGCGTCCCCGCATGGGCTCCAGGCCGGCGATCGCGCGCAAAGTGCTCGACTTGCCGGCGCCGTTGGCGCCCAGCAAGGCCGCCACGGTGCCGTCGGCGACGGCGAGCGAGATGCCGTGCACCACCGGCCCCGCGCCATAGGCGACCGACAGGTCCTCGACGCGCAGCAGGGTCGACGCCGCATCAGCCATTTCGCCTCCCCGATCAGCCATTCTCGTCCCCCAGATAGACGCGGATCACCTCCGGATCGTCCCGCACCTCCTCGGGCGTCCCGCGGGCCAGTATGCTGCCCACGTTGAGCACGTAGATCGTGTCGCACACCTCCATGATGAGGTCCATGTCGTGTTCCACGACCACGAGGACCAGCCCGGGAGCGCGCAGTTTCTTGAGCGCCGCGGACAGGTCGGCGGTCTCGACGGAATTCAGGCCCGCGGCCGGCTCGTCGAGCAGCAGGACCCGCGGGTCGCCGACCACGGCGCGGGCGATCTCGGCGAGCCGCAGCAGGCCCGGCGGCAATTGGGACGGGGCCGCGTCGGCGACGTGGGCGATGCCCAGCCGATCCAGGGCCTCCAGGGCCCGCTCGCGATTGCGGGCGCGCTCGAGCCTGCCCGCGGGCAGCGGCAGGAACGCGCCCAGCCAGCCCGTCGTCGACACGCGGTCGAGGCCGACCATCACGTTCTCGACGATGCTGAGCTCGGGACACAGGGCCACGTGCTGGAAGCTGCGCGAGAACCCGAGGGCCGCGCGCTCGGGCGGACGCAGGCCCTCCAGCCGCGTGCCGCCCATGCGGATGCTGCCCTGCTGCGGCGAGTACAGTCCCGTCAGGCAATTGAAGAAGCTGGTCTTGCCCGCGCCGTTCGGCCCGATCAGGCCGGTGATTCGGCCGGCCTGGAGCTCGACGTCGATGTCCTGCAGTACCTGGATGCCGCCGAAGGACAGCGACAGGCGCTCCACGACCAGGGATTCCGCCAGGGCGGGCCGCGGGGCGTTCATGTCCGTTCTCCCAGCCGCGCGCGCAGCGAGGCGGGCAGCGCATTGACGGCGAGCACCACCGCCAGCAGGGCGGTGCCGTACAGGATCGGGACCCAGTCGCCGGCGCCCGCGAGCAGCAGGGGAATGAGCGTGAGGAACAAGCCGCCGAGCAGGCTGCCGAGCACCGACATCGAATACAGGCTCACCACCGAGCCGACCAGCAGGAAGATCGAGGTCCAGAGCGTGAAGCTGTTGGGCGACACGGTCGAGGAACTGAAGGCCAGCAGCGCGCCGCCGATGGCCGCGATCGAACCGCTCAGCGCCATGCAGGACAGGCGGGCCCAACTGCGGCGCACGCCGAAGGACTCCGCGGCGTAGGGCGAGGTACGGATCAGCAGCAGCGCCATCGCCTGGCGCGAGCGGCGGAACTGCCGCAGCAGCAGCACGACGGCGACCAGCCCGGCCAGCGGCAGGTAATACTGCTGATGGGCCCTGGACAGGCCGGAAACGGCGTCCAGGTTGACGTACAGGCCGCCGTAGCCCCCCGTCACCTCGGAGAAATGCAGCAGGATCTCGGGCAGCGCGAGGGCGAGGGCCATGGTTGCCACGGCCAGGTAGATGCCCGACAGGTGGCGCGAGGGAAAGGCGAACAGCATGCCCAGCAGGCCGCCCGCCACGGCGGCCGCGGGCAGCCCGGCCAGCAGCGAGAGGCCGAGGTATTTTTCCATGAGGGCCACCGTGTAGGCGCCCGCCCCCATGAACACGCCATGGCCGATCGACACCTCGCCGCCGTAGCGCACGAGGAAGCTCACCGAGATGATCGCGATCGCCTGGGCGAAACAGATCCCCAGGGTGAAGGTCCAGTAGCCGCCGGCCACGAGCGGCAGCAGCGCCAGGGCCAGCAGGACCAGGCCGCCCGCGCCGCGCAGCCACGGGCCGCCCGCGGGTTTCGAAATCCGCGAGGGCTCCGCCTCCTCGGGCAGCGGGCGGGAGACGACGGCGTTGGACAGGGAGTCAGACACGGGCACCTCCCCGCGCGGCGAGCACCCCTTTCGGGAAAATGTTCAGCACCAGCAGGATCACCAGCAGCAGGTAGGTGTTGCTGAACTCGGCGGCGACGTAGAACGACAGGAGGTTCATCACGACGCCGATGAAGATGCCGCCCACCACCGCCCCCGGCAGGCTGCTGAAGCCGCCGACGACCGCCGCGCCGAAGGCCTGCAGCATGAAGGAGGCCACGCTGGTGGAGGACAGGAAGGTGGTCGGCACGATCAGCAGCGAGGCGACCAGGCCGAGCACCCCGGCCACGATCCAGGAAAACAGGTGGACGCGGCGCAGTTGCAGGCCGCAGACGCGGCTGGCGAAGGGATGCGCCGAGACGGCCCGAAAGGCGATGCCGATGCGGGTGCGCTCGATGAGCAGGTACAGGACGGCGGTCACCAGGGCCGTCACGGCGAGCACGGTCAGGTCGTAGGCGTCGATGGGCAGCGGCCCGAGCTGCGTGCGCCACGCGGGGATCGGCAAGTCGAGGGAAACGACGTTCGCGCCGAACATCAATTGCGTCAGGCCCTGCATGATCAGGCCCACGCCGAGCGTGGCGATCGTGCCGGTGAGGTCCGACTTGAACACCAGCGGCGCGATCAGCAGGTAGCTGGCCGCCATGACGGCGATCATGATCGCCAGCGTCAGGACGACCGCGGGCCCCCAGGCGAGGTTCCCGTAGATCCCGGCCGTGAAGCCGAACACCAGGAAGGCGGCCAGCCCCGCCAGGTTGCCATGGGCGAAGTTCACCACGTTGGAGCTCTTGTAGATCAGCACGATGCCGATCGCGCCCATCGAATACAGGCACCCGCTGACGGTGCCGGACCACGCCAGCCCGATCAAGTCATCCATGAGTCCGGCCCTCCCTCATGCCGCGTCCGGGGGAAGCTCGATGTCGCGGTCGACGACCTCGATCACGGCCGGGAAATACCGGCCGCCCCAGCCGGCGTCCATCGTCGCGGCGTAATAGCGCCGCGCGAGTTCGGCGACGTGGGCGCGCAGCCCCGTCTGCCCGGCGAGCTCCAGCACGTAGCCGAGGTCCTTCAGCACGTACTCGGGCGGGAAGGACTTTTCCGGAAACTGCCGCGGCAGCATCGCCTTGCGCCCGTGATTGCGCAGCACGAAGCTGTCCCCGGAGCCCTTGGACACGGCGTCCAGCAGCACCGCGGGCTGCACGCCCGCGCGCTCGCCCAGGACCATCATCTCGGCGAGCGCCATGGTGTGCTCGAACACCAGCGCGTTGTTGATCAGCTTGACCGCCTGGCCGCAGCCCACCGCGCCGCAATGCGTGACGTCGGTGCCGATGTAGCGCAGCAGCGGCTCGGCCTGCGCATAGACGGCATCGTCGGCGCCCACCATGATGCTGAGCTCGCCGCGCCGCGCCGCCTCCCGCGTGCGCGCCACAGGCGCGTCGGCGAAACGGATGCCCAGGCCGGCGAGCCGCTGCGCGACCCGGCGGGCGGCATCGACCGTCGTGGTGCTCAGGTCGACGATCAGCGAGGGCTTTTTCCCGCCGCCGGCGAGCCCGCCCTCGCCGAGGCAGACCGCTTCGACCTGCGCGCCGCCGGGCAGCGACATGAAGACGATCTCGGCCTCGGCCGCCAGCTCGGCGACCGAGCCGGCGCGCCGGGCCCCGGTGCCCTCCAGGGCCTCGCAGGCGGCCGGGTTCATGTCGAAAACGATGACGTCGCCCGGATGCTTGGTGGCCATGTTGCGGCTCATGGGCCCGCCCATGACGCCCAGGCCGATGAATCCGATTGCTGGAGCCGTCCCTGCGTTCATGTCCATCTCCTCTCAGTCCATCCACATGCCGCCGCTGATGTCCAGCGACGTGCCCGTGATCCAGTTGGAAGCCTGGGAGCAGAGGAACAGCGCGGCCTGCGCGATGTCGTCCGGATTCCCGTAGCGCCCCAGGGGCACGGTCTTGTTGGCGGCCGGCGCCCCGGCCTTGCCCGTCACGCTGGCCCACATCGCGGTCTCGACCGGTCCGGGCGCGAGCGTGTTCACGTAGACGCCATGCGGGGCGCCGGCCTTGGCCATCCACCGCATCATCCCGTGCACCGCCGACTTGGAGGCCACGTAGGCCGGCCCCGAGGCCACGCCGCCGTTCTTGGCCGCGATCGAGCCGGCGGCGAGGATCTTGCCGTAGCCCCGCTCGCACATCAGGGGAAAGACCTTGCGGGTGGGGTTCACCACGCCGCGCACGTTGACGGACATCACCGCGTCCCATTCCTCGTCGGTGCTCTCGGCGAGCGGCGTGCGCGCGATGATGCCCGCGCACAGCACCAGGATGTCGATCCCGCCATGGCCCGCGACGATGCCGTCGACCACGGCATCGGTATCCGCGCGCGAGGTCACGTCATAGCGCCGATACTCGATGCCGGGCCCGATCTCCTCGTGGTCGGCGCGATCGGTGGCCACCACGCGCGCGCCCGCCTCGTGGAAGGCCTTGGCGATCGCGCGGCCCATGGCGCCGGCCCCGCCGGTGATCAGGGCGACCTGGCCCGCGAGATTCGCAGGGCCGCTCATATGCTGGGACATCTTTTCTCCTCGTTGATTTGTCTGAACGGCGTCCCGCTCATCGAAACGCCGCCACCGCCGAAACCGCCAGCTCGCCGTCCGGGCCGCGGGCCCACAGTTCCAGCGTGCCATCGTCCGCCTCGCGCCCCTCCAGGCGAAAGGCGCGGGAAACGAACAGCGGGCTCACGCCCCTGAACTCGAAGCGCGCCAGCGGCCGGCCGCCGCCCCGGTCCGCCGCGAACTGCTGCAGCAGCGTGGCCGTCAGGGGGCCGTGCACCACCAGGTCCGGATACCCCTCGACCCGGCGCGCATAGTCCTGGTCGTAATGGATGCGATGCCCGTTGAAAGTCAGCGCCGAGTACCGGAACAGCAGCACGGGATCGGGCGCGAAGGGCTGGCTCCATTGGGCTTGCGCCTCATGGGCCGGCGGGGCGGCCGCGGCATTCGGCTGCGCGGTCGACCGCGCCCGCGGCTGGACGGCCGGCGGCGAGGCCGGCTGGGCCGCTGACTGGGCCGCCGACCGGACCGCTGCCGCGGCGCCGGGCGGCGAGGCCTCGCGATAGACGATGTCCTGCTCCTCGACGATGCGCGCCTCGCCCTCGCAGGCGATCGTGTGCCGCAGCGTCACGAACCACAGGGCGCCGCGCTTGCCCACCTTGTGCTGGACGCCCAGGATCCGGCTTTCGCGGGTCGCCTGGGCGCCGACCGGCAGATCGGCCAGGTAGCGCAGGCGGCTGCCGGCCCACATCCTGCGCGGCAGGTCTATGGGCGGCAGGAATCCGCCCCGCCTGGGATGGCCGTCGTCCCCCAGGCCGCTGCGCGGGACCACGGGGTTGAAGAACAGCCACTGCCAACCCGCGGGCAAGGGCTCGCCCTCGCGCGCCGCGGGGACGTCCAGGGTCGCGGCCATGGCCTGGACGACCGAGGCATGCAGGTGTTCCGTACGTGATTCCGTACGGCCGATCCATGCATCGTACTGGCTGCTCATGCGTGCGGTCTCCTCGATCCGTGTGGACACGCCTAGGCCAGCTTGGCGTCGAACACGACGGGCGGATACGGCTTGAACTTGCCGACGAGCTCGAAGGATCCGCCGCCCGAGGCCTGGATGATGCCTTCCTGGCGGGCCCCCCGGTGATCCCCGGCCTGGAAGCTCACGCCGCGCGCCCCGCCGACCGTCTCATTGCGCATGGTCTCCATGACGTCGACCATGCTGGCCCGGGTCAGGGGCTTGCCGCTGGCCAGCAGGAGCTGGAATCCCTTCACGAACAAGGCGGCGTTGCTCCAGCCGTTCAGGCCGAACACGCCCACCGGATCGGCCGGGTAATGCTCGGCGATCGTTTCGCGGTAGGCCTTGATGTCCGGGTCGTCGGACATGACCGGCGCGAGCCAGGAGGAGAAGTACACCCCGTCGAGCAGCGGCCCCGCAAGCTTGTAGGTGGTGGGATCGGCCGTGAAGAACGGCGCCATCCACTTGACCTTGACCCCGAGGCGGTCGGCCGCCTTGAGCGCGGCGGCCAGGTTGGCGTTCGAGCCGAACAGAATCACCACCTCGGCCTTGGCGTTGGCGATCTTGCGCAAATGCGGCGTGAAGTCGGTGTTGCGGACCTCGAAGGGAATCGACTCGGCCGCCTCTTTCTTGAGCGAGTCCATGTACAGGTCGAAGCCGCGCTTTGCGGAACGCCCGAGCTCGTCGTTTTCCCAGAGCAGGGCGACCCGCCCGGCCTTGAGCTCGGACACCGCGTAATCCAGGTTGGAGGCCGCGGACCAGCCATAGTCGGGCAGCAGGGGAAACACCAGCCGCTCGGAAAACAGCGCGGATGCGCCGCCGATCGGCGCGATCATGGGCAGCCCCACCTCCTTGGCGTAGGGAATCACGGCGACCGACTGCGCCGTGCCCACCGTGGCGGCCAGCGCGAAGATATTGCTTTCCTCCACCAGCCTGCGCGTCACCGCCACGCTGCGCGCCGGCTCGTAGCCGTCGTCGTAGGTCACGTAATCGATTTTCCACCCGCCCAGCGCATTGGTCTTGTTGGCCCACTTGAAGCAAGCGTCGGCGGCATGGGTGAGGATCGCATAGAACGGGACGGGTCCCGTGATCGGAGTGAATGCGCCGACGGTCACCGTCTTGCTGGCCGCATCGATGCCGGGCGAATTCTGCTGGGCGCGCACCCAGGCGGGCAGCGCGATGGTCGCGGCGGCGGCACAGCCGCCCAGGAATGTCCTTCTAAGCACGGTCTCGTCTCCTTTCGTGGCGCCGGCCGGGTCGGTCGGTCGAGTCTTTTATTTCGATAGAATGCATTTTATATCGTTTTTGAGTCGAATTAATAAGGGATTTCCCTAGAAATATGCGGCTTTATAGGTTTTCATTGGAATATATAATGCATTCTATTAGCCAAATCTCATCGAAAACAAGGAAGCACCATGCCTACCCTGCCCCTGGCCGGAAAGCGCGTCATCGAGCTCGGCACCATGCTCGCCGCGCCGTTCGCCTCGCACATCCTCTCGCAGCTCGGCGCAGAGGTGATCAAGGTCGAGCCCCCGCGGGGGGACCCGACACGCAGCCTCGTGCGCGGGGGGCCGAGCGGCACCTTCATCGCCTACAGCCACGGCAAGAAAAGCGCCTGCATCGATCTGTCCTCGGAGGAGGGCCATGGTGCCTTCCGCGCCCTGCTCTCCACGGCGGACATCCTGGTCCACAACCTCGCGCCGCGCGCGGCGCGCAAGCTCAGGCTGACCCACGAGGACTGCAAGGCGATCAATCCCCGGCTGGTCTACTGCCACATCAGGGGCTATGCCGCGGGCCCGCAGGCCGACGACCTCGCCTCGAATCCGGTGGCCGAGGCCGCCACGGGCGTGATGGAAGGCAACCGCATCGGCGACCGGCCCAGCCGCCTGGGGCCCTCCTACCATGACCAGTTCGCGGGCGCCTACGCCGTCATCGGCATACTCGGGGCGCTCTTGCGGGCCGGCGCCGGGGAGGAGCCCGGGCCGGTCGAGGTCGGGCTGTACGAGACGGGCCTGCACGTCGCCTCACGCGACCTGGTGGGCATGCAGCTCAAGACCCGTCTGCTCGGGCGTCCCGAGCGCGAGCCCAACGGCGAGTTCAGCATGCCGGGCTACGGCGCCTATCTGACCGCGGACCAGCGCTGGCTGTACCTGCTCATGCTCACGGACGCCCACTGGCTGAAATTCTGCGCGGCCATGGCGCTGCCGCAGGCGCGCGACGAATCGCTGGCGACCCTGCGCCAGCGCAAGAAAAGGCACCAGGAGGTCGAGGACATCGTGCGGGCGGCGATCGCGGCGCACACGTTCCAGCAAGCCACCGATCGCCTGAAGGCGGCCGGCGTGGGGACCACGGAGGTGCTCCCGCTGGAACGCGTCCTGGACGCGCCCCAGGCCCGGCATCCGGGCAAGCTGCGCCACGTCCCTTTCCGCCAATTCGATTTCGAGGTGCCCGAATTCCCCGCCGTGCCCAGCGCCCACGCCGTCCCCGGCACGCTGCCGCCGCCGGACCTGGGCGCCGATACCCTGGACCTCCTGCGCGAGGCGGGGCTCGGCGCGGCGGAATGCGAAAAGCTGCTGGCGGCCGGCGCCATCGCCGAGGCCCGGCCCGGCCATTTCGCCTGGGCTCCCGTGCGGCCGGCCGGTACAGGCGCCGGGACTTCCGGCGAGAGCGGTCCGGGCCGGCCATCGGCGCAGCCAGGCCAATCGGCGCAGCCAGGCCAATCGGCGTAGCCAGGCCAATCGGAACTGCGGGGCCACTGGCGGCTGGGACGGGCACGGCCGGCGCCCCCGAGCGCGGGGCGGCCCCGCCGGGCGGACCCGCGGCGGCCGCCTGGCGCCTTTACACGCTCGCCGAGCGGTCCTCCTCGGCCGCCTCCGTGGGCGGATGGGCGAGGAACTCGCAGGCCTGCGCCGGGTCGCGCGTGCGGGCGAAGGGCGGCAGGCCGCGCCACAGGCGGCGGCCGTAGGGCTTGTCGGCCAGGCGGCCGTCGCCGACCATCAGCACGCCCCAGTCCTCCTCGGAACGGATCAGGCGGCCGGCCCCCTGCTTGAGGACCAGCGCCGCCTGCGGGAGCTGGTATTCCATGAACGGATTGCCGCCGCCCGCCCGGCAGACGTTCAGGCGCGCCTCGATGACCGGGTCGTCGGGCGGCGCGAAGGGCAGCTTGTCGATGGCCACCAGCGTCAGCGCGTCGCCGGGCACGTCGATGCCTTCCCAGAAGCTCGCGCTGCCGACCAGTACCGCGTCGCCCGCCCGGCGGAAGCGCTCGAGCAGCAGCCCGCGGGAGGCCTCGCCCTGGCGCATGACCGGGCGCAACGGCGCGTGCGCGGCGAGGTGCCGCCCCAGCACGTCGGCGACCCGGTCGACCGCCCGCAGGGTCGTGCACAGCACCAGCACTCCGCCGGCGCAGGCCTCGACCAGGGGCAGCAGGGCCTGGGCGAAGGCGTCGACGAAGCGCGGATCCCCGGGCCAGGGCAGGCCGCGCGGCACGTACAGCAGCGCCCGCGCGGGATAGTCGAAGGGCGAGGTCCAGTGCTCGGTGATCGCGTCCTCGAGGCCGAGCTGGCGCAGGAAATGCCCGAAATCGCCTTGCACCGAGAGCGTGGCCGAGGTCAGCACCCAGGTCTGCCCGGGACGCCGGAACCCCGAGAAGATCCGCGCCACCGACAAGGGGGCGCGCAGCAGGCGCAAGGCATGGTTGCCATGCTCGACCCAGCGCACCGCGGCCTCGCCGCCAGGCGGGGCCACATCGCCGGGCCACCTCCCGTCATCGGACGCGGCCTCGCCTTCGGGCCGGGCCGCGCCGCGCGCCGGCAGGCGCCACTGGCGCAGGCGCTCGAGCAGGCTCTCGGCCATGCGGGCGGCGGCGGCGAGATCGGGATGGCGGTCCTCCTGCGACTGCAGGCGCCGCGCGGCGTCGTCCAGGGCCTCGACCAGGGCGTCGAGCTTTTCATCGAAGGCCTGGGGCTCGGGGATCGCCTGGAAGGTCGCCCGCCCGCCGGGCATGAGGGCCACGGGCGCGGCGGCGAGCCGCAGTTCCCGCGCCGCGCCCTCGAGGCGGCGCGCGGTGTCGCTCCAGGGCGCCGCCTCGCGCGCATGGGCGAGGCCGGCGGCCTCCATGGCGCGGGCGCAGTCGAGCACCTGGTGCACGGACACGCTCTGCCCGAGGAATCGCGTGGCCGTGTCGGGCAGTTGATGCGCCTCGTCGAAGACCACCATGCGGGCCTCGGGCAGCAGGTCGGTGATGCCTTCCTCGCGCAGGGCGAGGTCGGCCATGAACAGCGCGTGGTTGACCACCACCACGTCGGCGTCCTGGGCGTGGCGGCGCGCCTTGAGGAGGAAGCAGTCCCGCACGAAGGGGCATTCCTGGCCGAGGCAATTCTCGCGCGTGGAGGTCACGCGGTTCCAGATGTCGGCCCCCTCGGGCACCGAGGGCAGGTCGGCCTTGTCGCCGGTGGACGTCTCGCGGACGAAGCGCTGGATCTCGCGCAACTGGCGCACCTCGTCGGCGGATTGCAGGCCGCGGTCGTCGCGGCCCAGGCGGTCGAGGTGGTAGTGGCAGACGTAGTTGCCGCGGCCCTTGAGCAGCGCCACGTCCACCGGCAGCGCCAGCGCCTCGCGCAGCCTCGGGATGTCGCGATGGAACAATTGGTCCTGCAAGGTGCGCGTGCCCGTCGAGACCAGGACCTTGCCGCCCGACAGGAAGGCCGGCACGAGGTAGGCCCAGGTCTTGCCCGTGCCGGTGCCCGCCTCGGCCACCAGCACGCCGCCGTCCGCCAGCGCGCGGCCGATCGCCTCCGAGAGCTCGCGCTGCGCGACGCGCGGGCTGTAGCCCGGCATGTGGCGCGCCAGGGCGCCGGACGGACCGAACACGTCGGCCAACTCGTGGGGAAACATGGCTGTACGGTGGATGAGGGACGGGGACCATGATAGCCGAGGCATTTCGGCGATGGATCGGCCTTGTGGCAAAATCTGCCCCTTGTCGCCGTATTTTATGATGGACCCATGAACACGATCAGCCCCACCCCCGCCGCCCGGACCGTCGACGAAGCCCGCATCCTCCGGCTGCTCGCCGAGGAACTGGGCGCGCGCGCGGCGCAGGTCGCGGCCGCGGTCGAGCTGCTCGATTCCGGCGCCACCGTCCCCTTCATCGCGCGCTACCGCAAGGAGGCCACCGGCGGCCTGGACGACACGGCGCTGCGCACGCTCGAGCTGCGGCTGCTCTACCTGCGCGAACTCGAATCCCGCCGGGCCGCGATCCTGGACTCGATCGAGCAGCAGGGCAAGCTCGACGCCGGCCTCGAGGCCCGCATCCTCGAGGCCGACACCAAGCAGCGGCTCGAGGACCTGTACGCGCCCTTCAAGCCCAAGCGCCGCACGCGCGCCCAGATCGCCCGCGAGGCGGGCCTCGAGCCCCTGGCCGACGCCCTGCTCGGCGATCCCGCGGCCGATCCGGCGGCCCTCGCCGCCGGATACCTGAATCCCGAGGCGGGCTTCGAGGACGCCAAGGCGGTCCTCAACGGCGCGCGCGACATCCTCGCCGAGCGCTTCGCGGAGGATGCGAGCCTGCTGGACACGCTGCGCGAGCACCTCTGGAAGACCGGCCTGCTCCACGCCCGGGTGGTGTCCGGCAAGGAGGCCGAAGGCGAGAAATTCCGCGACTGGTTCGACTTCAGCGAGGCCTTGCGGGCCATGCCCTCGCACCGCGCGCTGGCGCTGATGCGCGGCCGCCAGCAGGGCATCCTCGACCTGCGCCTCGAGCTCGAGCCCGACCTCGAGGCCCGCAATCCGCATCCCTGCGTGGTGCGCGTGGCCGAGACGCTGGACATCGACGCCGGCTTCGACGCCCGGGCCGGCGACCGCCGCCACTGGCTCGCCGAGGTGTGCCGCTGGACCTGGCGCGTCAAGCTGCTCCCCGCCTTCGAGACCGAGCTCGTCGGACGCCTGCGTGAATCGGCCGAGGCCGAGGCGATCCGCGTGTTCGCCGCCAACCTCAAGGACCTGCTGCTGGCCGCGCCGGCCGGTCCGCGGGCCGTCCTGGGCCTGGACCCGGGCATCCGCACCGGCGTCAAGGCCGCCGCCATCGATGCCACCGGCAAGGTGCTCGAGACGCACACCATCTATCCCTTCGAGCCGCGGCGCGACGTGGAGGGCAGCCTGCGCACGCTGGCCGATCTCATCCGCCGCCACGGGATCGAGCTGGTCGCCATCGGCAACGGCACGGCCTCGCGCGAGACCGAGCGCCTGGCGGGCCTGCTGCGCGAACGCCATCCCGAGCTGCGCTTCGAGCGCGTGGTGGTCTCCGAGGCCGGCGCCTCGGTCTATTCCGCCTCCGAACTGGGCGCGCAGGAATTCCCGGACATGGACGTCAGCCTGCGGGGGGCGGTATCGATCGCCCGGCGCCTGCAGGACCCGCTGGCCGAACTCGTCAAGATCGAGCCCAAGGCCATCGGCGTGGGCCAGTACCAGCACGACGTGAACCAGCGCGACCTCGCCCGTTCGCTGGACGCCGTGGTCGAGGACTGCGTCAACGCCGTGGGCGTGGACGTCAACACGGCCTCAGCGCCGCTGCTGACGCGGGTGTCGGGGCTGAACGCGGCGCTCGCGCGCAACATCGTGGGCTGGCGCGAGCAGCACGGCGCCTTTCCCAATCGCCGCGCCCTGCGCGAGGTGCCCCGCTTCGGCGACAAGGCCTTCGAGCAGGCGGCGGGCTTCCTGCGGGTGCCGACCTCGGACAATCCCCTGGACGCCTCGGCCGTGCACCCCGAGGCCTATCCGGTGGTCGAGCGCATCCTCTCGAGGATCGGCAAGCCGGCCGCCGAGATCATGGGCCAGGCCCAGGCCCTCAAGGGCCTGTCGCCCGCCGATTTCACCTGCGAGCGCTTCGGCCTGCCGACGGTGCGCGACATCTTCGCCGAGCTCGAAAAGCCGGGGCGCGACCCGCGACCCGAGTTCAAGACCGCGCGCTTCATGGAGGGCGTCAACGACATCAAGGACCTCGTCCCCGGCATGGTGCTCGAGGGCGTGGTCAGCAACGTCGCCAATTTCGGGGCCTTCGTCGACATCGGCGTCCACCAGGACGGCCTGGTGCACGTATCCGCCCTGGCCGACAAGTTCATCAAGGATCCCCGCGACGTGGTGCGCGTCGGCCAGACGGTGCGGGTACGGGTGCTCGAGGTCGACGTGGTGCGCAAGCGGATCGCGCTGAGCATGCGCAAGGACGATCCCGAGCCGCGTCCCACGGGCGGCGCGGCCGGCGCAGGCTCGGCCGCCGGACGGCCGGGCGGCCGCGGCGGCCCGCGCGGCGGACGATCCGACCGGCCCGCCGCCGCGCCCCAGGGCGCCATGGCCGAGGCCTTCGCGCGGCTGCGCAAAGAATGAGTCCGGACACGGAACAGTCCCCGCGGGCTGTTCCGTGCCGGGCGAATCCGGGCGGTCCGCAGGCCGCGAGGAGGACGGCGGGCGGTCCGGCCGGCCTCAGTCGGGGGCCGGCGGCAGCAGCTCGAGCAGCAGCCGCCGGTGCGCCGCCCGCAGGCTGGGCATCACCAGGCGCACGTGCTCGTCGTCCTGCAGCATCTTCAGCACGGCCGCGAATAGGATGGGCGCGTGGATGAGCTGTACCATATCGGTGAGCGCACTGTCGCGCAGCACGCCCGCGTCGACCGCCTGCCGTATGGCCTCCTGCTGGCCGCGCAACAGCCCGAGATGCTCGAGGCGCCAGTCCGCCAGGGCCTCGGGCACCCGCGGCCCCTCGGCGATCAGCAGGTGCAGGGTGCGGATGAAGCCGTCGTCCTCCAGCCGCGCATAGGCGCGATCCAGAAAGGCGTCCACCAGGGCCGCCAGCGCCTGTGCCGGCGGCGCCGCCTGCGCGAGCGGGGGCTGGCCCGGCGGCTGGTCCTCGAACAGCAGGTTGGGCATCAGCATGCGCTGCATCAGGGCCCGGAACACCGCGTCCTTGCTCTCGAAGTGCGCGTACAGGCCGCCCTTGGACAATCCGGCCCGCGCGGCGATGTCGTCCATGCGCGCCGCCCCGAACCCACGCTCGGAGAATTCGTGCAATGCTGCATCCAGGATCTGGCCGCGACGCTCGTGCGCGGGCAGGCGTCGGTTTCTGGGCTGGCCCCCGGCCGCCTCCGGCGGCTTGCCGGCGAGAGCATCGGGCGTGGACGAAGGCGGGATTTTTGACATGGCGATTGATTCTCGAAGAAAAGCCCGAGCGGTCCATTGATCTGCATCATGACCCACACATCAATTATCGACTAAAAAGTCGGTAAGGAGGAATTTCATGCCCTCATCCCCAAGAGACCGCAACATCGATTTCCGCGAGGCCGCCCGCGCCACCGACCAGTATTTCCACGCCAGCCAGGCGCGGACCTTCGCCTCGCTCTCGCCCACCTCGCTGAGCCTCGCGTGGCTGGACTGGGCCATGCACCTGGTCGCCTCGCCCGGCAAGCAGACCGAACTCGCGCGCCTGGCCGTCAACCACCAGCGCGAGCTGGCGCACTACCTGTACGACTGCATGACCGCCGCCGGGGACCCGACCCGGGTCTGCGTCACCCCGCCCGAGACCGATCGCCGCTTCAGCGACCCGGCCTGGTGCCGCTGGCCCTTCAACCTGTTCCACCAGGGCTTCCTGCTGACCCAGAACTGGTGGGAGGAGGCCACCTCCGACATCCCCGGCGTCGATCCCCACCACACGCAGCAGGTCTCGTTCTGGGCGCGCCAGTGGCTGGACATGATGTCGCCGGGCAACCAGCTCCTCACCAATCCGGTCGCCCTGGGCCGCACCGCGAAGGAACACGGGATGAACCTGGCGCGCGGCACCGGATACCTGCTCGAGGACATCGTGCGCCACCGGGCCGGCATGCCCATCGCGGGCGCGGAACGATTCCGCGTGGGCCGGGACGTCGCGGCCACCCCAGGCAAGGTGGTGGCGCGCAACCGCCTGGCGGAGCTGATCCAGTACGTCCCGACGACCCGCAAGGTCCGTCCCGAGCCCGTGCTGCTCGTGCCGGCCTGGATCATGAAGTACTACATCCTCGACCTGTCGCCGCACAACTCCCTCGTGCGCTACCTGTGCGACCAGGGCTACACCGTCTTCTGCGTGTCCTGGAAAAACCCCGGAGACGAGCACGCCGAGCTGGGCATGGACGAGTACCTGCAGGAAGGATTCTTTGCCGCCCTGGACGCCATCGGCCGCATCCTGCCCGGGCGCCGGGTCCACGCCACCGGCTATTGCCTGGGCGGCACCCTGCTGGCCATCGCGGCGGCCGCCATGGCGCGGGACGGCGACGACCGGCTGGCCAGCATCAGCCTGTTCACGGCCCAGGTGGACTTCAGCGAGCCGGGGGAAATCGGCCTGTTCATCGACGAGGCGCAGGTCCACATGCTCGAGGCGCAGATGCAGCGCCGGGGCTACTTCAGCGCCGAGCAGATGGCCGGCGCCTTCCAGATGCTGCGCTCCTACGACCTGCTGTGGTCGCGCGTCGTGCATGAATACCTGCTGGGCGAGCGGCGCCCCATCAACGACCTGATGGCCTGGAACGCCGACGCGACCCGCATGCCGGCCCGGATGCATTCCCAGTACCTGCGGCGCCTGTACCTGAACAACGACCTGAGCGCCGGGCGCTATCCGGTCGGCGGCCGTCCGGTATCGATCGGCGACATCCGCCTGCCGGTCTTCGCCGTGGGCACCGTCACCGACCACGTCGCCCCCTGGCGCTCGGTCTACAAGCTCCACCAGTTCTACAACGGGGAACTGAGCTTCGTGCTCACCAGCGGCGGGCACAATGCCGGCATCGTCAACGAGCCCGGCCATCCCCGGCGCCACTACCGCATCCACACCCGCCAGCCGGGCGATCCCTACCTGCCGCCCGACGACTGGATGGCGAACACGCCCGTGAACGAGGGGTCCTGGTGGACCGCCTGGTCTCGATGGCTGGCCGAGCGTTCGGGCCGCCCCGTGGCCCCGCCCGCCCTCGGCAGCCCCGAGCTCCCGGCCCTGGAGGACGCGCCCGGCCTCTATGTGCTGGAGGCCTGAACCATGCCGCGCCACGCCCCCGCGCCCTCTCCCTCCCGTGGCGAGCGCGCGCCCCACCCCGATCGCGGCCGGCGCGCGCCGCGCGCCGCCGCCCGCGCCCTCGGCGCCGCGGGCCTGCTGCTGGCCCTGTCGGCCTGCGTCAACCTGGCCCCCGAGACACGCATCCCACCCCCGCCGGTCGCCGACGCCTGGCCCGCCGATACCGACACGGCCACCGCCCGCGCGCTGAACGACCTGGAATGGCAAGGCTATTTCCAGGATGCCGACATGCGCCGGCTGATCGGCCTGGCGCTGGAGCACAACCGCGACCTGCGCCTGGCCGTGCTGCGCGTGCGCGAGGCCGAGGCCGCCTACCGCATCCAGCGGGCGGACCTGCCGCCCTCGATCGGCGTCCAGGGCGCCATGGACCGCGGCCGGGTGCCCGGCGACCTCAACCTCACGGGCGAGCCCCAGATCCAGGCCCAGCACCAGGTCGGCATCGGCCTGAGCAACTGGGAACTCGACCTCTGGGGACGGATCCGCAACCTCGAGGACGCCGCCCTGGGCGAGTGGCTGGCGACGGATTCGGCCCGCCAGGCCGTCCAGACGGCGCTGGTGCGCCAGGTGGCCGATTCGGTGCTGGCCCTGCGCGAGCTCGACCAGCGCGCCTTCCTGGCGGACGAGGCGGTCCGCAACCGGCAGCAGTCCCTGGACATCTTCGAGCAGCGCCGCGCGGTGGGCTCATCCTCCGAACTGGAACTGACCCAGGTGCGCACCCTGCTGATCCAGGCCCAGTCGCTGCAGGCGCAGCTCAAGCAAGAGCGGGCGGCGGCCGCCCACGCCCTGGCCCTGCTGACCGGCATCGATCCCGGCCCCACGGCCACGGGCGGCGTCACGCTCGAATCGACGCAACTGGCCCGGCTGGAGCCCGGCCTGCCCTCGGAGGTCCTGGTGGCCCGCCCCGACATCCGGGCCGCCGAATACCAGCTACGGGCCGCCCACGCCCGGATCGGCGCCGCCCGCGCCGCCTTCCTGCCGCGCATCGCCCTGACCTCGGGCGTCGGCACGGCCAGCGCCGAGCTGGACGGGCTGTTCGGCGGCGGCAGCGGGACCTGGTCCTTCGCGCCGGTGATCGAGGTGCCGATCTTCACGGCCGGCCGCCTGAGCGCCAGCCTGGACGTCGCCGAAGTCCGCCGCGACATGGCCGTGGCCAGCTACGAGAAAAGCATCCAGGCCGCCTTCCGCGAGGTCTCCGACGCCCTGTCCGCCCGCCAGGGCCTGGCCGACCAGCTCGCCATCCAGGCACGCATGGCGCAGACCCAGGCCGAACGGGCCGGCCTGGCGCGGCTGCGCTACGACAGCGGCGCCGCGCCCTACCTCGAGGTCCTGGACGCCGAGCGCGACCTGCTGACCGCCCAGCAGCAGCTCGTCCAGGTCCGCCGCGCCTGGCTGTCGAGCCAGGTCGCCCTGTACGCGGCGCTGGGCGGAGGCGCCGGCCCGCAGGCCTCGGCGGCCGGCCCGGCGCCCACCGCCGCGGCCCCTCCGGCCGCCGCCCCACAACCCACTCCCTCCCCCGAGCGACATGAACTTCACCGATAAAATCAAGAAATCCCTGCCGCTGATCCTGGTCGCCGCCGTGGCCATCGGCGCCTACGGCGCCTGGCAGTGGTCCCGCGACCGCGGCCCCGGCCCCGGCTTCGAGCGGGGCAACGGCCGGATCGAGGCCACCGAGATCGACATCGCGACCCGGCTGCCCGGTCGCATCGAGCAGATCCTGGTCGACGAAGGCGATTTCGTCCAGGCCGGGCAGACCCTGGCCGTCATGAACCTGGACTCCCTGCAGGCCCAGCTCGACGAGGCCGAGGCCCGCGAACGCCAGGCCGGCCATGCCGTGATCGCCGCCCAGGCCCAGGTGGCCCTGCGCGAGAGCGACGTCGCCACGGCCCAGGCCGTGGTCCGGCAGCGCGAAAGCGACCTGTTCGCGGCGCGGCAGCGCCTGAACCGCTCCAGCTCGCTGGCCAGCCGCGGCGCCGCCTCGCAGCAGGAGCTGGACGACGACCAGGCCCGGCTGCACAGCGCCGAGGCCGGGCTGGCCGCCGCCAAGGCGCAGGTCGTGTCCGCCCAGGCGGGGGTCTCCGCCGCGCAGGCCGACCGCGTCGGCGCCGAATCGGCCGCCGCGGCCGCGGCGGCCACGGTGGCCCGCATCCGGGCCGACCTCGAGGACAGCAGCCTGAAGGCCCCGCGCGACGGGCGCATCCAGCTACGCGTGGCCCAGCCCGGCGAGGTCCTCGGCGCGGGCGGCCGCGTGCTCAACATGCTGGACCTGTCCGACGTGACCATGACCTTCTTCATGCCCGAGGCCGTCGCCGGCCGCCTGGCCATGGGCAGCGAGGTGCGCATCATCCTGGACGCCGCGCCCCAGTACGTGATCCCGGCGGAGGTGTCCTTCGTCGCCAGCCAGGCGCAGTTCACCCCCAAGACCGTGGAGACGGCCAGCGAGCGCCAGAAGCTCATGTTCCGCATCAAGGCGCGCATC
Source organism: Alcaligenaceae bacterium (assembly GCA_044508625.1). Classification (GTDB taxonomy): domain Bacteria; phylum Pseudomonadota; class Gammaproteobacteria; order Burkholderiales; family Burkholderiaceae_B; genus Castellaniella. The sequence continues at coordinate 35,795 of JBIQHJ010000005.1, forward strand.
CCCCGGGACCTCCTGCAAAAGAACCTGGAGCAGGTCAAGACCGGGCTGCCCGGCGTCGCCTGGGTACGGGCGGATCCCTCGCAACCCTGGCCGGCCTCGCTGACCGTCCGCCTGCCCGAGTAGGCCATGACGCGGGACGCTTTCGTGGCGCGGATCCAGGGCCTGAGCCATCGCTACGGCAAGACCCGGGCGCTGGACGGCATCGGCCTCGACATTCCCGCCGGCCGCATGGTGGGCCTGATCGGCCCGGACGGCGTCGGCAAGTCCACCCTGCTGTCCATCCTGGCCGGCGCCCGGATCATCCAGCAGGGCCACGTCGACGTCCTGGACGGCGACATGGCGCAGCGCGCCCACCGCGACCGGACCTGCCCGCGCATCGCATACATGCCCCAGGGCCTGGGCAAAAACCTCTACCCCACCCTGTCGGTCGAGGAAAACCTGCAATTCTTCGCCCGCCTGTTCGGCCACGGGGCGGCCGAGCGCCGCCGCCGCATCGACGACCTGACGCGCAGCACGGGCCTGCATCCTTTCCTTGCGCGCCCGGCCGGCAAGCTGTCGGGCGGCATGAAGCAAAAGCTCAGCCTGTGCTGCGCCCTGATCCACGATCCGGATTTCCTCATCCTGGACGAGCCCACCACGGGGGTGGATCCCCTGGCGCGGGCCCAGTTCTGGGACCTGATCGCCCGCATCCGCGCCGGCTGGTCCGGCAGCGCGCCCGCCGGGCCGGCCCGGGGGCAGGCCGGCGATGCGCAGGCCCCGGGGGGCGCGATGAGCGTCATCGTCGCCACCGCCTACATGGAGGAAGCCCAGCGCTTCGACTGGCTGATCGCCATGGACGAGGGCCGCATCCTGGCGACGGGCACGCCGGCCGAGCTGCTCGCCGCCACGGGGCAGGCCACGCTGGAATCGGCCTTCATCCACCTGCTGCCCGCCGCCAAGCGCGAGGGCTACGCGCCCGTGGAAATCCCTCCGCTGCCCGAGGACGGCGCCGAGGACGTCGCCATCGAGGCCCACGACCTGACCATGCGCTTCGGCGACTTCGTCGCCGTCGACCACGTCAGCTTCCGCATCCGCCGCGGCGAGATCTTCGGCTTCCTCGGCTCGAACGGCTGCGGCAAGACGACCACCATGAAAATGCTGACCGGGCTGCTGCCGGCCAGCGAGGGCCGGGCCTGGCTGTTCGGCCGCGAGATCGACCCCGACGACCTGGACGTGCGCCGCCGGGTGGGCTATATGTCGCAGTCCTTCTCGCTCTACGGCGAGCTGACCGTCCGGCAGAACCTGGTCCTGCACGCCCGCCTGTTCCACGTCCCCCCGGACAGGATCGACGAGCGGGTGCGGGCCATGGTGGAACGCTTCGGCCTGGGCGGCGTGCTGGACATGCTGCCCGACAGCCTGCCGCTGGGCATCCGCCAGCGCCTGTCGCTGGCCGTGGCCATGGTCCACGAGCCCGAGCTGCTGATCCTGGACGAGCCGACCTCGGGCGTGGACCCCGTGGCGCGGGACGAATTCTGGCGCCTGCTGATCGCGCTGTCGCGGCGCGACCGGGTGACGATCTTCATCTCCACCCACTTCATGAACGAGGCCGAGCGCTGCGACCGCATGTCCATGATGCACGCCGGCCGCGTGCTCGACAGCGACCGGCCCGCCGAGCTGGTGCGCAAGCGCGGCGCGCGGACGCTGGAGGAGGCCTTCATCGGCTACCTGCTCGAGGCCGGCGGCGAATCCGCGCCGCCGCGCGGGGCGCCCGTTCCCTCGGCGGACCCCGCCGGCCCGGCCGCCGCGGCGCGCCCGGCCGCCCCGCCGCGCATCCCCTCCTTCAGCCTGGCCCGCATGTTCAGCACCATGCGGCGCGAATCCATGGAGCTGCGGCGCGATCCGGTGCGCGGCACCCTGGCCCTGCTGGGATCCCTGGTGCTGATGTTCGTGATCGGCTTCGGCATCAGCATGGACGTCGAGAACCTGCGCTTCGCGGTCCTGGACCGGGACCAGACCACCCTCAGCCGCGACTACGCGCTCAACCTCTCGGGCTCACGCTATTTCACCGAGCATTCCCCCATCCTCGACGACGCCGACATGGACCGCCGCATGCGCAGCGGCGAGCTGTCCCTGGCGATCGAGATCCCCCCCGGATTCGGCGCCGACCTGCTGCGCGGCCGCACGGCCGAGATCGCCGCCTGGATCGACGGGGCCATGCCGCAGCGCGCCGAGACCGTCAAGGGCTACGTCCAGGGCATGCACCAGCAATGGCTGGCGCAGCAGGCGCGCGAGCGCCTGGGCACGCCGGTGGCCATGCCCGCCGACCTCGAGACGCGCTTCCGCTACAACCCGGACGTGCGCAGCCTGCCGGCCATGGTGCCGGTGGTCATCCCGCTGCTGCTGATGATGCTGCCGGCCATGCTGACCGCGCTGGCCGTGGTCCGCGAAAAAGAGATCGGCTCGATCATCAATCTGTACGTCACCCCGGTGACGCGCACGGAATTCCTGCTGGGCAAGCAGGCGCCCTACATCGGCCTGGCCCTGCTGAACCTCGTGGCCATGTGCCTGCTGTCGGTCACGGTCTTCGGGGTGCCGATCAAGGGCAGCCTCGCCACCCTGGCGCTGACCGGCCTCGTCTACTGCGTCGCCGCCACCGGCCTGGGCCTGCTCGCCTCGGCCATGACGCGCAGCCAGATCGCGGCCATGTTCTTCACCATGATCGCCACCCTGATCCCGGCGGTCCAGTTCTCGGGCCTGCTGGATCCCGTCAGCTCGATGGAAGGCCTGGGCCGGATCATCGGCCAGGCCTACCCGACCGCCTACATGTTCACCATCACCCGGGGGATCTTCAGCAAGGCCCTGGGATTCCGCGACCTGTGGCCTTCGATCTGGCCCATGATGCTGTCCGTGCCGATCATCCTGGGCACCGCCATCGCGCTGCTGCGCAAACAGGACCGCTGACATGAGGAACCATTCCCCCGGGACGATCTGGCGGCTGGGCATCAAGGAGCTCTGGAGCCTCTGGCGCGATCCCGTCATGCTGGTGCTGATCGCCTTCTCGTTCACGGTCTCGGTCTACACCGCGGCCACCGCGGTCCCCGAGACCCTGCACAACGTTCCCATCGCCATCGTGGACGAGGACCACTCGCCGCTGTCCCAGCAGATCACGGCCGCCTTCTATCCCCCCCAGTTCATCCCGCCGGCCATGATCGACCACGAGCAGGTGGACCCCGGCATGGACATCGGCCGCTATACCTTCGTGCTGAACATCCCGCCGGACTTCCAGCGCGACGTCCTGGCGGGGCGGGACGCCGAGATCCAGATCAACGTGGACGCCACCCGCATGAGCCAGGCCTTCACCGGCAACGGCAACATCCAGCAGATCATCCTCGGCGAGATCGAGGAATTCATGCGCGGGCGCGGGTCGGCGATGTCCTCGCCGGTGGACCTGGTCCTGCGGGCGCGCTTCAACCCCGCGCTGGAAAACGCCTGGTTCGGCGGCCTGATGCAGATCATCAACCAGATCACCATGCTGTCGATCATCCTGACCGGCGCCGCCCTGATCCGCGAACGGGAGCACGGCACCATCGAGCACCTGCTGGTCATGCCCGTGACGCCGGCCCAGATCATGGTCTCGAAGGTCTGGTCCATGAGCCTGGTGGTCCTGGTCGCCGCCGCCCTGTCGCTCAACGGCATCGTGCGCGGGCTGCTGCACGTGCCGATCGAGGGATCGCTGCCGCTGTTCTTCACCGGCGCCGCCCTGCACCTGTTCGCCATGACGGCCATGGGCATCTACCTCGCCACCCTGGCGCGCAACATGCCGCAGTTCGGCATGCTGATGATCCTGATCCTGCTGCCGCTGCAGATGCTCTCGGGGGGCACCACTCCGCGCGAAAGCATGCCATGGCTCGTCCAGGACCTGATGCTCATCGCCCCGACCACCCATTTCGTCGAACTGGGGCAGGCCATCCTGTACCGCGGCGCGGGCCTCGACGTCGTCTGGCCCTCGCTCGCCGCCCTGCTGCTCATTGGATCCATCATGTTCCACCTGTCGCTGCGGCGGTTCCGCTCGACCATCGGCAGCATGGCCTGAACCCGCACATTCCCAAGGAGCCCTCATCATGCCCACTCCCCATACCGCGCTCGTCACCGGAGGCACCGGCGGCCTCGGCCAGGCCATCGCCCGCGCCCTGTACGACGACGGCCACACCGTCCTGGTCACCCATTCCCCGAACAACGACCACGTCCAGGCCTGGCTCGACGAACAGGCCGCGCAGGGCTACCATTTCAAGGCCTACGCCACGGACGTCGCCGACGAGGCCGCCTGCCTGGCCATGGCCGAAGGCATCCGCGCGGACGGCCACCTCGTGGACATCCTGGTGAACAATGCCGGCATCACCCGCGACACGACCTTCCGCAAGATGACCCGGCCGGCCTGGGACAGCGTGCTGCGCACCAACCTGGATTCCATGTTCAACGTCACGCACCCCTTGATCGACGGCATGATCGAGGCGGGCTGGGGCCGCATCGTGAACGTTTCTTCGATCAACGGCAGCAAGGGGCAGTTCGGCCAGACCAACTACGCCGCCGCCAAGGCGGGGATCCACGGCTTCACCAAGTCGCTGGCGCTCGAGCTCGCCCGCAAGGGCATCACCGTCAACACGGTGTCGCCCGGCTACATGGACACCCCCATGGTCGCGGCCGTCCCGCGCGACGTGCTCGAGAACCAGATCATCTCCCAGATTCCCGTGGGCCGCCTGGGCCGGCCCGAGGAGATCGGCGCCCTGGTCGCCTTCATCTGCAGCGACCTGGCCGCCTACATGACCGGCAGCAATGTGGCCATGAACGGCGGCCAGCACATGTACTGAGGCCGCGAGGCCGCGAGTCCGCACGGAGCACACATGACCGATTCCTCACTCTCCACCCTGCGCAACCGGACCTTCGACGAACTGGCGGTGGGCGACCGCGCCAACATCGAGCGCATCCTGAGCACCCGCGACATCCAGTTGTTCGCGGCGGTCTCGGGCGACCTCAATCCCCAGCACCTGGACCCGGACTACGCGGCCCGGACGCCGTTCCACGGCATCATCGCCCACGGCATGTGGGGCGCCTCGCTGATCTCGGCCGTGCTGGGCACGCAACTGCCGGGTCCCGGCACGCTCTACCTGAGCCAGAGCCTGGTTTTCCGCGCGCCGGTGCGCGTGGGCGACAAGGTCACCGTCGAGGTCCGGGTCGCGGGCCTCGAGCCCGAGCAGCGGCGGGTCCGCCTGGCCTGCTCCTGCACGCTGCCCGACGGCACGGTCGTCATCGAGGGCGAGGCGCTGGTCGAGGCCCCCGCCGAGCGCATCGAATGCGCCCGCAGCACGCTGCCCGAGATCCGCATCCGCGAGCCGGCGGCGGACGGCCTGCGCACCCTGCTCGCCCACGTGCGCGGCCTCGGATCGATCCGGGTGGCCGTGGTCCACCCCTGCGACGAGATCAGCCTGAAGGCGGCGCTCGACGCCCGCCTCGAGGGCCTGATCGAGCCCATCCTGGTCGCCCCGCGGGCCCGGCTCGAAAAGGTCGCCCAGGCCCTGGGCACGACGCTGGACGGCCTGGACGTCCGCGACGTGCCCTACAGCCACGCGGCCGCCGACCAGGCCGTGGCGCTGGCGCGCGCCGGCGAGGTCGAGGCGCTGATGAAAGGCAGCCTGCACACCGACGAGCTGATGGCGGCCGTGGTGCGCCCCGACGGGCTGCGCACCAAGCGCCGGGTCAGCCACTGCTACCTGATGCAGACGCCGCAATACCCACGCCCCTTCATCATCACCGACGCCGCCATCAACATCGCCCCCACGCTGGACCACAAGGCCGACATCATCCGCAACGCCATCGAGCTGGCCCACGCGATCGGCGTGCGGGAACCGCGGGTGGCGATCCTGGCCGCCGTGGAAACGGTCAGCGCGACCATGCCCGCGACCCTGGACGCCGCCGCCCTGTGCAAGATGGCCGATCGCGGCCAGATCACCGGCGGCCGCCTGGACGGGCCGCTGGCTTTCGACAATGCGGTATCGCAGACCGCGGCCCACATCAAGGGCATCCGCTCGGAGGTCGCCGGCCTGGCCGACATCCTGGTGGTGCCCGACCTCGAGAGCGGCAACATGCTCGCCAAGCAGCTCATGTACCTGGGCGACGCCGCCAGCGCCGGCCTGGTGATGGGCGCCCGCGTGCCCATCGTCCTGACCAGCCGGGCCGACACCTACGAATCGCGCATCGCATCCTGCGCCCTGGCCTTGCTGCTGGCGCACCACTACCGGAGCTCACCCCCATGACCCTAGGACAACCCGCCCGCCAGGAATTGATCCTGGTACTGAACTGCGGCTCGTCGAGCATCAAGTTCGCCCTGTTCGACGCGGCCTCGACCTCCCCGCCCCGGCGCCCCGCCTGGAACGGCAAGGTCCAGGGCATCGGCGGCGAGCGGCCGGATTTCGGCGAGACCGACGTGGCGCCCTTCTCGGTCAAGCTCGACGAGGCCCATCCCTACCGCAGCGCCCTGGACCTGATCCTGCGGCGCGTGCAGGCCCGCCTGGGCCACGGCCGGCTGGTGGCCGTCGCCCACCGCGTGGTGCACGGCGGCAGCCGGTATTTCGAGCCGGTGCGCATCGACGCCGACGTGCTGCAGGACCTGCGCGGCTACGTCCCGCTCGCGCCACTGCACCAGCCCTTCGCGCTCGAGGCCATCGACATCCTGCTGGGCGGGCGCCCCGGCCTGCCCCAGGTCGCCTGCTTCGACACGGCATTCCACCATACCGTGCCGCAGGTCGAGCAGATGCTGCCGCTGCCCTACGATGCCTGGGAGCGGGGCCTGCGGCGCTATGGCTTCCATGGCCTGTCCTATGAATACCTGTCGATCGCCCTGCCCGAACGGCATGGCGACCTGGCGCGGGGCCGGGTCATCGCGGCCCACCTGGGCAGCGGCGCCAGTCTGTGCGCCATGCAGGGGCTGCGCAGCCAGGCGACCACCATGGGCTTCTCGGCCCTGGACGGCCTGATGATGGGCACCCGCACCGGATCGCTGGACCCGGGGGCCGTGCTCTACCTGATGGAGATCGAGCGGCTCAGCCTGGAGGAGGTCGGCCGGATCCTGTACCACGAATCCGGCCTGAAAGGGGTGTCGGGGATCTCGGCCGACCCGCGCGACCTGCTGGCCGCCGAGGCCGGCTCGCCGCGCGCGCGCCTGGCCCTGGACATGTACGTGCGCCGCATCGTGCGCGAGATCGGCGCGCTGACGGCCGTGCTCGGCGGGCTGGACATGCTGGTCTTCACGGCCGGGATCGGGGAACACAGCGTCGAGCTGCGCCGGCGCGTCTGCGAGGGCCTCGGCTGGCTGGGCGTGGCGCTGGACCCCGAGGCCAACGCCGCCCAGGCGACGACCCTGTCCACGCCGGACAGCGCCGTGCGGGTCGCCATGGAACCCACCAACGAGGAATGGATCGCGGCCAGCCACGCCGTCGAC
>JBIQHJ010000005.1:43368-128167 GCA_044508625.1 Alcaligenaceae bacterium
CCCCGGCCCTCCGCTCATGCGGCGGCGCGGCCGGGCCGCCGCATGATCCCCCAGGCCAGGCCCAGGATCGCGGCCATCAGCGATCCCAGCAGCACGCCCAGCTTGGCCGCGGCGAGCAGGCCCTGGTCCTCGAACGCCAGCATGGCGACGAAAATGGACATCGTGAAGCCGATGCCGGCGAGCAGGCCGACCAGGCAGACCCCGCCCCAGGACACGCCGGGCGGCAGCCGGCACCAGCCCAGCCGCACCACCAGCCAGCTCGCGCCGATCACGCCCAGCGGCTTGCCCGCCACCAGGGCCAGCGTGATGCCGACCATGATCCATTGCGCGCCGCCCGCGGACAGGTCGATCCCGTCCAGGCCGACGCCGGCATTGGCGAGAGCAAACAAAGGCATGACGCCGTAGGCCACCCAGGGGTGCAGCGCCATCTGCACCCGCAGCACCGGCGGCAGCAGCTCGCGCTGGGCCAGGCGCAACTGCCGCAGGGGCCCGGCCCACTCGCCCGGATCCGCGAGCCCCTCGCCGCCGCGGGGCAGCTCGCCGGCGAGGCGCGAGACCATGTCCCGCGGCCGCTCGCGCAGGCGGACGGGCCGCACCGGCGTCATCAGACCGAGCACCACGCCCGCCAGGGTCGGGTGGGCTCCGGTCATCAGCAGGCCCGCCCAGATCACCGCGCCCGGCGCCACGTACGCATAGGCCGAACCCGCCCCGATCCGCTGCAGGCCCAGCACCATCGCAATGCCCAGGGCGGCCACGGCGAAGCCGCCGTATTCCAGGCCGCCGGAATAGAAGAACGCGATGATCAGCACCGCCACGATGTCGTCGATGATGGCCAGGGCCAGCAGGAAGACCCGCACATTGCCGGGGATCGAGCGGCCCAGCAGAGCCAGCACGCCCACGGCGAATGCGATGTCGGTGGCGGTGGGGATGGCCCAGCCGGCCTGCCGCGCGGGCGCGGCATTCAAGGCCAGGTAGATCAGCGCGGGGACGGCCACGCCGCCCAGGGCCGCGGCCATGGGCAGGGCCGCCTGCCGCAGGTCGCTCAGCGCCCCCTCGTGGATCTCACGGCGGATCTCCATGCCGACGACCAGGAAAAAGACCGTCATCAAGGCATCGTTGATCCAGAAATGCAGGGGCTGGGAAAACACGAAATCGCCGAGGCCGATGGACAGCGGCGCATGCCAGAGGGCGTGGTAGCCGGGGGCCAGCGGGGAATTGGCCCACAGCAGGGCGAGCGCCGCCGCGATCAGCAGCACGATGCCGCTGGAGGCCTCGACGTGGAGGAAACGGTCGAGCGCGGCAAACGCGCGTTCGGCCAGCAATCGGGCGCGGGGCAGATCCTGGGGGGGAAGGGTTCGGGACATGATCGTGCGGGCTCCGCGCGGCGGCCCGACCAGCGCATGAACCTGCCCGCCGCCCCATGCGGCCGACACCCGCCCGTATTCTACACGGCCGGCGCGGCGCGGGATCGCGGAACATCGGCGGACTTTTTGCGCCATCGCAATCCATTTGCGCCACCGCAATCCCGCAGGCCCGCGAATCGGCTACGATCATCGAAGCATCGCTCACGTACGGACGCGCCCATGTTCCTTCACAACAATACCCTGCTGGTCGTCTTCATCCTCGGCGTCATCGCGACGTTCATCGGTTTCGGCCTGCGCGACCGCAATCTCGGGATCGTCCTGCTGGGCCTGGGGTTCCTGGCCACCCTGTTCGCCGTCCTGCGCAAGGCCGTCGACCTGTTCGGATAGCACGTCCCGCCTCCAGAGCCGGTACTGGTTCTTTCCGGATTTCTTTGCCACGTACATGGCCTGGTCGGCGTGCAGCATCAATTCCTCGGTCGTCTCGCCGTCCTCGGGAAACAGGGCGATGCCGATGCTGCAGCGCACGTGGGCCTGGTGTTCCAGGTCCATGGCGATCGGACGGCCGACGGCCTCGATGATGCGCGCGGCGGTGTCCTCCAGCATGGGCAGGGTGGCGCCGGGGATCCCGAGCGTGAATTCGTCGCCGCCCAGGCGCGAGGCGATGCCCGCGTCCCCCGCCAGGTCGCGCAGGCGCCCGGCCACGACGCGCAGCACCTTGTCCCCGCCGGCATGGCCGTAGGTGTCGTTGACGGGCTTGAAGTCATCCAGGTCCAGCAGCAGCAGGCCGACGCCGCTGCCCCCTGCCAGGCGGACGGCCAGCCATTCCTTCATGCCCCGGCGATTGGCCAGCCCGGTCAGCTCGTCGCGCAGCGACTGCCCCCTCAGCCGCCGGTGCACGGCGTCCAGGCTTATGGCGATGCGGGCCATCTCGACGGCGGACTGGATGGTCAGCCGCTCGGCGCGGGTGGGCAGGCGGGATTCCTCGTGGTAGACGGCGAAGGCGCCCAGCACCGCGTCGTTCTTGTCCAGGATGGGGGTGGACCAGCAGGCCCGCATGCCGGTGGCCTGGACCAGATCGCGAAACGGCGTCCAGTTGGGATGGCTCTGCACGTCGCTGATCATGACCGCCTGCTTCTGGTACATGGCCGCGCCGCAGGAGCCCACCCGCGGGCCGATGGACAGGCCCACCAGGGCGCGGTTGTAGAGGCCGGGCAGGCCGGGGGCGATGGATTGCGCCACCCGCTGCCCCGATGAATCGAGGATCAGGGCCGAACAGCGGGCGCCCGGGGTGCGCGCCTCGACATAGCGGCACAGGATGCCCAGGGAATCGTCCAGAGGCTGGCGCCGGGAAATCGCCCGCAGCACCCGGGCCTGCCCGCGCAGATAGTGGACGCGCGCCAGCAGCCGGCGATTGGTGACCTCGGCCGTGGACAGCCTGGCGCGGCAGGCCCGCCAGGCGCGGCGCTGGGCGAGGGAGATCAGGAGGAAGACGCCGGCGGCGGATGCGGCGATCGCGGCATGAGCCGCCGTCTCGAGGAAAAAGGCCGCCACCAGCAGGGCGATCGATGCGGCGATTCCGAGCACGGCGGCGGCGTGGCCGGCCGCGAAGGGAGGAAACCTGGAACGCCGAAATGGAGGGGAGGCTCGATACGGGGGGCCGGTGTCGCGGAACTCTGTGCGCGTGACCAGCTTATTAATAAAAGGCATAAGCTTATGTTACAAAATATATAAGTGAAAGGCCTTAACTCGTGTCAAGGAGTGGATTCGCGGCCGCGACCGCGCCAAAGCGGCCCGAGCCCCATTCGACCAGCCGGCCGTCGCGCCGCAGCAGGAACAGCGCCTCCAGCCCCTGCCGCTGCGCGAGCGCCGGGCCCTCGCCGGGGCCGGCCACCAGCAAGGCCGTGGCCCAGGCGTCCGCGTCCATGCATTCGCTCGCCAGCACCGTGACCGACGCCACGGCATTGCGCACCGGCGCCGCGCGGCGCCCGTCCATGGAATGGGCGATCCGGTCGTTTCCCAGCCGGAACCAGTGCCGATAGTCCCCGGAGGTGGCCACCGCCAGGTCCGCCAGCTCGATCACGCCATGGGCGGCACGCACGCCGTCGCGCGGGCTCTCCAGCGCCACCGCCCAGGGCCGCCCGTCGCCGCGGCCGCCCAGCGCCCGCAGCTCGCCGTCCAGCGACAGCAGGGCCTGGTCGATCCCGTGCCGCCGCATCACGGCCGCCATGCAATCCACGGCATATCCCTTGGCGATCCCGCACAGGTCCAGGGTCATGGGGGCCTGCTTGCGCGCGCGGCCCAGCGCGAGGTCCAGTTCCAGGTCCTGGTGCGCGGGCCGGTGCCGCGCGGCGGCGCGGCGGACGGCCTGGGGATCCGGCGCATACCGCTCCGCGCCGAAGCCCCAGGCATTCACCAGTTCGCCGACGGCCGCATCGAAGGCCCCGCCGCTGCGGCGGCCCACGTCCAGCGCGCGATCCAGCACCGCCAGGATCTCGGGAGGCAGGGCCACCCACTCGCCGGGCGCGGCGCGGTTCAGGCGCATCAGGTCGCTGTCCGGCTTCCAGGGGGACATCTGCCGGTCCACGCAGCCCACCGCCCGCCCCAGCTCGCGCGCCAGGACCCGGTGGTCGGCGCCGGCGCCGGCCCGATAGCGGGCGGACCAGCGGGTCCCCATCGCCGGGCCGCTCAGGACGGACGTCCCGGCCTCAGAACACGTCTTCGGCATAGCGCCCTCCTGCCCGCAATCGATGCACGTCCAGGCCGATCGGACGCAGGATCTCGTCCAGCGCCTCGGCGACGCCGGCGGCCATCGGCCGGCTGCCGCAGACCCGCAGCGCGGCGCCCCCGGAGACCAGCGCGCGCAGGCGCTCGGCATCGCGGCGCAAGGCGTCCTGGACGTAGCCGCCCCCACCGGGCACCCGGGAAAAGGCGGTCTTCAGGCCCGAAAGGCGCCCGTCGGCCAGCCAGCCCCGGATCGCCTCGCCGAAGTAGAAATCCTCGGCCGGGTTGCGGGCGCCGAAATACAGGAACATCGGGATCTTGCGGGCATTGTCGCGGATGAAGCCCGCCAGGGGAGCCACCCCGGTCCCGGCGCCGATCAGCGCCACCGGACGCCGCGCGCCGTCCAGGGTGAATCCCGGGTTGGGCTTGATGAACGCCTGGATGCGGTCCCCGGGTTTCAGGCCATGCAGAAAGCCCGAACAGGCGCCGCCGGGCATGCGCCGCACGCAGATTTCCAGGAACCCGTCCCGCCGGCCCGAGGCCAGCGAATAGTACCGGGGCACCGGGCTGTCCGGCGGCACGATGCCGACCAGGTCCCCGGCCTCGAAGCGCGGCATGCCCCGGCCCAGCAGGCGCCCGAGCGGGCCGGGATCGGACCAGCGGAAGCGCAGCACGGCCGTCGGCCCGCTGGCGCCGCCCGCGTAGTCCTCGCGGCCGGCCAGCTCGAGCGCGACGGTGGCGGGAATCCGCGGCACGTAGTCCAGGGCCAGCGTCTCCCCCAGCGCCTGCGACAGGGCCGCGCCCCAGCGGTCGAACTGCTGGGCGGACTGCTGGTGTATGCATTCCAGCGGCAGGGTCCGGGGCCAGCCGCGCTCTCGCAGTGTGTGCTCGAGGGCCTCGGCATAGCCGCAGAAGGCGGGAAACTGGCGATCGCCAAAGCCCAGCACCGTCACGGGCACCGCGCCCGGCGGCAGGCTCGCGATCCGCTCCAGCGCCCGGGCGGCGCGGGCCGGCGCCTGCCCATCCCCGTACGTGGCGGCCAGCACGAACACCTGGCGCGCGGACCCGGGCACCTGGAACTGCTCGAGCGCGGCCGTATGGACGGCATGGCCGCCGCGCACGAAAGCATCGTGCAGGGCCTTGGCGAAGCCCCAGGTGGTGCCTCCCTCGCTCGCCACGAAGATCAGGACCTCGGCGCGCCGCGCCGGGCTGTCGTCGGCCAGCCGGGGGATGCGGCCGCGGCCCTGGCGCCAGACCAGGAAGCCCGAAATCCAGAAGACCGGGATGGACAGCCCCATCAGGCCCAGCACCAGCGCCCAGGCCCACAGCCCCTGGCCGGTGTGCAGCGCGTGGATCCAGTCATGGATGCGCCGGGCGGCGGGCGCCGGCTCCCAGGCCAGCACATGGCCGCTGCGCCGGTCGATCCAGCCCTCAGCCTCGTCCATGGCCACCGCCCAGGTGTCCTCCGGGTCGCTGGCCGCGGGGAAGTTCAGCTTGCGCAGTCCATCGGCCGACAGCGCCCGCAGCAGGGGCAGGTCCTCCACCGCCAGGTCGGGCTGCTCGCCCGGGGCGGACACCACGTCCGGATCGATGTCCGAATCGGCCGGGACCAGGCCGAAGGTCGTGGCGCTCATGTACAGGGCGGTCAGCGACGACAGGGCGAGGACCAGCACCAGGACGCGGCCCGCGACCCCGTGCACCCGCTGGGCGGCCGTCCCGCGGATCCGGCCCGCGAGGCGGCGCCAGCCGCCCAGGCGCCGGGCCAGCATCAGCGTGCCCGAGACCGAGAGCAGCAGCATGGCCAGGGCCAGTCCCGCCACCCCCAGGCGCCCGGGATCGTCCAGGAAGAAAGAGCGATGCAGATTGCGGACCCAGCGCTCGACGCCCGAGGCCTGGTAGTCGCCCAGCACCCGCCCGTCGGCCGGATCCACCCGGCTCGCCCGCGCCTGGTTGCCGTCGAAGGAATAGGCGATGACGTCGCCGGCCGGCGTCCGCCGGATCTCCTCGAGGCCCGGCACGTGGTCCGCGACCCGGCCCGCCAGCTCGGCCACCGTCAGGCCGGCCGGGACCGGCCGCGCCTGCCACGCATCGCGCACCGGAAAGAAGGCCAGGACCAGTCCGCTCACCCCGACGGCCACGGCCAGGGCGCCCGCCCACAGGCCCAGCCATCGGTGAATCTGCCGCCATTGCATGATGATTACCGGATCTCGTAGCTGAAGGACTGGATGAACTGCCGTCCGGCCGTCTTCTGGCCGGCGCCCGCCGTGGTCAGGGGAACGCGGATCTCGGAGGGGCTGTCGCGCATGTCCTCGACCGCCGCGTCGACGCGCACTTCGTAGCCGGCATCGAACAGCGCATCCGCCAGCTCGGCCGTCACCGTCAGCGTGCGGCCCTCGCCGACGCTCGCGCCGGTCACCCCGTCGAGCCGGGCGGCGTCCCCCGCCGACAGGCGCTGCCAGTCGGGCAGGTGCTTGTAGTACTTGGCCTTGCCGCCCGCGACCCACAGGGTGCCGGCATAGGCGCCCTGGGCGTCGGTCAGGTACACGGCCAGGTAGGCGCCGTCGCCGCCGTAGTTCTGCAGCGTGGTCGACAGGGTGACGGTACGGCTCTGGGCCAGGGCGGGAATCGCCAGCGTGGTGGCCGCCAGCAGGGCGGCGATGGAGGCAGTCTTCATGGTGGGGGTCCTCATCAGTTGGATGGAGTCGTGCGATGGCCGCGATCGCGGTCGCGGTCGCGGTCGCGGCGGTGGTCGTCGTCCCGGTCGCGGTACTTGATCTTCACCACCTCGAGGGTCGCGGGATCGAGCTTGGCCTTGAAGGACCGGCCGTCGGCGTCCCGGCCGGTGACCTCATAGCAGCCGTCGTCGATCTTCACACGCCTCAAGTCCCAGCCCTTCTGGCCCGCCAGCCGGTCGACGGCGTCGCGCGGCTGCCAGCGCTCGATCGGCACGTCGCAGTCATCGGCCGCCAGCGCCGGCGCGGCGGCCAGGCCCAGCGAGGCCGCCAGCAGACAGGCGCCGAATTTCCGGATCATGTGCATGATGGGTTCTCCCATTCCCGCGGCCGCCGGACGGCAGCCATCGAATCCATGGTAAGAACCCGAACATTGACCTCAGATGAACGGACGCCCATTCCGCGTCCCGGCGCGCGGAACCTTTGATCCCAATCAAAAAGAGGATGTGGAGGGGGCGCGCCGCCGAGGGCCCGTCCCGGCGAGCCTGGAGGGGCATGCGGCGGGCCCCGCATCCGGGGCCCGGTCCTAGACCACGCCGCGCGCCCGCAGGGCCTCGATCTCTCGCGGCGCCAGCCCCAGCACCTCCTCCAGCACGCAGGCCGTGTGCGCCCCCAGGGCGGGTGGCGGCAGGCGGTAATCCACCGGGGTGTCCGAGAGGCGGATCGGGCTGGCCACCAGCGGCACCGCGCCGATTTCCGGATGCGGCATCTCGATGCGCAGGCCGCGCGCGCGCACCTGGGCGTCGTCGAACACCTGCTCCAGCGCGTTGATCGGACCGCAGGGCACGGCGCGGGATTCCAGCGCCCGCACCCAGTCGGCCGTGCCGCGGGCCGTGGTCAGGTGTCGCAGGATGGGGATCAGGGCGTCGCGATGCTCCACCCGCGCCCGATTGGTGGCGAAACGAGGGTCCTGCGCCAGGTCCGGCCGGCCGGCTTCCTCGCAGAAGCGCGCGAATTGCCCGTCGTTGCCGATGGCGAGGATCATGTGGCCGTCCGCCGTGGGGAAGTCCTGGTATGGCACGATGCTGGGATGCGCATTGCCCAGCCGCCCCGGGCTGCGTCCGGTGGCCAGGTAGTTCATGGCCTGGTTCGCCAGGCAGGCGACCTGCACGTCCAGCAGCGCCATGTCCACGTGCTGGCCGGCGCCGCTGCGTTCACGCGCCGCCAGCGCGGCCTGGATGGCATTGGCCGCGTACAGGCCGGTCAGGATGTCGGTCAGCGCCACGCCCGCCTTCATCGGCCCGCCGCCCGGCTCGCCGTCGGGCCGGCCGGTGATGCTCATCAGGCCGCCCAGGCCCTGCACCAGGAAATCGTAGCCCGCGCGCGCCGCGTACGGACCGGTCTGCCCGAACCCCGTGATGGAGCAATACACCAGGCGCGGGTTGAGCGCATGCAGGCTGTCGTAGTCCAGGCCATAGCGCGCCAGCCCGCCCGCCTTGAAGTTTTCCACCAGCACGTCCGACCGGCAGGCCAGCGCGCGGATCAGCGCCTGGCCCTCGGCGCTGGCCATGTCCACCGTCACCGAGCGCTTGTTGCGGTTGGCGCACAGGTAATAGGCCGCGACGCGCGCGCCGCCGTCCTCGCCGCCCGGCATCCACGGCGGCCCCCAGCCGCGCGTGTCGTCGCCCGCGCCGGGGCGCTCGATCTTGATGACGTCGGCGCCCAGGTCGCCCAGGATCTGCGTGGCCCAGGGGCCGGCGAGCACGCGCGAGAGGTCCAGGACGCGGATGTGCGACAAGGCGCCCCGGGGCGCGGCGGCGGTTTCCTGCGCCATGCCCGCGCCCCCTCAGTTGGCGAAGGCGGCGATGCCGGTGATGGCGCGCCCGATGATCAGGGCGTGCACGTCGTGCGTGCCCTCGTAGGTGTTCACCACCTCGAGGTTGACCAGGTGGCGGGCGATGCAGAACTCGTCGGAAATCCCGTTGCCGCCCAGCATGTCGCGCGCCACGCGGGCGATGTCCAGGGCCTTGCCGCAGGAATTGCGCTTGATGATGGAAGTGATTTCCACCGGCGCCTGGCCTTCGTCCTTGAGGCGGCCGACGCGCAGCACGGATTGCAGGCCCAGCGTGATCTCGGTCAGCATGTCGGCGAGCTTTTTCTGGATGAGCTGGTTGGCGGCCAGGGGGCGGCCGAACTGCTTGCGGTCCAGCACGTACTGGCGCGCGGTCTCGTAGCAGGCCTCGGCCGCGCCCAGGGCGCCCCAGGCGATGCCGTAGCGCGCCGAATTCAGGCAGGTGAAGGGGCCCTTCAGGCCGCGCACGTCGGGGAAGGCGTTTTCCTCGGGCACGAAGACCTCGTCCAGCACGATCTCGCCCGTGATCGAGGCGCGCAGGCCGACCTTGCCGTGGATGGCGGGCGCCGACAGGCCCTTCCAGCCCTTTTCCAGGATGAAGCCGCGGATGTCGCCGGCCTCGTCCTTGGCCCAGACCACGAACACGTCGGCGATCGGGCTGTTGGTGATCCAGGTCTTGGCCCCCGTCAGGCTGTAGCCGCCCGGCACTTTCTTGGCGCGCGTGGCCATCGAGCCCGGGTCCGAGCCGTGGTCGGGCTCGGTCAGGCCGAAGCAGCCGATCCACTCGCCCGAGGCGAGCTTCGGCAGGTATTTTTCTTTTTGCGCGGTCGTGCCGAAGGCGTCGATGGGCACCATGACCAGCGAGCTCTGCACGCTCATCATCGAGCGGTAGCCGGAATCGACCCGCTCGACCTCGCGGGCGATCAGCCCGTAGCACACGTAGTTCATGCCCGCGCCGCCGTATTGCTCGGGGATCGTGGCGCCCAGCAGGCCGAGCTCGCCCATCTCGCGGAAGATCGCCGGATCGGTCTGCTCATTGCGGAAGGCGAGCTGGACCCGGGGCAGCAGGCGGTCCTGGGCATAGGCGCGGGCGGCATCGCGCACCATGCGCTCGGTGTCGTTCAGTTGCTGGTCCAGCAGCAGGGGATCGAGCCATTCGAACCGGGGGCGGGAGGCGGACATGGGAATTCTCCAAAAGAAAAGATGCGATCAGTGATGTTCTGGCATTCAACCAGTGATGTTCTGGCATACTATCCAGATATTTCCCCGCGCACAATCGATATAAACTGCGCTATCTGTGATTTTTATTCACTCCGTACATGCGTAAACGCCTTCCCAGCACCCAGGCCCTGCAGGCCTTCGAGGCCGCCGCGCGGCACGAGAGCTTCACCCGCGCCGCGCAAGAGCTCTCGCTGACCCAGGGCGCGATCTGCCGCCAGGTCGCCGGCCTCGAGGCGCTCGTCGGCGTGCCGCTGTTCCAGCGCGCGCGCCGCGGCGTGCGCCTGACCGACGCGGGCGAGCGCTACGGCCGGCTGGTGCGCCGGCAGCTCGACGCGCTGGAGCGCGACACCCAGGCCATCATGGCCCACCAGAGCGGCGGCGTGCTCGAGCTCGCCGTGGTGCCCACCTTCGCCACCCGCTGGCTGCTGCCCCGCCTGGCCGGGCTGCGCGCCGCGCGCCCGGGGCTGCAGGTCAACCTCGTCACCGGCACCCGCCCCTTTCTGTTCGAGGACACGGAATTCGACGCGGCCATCTATTCGGGCGATCCGCGCTGGCCGGGCACCCGGGCCCATTTCCTGATGCGCGAGAACCCCGTTCCGGTGTGCAGCCCGCTGCTGGCCGCCGGCCCGCTGGACGCCGGCGCCATCGCCGCCCTGCCGCTGCTGCAGCAGAGCACCCGGCCCACCGCCTGGCGGGAATGGTTCGCCTCGGCCGGCGTCGCGGCGCCCGCCGACATGGCGGGCATGCGGCTCGAGCTGTTCTCGATGCTGGCCCAGGCGGCCAGCGACGGGCTGGGCGTGGCCCTGATCCCGCCCTTCCTGATCCAGCAGGAGCTGGCCCAGGGCGCCCTGGCCGTGCTGAACCCGCACAGCGGCCCCGGCCAGCGCGCCTTCCACCTCATCGTCCCCGAGCGCAAGGCCTCCCTGCCCGCCCTCGTCCATTTCCGCGACTGGCTGGTCGAGCAGGCGCGGGGCGACGGCGCGGCGGCGGACGGGCTCACAGCGAGCGGGCCGCCTCCTCCAGCGAGCGCGTGAACCGGTCCGCCAGCTCGTCGACCTGCGCCCCGGTGATGATCAGCGGCGGGCAGAAGGCCACGCTGTCCTGGATGCCGCGCAGGATCAGGCCATTGTCCTGGGCCCGGCCCACGACCCGGGCACCGGCCGTGCCGGCCGGATCGAAGGGCGCGCGCGTCGCCTGGTCGGCCACCAGTTCCACCGCGGCGATCAGGCCCACGCCGCGCACCTCGCCCACCAGGGGATGGCCCGCCAGTTCCCGCAGCCGGCGCTGCAGCACGGCGCCGGCCGCGGCGGCGTTGTCGACCAGCCCGCGCTCCTCGATCACACGGATGTTCTCCAGCGCCACGGCGGCCGCCACCGGATGGCCGCTGGCCGTATAGCCATGGCCGAAAGTGCCCAGCTCGCCGCTGTGGCGGGCGATCACCGAGGCCACGCGCTCGTTCATCAGCACGGCGGCCAGGGGCTGGTACGAGGACGTGAGCTGCTTGGACAGGGTCATGAAATCCGGCTCAATGCCGAACAGCTCCGAGCCGAACATCCGCCCCGTGCGCCCGAAACCCGTGATGACCTCGTCGGCGATCACCAGCACATCGTGCTTGCGGCAGACCGCCTGCACCTTGGGCCAGTAGGCCTCGGGAGGCACGATCACCCCGCCGGCGCCCATGACGGGCTCGCCGATGAAGGCGGCCACCGTCTCCGGCCCCTCCCGCAGGATCATCGCCTCGAGCTCGGCGGCCAGCCGATCGGCGAACGCGGCCTCGGTCTCGTCCGGCAGGCCCTCGCGGTACCAGTGCGGGCAGCGCGCATGCAGGATCCTGGGCAGGGGCAGGTCGAAGCTGCGGTGGTTGCCCGGCAGGCCGGTGAGGCTCGCCGAGGCCACGGTGACCCCGTGGTAGCCGCGGTGGCGGGCGATGATCTTTTTCTTTTCCGGGCGGCCCAGGGCGTTGTTGTAGTACCAGACCATCTTGACGATGGTGTCGTTGGCCTCCGATCCCGAATTGGTGAAGAACGCCTGGGCCATGCGCCCGCCCGTGAGGCCCACCAGCTTTTCCGCGAGCTCGATCGAGGGCACGTTCGATTTCTGGCTGAAGGTGTGATAGAAGGGCAGGCATTCCATCTGGCGGCGCGCCGCCTCGATCAGGCGGGGCTCGCCAAAGCCCACGGCCACGCTCCACAGCCCCGACATGCCCTCGATGTATTCCTTGCCCGCGGTGTCGTACACGTGGATGCCCTCGCCGCGGGCCATGATGCAGGGGCCCTCCTGGCGCAGGCGCGGCGCGCTGGTGTAGGAGTGCAACTGGTAGGCGACGTCGCTGCGCGCCAGGCGGTCGGGGGTCCTCATGGATCGATTCCTTTTTTCGAAAGTCAGAGATAGGCGCCCATCACGCGGGCGAGCGTGTCGAAGGCGGGGCGGATTTCCTCGGGGGTCGCGCCGGCGTAGCCCAGCAGCAGTCCGGGACGCGCATGCGCCCGGTCCGTGTAATAGGTACTGAGCGCGCGCGTGACCACGCCCTGCTGCAGGGCGTCGCGCACGACCAGGGTGTCGTCCACGCCATCGGGCAGCGCCAGGATGAGATGCAGTCCGGCCTCCCCTCCGACGACGTCCAGCGAGTCGCCGAAATGCCGGCGGATCTCCTCGATCAGGCAGGCGCGGCGTTCCGCGTAGCGCCTGCGCACGCGGCGGATGTGCGAGCTCAGGTGGCCCTCGCGGATGAAGTCCGCCAGGACGGCATGGGTCATCATGTTGCCCTCGCGGTAGAGCTCGGCGACCGAATCGGCGAAGGCGCCCGCCAGCGCCTGCGGCACGACGAGAAAGCCCACCCGCAGGCCCGGGCACAGGGTCTTGCTGAAGCTGCCGGCATACAGCACCCGCCCGGCCTCGTCCATGCCCTGCAGGGATGAAAGCGGGCGCGTGTCGTAGCGGAACTCGCTGTCGTAGTCGTCCTCCAGGATCCAGCACGAGACCTGGCGCGCATAGTCCAGCAGCATGCGGCGCCGCGCCAGGCTCATCACCATGCCCAGCGGATACTGGTGCGAGGGCGCGACGACGATCAGCCGGGGAGGATGGGCGCGCTCGGCCTCCCCCGGCCAGATGCCCTCGTCGTCCACGCGGATCGGCACCAGGCGCAGCCCCAGCGACATCAGCAGGTTGCGCACGCCCCAGTAGGCGGGCTCCTCGACCCAGACCGTATCGCCCGGATCGCACAGCAGCCGCGCCGCCACGTCGATGCCCTGGTGGATGCCGGTGGTCATCACGACCTGCTGGGCCGTGCTGCGCACGGAACGCACGCTGCCCAGGTAGTCCGAGATCGCCTGCCGCAGCGGGCCATGGCCGCCGGCCGGCGCGTAGCGCATCAGGTCCCAGGGGCCGGCGCGCCATTGGCGGTTCTGGATGCGGGACCAGGTCTTGAGGGGGAATTCCCGCACGTCCGGGATGCCGGGCATGAAGGCGCCGGACTGCCGGTTGGAAAAGCCCAGATTGGACAGCAGGCGGCGCCCGCGGCGCGAAAGATCGTGCCCCGCCGCGGCGCGCGCCGCCGCCGGCTCGCCGCCCTCGTCGACGGCCGCGGGCTCGACCAGGTCCTGGCTGATGTCCTCGACATAGGTGCCGCGGCCCACGCCCGCATGCACGTAGCCTTCCTCGGCCAACTGGTCGTAGACCTGCAGGACCGTATTGCGGGCGATGCCCAGCTCGGCCGCCAGATCGCGCGAGGACGGCAGGCGGGCACCGGCCGCCAGATGCCCCTCCAGAATGGCCCTACAGATCAATCGATAGAGGCGATGGTAGGCGGGACCACCGTCGCCGGGAGCAAAGTGCTGTTGCAACCACTCAGAGAGGATGAACGCGTCCAAATTGGCCCCATTGATTTTGTAAAAATGGATCTATTTGATAAACCAAAAGATCAGTATAGTGAAAAAAAAAGAGGCCGGGAACAGCCGCCCCGCCACAGGAGACGATCATGACGGAAAGCAACCAGGACTGGCAGGCCCGCAAGAACGCGGCCATCCCCAACGGCATCGGCATCGCCTGCGACTTCTACGCGAGCCGCGCCCTGAACGCCGAGCTGTGGGACGTGGAGGGCCGGCGCTACATCGATTTCGCCGCCGGCATCGCCGTGGCCAATACCGGCCATCGCCATCCGCGCATCGTGCAGGCCATCCGCGCGCAGCTCGACGCCTTCACCCACACCGCCTTCCAGGTCGCGCCCTACGGCTCCTACGTCGAGCTGGCCGAGCGCATCAATCGCCTGACGCCCGGCGATCATCCCAAGAAGACCGCCTTCTTCACGACCGGCGCCGAGGCCCTCGAAAACGCCGTGAAGATCGCGCGCGCCGCCACCGGGCGCACTGGGGTCATCGCCTTTTCGGGCGCCTTCCACGGCCGCACCTTCATGGGCATGGCCCTGACCGGCAAGGTCGCGCCCTACAAGCAGGACTTCGGCCCGCTGCCGGCCGAGGTCTACCACATCCCCTTCCCCAGCCCGCTGGACGGCGTGTCCACCGAGGATTCCCTGCGCGCGCTGGACCTGCTGTTCAAGGCCGACATCGCCCCGGGCCGGGTGGCGGCCATCGTCGTCGAGCCGGTCCAGGGCGAAGGCGGCTTCAACGTCGCGCCGCCCGAGCTCCTGCAGGCGCTGCGCGCGCGCTGCGACGCCCACGGCATCCTGCTGATCGCCGACGAGGTCCAGACCGGCTTCGCCCGCACCGGCAGGATGTTCGCCATCGAGCATTCGGGCGTCGTCCCCGACCTGATCACCATGGCCAAGAGCCTGGCCGGCGGCATGCCGCTGTCCGCCGTCTGCGGCCGGGCCGATCTCATGGACGCCGCGCCGCGCGGCTCGCTGGGCGGCACCTACGCGGGCAATCCGCTGGCCATCGCCTCCGCCCTGGCCGTGCTGGACGTGATCGAGGAGGAAGGCCTGGCCGCGCGCGCCGAGGCCCTGGGCCGGCGCCTGCGCCAGGCGCTGATCGGTTTCGCGCACCCGCGGGTGGCGGACATCCGCGGCCTGGGCGCCATGGTGGCCGCCGAGTTCCGCGGCCCGGACGGCCGGCCGGATCCCGACACGGCCGCCCGCATCCAGCGCAGCGCGCGCGATCATGGCCTGATCCTGCTGACCTGCGGCGCCCACGGCCACGTCATCCGTTTCCTGTTTCCCCTGACAATCCCCGATGGCCTGCTGGAGGAAGGCCTGACTATCCTCCGGGAAGCGATGGCCGCGAACCCGCCGCGCTGATGCCAGGATCCGCCTGCCCTTTCCCCGCCCCGGAGGTTGCCCCGATGCCCGCAGTTCCCGCCCCTGAGCCCCTGGTCCGATTCCAGGGCGTCCAGAAATCCTACGATGGCACCCACCTGGTCGTCCGGGACCTCAACCTCGACATCCACGCCGGCGAGTTCCTGTCCCTGCTCGGCCCTTCCGGATCGGGCAAGACCACCTGCCTGATGATGCTCGCCGGCTTCGAATATCCGACGCAGGGCGATATCTTTCTCGAGGGCCGGCGCCTGAACGACGTGCCGCCCCACCACCGCAACCTGGGCATGGTGTTCCAGAACTACGCCCTGTTTCCCCACCTGACGGTCGAGCGCAACCTGGAATATCCGCTGAAGGTGCGCAAGATGCCCGCCGCCCGGCGCGCGCAGCGCATCCACGAGGCCCTGTCCATGGTGCAGATGGAGGGCTTCGCCAAGCGCTACCCCGCCCAGCTCTCGGGCGGCCAGCAGCAGCGCGTGGCCCTGGCGCGCGCCCTGGTCTTCCAGCCCAAGATCGTCCTCATGGACGAGCCGCTGGGCGCGCTGGACAAGCAACTGCGCGAGCACATGCAGCTCGAGCTCAAGGCCCTGCACCGGCAACTGGGCATCACCTTCGTCTACGTCACCCACGACCAGAGCGAGGCCCTCACCATGAGCAACCGCATCGCGGTGTTCGACCAGGGCATCATCCAGCAGGTCTGCGCCGCCGACGCGCTGTACGAAGCCCCGTGCAACCGCTTCGTGGCGGGCTTCGTGGGCGACAGCAACCAGTTCCCCGGCACCGTGCGCGCCATCGAGGGGGGACTGTGCCAGGTCGAGCTGGCCGGCGGCGTGCGGCTGCGCGGGCTCAACGTCCAGGGCCTGCCGGCCGGCGCCCCCTGCATCGTGGCGATGCGCCCCGAGCGCATCCTGCCGGCCGCCGAGGGCGACGCCAACGCCTTCCAGGCCCGCGCGGTCGACGAGGTCTACTTCGGCGACCACGTGCGCCTGCGCTGCCGCCTGGACGGCGGCGATGCCTTCTTCGTCAAAATGCCCCTGGCCGCGGACGCGGGGGCGCACACCCCCGGAACCCTCATCCCCCTGCGGGTCGACCCCGGGCACGTCCGCATCTTCCACCCCTGACATTCCCACCAAAACGGAGACAAGCATGAAAACACGCGCTCTCACGACGGCCCTGGCCCTGGCGATCCCCCTCGCCCTGCTCCAGGCCCCGTCCCATGCCCGCGACCTGACGGTCGTCAACTTCGGCGGCGCCAACGGCGACGCCCAGAACGTCGCCTTCATCCAGCCTTTCGAGAAAAAGACCGGCAAGAAAGTCATCCCCGTCGCCTACAACGGCGAACAGGCCAAGGTCAAGGCCATGGTCCAGTCCAACAGCGTGGTCTGGGACGTCGTCGAGATAGAGACCAGCGACCTGGGCCGGGGCTGCGACGAGGGCCTGTATGAAAACATCGACTGGGGCACGATCCTGGACAAGGGCGACATGGTGCGCGGCGCCCTGCAGTTCTGCGGCGTGGGCACCTTCGTCTGGTCCACCGTCCTGGGCTACAACGCCGAGACGCTCAAGACCCCGCCGAACGGCTGGGCCGATTTCTGGGACGTCAAGAAAATCCCCGGCAAGCGCGGCATGCGCAAGACCGCGCACTACAACGTCGAGTTCGCGCTGATGGCCGACGGCGTGCCGACGCAGGACGTCTACAAGGTCCTGTCCACGCCCGAGGGCGTGGATCGCGCCTTCAAGAAGCTCGACGAGCTCAAGCCCCACATCCAGTGGTGGGAGGCCGGCGCCCAGCCGCCGCAGATGCTGAGCGCCGGCGACGTCGTCATGTCCACCGTCTACAACGGCCGCATCGACGCGGCGCAGCGCGAAGGGCGGCCCCTGAAGATCGTCTGGGCCCAGGGCGTCTACGATTTCGACTACTGGGTCATTCCGACGGGCTCGCCCAACAAGGACCAGGCGATCGAATTCATCCGCTACGCCAGCTCGCCCGAGGCGCAGGCGGCCTACTCGCGCAACATCGCCTACGGCCCGGTCAGCAAGAAGGCCATCGGCATGCTCGGTTCCGACATCCTGGCCAACCTGCCCAACTCCCCGGCGAACGCCCGCAACGCCCTGTTCAACGACCTCGAGTTCTGGACCGACCACGGCGAGGAGCTCGAGCAGCGCTTCACGGCCTGGGCCGCCCGCTGAACGGGCGCGGGGCCGGCCGGGCGCCGGCCCCTCCCGACCCTCGGAGGACTTCCGCCATGGACACGACTCTCGACGATCCCGGCGCCATCCGGCGCTCGATGCGCGCGGCGCAGCGGCGCCGGACCTGGCGCGCCCTCCTGCTGGTCGGGCCGCTGGCCCTGTTCCTGCTGGCGATCTTCGTGATCCCGATCGCCTCCCTGCTGACCCGGGCCGTCGGCAATCCCGAGGTCATCGGCACCCTGCCCCACACCCTGCAGGCGCTGGCCGGCTGGGACGGCCGCTCCGACCCGCCCGACGCGGCCTTCGAGGCGCTGGTCCAGGACCTGTCGCAGGCCAAGAGCTCCCCGGCCGCCGGCGAACTGGCCCGGCGCCTGAACTACGAAATCCCCGGCTACCGCTCGCTGATCTTCAAGACCCTGCGGCGCATGCCCCTCCAGGCGGCCGACGCGGCCGACGCCCGCGCGCGGCTGACGGACCTGGACAAGCGCTGGGCCGAGCCCGCCTACTGGGCGGTGATCGCCGGCAACGAACGGTCCTGGACGCCCTATTACCTGCTGGCCTCGCTGGACCTGAAGCTCGACGCCCACGGACGCATCGTGGCGGCGCCTCCCGACACCTCGGCCTTCCAGGAAATCTTTTCGCGCACCTTCGTCATCAGCCTGGTGGTGACGCTGATCACCCTCGTGCTGGGCTATCCCCTGGCCTACTGGATCACGTGCCTGCCCAAGCGGCGGGCCAACCTGGTGCTGATCTGCATCCTCATCCCCTTCTGGACCTCGGTACTGGTGCGCATCGCCGCCTGGGTGGTGCTGCTGCAGCGCGAAGGCCTGATCAACGGCGCCCTGGAGGGCCTGGGCCTGATCGCGGAGCCCCTGCCCCTGCTGTTCAATCGCCTGGGCGTCTACATCGCCATGGTCCACATACTGCTGCCCTTCATGGTGCTGCCCCTGTACAGCGTCATGCAGTCGGTCCCGCCCAGCTACCAGCGCGCCGCCATTTCCCTGGGCAGCCATCCCTTCGCCGCCTTCTGGCGGGTCTACGTGCCGCAGACCTACCCCGGCGTCGCGGCCGGATCGCTGCTGGTGTTCATCATCGCCATCGGCTACTACATCACGCCGGCCCTGCTGGGCGGCGCCGGCGACCAGATGATCAGCTACTACGTGGCGTATTTCACCAACCAGACCATCAACTGGGGCATGGCCAGCGCGCTGGGACTGATCCTGCTGGCGGCCACCCTGCTGCTCTACGCCCTGTACCGCCGGATCTCCGGCAGGGAACTGGCCCTGAACTAGGGCCCGGAGGACGCGACCCATGTTCAAGACCGGACTCCCGCCCCACCTGTCCCCCATCGAGCGCGCCTGGCACTACGCGCTGCGCATCCTGTGCGTGCTGATCCTGGTGTTCCTGCTGCTGCCCATCCTGGTGATCATCCCGCTGTCGTTCAACCGCAGTTCGATGCTGCTCTATCCGATCCAGTCGTTCTCGCTGCACTGGTACGAGACCCTGTTCCAGTCGGACGACTGGGCCCGGGCGACGGCCAACAGCTTCATCGTCGCCCCGGCCGCCACCCTGCTCGCCACCATCCTGGGCACGCTGGCCGCGGCGGGCCTGCACCGCGCGCAATTCCGCGGCAAGGGGCTGCTGATGGCGGTGCTGATCTCGCCGATGATCGTGCCGCTGGTGGTGACCGGCCTGGGGATCTACCTGTTCTTCGCCCCCTACGGCCTGGTCAACAGCTATGGCGGCCTGATCCTCGCCCTGGCCGCGATCGGCGCGCCCTTCGTGGTCACCACCGTCTCGGCGACGCTGCAGGGCTTCGATCCCAATCTGCTGCGCGCCAGCTACAGCCTGGGCGCCGGCCCCGTCCGCAGCTTCTTCGGCGTGACGCTGCCCATCATCGCGCCCGGCATCATCGCGGGCGCCCTGTTCGCCTTCGCCACCGCCTTCGATGAAATCGTGATCACGCTGTTCCTGGCCGGCCCCGAGCAGGTCACCCTGCCGCGCCAGATGTTCACCGGCATCCGCGAGAACATCAGCCCGGTGATCGCCGCCGTGGCGACCATCCTGATCCTGTTCTCGACGGCGCTGCTGCTGGTCCTGGAATGGCTGCGCGGCCGCACCGAGGCCAAGATGGTGCGGGAGGACTGAGCCAGGATGGCGCGGGAGGACCGAACCATGACCCGCGGACGGGCCGCGCGCCGCGCGGATGCGCCTTGCAAGGAGGAAAACCCATGAACGCCGACTACAACCAGCCCCTGGGCGGCAACGAGATGCCGCGGTTCGGGGGCATCGCCACGATGATGCGCCTGCCCCTCGCGCCCGACGCCCGCGGGCTGGGCGCCTGCTTCGTCGGGGTGCCGCTGGACATCGGCACCTCGAACCGATCCGGCACCCGCTACGGGCCGCGCCAGATCCGCGCCGAGTCCGCCCTGCTGCGGCCCTACAACATGGCCACGCGCGCCGCGCCCTTCGATTCCTTCCAGGTCGCCGACATCGGCGACGTGGCCATCAACACCTTCAATCTGGCCGATTCGATCGGCCGCATCGAAAGCGCCTACGACCACATCGTCGCCGAAGGCTGCCGGCCCATCACCCTGGGAGGCGACCACACCATCGCCCTGCCCATCCTGCGCGCCATGCGGCGGCGCCACGGGCCCGTCGGCCTGGTGCACGTCGACGCGCACGCGGACGTCAACGACACCATGTTCGGCGAAAGGATCGCGCACGGCACCCCCTTCCGGAGGGCCGTCGAGGAAGGCCTGCTCGACGGCTCGCGCGTCGTCCAGATCGGCCTGCGCGGCACGGGCTATACCGCCGAGGATTTCGACTGGTGCCGGCAGCAGGGATTCCGCGTCGTCCAGGTCGAGGAATGCTGGCACCGCTCGCTGCAGCCGCTCATGGAGCAGGTGCGCGGCCAACTCGGGGAGGGCCCGGTCTATCTCAGCTTCGACATCGACGGGATCGACCCCGCCTACGCCCCGGGCACCGGCACGCCGGAAATCGGCGGCCTGACCGTCCCCCAGGCGCTGGAAATCATCCGCGGGACGTGGGGCCTGGACATCGTTGGCGCGGATATCGTCGAGGTCTCACCACCGTATGATCCCCACGGCAATACCGCCCTGCTCGCCGCCAACCTGGCCTTCGAGATGCTGTGCGTACTGCCCGGGGTGAAACGCCGCTGAAGATGGACGCCGCTGAAAACGCCGCTGAAGTGAAACGCCGCTGAAAACGCCGCCGAACGATCCGCGGCGCTACACCGCCGCCAGGGCGTCCCGCACCGCCTCCAGGCGGTCGGCCGGGACACGCGCCCAGCAGAGGCCGTCGGCCTCGAGGCTGACCAGGCCATCATCGCCGGCCGGCAGGCCGGACAGGTCGCGGCCGGCGAAGGAGCGGCCCAGGCCGTTCAGCACCTTGGGGTCGCCGAAGGGCTCGGAGAGCAGCAGCTCGGCGCCGTCGGCGCCAAAGAGCCGCTGGCGGAACAGGCCGTCCTCGTCGCGGAAGGACACGATGCGGGCGCGGCCGCCATGGCGGGCGGCGCCCGCGGCGGGGCCGGCCGCCCGTCCGGCGGCGCCGGCGGCCACGGCGGGCGGGCGCAGGCCCACGGCCTCGCGCAGGCGCGCCATGAAGGGCACGGCGATGCGCCGCGCCTTGGCGGCGCCGGCCTGGAGGATGTCCTCGATGCGCCCGGGATGCGCCATCAGCTCGGCGTAGCGCCCGCGCATCGGGCCGATCTGCGCCTCGATCCGCTCGCACAGCGCCTGCTTGGCCTCGCCCCAGCCCAGGCCGCCCTCGAGGGCCGCGCGGAAATCCGCCGCCTGCTGCGGCGTGGCGAAGGCCCGGTACAGCGTGTACAGGTGCGAGCCCTCGGCGTCCTTGGGCTCGCCGGGCTCGCGCGAATCGGTGACGATCCGGGCCACGGCCGATTTCAGCGCCCCGGGGCCGCCCTCGAACAGGGGGATCGTGTTGTCGTAGCTCTTGGACATCTTGCGCCCGTCCAGGCCCGGCAGCGTGGCCACCTCCTCGTCGATCTGCACCTCGGGCAGCACGAACAGCGCCTCGCCGCCGCCGTACAGGTGGTTGAAGCGCTGGGCGATGTCGCGCGTCATCTCGAGGTGCTGGATCTGGTCGCGCCCGACGGGCACCCGGTGCGCATTGAACATCAGGATGTCGGCGGCCATCAGCACGGGATACGAGAACAGGCCCATGGTCACGCCGTCGTCCGGATCGACGGACTTTGCGACGTTGGCGTCGACCGAGGCCTTGTAGGCGTGGGCGCGGTTCATCAGGCCCTTGGCCGTGACGCAGGTCAGCATCCAGCACAGCTCGGGGATCTCGGGAATGTCGGACTGCCGGTAGAACGTGACGCGGTCCGGGTCCAGGCCGGCCGCGACCCAGGTGGCGGCGATCTCGAGGCGCGAACGGGCGATGCGGGCCGGGTCGTCGCACTTGATCAGCGCATGGTAGTCGGCCAGGAAAAAGAAGGCGTCCACGCCCGCCTGGGTGCTGGAGTGGATGGCGGGCCGGATGGCGCCCGCGTAATTGCCCAGGTGGGGCGTGCCGGAGGTCGTGATGCCGGTGAGGACGCGCGTCGTGGTGGTGGTCATGCGATCGGTGCCTGTAGACTGCGAGGGGTCCGGTTCAGAGCGCCACCGCCGCCCGGCGCGGCTCGTCCAGGTATTCGCGCGACTGCATTTCCATCAGGCGCGAGACGGTGCGGTGGAATTCATTGGACATGGGACCCTGAGTATATAACTCGTCGGCGGGACACTGGGCGGACATGATGAGCTTGACCCGGTGATCGTAGAGCACGTCCACCAGCCAGGTGAAGCGCCGGGCCTCGGAGGCCTGGCGCGGCGTCATGCGCGGGACGTCCGAGAGGATCACGGTCTGGAAGCGATCGACCAGCTCGAGGTAGTCGTTCTGCGAGCGGGGGCCCCCGCACAGGGTCGCGAAATCGAACCAGACCACCGTGCCCGCGAGGGCCACGGCCTGGATCTGGCGGTTTTCGATGGTCAGCACGGGCTTTTGCGGCGCCGTGTCGGCCAGGCGCTCGAAGGCCGCCCGCAGCTCGTCGTGGGTGGCCGCCGTGATCGGCGTCAGGTAGGTGCGCAGGCCGCCCAGCGTGCGGCGCCGGTAGTCGGTGCCGGCATCCACGTTCAGCACGTCCATGCGGGCCCGGATCAGCTCGATCGCCGGCAGGATGCGGTCCCGATGCAGGCCGTCCGGATACAGGGTGGACGGCTCGTAGTTGGAGGTCATGACGAAGGAGGTGCCATACTCGAACAGCCTGGACAGCAGGCGGTACAGGATCATGGCGTCGGCCACGTCCGAGACGTGGAACTCGTCGAAGCAGATCAGGCGGTAGCGCCTGGCCACCTTGCGCGCCACGTGGTCCAGGGGATCGGGCTCGCCGCTGACCTCGCGCATCTCGCGGTGCACGCCGCGCATGAACTCGTGGAAGTGCAGGCGCGTCTTGCGCTTGACCGGCACCGTCAGGTAGAACGCATCCATCAGGAAGCTCTTGCCGCGCCCCACCCCGCCCCACATGTACACGCCGCGGGGGACCGCGGGATGCAGAAAGAGTTTTTTCAGGGGGCTGGAGCGCTGGCGCTTGAACTCGATCCAGTCGTCGTAGTAGCGCTGCAGGCGCTCGACGGCGGCCCGCTGGGCGCCGTCAGCGAGGAAGCCCCGCTCGCGCAGGGCTTCCTCGTAGTATTCCCGGACGTTCATGCCGGGCGGATCACAGGTTCAGCGTGCGCTTGTCGACCGCGAGGGCGGCCTCCTTGACGGCTTCCGAGAGGGTCGGATGCGCATGGCAGATCCGGGCGATGTCCTCGGCCGCGCCGCGGAATTCCATGATGGTCACCGCCTCGGCAATCAGCTCGGAGGCCATGGGGCCCACGATGTGCACGCCCAGGACCTCGTCGGTCCGGGCGTCGGCCAGGATCTTGACGAAGCCGGTGGTGTCGCCCAGGGCCCGCGCGCGCCCGTTGGCCATGAAGGGGAAGCTGCCCGCCTTGTACTCGCGGCCTTCGGCCTTGAGGGCCTGCTCGGTCTTGCCCACCCAGGCCACCTCGGGCGAGGTGTAGATCACCCAGGGAACCGTGTCGAAATCCACATGGCCGTGCTGGCCGGCGATGCGCTCGGCGACCGCCACGCCTTCCTCCTCGGCCTTGTGCGCCAGCATGGGGCCGCGCACCACGTCGCCCACCGCCCAGACGTTGGCGAGGCTGCTGCGGCAATCCTCGTCCACGACCACGAAGCCGCGCTCGTCGAGCTTGAGGCCCACGACGTCGGCGCCCAGGCCCTGGGTGTTGGGCACGCGGCCGATCGAGACGATCAGGTGGCTGACCGAGAGCTTTTGTTCGGCGCCCGCCGCGTCGACGTAGCTGACGGCGACCCCCTTGGCCGAGGTCTTGACCTCGCCGATGCGCACGCCGGTCTGGATGTCGAGGCCCTGCTTGGCGTAGGCCTTTTGGGCCTCCTTGGCCACGTCGCGGTCGACGGCGGCGAGGAACTCGGGCATGGCCTCGAGGATGGTGACCTCGGCGCCCAGGCGGCGCCACACGCTGCCCATCTCGAGTCCGATCACGCCCGCGCCGATGATGCCGAGCTTTTTGGGCACCGCCGGGATGCGCAGCGCGCCGTCATTGGACAGGACCTGCGTCTCGTCGAAGGGCACGCCCGGCAGCTCGCGGGCGACGGAGCCGGTCGCCACGATCACGTGGCGCCCCTCGAGCTCGTCCTCGGTGGTGCCGGAGACCTTCACCAGCCAGCCGAAATCGGTCTTGGCCGACAGGGCGCCGGTGCCGTGGAAGAACGACACCTTGTTCTTTTTGAACAGGTAGAGGATGCCGTCGTTGTTCTGCTTGACGACGGTGTCCTTGCGGCCGATCAGCCTGGCCAGGTCCAGGCTCACGCCCTTGACCTGGATGCCGTGGTCGCCCAGGTGGTGATTGACCTGCTCGAAATGCTCGGAGGACTGCAGCAGCGCCTTGGAGGGGATGCAGCCGACGTTGGTGCAGGTGCCGCCGGGGGCGGGCTTGCCCGCCGCGTTGGACCAGGCGTCCACGCAGGCCACCGACAGGCCGAGCTGGGCGGCGCGGATCGCCGCGATATAGCCGCCGGGGCCCGCGCCGATCACGATCACATCGAATTGTTTTGCCATGACTGTACTCATAAATGGTGTTCAGGCGGCGCCCGGCCGGAGCCGGCGCGCACCGGAAAGACGCGCCCACGGCATCCCCGGCGGACCACCGGCCGGGATCACGGGGCGCGCGACGCGCAAGGCGGGCTCAGACGCCGAGCAGCAGGCGCTGCGGATCCTCGAGGGCCTCTTTCATGGCCACCAGCGCGAGGACGGCTTCGCGGCCGTCGATGATGCGGTGGTCGTAGGACAGGGCGAGGTAGTTCATCGGGCGGATCACGACCTGGCCGTTTTCCGCCACCGGACGGTCCTTGGTGGCGTGGATGCCGAGGATCGCCGATTGCGGCGGGTTGATGATCGGCGTCGACAGCATCGAGCCGAACACGCCGCCGTTCGAGATCGAGAAGGTGCCGCCGGTCAGTTCCTCGAGGCCGAGCTTGCCGTCCTGGGCGCGGCGGCCGAAATCGGCGATCTGCTTTTCGATCTCGGCGATCGAGAGCTGGTCGGCGTTGCGCAGGATGGGCACCACCAGGCCGCGCGGGCTGCCGACCGCGATGCCGATGTCGAAGTAGCCGTGATAGATGATGTCCTTGCCGTCGACCGAGGCGTTGACGATGGGGTAGCGCTTGAGGGCGGCGACCGCGGCCTTGACGAAGAAGGAGGTGAAGCCGAGCTTGACGCCGTGCTCTTTCTCGAACTGGTCCTTGTATTGCTTGCGCAGGTTCATGATGGCCTGCATGTTGACCTCGTTGAACGTGGTCAGGATGGCGTTCTCGGACTGGGACTGCAGCAGGCGCTCGGCCACGCGGGCGCGCAGGCGGCTCATGGGCACGCGCTGCTCGGGGCGGCCGTCGAGGCCGACCGACACGGGTGCCGACACCGGCGCGGCGACCGGCGCGGCGGGCGAGGACGCGCTGGCCGGCGTGGCCTTGAGCGCGTCGCCCTTGGTGACGCGCCCGCCGCGGCCCGAGCCCTCGACGGTCGCCGGGTCGATGCCCTTTTCAGAGAGGATCTTGCTCGCGGCCGGGGACGCCGCGGCGGACCTGGCCGGCCCGGACTCCTCGGCCGCCGGGGCGGCGGGGGCCTCGGCCGCGGCCGGGGCTGCCGGCGCGGCCGCGGCCTTGGCCGCGGTGTCGATGCGCGCCAGCACCTCGCCGGACACGACGGTGCTGCCGTCGCCCTTGACGATCTCGGTCAGCACGCCGGACGCCGGCGCGGGAACCTCGAGCACGACCTTGTCGGTTTCCACCTCGATGAGGATCTCGTCGGCCTGGACGGCTTCGCCGGGCTGTTTCTTCCAGTTGAGCAGGGTCGCCTCCGAGACCGACTCGGAGAGCTGGGGGACGAGGACTTCGGTAATGGCCATGGTGTGTTTTCCGTTGCGTGTATTTCTATGGATGTTCGCGTGTCTGTGTCCGATCTTACTTGATCAGAGAGAAGCTTTTCAGCTTGGCCGAGAAGGCCTGCTCGATCAGGTTGCGCTGCTGCTCTTGGTGCTTGGCCAGATAGCCCACCGCCGGCGAGGCGGACGCGGGGCGGCCGGCGTAGCCGAGCTTTTGCCCGTCGGTCATGTTCTCGTAGAGGTGGTGCTGGATGTAGAACCACGGGCCCTGGTTCTGCGGCTCGTCCTGGACCCACACGATCTCGGTGGCATTGCCGTATTTTTGCAGCTCGGCCTGGAAGGCCTTGTGCGCGAAGGGATAGAGCTGCTCGATGCGCAGGATGGCGACGTCCTTGCGGCCCTGCTCGGCGCGGGCATGGACCAGGTCGTAGTAGACCTTGCCCGAGCACACCTGCACGCGCTTGACCTCGGCCGCCACGATGTCGGGATCGACCTCGCCGATCACCGACTTGAAGCCGCCCTGGGCCAGGTCCTCGAGGGGCGAGGTGGCGTCCTTGTTGCGCAGCAGCGACTTGGGCGTGAACAGGACCAGCGGCTTGCGGAACGGCCGGATCATCTGGCGCCGCAGCACGTGGAAGATCTGCGCGCCGTTGGTCGGCTGCACGAGCTGCATGTTGTTGTCGGCGCACAATTGCAGGAAGCGCTCGATGCGGGCCGAGGAGTGCTCGGGGCCCTGGCCCTCGTAGCCGTGCGGCAGCATCAGCACCAGGCCGCACTGGCGGCCCCACTTGGCCTCGCCCGAGCTGATGAACTGGTCGATCACGACCTGGGCGCCGTTGGCGAAGTCGCCGAACTGGGCCTCCCAGATGGTCATCACGTTGGGCTCGGCCGTGGCGTAGCCGTACTCGAAGCCCAGCACCGCCGCCTCGGAGAGCACCGAGTCGATGACCGTGAAGGGCGCCTGGTTTTCGGAGACGTTCTGCAGGGGCACGTAGGTGCCGTCGTCCCAGCGCTCGCGCTTTTGATCGTGCAGCACGGCATGGCGGTGGCTGAAGGTGCCCCGCCCCGAGTCCTGCCCGGTGATGCGGATGGCGTAGCCGTTGGCCACCAGGGTCGCGAAGGCCAGGTGCTCGCCCATGCCCCAGTCGACCGGGTGCTCGCCGCGCGCCATGGCGCGGCGGTCGGTCAGCAGCTTGTTGACCAGCGGGTGGACGGTGAAGCCCTCGGGGAGCTGGGTGAGCTTTTCGCCGATGCGGTTGAGCTCGGCCAGCGGGATGCCGGTGTCGGCATGGTCGGTCCACTTGGCGCCCAGGAAGGGCGACCAGTCGGTGGAGTATTTGTTCTTGTAGTCGGTCAGCACGGGCTCGACCGTGCGCTGGCCGTCCTCCATGAGCTGGCGGTAGTCCTTGACCATCTGGTCGGGCTCGGCCTCGGCCAGGACGCCCTGCGTCACCAGGCGGTCGGCGTAGAGCTTGCGCGTGCCGGGGTGCTTGCCGATGCTCTTGTACATCAGGGGCTGGGTGAGCGAGGGGGTGTCCTGCTCGTTGTGGCCCAACTTGCGGAAGCACACGATGTCGACCACGACGTCGTGGCGGAACTGCTGGCGATAGTCCAGGGCGAGCTGGGTCACGAACACCACGGCCTCGGGATCGTCGCCGTTGACGTGGAACACGGGGGCCTCGATCATCTTGACGACGTCGGTGCAGTACAGCGTCGAGCGCGTGTCGCGCGGATCCGAGGTCGTGAAGCCGATCTGGTTGTTGATGACGATGTGCAGGGTGCCGCCCGTGCCGTAGCCGCGGGTCTGGGCGAGGTTGAGGGTCTCCATCACGACGCCCTGGCCGGCGAAGGCGGCGTCGCCGTGCACCAGCACGGGCAGGACCTGCAGGCCCTCGCGGTCGCCGCGGCGGTCCTGGCGGGCGCGCACGCTGCCCTCGACCACGGGATTGACGATCTCGAGGTGGGAGGGGTTGAAGGCCAGCGACAGGTGGATCGGGCCGCCGCGGGTGGACAGGTCGCTCGAGAAGCCGTTGTGGTATTTGACGTCGCCGTCGCTCAGGGCCTGGCTGTGCTTGCCCTCGAACTCGGCGAACAGGTCGCTGGGCATCTTGCCCATGATGTTGACCAGCATGTTGAGGCGCCCGCGGTGGGCCATGCCGACCACGAGTTCCTGGATGCCGTTGTCGCCCGCGTGGTTGACCACCTCGTCCATCGCGGCGATGAAGCTTTCCCCGCCCTCGAGGGAAAAGCGCTTTTGCCCCACGTACTTGGTGTGCAGGAAGCGTTCCAGGCCCTCGGCCTCGGTCACCTGGCGCAGGATGTTGCGCTTTTGCTCGACGGTGAACTCGGGCACGCCCAGGGTGGATTCCAGGCGTTCCTGGATCCAGCGCTTGGCCGCCGGATCCGAGATGTACATGAACTCGGCGCCGATGTTGCGGCAGTAGGTGTCGCGCAAGGCCTTGAGGATGTCCCGCAGGGTCATCGTGTCGGCCTTGGTGAAATAGGTGTTGGTGGCGGAATAGACCTGGTCCAGGTCGGCCTCGGTCAGGCCGTAGAACGCCGGATCCAGCTCGGGGATCTCGGGGCGGTCGCGGCGCTTGAGCGGATCGAGCTCGGCCAGGCGCAGGCCCAGCGAGCGATACGCGGCGATGAGGGACTGGACGTAGACCTGCTTGCTCGCGATCGCCAGGGCCTGGTCGGAGGCCTGGGCCGGGCGGACGGTGAAGCTGTTTTCACGGGCGCGCTGGGCGAAGGAGGCGATGATCGGCGCGTGGGCCTGGTCTCGCGTGGCCTCGCGGCCGTCCACGGCGGGCTGGTGCTGGAGCTGGTCGAAGTAGCTGCGCCACTGGTCCGGGACGGATCCCGGATTGTCCAGGTAGGACTCGTAGAGGTCTTCGACGTAGGGCGCGTTGGCGCCGAAAAGATAGGAATGGGACTGGAGTTCTTGTTCCGTGGACATTGTATGCTTCACCTTACGAGTGCTTCACTCGAACGATGCAGGATTGAAAAACCTTCCGCGACACGGCCAGACCGGATAGCGGATAGCGGGGCAGAAGGCAACGTACGACGCCTTGCATAAGCCGTATTAGGGCCCAAGTATACCCGCGAACCCCGAGGGGTATACACTGATCGGCCCGAAATGGCCGCTTGGCGTCCCTTTCGGCGGCATCGGCGTTGGCATTAACAAACACTCGCACCCTACGAACCAAGGAAAAGGCAGGAGCTCGCCAAGACATGGACTTGAAAGACGAACGCGCAAAGATGGCACTGGACTACCACGCGCACCCCCAACCGGGCAAGATCTCCGTTGTGCCGACCAAACCCCTGGCCAACCAGGACGACCTCTCTCTCGCCTATTCGCCGGGCGTGGCCGTCGCCTGCATGGCCATCCACGCCCAGGGAGAGGACGCGGCGGCCAAGTACACCTCGCGCGCCAACCTGGTCGGCGTGGTGACCAACGGCACCGCGGTGCTGGGCCTGGGCAACATCGGCCCGCTGGCGGCCAAGCCGGTCATGGAGGGCAAGGGCTGCCTGTTCAAGAAATTCGCCGGCATCGACGTCTTCGACATCGAGCTCGCCGAGCATGACCCCGACAAGCTCGTGGACATCATCGCCGCGCTCGAGCCCACCCTCGGGGGGGTCAACCTCGAGGACATCAAGGCGCCCGAATGCTTCTACATCGAGAAAAAGCTGCGCGAGCGCATGAAGATCCCCGTCTTCCACGACGACCAGCACGGCACCGCCATCATCTCGTCGGCGGCGATCCTCAACGGCCTGAAGGTCGTGGGCAAGCGGATCGACGAGGTCAGGCTGGTCTGCTCGGGCGCGGGCGCGGCGGCGATCGCCTGCCTCGACCTGCTGGTCAAGCTCGGCCTGCCGCAGTCGAACATCTTCGTGGTGGATTCGCGCGGGGTGATCTGGCGGGGCCGCGACGAGAACATGGAGGCCAACAAGGCGCGCTACGCGCAGCGCACCGACGCCCGCACCCTGGCCGACGTGTGCCGCGGCGCCGACGTGTTCCTGGGCTGTTCGGCGCCGGGGGTGCTGACGCCCGACATGCTCAAGACCATGGCCGAGCGCCCGCTGATCCTGGCCCTCGCCAATCCCGACCCGGAAATCCGGCCCGAGGACGCCAAGGCGGCCCGGCCCGACTGCGTCATCGCCACCGGCCGCTCGGACTACCCGAACCAGGTCAACAACGTGCTGTGCTTCCCCTTCATATTCCGCGGCGCGATGGACTGCGGCGCGACGGTCATCAACGAGGAGATGAAGCTCGCCTGCGTCAAGGCGATCGCCGAGCTCGCCGAGGCCGAGTCCAGCGCCGAGGTCGCCAGCGCCTACGCCGACCAGGACATGACCTTCGGCCCGGAATACATCATCCCCAAGCCCTTCGACCCGCGCCTGATCGCCAAGATCGCGCCGGCGGTGGCCGAGGCCGCGGCGGCCTCGGGCGTGGCGCGCCGCCCCATCGAGGACATGGACGCCTATCGCCAGTCGCTCATGAGCTTCGTCTACCACTCGGGGCAGTTGATGCGGCCGCTGTTCCGCCAGGCCAAGGCCTCGCCCAAGCGCGTCATCTACGCCGACGGCGAGGACGAGCGCGTCCTGCAGGCCGCGCAGACGGTGCTCGACGAAAAGGTCGCCCTGCCGATCCTGGTCGGCCGCCCCGCGGTCATCGAGATGCGCATCAAGAAATTCGGGCTGCGCCTGGTCCCGGGGCAGAACATCGAGATCGTCGATCCCGAGAACGACTCGCGCTTCAACGAGACCTGGAACGCCTACTACAAGCTGCGCGGCCGCGAGGGCGTCACGCCCGACATCGCCAAGGCCATGGTGCGCAAGCACAACTCGCTGATCGGCGTGATGCTGCTGCAGCGCGGCGACGCCGACGCGATGATCTGCGGGGTGGCGAGCCGCTTCGACAACCAGTTGCGCTACGTGCAGGAGGTCATCGGCCTGAAGGCCGGCGCCCAGACCTACGCCGCGATGAACGTCCTGATGCTGCCCACCCAGACGCTGTTCATCTGCGACACCCACGTCAACGAGGATCCCACCGCCGAGCAGATCGCCGACATGACGATCCAGGCCGCCGACGAGGTGCGCCGCTTCGGGATCGTGCCCAAGGTCGCCCTGCTCTCGCACTCGAACTTCGGCAGCCGGCCCACCGCCTCGTCGACCAAGATGGCCCAGGCGCGGCGCATCATCCAGGAACGCGCGCCCGACCTGGAGGTCGACGGCGAAATGCACGCGGACTCGGCCCTGTCGGAAAAGATCCGCGCCAAGGCGTTCCCGGACACGACGCTGTCCGGCGCGGCCAACCTGCTGATCACGCCCAACCTGGACACCGGCAACATCACCTACAACATGCTCAAGATGACCGGCAGCAACGGCGTGGCCATGGGTCCCGTCCTGCTGGGCGCCGCCCGCCCGGTGCACATCCTGACCACCAGCTCGACGGTGCGCCGGATCGTGAACATGACGGCGCTGGCCGTGGTGGACGCCCAGCAGGAGGCGGGGGAAATCGTCGCCTGAGCCGCGCGCGGGGGCTCGGATCGCCGCAAGGGACCCGGGCCCCGTGCGGGGTCCGGGTCGCCGCATGGCGCCCGGGCCGTCGTATGGGGCCGGTGCCGCCGCGCGGGCCTAGCCCGCGGTCCTGGGATCGACGAATATCCGCCCGGCCGAATTCACGCGCAGGGTCACGGCGAAGGCCTGGCCCGGCGCGCCGGCGCGGTCGGATTCCAGTTGGCCGCGCAGTTCGAAGCGCAGGGTGATGACCTCGCGCTGCTCTTGCTCGACCGTGATGCGGACGTTCCTCAGGCGGGGCTCGTAGCGGGCCACCTGGCGGACGATCGCCTCGGACAGCGACTCGGTCGTCCCCAGCGCGAACGAGCCGGCGATGTTGCTCATGTCGGGCATGCCGTAGTCGGGGTCGATGGGCACCGATCCGGCGCGCGTGTTGAGCAGCCGGACGAGGTGGCTGGCGACGGAATCCCGCAGCAGGCGGTCGGGCGGGACCCCGGCCGTGCGGCCCGGATCCTCCAGCGCCGACAGGCGTTCCAGCAGGCGAATGTGGCTCATGCCGTCCGGCTTCCATGGAAAGAATGGCGTGGGAAATCATAGCATCCGGCCACGGCGCCGCGCGGCGCCCGCCCCGGTCCTTCCCTTGACACCGGGAAACGGGATCATGCAGTATGTCCGACGCAACCCCCGCGCGAGACGCGCTCACCCCGAATAGGCCATGGCCACCAGCTTCAACCGGTTCTACGCCACCGAACTCGCCCGCCTGCGCGCCAATTCGCTGGAATTCGCGCAGGCCAATCCCGCCGTGGCCCCCATGCTCGGCTCGGTGTCGACCGACCCCGACGTCGAGCGCCTGCTCGAGGGCGTGGCCTTCCTCAACGGCCTGACGCGCCAGAAGCTCGACGACGAATTCCCCGAGATCGTCCAGGAGCTCGCCAGCATCCTGGTGCCGCAGTTCCTGCGCCCGCTGCCGGCATCGACCATGATCGCCTTCACGCCCAAGGCGCAGCTCGCCGAGACGGCCGTGATCGCCGAGGGCACCGAGATCGGCTCGACTCCCGTCGAGGGCGTGAGCTGCCGGTTCCGCACCACGGCCGCGCTGCAGGTCCATCCCCTGGCGCTCGAGACCGCCGCGAGCGAGCGCCAGGACGACGGCTCGTACACGCTGCGCCTGCAATTCCAGTCCCAGGAAGACGCCCAGGGCCTGATGCTGCCCGAGCGCCTGCGCCTGTTCCTCGCCGACGAGCAGGCCGAGGCGGCCAATCTGTTCATGCTGCTGTGCACCCAGGTCAAGAGCGTGCGCCTGCTCGACCAGCAAGGACACGCCGTCCCCTTGTCGGCCACGCCGTCCGTGCCCGGCTTCGACGAATCGCTGCTGCCCTATCCCGACAACGCCTTTCCGGCCTTCAGTTGGATGCAGGAACTCTTGTTCCTGCCGCAGAAATTCCTGTTCGTCGAGCTCACCGACCTGCACAAGGGCCGCGGCCTGCTGCAGGGCAATCGTTTCCGCATCGAGATCGCCTTTCACCGCAACGGCTTCGCCATGCCGCAGGTCACGGCGCGCCACTTCGCGCTGAACGTGACGCCCGCGGTCAACCTGTTCCCCGTCGAGGCCGAGCCCATCAACCTCGACCACGAGATGTCGGAATACCTGATCCTGCCGCACGGCGCCCAGCGGCGGCACTACCAGATCCATTCCATCGACTCGGTCAGCGGCTACCGGCAGGGCGGCGCCGAGCCCAAGCGCTACGTGCCCTTTTCACTGCTCACCCACTCGCGCCAGGAGGCGCAGGCCAGCTACCGGACCTCGATGCGGCCCGCCATGGTGGGCGACACCATCGACACCTACCTGTCGGTGGTCTACGCGCCCGGCGAGGCCCCGGTCAACGAGACCCTGTCGCTGCGCCTGACCTGCACCAACCGCAACCTGCCCGAGAGCCTCAAGCTGGGCGACGTCTCGCGCCCGACCAGCACCTCGCCGGAACGCTTCACCTTTCGCAACATCACGCCCATCACCGCCGCCATCGATCCGCCGCACGGCGAAAAGCTGCTGTGGGACGTGATCAGCCACACCACGCTCAACCTGCTGTCGCTCTCCAGCATCGAGACCCTGCGCGCCATCCTGCGGCTGTACAACTCCACCTGCTCGTACGACAGCGGCGTGCGCAGCGCCAACGAGCGCCAGATCGACGGCCTGCTCGAGCTGGCCATCACCCGCGAGACGCGCCTGGTGCGCGGCACCATGATGCAGGGCCAGCACGTCCTGCTCGCCTGCGAGGAAAAGAACTGGCCCAGCCCCGGGGCGATGTACCTGTGGGGCTGCGTCCTCGACCGCTTCCTCGCCTGCTACGCGGGCATCAATTCCTACACGCGTTTCGAGATGTACGACAAGAACACGGGGACCACCTTCAAATGGCCGATGCGCATGGGTCGCAAGCCGGTGCTATGAAGTCCCGGCTGCTCGCCCACGGCGAGCGCTTTTCCTTCTCGCAGGCCTATCGCCTGCTGCGCCTGCTCGCGCGCAGCGAGGGCGCCAAGGACCCGGCCATCAAGGTCCGCCCCAACCTCAGCCTGGACTTCCCCGGCACCGACCTCAGCGAGATCCGCGAGCTCGGACCGGCGCAATACCGCCTGACCGCCAACTTCCTGGGCCTGTACGGCGTCACCTCGCCGCTGCCCACCTTCCATACCGAGGACCTGCTCGACGAGCAGCACGAGGGCCACCACAGCAACCGCGACTTCCTGGACATCATCGGCCAGACCATCTACCCGCTGTTCTTCCGGGCATGGCTGAAATCGCGGGCGCACATCCGCATCAAGGAATTCGACGACCGCCGGCTGATCGAGATCTTCCACACCTTCGTGGGCGTGAGCCGGCCGCTGCGCTACATGGACCGCCCGGGCGTCGCGCAGCTCCTGCGGTTCGCGGGCCTGTTCAGCCAGTATCCGCGCTCGGCCATGGGCCTGCAGACCATCGTCGCGGCCACCTACCCCGAGACGCGCGTGGACATCGTCCAGCAGGACGAGCGCTGGCAGCCCATCCCCGAGGACCAGCGCGCCATCCTCGGAACTCGAGCCTGCGCGCTGGGCGAGGACGCCCACCTGGGCGCCTCGGTCAAGTGCCGCAGCGGCAACCTGACGCTGCGCATCACCGACGTCGGCGGCGACCTGTTCCTGAAGCTGCTGCCCGGCGGCGAGGAATTCCAGAAACTGCGCTTCCTCGTGCGCTACTACCTGCTCGACCCCCTGCACGTGCGCCTCGAACTCGAGCTGAAGGCCGGCGTCGCCCAGCCGCTGGCCCTCGGCGGCGCGCGCTGGGCGGCCCTGGGCCGCGACACCTGGCTGCTGCGGCACGGCGCCGGGCACCGGGGCAGGCTGCGCATCACCTTGTAAACAAGGGTCACATCCCGCTGCTTATTGGTGTAAGCTTCAAGCAAAGACGG
The DNA here is from genome assembly GCA_044508625.1 of Alcaligenaceae bacterium. Lineage (GTDB taxonomy): Bacteria > Pseudomonadota > Gammaproteobacteria > Burkholderiales > Burkholderiaceae_B > Castellaniella. The sequence continues at coordinate 78,107 of JBIQHJ010000005.1, forward strand.
CGGCAAAAACAGGAACGGGAAGACACATGGCGACCTCCGACAGGGAACTGATCTTCACTTTCGAACTCGACGGTCTGCGCTCGGACTTGCGCGTCATCCGCTTCGAAGGCCGCGAGGCCATTTCCCGCCCCTTCGAGTTCGACATCACCCTGGTCGGCGACGATCCCGGCATCGACCTCGATGCGGCGCTGAACGCCACCGCGACCCTCACTCTCAAGTCGCGCGACCTGTCGAAGTCCGTCCCCTATCGCGGCATGCTCGCGCGGTTCGAGCAGCTCGGCGGCGTCGACCGCTATTACTTCTACCGAGCCACGCTCGTGCCGCGCCTCTGGCGGGCCGGCCTGAACCTCCTCAACGAGATCTACCTCGACGAGCAATCCATCCCCGACATCATCCGGGCGGTGCTCGAGCGCAACGGCCTGCGGGGCCCCGACGTCGAGATCAGGCTGAAGGACCCTTCGGCCTACCGCAACCGCAGCTTCACCTGCCAGTACCAGGAAAGCGACCTCGCCTTCGTCTCGCGCTGGATGGAGCAGGAGGGGCTCTACTACTACTTCGACCACGAGGCCAAGCCGTCCGGCGAGGTGCTCGCCATCGTCGACTACAAGGAGGCCCAGCCGCCCGGGGCCATCCGCCTGCGCTACACCCCGCCCGAGAACGTGCAGACCGACCGCCAGGACGCCTGCGTCACCGCATTCACCTGCCGCAAGACCCACCTGCCCGGCACGGCGCTGGTGCAGGACTTCAACTATCGGCGGGCGAGCCTGGGCGACAACCTCAAGGCCGACGCCCCGATCCAGGACGGTGCGCACGGCCAATACATGCTGTATGGCCAGAACCTGCGCACCGAGGCCGACGCCCGGCGCCTGTCGCAAGTGCGCGCCGAGGAACTGGCCGTCCAGGGCACGGAGTTCGTGGGGGAAGCCCCGGCCGTCGGCGTGCGCAGCGGCCACTTCCTGGACGTCGAAAGCCACTTCCGCGCCAGCTTCGACGCCCGCTACCTCGTGACCGAGGTCACGCACCGGGGCTCGCAGGCGGGCGTCGTCCTGGCCGGGCAGAACACCGCCTACAACCGGGGCGAGCAAGGATCGATCTACCAGTGCGAGTTCCGCGCCATCGAATCGAGCCGGCAATACCGGGCCCCGAGGCTCACCCCGCGTCCCAGCATCGACGGCGTGCTGAGCGCCATCATCGACGCCGAGGGCAGCGGCGAACTGGCCGAGCTCAACGAATACGGCCAATACAAGGTCCAGTTGCTGTACGACTACTCTGAAAAATCCGCGAACAAGGGCTCCTCGTGGCTGCGCATGGCGACGCCGTATGCCGGCAAGTACGAGGGCATGCACTTTCCGCTGCTCAAGGGGACCGAGGTCCTGCTGGCCTTCCTCCAGGGCGACCCCGACCAGCCCATCATCCTGGGCGCCGTGCCGAATTCCGAGACTCCCAGCATCATCCGCGACCGGAATGCCGCCACCAACGGCATCCGGACGGTGGGCGGCAACACGCTGCAGATGATCGACACCCCGGGCAAGCAGACCATCACGCTGTATTCGCCGGTGGCCGACACGATGGTCTACCTCGGCGTATTTCCCGATCCCCCAAAAGAGGGCCCGCCCAGTCCGCTCGGCGACCCCGCCGAGACCTTGAACAATATGTCCTGAGCCGAGCACTCGGACTTCCTGGGAGCAGAAATGGCATATGACGAAAAGACCGGCAAGGCCGAGTACACCAACGGCGCGGCGCAGGCATGGATCGGGGGCGGCGAAACCAAGGTGGTGGGCCAGTCATCGGCGACCTTCACCTATGGCGCCAAGACCGACGTGTCCATCAGCATGAGCTCCTCGGTGTCGGCCGGCGTGAAAACCGCCCTGACCCTCGGCGCCAGCATGGAAGTCGCGGTAAACCTCGCCTTCAGCATCAAGAAGGACCTTTCCCTGAGCGTGGCCCAGAACCACAACAGCTTTTACATCGACAGCGCGGTCATCGGTGTCGGCGAGGCCGACCCGCTGGCCGCCGGCAAGCTCAAGACACTGAAGATCGCCACCTGGATCCTCGTCGGCGCGCAATCCGCCGTGGCGCTATCGTTTGCGATCATCGCCATCGAGAAGCTCGCCCACAAGCAAGGGCTCGACAAGGACGAGGATCTCAGCAAACAACAGGCCGCCGTCGATAAAAAAGTCAAGGAAGGGAAACCGGTCGACCAGTCCGAACTGTCCGACGATTATGGCTCCACCTATCACAAAAAACCCGAAACGGCGGGCGAAAAGACCTTGCATTTCTACCGGACATTTCCACTCGGATACATCGCCTCGTGCCTGACCATCCTGACCAGCCTGTCCGCGTTCGCCACGCTGCTGGCCGTCCGATTCAAAAAATCGACCGCGCAGGCGAGCCCCAATGCCTTGCTCTCACTGGACAGGCAATCCTGCGCATTCCTGGGCGTCAAGCCCTTTGGCGGCAGCTCCACCGCCGGCGCGAAGTTCAACGCGAACGGCATCGAGCTCAGCACCTCCACACGAGACCTGAGCTTCAGAAAAGCCCGGGGCAACCCAAGCGTACTCGGATTCCACCACAAGCCGGGCTATAAAACCGTCCCGGGCGCCCGACTGAAGCTTGCGGCCGACGGCAATATCAACACCTGGGGGAAAAACCTGTCATTCCAAGCTTCCGGCCCCGCCACATACCGGGCCCAATCGCATTCCCTCACCGCTCTCAAGGGTACGAAGAAAGGAAGTCTACTGTCGATCAATGGGGATGGTGCGATATTGAAGGCGAATGATGACGCCTTCGTTTCCGTGAAGGGTTCGAGCAAATTCCATGCCAAGGGCGGCAGGACCTCTTTCGCAAAGCTGGATGGCAACCGGGCCATTCTCAGCTCCGGCGGCAACCAGGTCGAGCTCACCGCCACAAAGGCCACGCTCTCCTTCGGCAACAACAAGGTCGAGGTGAGCGCCTCCGGAGTCAAGATCGGCGGTGCGCTCGAAATCCTCTCGCCCAGCGGTACGATCACATCCTCGGCCCTTTCCGACGTCATCGCCGACGTTCAAAAATGGAATGCCGAGGCGCTGAAAGACGAGCAAAGTCTCGCGGTGGAGGACGTCAAGCAGAACGCGAGCGATGACGCCCTGGACATCACGAACGAAACCATGGTGCAGGTCCGCAGCTCGGTGAGCGACGCCAGCACCGACGCGAACGGAAAGACCTCGTCCTAGCAGGATACCCCAGCGTGAAACAGGTTTTTCCATCCCTGAGAATCCTCAAGCCCGAGCACGTGGAGCTCATCCGCCACGTCTTCAGCCCCTCCCCCGGGCAAAACCTGCTGGCATTCGGCGCCATCGTGCCGTTCCCGCTGTCGGCGCCGGGCCACCCACCCGAGGCCGCCGACCCCTCCCCCCTCTGGGACAAGATCAAGCAGGCCCTCGGCCCTCACGCCACGCTCGACGAAGGCTGGCCCAAGCATCGCGGCGAGCTGCTGCTGGCGGGCGACTGCCATCCCCCCGCCGGCCACGGCGACCAGCCGGTATCCGTCAGCGTCCAGGCCGGCGCGCTGCACAAGCAGCTCGCGGTGTTCGGCGAGCGGCGCTATGGCGCGGGCGGCCGCATCTCGTCTCCGCGGCCCTTCGATCGCATGCCCCTGACCCTGGAGAACGCCTTCGGCGGCGAGGGACATGCCGCCAACCCCAAGGGCAAGGGCGCCGACACCGCCCTCGATGCCGAGCTGCCCAACATCGAGCTGCCCCGCCAGTTGATCGTCTCGCCCTCGGACCGTCCCGAGCCCGCCGGCTTCGGCCCGCTGCCGCACGACATGCCGCAACGCGCCCGCCACCTGGGCGGCATCGGGCCCGAGTGGCTCGAGACGCGCTGGCCCCACCTGCCCCTGGACACCGATCCGCGCTTCTTCCAGGCGGCCCCGGCGGACCAGCAGCTCGAGGCGTTCTGGCTGGGCGGCGAACCCATCACCGTGCGCAACATGCACCCTCGGCACCCCGACCTGCATGGCAGGGTGCCCGCGCTGCGGCCGAGATTCTTCATCCACCAGGACAAGCCCGGCGGCGAGTCGGCCTTCCTCGAACTGAACGTGCACGCCGACACGCTCTGGCTGCTGCCCGGGCTTTGCATGGGCCTGCTCATCTACCGCGCGGCCACCCTCATCCAGTCGCCCGTGGCCGAGGACGTCAACTGCCTCATGATCGAATTCGAGGCGCCGGAAGCGCCGGAGCTGCCCATCGAGCATTACACCGAGCGCCTGCTGCGGACCGTGGCGCCCGAGGCTTTCGAGGGCATCCCGGATCTCGCGGAACTCCAGCAAGCCAACGCGCACCTGTCCAGCGGCGAACTGCTGGACAGGCTGCGCGAGCAAAAAGTCCTGTTCAAGCAGGCGCTCGAAGCCCAGGGCATCGACGAGTCGGCCATGCTGCAGCAGCTCCTGGATGATCCTCATAGCCGGCGCTTCGCGCAGATGATCGCCCAGCGGGGGGGCAGCCTGCTGGGCTTCCTGAACGAGATCGAAGGCCTGCTGGCGACCATCGAATCGGGCGACGCGGACCCGCCCGCACGCCAGGCGCCGGACCTCGACCTTGCGCGCCCCGCGCCCGCCCAGACCGCGCCGCGCGCGCCGGACGCGCCCATCGCACCGGCGCACGACGGCGCCCTGCGCGACGACGCGCTGGCGCTGCACAGCCGCGAGAGCGCCCTGAACCGATTGCAGCGCGGCCTGTCCTGCGCCGGGCTGGACCTGAGCCAGGCCAATCTCGCGGGCATGGACCTGGCGGGCGCCGATTTTTCCGGCGCCATCCTCGCCGGCGCCAAGCTGAGCGGCGCCAGCCTGCAGGGCGCCAGGCTGCAGGGCGCCCACCTGCAGGGCGCTCGGTTCGATGCGGCCAACATGGCGGGCTGCCTGCTCGCGCAGGCGACCCTGGGCGGGGCCAGTTTCATCGGCGCCAGCCTGCAAGGCGCGATCCTGGACGACAGCGACTGCACCGAGGCCAATTTTTCCGGAGCCGACCTGGCCGGCGCCAGCCTGCAGCGCACGCAGTTGAACCGCGCCTGGCTCAGCCGCGCCAAGGCGGCGCAGATCCGCGCCACAGGGGCGGATTTCACCGATGCCAACCTCGAGGGCGCCGACTTCGAGCGCGCCGGCCTGGAGGAGGCCAATTTTTCCGGAGCCCGCCTGCGCCAGGCGTCATTCGATCATGCCGCCTGCCGGTCGGCGAATTTCACCCAGGCCGATCTCACCAACGCCAGCCTGCTGCGCTGCGACCTGAGTTCCAGCCAGGCCACGCCGGGAACCCAATGGCAGGGGGCGAACCTGACCCACGCCATCCTGAACGACGTCAGTTGGACGGGCGCCATGCTGGACGACGCCATCCTGCGCGGGGTCCAGGCGCGCCAGGCGGACCTGTCCGACGGCCGCCTGCGCAACGCCCAGATGGCCGAATCGGACCTGCGCGCCGCGATCTTCGACCGGGCCGACCTCGGCCACGCCGACCTGAGCCGCTCCAACCTGATGGAGGCCTCGTTCCTCCATGCCGACCTGAGCCACTGCTCGCTCGAGGACTGCAACCTGTACGCGGCCGGCTTCATGGACACCGTCCTCGAACACACGAGGCTGCGCGGCGCGAACCTCGCGGCCACCATCCTCGAAATACGCGCGGCGCATTGAGCCGACGAATCCACGGACCGAACCCGCCATGCCCGAGACGACCATTCCGCCCAGCCAGACCCCCCAGGACGCCCATTCCCGGATCGTCGACGGCGTCCTCGAAAACGCCGACCTGTCGGGGGCCCTGCTGGAGCACACGGATTTCTCGACCATCCGTTTCCGCCAGGTCAACTTCCGCAACGCGGATCTGCGGGAGGTGAACTTCGCCGAGGCGGATTTCCAGGAATGCGATTTCACCGGCGCCCTCCTCGCCCAGGCCAGTTTCCCGGGCGCCTCGCTGGCGGACTGCCGGCTCGACAAGGTCCAACTGGAGGGCGCCCTGTTGTCGACCGCCACCTTGACGCGGGTCGAGATGAATGACGCCAGCGTCGAACGGGCCGATCTGTCGGCCGCCATGTTCGACCAGTGCCGCCTGAACCAGGTCAGCTTCAGGGACAGCGACCTGTCTCTGGCGAAGTTCAACCGCTGCGAGCTCGCGGCGGTGGATTTCTCGGGTGCCGGCATGGCCCGATTCATGGCGCTGGAAACCGACCTCGGCGCGGTCTCCTTCCAGGGCAATGTGCTCGAGCAGGCCATGCTGATGAACACCAGGCTCGCGGGCCAGCGTTTCCCCGACTGCGACCTGACCCTGGCCCTGTTCATCGAGGCCGACCTGCGGAACGCCGATTTCTCGAACATGGTCCTGTCACAGACCCAATTCTCGAAATCCAAGCTGATTGGCGCGAGCTTCAGGGGTGTCAAGGCCGACAATGTCAGCCTCGCCATCGCCGACATGAGCAATGCGGACCTGTCCGACGCCTTGTTCGACCAATGCGATCTTTCCCATGCCATCCTCGACGGCGCCCGCTGCACCCACACGGCGATCAGCACCAGCCCCATGGTGGGCCTGCAGGCGCGCAGCAGCGTCTGGGATGGCGCCTCGCTCAAGCTCTGCGACCTGTCCCACGCGGCGCTCGACGGCGCCAGCTTTCGCAACGGCTCGATCTCCATCTGCAACCTGCACGGACTGTCCGAGGAAAAGACGGTGTGGGACGGCACCACATTCAACGAAGCCCTGCGCACCGATGCCTTGCGCAAGGCAGCCGAGGACTGGGAAGCGCCTCGATAACCGCCGGAGTCCGACATGGCCACCAACGTCCATCCCCTGAAAAAAGACCTGCCCGGCACCGAGCCGCGCCTGGTCCATGCGCGCGTGACCCGGGCGCTGGAGGGCCTGTTCCAGGTCGAGCACCCCCACTGCGGCCCCGCACGGCGGGCCTTCAGTTGCCTGGTGGAACCCCAGGCGGGCGATCTCGTGCTGCTGTCGATCGATACCGACGGAAGCAGCCACGTGCTGGCGATCCTGCAGCGGCCGGGGGCGCAGGACGCCGAACTGGCGCTGCCCGGGGGCGGCACCATCCAGGCACGGGACGGCGAGGTCCGGCTGCGCGCCGACGCCCTGCGGCTGGAGAGCCGCGAACGCCTCGCACTGCATACGGGCCACCTCGAACTCGCCGCCCTCAGCGCCAACACCACCGTCAGGCACTGGCAGGGCTGGTTCGACACCCTGGAGGCGCGCGCCGTCCGCATCGAATGCGCGGCCAAGACCCTGTCGTCCAAGGTGGGGCGGCTGCTGTCGCGCACGCTCGAAAGCTTCCGTTCCGTCGAGGGCCTGGACGAGACGCGCGCGGGACGCAGCCGCACCACCGTGCGCGACGGCCATCAGCTCAGGGCCGGCCACATCACGGCGCGGGCCGAGGGCTTCGTCAAGATCGACGGCCAGAAGATCGACCTGGGCTGAGGACGCCATGCCATACGTCGCCACCATCGACCTGGGCTGAGGACGCCATGCCATACGTCGCCACCATCAAGCTGGGCTGAGGATGCCATGCCATACGTCGCCACCATCAAATCCGGCCAGGCCGTCTGCATCCCCGACGTCTGCAAGACCCCGTCGCCGGGCGGCCCCATCCCGATCCCCTATCCCAACAAGGCGATGACGACCCTGGCCAATCCGCCCGCCACCAAGGTCCTGGTCGACGGGTCGCCGGCCGTCGTCAAGTCCTCCAAGCTGCCCCTGAGCGACGGGGACACCGGCGGCACCGCCGGCGGCGGCGTGGTCTCGGGTTCCATCATGGGCGAATGCCAGTTCATCGCCGCCAGCTTCAAGGTCAAGTTCCAGGGCAAGCCCGTGGTGCGCCTGGGCGACGGCGCCAAATCGAACAAGGGCAACGCCTTCGGCGCGCTGATGAAACCCAGCCAGGCCAAGGTCGATTGCGGTTGAGACCCGATACCGCGCGCCGCGGCGTCCAATCGGCCGCCTAGGGCCGCGGCCGGAATTCGTTGAGCGGCCGGCCCGCGGCGTCCAGCGCGATCCGGTCGCCCGGATAGTGCCGGACCAGGGCGCTGCGGCGTTCCCCCTGGTACTCGTACGTCACGCGAAAGGGCGACTCGGTGTATTGCACCTTGATCCTGGGCAGGCAGGTGGTCTCGACGTAGAACTGCTGCGCGGGCAGGAATTGCCCGGGCTGCGTGGGCTCGAGCAGGGCCTTCGGCGGACTGTCCGGAAACAGCAGCTCGAACAGCCCGTCGCCCAGGATCCCGCCGATCAGCGAGATCGCCGCGACCAGTGGCAGTTTTCCGGGCCAGTACGAATAGGCCAGCGTGCCCAGGCCGTAGGCGCCCGCCACCATGCCGGGCCCGGCGATGGCGCCGACCGCCATCCCGCCGGCCACCGTGGGGTAGATCCATTTCTTGTGGTGCTCGCCGTAGTTGCGGGTGAACCTGTAGCCCACCAGTCCGCCGAGCACGCCGCCCAGGATGGGCTTCCAGTATTTGACGAACCAGGGCTGGCTCTCGTACTGCCGGCGGGCGCGCTCGCGGTCGCTGACGATCGTCTGCCAGCAGACGTCCTCTTTTTTTGTTTTAGCGATCGTTTCATGTGTGACCGACAGGACCGGCACGCTGCCGTCCGCGCCGATCGCCCGGGCACCGAAGGCGGACCCCGGCGCCGCCCCCGCGGCATCCGCCGCCCACCCCATGCCCAAAACTAGAAAGGACATCGAATAGATCACGCAAGCGCATGATTTCCCGAGGGCGCGGGGCGAAACTTCTGCGGATCGACGAAAAGTCATGGGCTATAATCCCACGAGACATCGGGATACATCTCGAATATTGAGGCAGTTTATTTTCATACCTACACCATTGCAAGCGCGCCTCTGAATGCCTGACAAACGACATCGCTTGTTACTTGCCCTGGCCGGCGCGCTGTTCCTGGCCCAGGGGTGTTCGAGCGTGAATTCCGCGATGGGCGGCAATACCCAGAAGGAGGCCAAGGCCGAGGTGAGCTGGGACTACGCCCCCAAGGCCATACAGATCGAGCTCGCCTCCGACGACAACCTGAACGCCTATTTCAACCAGCCCCACACGCTGGTCATGGGGGTGTTCCAGCTCGATGACGCCAAGGCCTTCATGAAACTGCTGGGAGACTCCGGCAAGCTCAAGACGATCCTCGCGACGGGCGACGCCGGGCAGGACGTCATCCAGCTCGACCGCTACGTCGTCAGCCCGGGCAAGCGCACCATCCTCGACATCGACCGTGTGCAGGACACCAAATTCGTCGGCATCGTCGCGGGATATTACGATTTCGATCCGGCGGCCTCGGCGCGGCTCTTTCGCATTCCCCTGAACATCCAGAGCAGCGGACTGGTCAGCACCACCTACAAGGCCGAGCCCGCGCACCTGGCGCTGCGCCTGCAGCTCGGGCGCACCCGCATCGCCAATGCGCAAAGCCTGACCTTCGATGCCGACAAGAAACCCAGCATCGAGTCGGTGCCGATCGAGGCCGGCCCGCTCGAGATCGAGCTGGACGACAAAACACTGTCCGACGCCGAGGCAGCCGGCGGCGCGGCCAGAAAGCTCAGGAAATAAGGACCACCCATGGACTTCCGGACGGCGACGTACTGGCACCAGGGACTGTTTCTCCAGCCCCAGCATTTCCAGCGCGAGGAGCTGCACCAGCAGTTCCTCAAAAAGCCCTTGTTCGACCTCGTCGCGCCGCACTTCTGGGGCGTGGGCGAGCTGGAATGCGCGCCCGAGTCCCTGTCGGCCCACACCGTGGAGGTCCGCAGCGCCCGCCTGATCTTCCACCAGAACACCTACGTCGAATTCCCGGGCAACGCCATCATCCCGCCACGGTCCTTCGACAAGGCCTGGACCGACAGCGACCAGCCGCTGGACCTCTACCTGGGGCTCAGGAAATTCTCCATCGCCTCGCCCAACGTCACGGTCGTCGATTCCTTCGATGCCGTGGGCTCGGTCCAGACGCGCTTCGCCTCCGAGGCCAACGGCCAGCCCACCCCCGATTTCTACGGCGAGGGCCCGCCCGCGCACATTCCCGTCGTGATGAACGTGGTGCGCATCTTCTTCGGCTCGGAGCTCGGCTCCCTGGACGAATACGACCTGATCCCGATCGGCCGCCTCACGCGCGACAACGACACGGTCAAGTTCAGCGCCGACAGCGTGCCGCCGTGCTATGCGATGTCGGGCTCGCACGTCCTCCAGGACCTCGTGCGCGACATCCGCGACGACATGTCCGGGCGCATGCGCCAGCTCGCCGAATACAAGGCGCCGCGCGACATGCTGCGCCAGGACCTGGATCCCGATTTCATCATGCTGATGCAATCGCTGCAGGCCCTCAACCGGCTGGTGCCCGCCCTGACCCACCTGACCGAGACCGAACAGGTCCACCCCTGGGACGTCTACGGCGTCCTGCGCCAGTGCGTGGGCGAGATCAGCACATTCTCCGAGCAGTACGACGCCCTGGGGCGCCGCCGCGACGGACCCGGCGACGAGGGGCTGCCGCCCTACGACCACCGGCAGCTCTACGCCTGCTTCCACGCGGCGCGGCGCATGATCAACCGGCTGCTGGGCGAGATTTCGGTGGGGCCCGAATTCCGCGTCACGCTCGACCCCCTCGACGGCTACCTGGTGGCGCCCATCCCGCGCGACTACTTCACCTCGCGCAACCGCTTCTACCTGGTCATCCAGACGGCGTCGGCGGGCGATGACGGCGGCCAGGAATTCCTCAAGATCGCCCGCCTGGCCACGCCCCGCGCCCTGCCCACCATCATCGACCATGCCCTGCCGGGCATCGACATGATCGAGGTCTCGACGCCGCCGCAAGGCATGCCCCAGCGCGCCAACGCGCGCTACTTCCGCATCGAGCAGATGAGCGACGCATGGGAGCAGGTCGAGCAGGCGGCCGAGATCGGCCTGTTCTGGCCCGGCGCGCCGACGGACCTGCGCGCCCAGATCGTCGTCCTCAAGGGCTGAGCGATGAAACTCGCCGACTACTTCATTCCCCTGACGGCCTTCGTCAAGGCCTTCGGCGACGCGCCGGGCGGCCGCACGCCCGAGGGCCTGTCCAAGGAGATCGATGCGCTCGTCAACCAGGCGCGGATGGACGCGCTCAGGGACGGCATCGAGCTACCGCGCTTCCAGGAGGCGCTGTTCCCGGTCCTGGCCTGGGCCGACGAGCGGATCTCGCGCTCGCGCGCCTGGGAGGGCGAGCACGCCTGGCAGCATTTCCTGCTGCAGCGGCGCTATTTCAAGACGGGCCTGGCGGGCCGCGAGTTCTTCGAGCGGCTCGAGGCCCTGCAGCCCGGCGACAACGCCCTGCGCGAGGTCTACCTGCTGTGCCTGTGCCTGGGCTTCGAAGGCCGCTACAGCATCGCCGCCAACGCCGACCTGGCCAACATCCGGATCGAGCAGTACCGCCTGCTGCAGCAGCACGATCCCGTGCTGGCCGGCAACAGCCGCGAGCTCTTTCCCGAGGCCTACGGCCAGGACGGCAAGGCGCGGGCGCGGCCCCGGGGCTTTTTCGGGCGCCTCTCGCTGCGGCGCGCGCTATTCATCCTCCTGCCGCCGCTGATCCTGCTGGCAGCCGGGCTCGTGATGCACGCCAACCTGACCCACGCGGTCCAGCAATTCCGCGAGTCCGTCAACCTATGAAGGCCATCCACCTCCCATGAAGGCCATCCTCGTCCGGCTGCTGCAGCTCATCACCCTGGCCCTGTTCAGTTGGGTGGTCACGCTCTACCTGCTCTGGCCCGCCTGGGGCGGCCTGGCGATATTCTTCGGCGTGATCGGCGCGTATTTCGGGATCAAGCTGGCCCGTCGCCTGTGGCTGGTCTCGCGTTCGCGGGTCAAGCTCGCGGCCTCCGAGGCGGCCGGGCGCGCGCAGGCCGAGAAATCCAGCGCGCAGGCCGACCTCACGCGCAAATGGAAGGACGCGATCGCCACGCTGCGGCGCTCGAGCCTGCGCCGCTTCGGCAACCCCATCTACGCCCTGCCCTGGTACATGGTGATCGGCGAGTCGGGCGTGGGCAAGACCTCCGCCATCACGCGCTCGAGCCTGGGATCGCTGAACAAGACCGGCAGCCAGTTCGAGCCGATCGCGCAGACCGTGAACTGCGACTGGTGGTTCTTCAACCGGACCGTGATCATCGACACCGCCGGCCGCTACGTCTCGCCCAAGGGCACGCCCGAGGACCAGGCCGAATGGGAGCGCATGCTCGAGCTGCTGGCCAGATACCGCCTCAAGGAGGGCCTGAACGGCCTGGTGCTCGCCGTCGACGCCGACCAGCTCGCGCGCGGCGACGACCAGCTCGAGCAGTACGGGCACGTCATCCGCGAGCGCATCGACCAGCTCATCCGCCTGTTCGACAAGCGCTTTCCGATTTTCGTGCTGGTCACCAAGTGCGACCGCATCTACGGCTTCGAGCAATGGACCCAGGTCCTGCCGCCCGAGGCCCTGGCCCAGGCCATGGGCTACGTCGGCGAGCTCGAGGAGGGCGACGGCGCCGAGGCGCGCTTCGCCGACCGGGCCTTCGACCAGGTCACCACGCGCCTGCGGCAACTGCGCCTGGACATGGGCGTCAAGGGCGTCGACCTCGGGGCCCCCCTGCTGCTGCTGCCCGAGGAGGTCGACCGCCTGCGCGGCGGCCTGAAGCGGTTCCTCGCCGCCTGCATGGGCAACAATCCCTACCTCGAGCAGCCGCTGCTGCGGGGATTGTTCCTGAGCAGCGCCCGCCAGGAGGGCGAGACCCTGCCCAACATGCTGGGGCTGGTCCAGCAGGCGCCCGCCGTGGCGCGGCCCACCGAGAAGGGCGCCTTCCTGCACGATTTCTTCGAGCGCGTGCTGCCGGCCGACCGCTGGACCTTCCGGCCCACCGTCATCGTCGACCGCTGGCGCCTGGCCACGCGCAACCTGGCGGCGGTCTTCTGGATCTGCACCTTCGCCGCCGCCCTGCTGTTCCTAATGCTGTCCTACTACCAGACCCGCAGCAGCCTGATCGCCATCCGCGACGCCTATCCCGTCCACGCGCTGGCGGGCGACCAGCCCGCCGAGCAGCGCCTGGAGAGCCTGCAAAGCATGCTCCGGCTCATCGAGCTGATCCAGAACCACGAGCGCAACTGGCAAACCCGCTGGCTCGCCTTCAGCCCCGACCTCGAAGACCTCGAGAACGACATCAGGGCCGCCTACGTCCAGGGCTTCCGCGCGCTGCTGCAAAAGAACCGGCGCGAGGACATCCTGCCCGCCCTGCGCAGCGAGGGCAAGGCGGACTCGCTCCCCTACGCCGAGGCCGTGCTCACGCTCACGCGCAACATCAACATGACGCAGGCGCGCATCGACGGCGCGACCTACGACCAGTTGCTGCAGATGCCGCAGGCGCCCGAGCAGCTCTCTGAGGCGCTCGGTCTCGACCTGCCCGCCCACCTGATCCAGGCCCCGGCCCACATGTCCGCCGCCTACAAGGCCTGGAGCGATCCCCAGGACCCGGCGCTGCTGCAAAGCCTGCACGCCGATCGCGCCGCGCTCGCGCAGGCCATCGAGCAGTCCGAGCACTTCGCCTGGCTGCTCGCCTGGGCCAACGAACAGCGCGACATCCACCCGGTGAGCCTGCGCACCTTCTGGCTGCCGGGCTCGCAGGGCCAGGACCCGGCCGCCATCCCGCCCGCGCTCACCCTCGCCGGCCAGCGCCACATCCGGGGTTTCCTGAACGAGGTGGAACAGGCCCTGAACGACTCGACCGGCTTCCAGTTCAAGCGCGGCGCCTTCGAGGCCTGGTACCGGACCGAGCGCTTCAACGCCTGGCAGAGCTTTGCCTGGTCCTTCGACAACGGCGAGCAGCTCCTCGCCAACGAGCCGGCCTGGCGCGACATGGTCACCAAGGTGGACACCGACACCAGTCCCTACTATGAGTTCTTCGATCGCCTGCGCAGCGAGTTCGCCGAGATCCCCGACGAGGGCCTGCCGGGCCTGATGCTGTTCGCCCGCGAGTTTCCCGCGCTGCGGCGCGCGGCCGCCGAAGGCGCCTCGGTGGGCAAGGCCAAGGCCATCCTCGAGACGATCAACACGGTGGGCGAGCGCATCGTCCGGCCCGAGACCGACAACCCGTCGACGACGGCGGGCTCGACGCTGCGCCGCTCCATCCGCGGCGTCCAGGCCTTCGCCGACTACGCGCACCAGTTCGACGTGGCGGCCGCCCAGGCCATGGAGGGCAACGGCCAGTCCTACAAGCTCATGGCCGACTACTTCAACCTGGGCGTCAGCCCCGAGACCACCACCTCGGCGCTGCAGACCGCGCAGGACAGCCTGAATGCCTTCCGCAAGGCCTCGGGATTCGACCTGCCGGACGATCAGGTCATCTGGAAACTCATCGGCGGCCCCCTGCGCATCCTGACGCGCTACGCGCTCGAGCAGGCCTCCTGCCACATGCAAAAGGAATGGGAGGAGAAAGTCCTCTGGAAGACCCAGATGGCGGTCAGCCCGCAGGAGGTCAACGACCAGCTCTTTGGCGACAAGGGATCGGTATGGGCCTTCGTCGACGGCCCGGCCAGGCCCTTCGTCCTGCAGAAGGCGACGCGCTTCACGCCCGCCCAGCGCGGCGACTATGCGTTCCCCTTCGCCGATCCGTTCATGCCTTTCCTGAACCGCTCGGTCGACACCCGCGTCGAGGCCGTGGTCCGGTCCCAGCTCGCCGAGACGGCCAAGGGCAAGTCGGCCACCATCCTGATCACGGCCCGCCCCATCGGCGTCAACGAGGGCGCCCGCGCCAAGCCTTATTCGGTCAACCTCTCGATCCAGTGCGCGCAGCAGGAAATCACGCTCGACAATTTCAACATGTCGGTGACCAACAGCTTCGACTGGTCGCCCGACCAGTGCGGCGACGTCACGCTGCGCATCTACATCGACGACCTGACGCTGACCCAGCGCTATCCCGGCCCCATGGGCATGGCGCGCTTCGTCGCCGAGTTCAAGGACGGCGAGCGGATCTTCACGCCCGAGGACTTCCCGCAGGCGCGCGAGCGGCTCGAGGCCCTGGACGTGCGCACCATCCACGTCCGCTATGATTTCTCGGGCCAGGAACAGCTCTTGAGCCTCGCGGAAAACCTCGACTACCTGGCCGGGGCCTCCACGCCCTCGACCGGCGCGACGCCGGCGCGCCTGGCCATCAAGGTGCCCGAGCGGATCGGCCAGTGCTGGACGGAAGGCCCTCCCGAGCAGGCCGCCTCGCCCATGCCGCTGTACATCCGGCAGCGCGCGGAAAAGATCATCGCCGCGCCGCCCCCGCCGCCACCGCCCGCGGCCGAGCCGCCGCCGGAGCGCACGCACCGGGTCGAGGAGGGCGATACTTTGTATTCACTTGCGCGGCGCTACGGGACCGACATCCAGACCCTGCAGCAACTGAACCGGCTCAAGAACACCGACCTCATCATGAAGGGCCAGGTACTGAAGCTGCCGCCGGCCGCCACGGGCGTGTAACAACGCGAAACTTATGCGGCGCAAGGATCTCCACGCATTGACACCCCTGGCCGCTTGAGACAAAATCATTCCGTTGTTGCAAATTCTATTAATAAATATTTGACACATAATCATTCGACCAAGCAGGCATTCAGGCACCGTCCGGGTTTCAAGCAACATTCAGTCATTTCGGCGAGAGCCGTCAGCGCGCCGCCATGCGCGCCCTCGCGGTCCGATTGGCCACCCGCCCACACAGGAGACCACCATGGCAACCGAAGGATCCGTCGCCCCCAAGGAACGCGTCAACATCACCTACAAGCCCGCCACGGGGGACGCCCAGACCGAGGTCGAGCTGCCGCTCAAGCTCCTCATCCTGGGCGACTTCACGCAACGCGCCGATGACCGCAGCGTCGAGGACCGCGCTCCCATCAACGTCGACAAGGACAATTACAACGACGTCCTCAAGGCGCAGAACCTCTCCCTGGACCTGTC
Source organism: Alcaligenaceae bacterium (assembly GCA_044508625.1). Classification (GTDB taxonomy): domain Bacteria; phylum Pseudomonadota; class Gammaproteobacteria; order Burkholderiales; family Burkholderiaceae_B; genus Castellaniella. The sequence goes on from JBIQHJ010000005.1 coordinate 94,048, forward strand.
GGTGGCCAACCGTCTCGAGCCCGGCTCCGAGGGCAACATCGCGGTCAATCTCAAATTCGATTCCCTGGCCGATTTCCAGCCCGACAACATCGTCGAGAAAGTCCCCGAGCTGCGCAACATCGTCGAGCTGCGCGGCGCGCTCAAGGCCCTCAAGGGTCCGCTGGGCAACATCCCCGATTTCCGCAAGAAGCTCCAGGAACTCGTCCAGGACGAGGGCGCGCGCGGAAAGCTGCTCAAGGAACTCGGCATCGAGGACAAATAAGGGCATCCCGCCGCGGCATCCCGCCACCCCGGACGCCCCCGAAAGGACGACCCCCGGAAAACAGACACGCCACACAGGGTTGAGACACCATGAGCGAACAAACAGCAAAGCAAGAGGAAGCCGGCGCAGGCGAGGCCACCAGCGGCTCCCTCATCGACCAGCTCCTCGAGACCACGAGGGTGCGCCCGGGCGACGAATCCTATGCGATCACCCGCCAGGGGATCCAGACCTTCATTTCCTCCCTGCTGGATCCGGCCCGCGCCACCGATCGCATCACGGCCTCGCTCGCCGACGACATGATCGCCGAGCTCGACAAAAAGCTCTGCCGCCAGGTCGACGAGATCCTGCACCATCCGGACTTCCAGCGGCTCGAGTCGTCGTGGCGCTCGCTGAAATTCCTGATCGACCGCACGAATTTCCGCGAGAACATCAAGATCCAGATCATGAACGTCAGCAAGGACGATCTGCTCAGCGATTTCGAGGACTCGCCCGAGGTCACCAAGTCCGGCCTCTACAAGAACTGCTACACGGCCGAGTTCGGCCAGTTCGGCGGCCAGCCCTTCGGCGCCATCGTCGCCAACTACGAGTTCGGCCCCGGCTCGTCCGACATCAAGCTGCTGCAGTATTGCGCCAGCGTGGCCTCCATGGCGCACGCGCCGTTCATCGCCGCGGCCGGCCCGCAGTTCTTCGGCCTCGATGATTTCTCCAAGCTGCCCGACCTCAAGGACCTGTCCTCGATCTTCGAGATGCCGCAATACACCAAGTGGAACGGCTTTCGCGAGAGCGAGGACGCGCGCAACGTGGGCCTGGTGCTGCCGCATTTCCTGCTGCGCACGCCCTACGGCAACGACACCACGCCGTCCAAGAAATTCCACTACGAGGAGGACGTCTCGGCCGGCAACAACGCCTTCCTGTGGGGCAACGCGGCCTTCGCCTTCGCCTCGCGCCTGACCGCGAGCTTCGCCGACTACCGCTGGTGCGCCAACATCATCGGCCCGCAGGGCGGCGGCACGGTGGGCGACCTGCCCATCTACAACTACGAGGCCATGGGCGAGATCCAGACCAAGATCCCCACCGAGGTCCTGATCTCGGAACGCCGCGAGTTCGAGCTGGCCGAGCAGGGCTTCATCGGCCTGGCCATGCGGAAAAACAGCGACAATGCGGCTTTCTTCTCGGCCAACTCCTGCCAGAAGCCAAAGTTCTTCGGCAACACCAAGGAAGGCAAGGAGGCAGAAACCAACTACAAGCTCGGCACGCAGCTTCCCTACATCTTCGTGGTCAGCCGCCTGGCCCACTACATCAAGGTGCTGCAGCGCGAGAACATCGGCACCTGGAAAGAGCGCGCCGATCTCGAGGGCGAGCTCAACAACTGGATCCGTCAGTACGTGGCCGACATGGACGCCCCGGGGCCCGAGGTCCGCAGCCGTCGGCCGCTGCGCACGGCACAGATCAACGTCGAGGACGTCGAAGGCGACCCCGGCTGGTATCGCGTGTCGATGCTGGTGCGACCGCACTTCAAGTACATGGGAGCATCCTTCACGCTCTCGCTGGTCGGCAAGCTCGATCGCAAATGACGGATCCGGGCCCCGCCCACGTCCATCGCAATGGATTCCATAACCACCGCGCAATGCGGCTAGGAGGTCAATCATGCCAATGCCAGGCTACTTCACCCTGACGGGTCAGACGCAAGGAAAAATCGACGGAAGCTGCACCATCCAGGGCCACGAGGACACGATCCTGGTCCAGGCCGTCGACCACACGATCGAGATCCCCAAGTCCATCCAGACGGGGCTGCCCACCGGCAAGCGCATACACGGGCCGCTCACCATCACCAAGGAAATCGACAAGGCCTCGCCGAAACTGTTCCAGGCCCTGACCTCGGGCGAGCAGCTCACCGACGCCAAGCTCGAGTACTACCGCATCTCGCCGCAGGGGAAAGAGGAGCTCTACTACACGGTCGAGATCAAGAACGCGATCATCACCTCGATGCACAAGTTCGTGCCCATGTGCCTGGATCCCGCCAACAAGTCCATGGGCCACATGGAGGCGGTCTCGTTCACGTACGAGACCATCATCGAGACCTTCACGCCCGACGGCATCGAGGCGCAGGACTCCTGGAACGCGCCCAAGTCCTGAGCGGCCCGAAAGGGATGGCGATCGCCCATGATCGCCACGCCCCGCCGCCCGCCGTCGCGCATCGCCCGGGTTCCCGGCGACGCGGCCGGCGCCGCAACACCGTCTTTCCGCGGGCGAGTGACCGAGCCCCATCCCGCCAAAGCTCGAGCCTCCCCCTGACACGACCCAACCACCTCCGGGGGCGAGCATGCAAATCGTCGAGTTCAAGTCTCTGGTCAGCAGACTGAACCCCACTTGCCGCGATGCGCTGGAAAACGCGGCGGGCCTCTGCCTGAACCGCACGCACTACGAGATCACCATCGAGCACATGCTGGCGCGCCTGATCGACGATCCCAGCGGCGACGTGCAGCTCATCCTCAAGCAGGCCGGCATCGATCCCGGCCGCGTGCGGCGCGCCCTCGAGCAATCCATCGAGGGCTTCAAGACCGGCAACGCCGGGCGCCCGCAGTTCTCGCCCCTGCTGCCCGAGTGGTTCGGCGACGCCTGGATGATCGCCTCGGTCGACCTGTACGAGGGCTCCATCCGCTCGGGCGCCCTGCTGGCCGCCTTCGCGGCGCGCGCCTCGTTCTACGCGAGCGGCACCTATTCCTCGCTGCTCTCCGAGCTCGACAAGAACCGCACGGTCGAGCTGCTGGGCATCGTCGCCGGCGCCTCGCGCGAATCCCGCGAGGCCGTCTCCGCCGGCCCCGGCGGCGGCTCCGCGGCCGCGGGGGGCGCCGCCCAGGGCCGCGGCGGCTCGGCCATCCAGCGGTTCTGCGAGGACTTCACCGCCAAGGCGCGCGAGGGCAGGATCGACCCGGTCTTCGGGCGCGATCCCGAGATCCGCCAGATGGTCGACATCCTGGCGCGCCGCCGTAAAAACAACCCCATCTGCGTCGGCGACCCCGGCGTGGGCAAGACCGCCGTGATCGAGGGCCTGGCCGTGCGCGTGGCCGAGGGCGACGTGCCCGAGATCCTGAAGGACGTCACCATCCTCGGCCTGGACATGGGCGCGCTCGAGGCCGGCGCCGGCGTCAAGGGCGAGTTCGAAAACCGCCTGCGCGGCGTGATCGACGAGATCAAGGCCTCGCCCACGCCCATCATCCTGTTCATCGACGAGGCGCACACGCTGATCGGCGCGGGCGGGGCGGCCGGCACCAGCGATGCCGCCAACCTGCTCAAGCCCGCCCTGGCGCGCGGCGAGCTGCGCACCATCGCCGCCACCACCTGGAGCGAGTACAAGAAATACTTCGAGAAGGACCCGGCGCTGGCCCGCCGCTTCGAGCTCGTCAAGCTCGACGAGCCCACGGTGGACATGGCGGTGCAGATCCTGCGCGGCCTCAAAGAACGCTACGAGCAGGTCCACCAGGTCATCATCCGCGAGGACGCCCTGGTCGCGGCGGCCGAGCTCTCGAACCGCTACATCACCGGCCGCCAGCTCCCCGACAAGGCGATCGACCTGCTCGACACCGCCTGCGCGCGCATCAAGGTCAACCTGTCCTCCAAGCCCGATTTCATCGAGGACCGCGAGCGCGTCCTGCAGATGCTCGAGCGCGAAAAGCGCGGCCTGCTGCGCGACATCGAAAACCGCGTCCCCACCGACCCCGCCCGTCTCGGCGAGATCGACGAGCTCATGGCCAGGACCCAGGCCGAGCTCGACGAGCGCCGCGCCCACTTCCAGGCGCAATACGACGCGGCCCGGCGCATCCTCGCCCTGCGGGCCGAGCGCGCGCAGGCGCGCGGCGCCGCGGCGTCCCCGGCGCCGGCCGACAAGACAGCCCCAGCCGCAGACCAGGCGACCACAGAGGGCGACGCGCTGGCGGTGCCGCCGACCGCAGCGCGCGACCTGGCGGCCATCGAGGCGGAACTGGCCGAGGCCGAGCAGGCCCTCGACACGCTGCAGGCGCAGGACAAACTCATCTTCATCGACGTGTCGCCCGATACCATCGCCAAGGTCGTCTCCGACCGCACCGGCATCCCGCTGGGCAAGATGATGCGCGACCAGGCCGCGGCGGCCCTGGCCCTCGAGGACACGCTCAGGGCCCGCATCAAGGGCCAGGACCACGCCCTGGCCCACATCGCCGAGGTCCTGAAATCCGCGCGCTCGGGGCTGCGCGATCCCGACCAGCCCATGGGCATCTTCCTGCTGGTGGGCCCCTCGGGCACCGGCAAGACCGAAACCGCGCTGTCGGTGGCCGACACCATGTTCGGCGGCGAGCAGTCGGTGGTCACCATCAACATGAGCGAGTTCCAGGAAAAGCACACCGTCAGCCGCCTGGTGGGCTCGCCTCCGGGCTACGTGGGCTACGGCGAGGGCGGCGTGCTGACCGAGGCGGTGCGCCAGCGCCCCTATTCGGTCGTGCTGCTCGACGAGGTCGAAAAGGCCCACCTCGACGTGGTGAACCTGTTCTACCAGGTCTTCGACAAGGGCGTGCTGTCCGACGGCGAGGGCCGCGAGATCAATTTCCGCAACACGGTCGTGTTCCTCACCTCCAACCTGGGCCTGGACGTGATCACCGAGATGTGCGCCGGCGACGAGCCCCCGCCGGTCGAGGCCATCCAGGCGGCGATCCGCCCCATCCTGTCCAACCATTTCAAGCCCGCGCTGCTGGCGCGCATGACCATCGTCCCCTACCTGACGCTGAAGGGCGACGCGCTGCACGGCATCGTCCGGCTCAAGCTGCGCAAGCTCGCCCAGCGCATGCAGCGCAACAACAAGATCGCCCTCGAGGTCGCCGAGGAGGCGATCGACGCGATCTCCCAGCGCTGCACCGAGGTCGAGACCGGCGCGCGCAACATCGACTTCATCCTCAAGGGCGCCATCCTGCCCCTGCTGTCGAACACCCTGCTCGCCCGCATGTCCGACGCCGAGGCGCTCAGCCGCGCGCGGCTGGGCGTCGACGAGCACGGCCAGTTCACGGCCACTTTCGAATAGGGGCCGGCATGGCGGACAAATGCGCATGGTTCATCAACCTGGACGAGGATGACGGGGCGGCGCGGCTCGCGGCCGCGCAGCTCGGGCCCTACGGCCTGGCGGTCAAGGGCCAGCGCTGGCCCGCCGGGGACAAGGCCTGGCTGGGCTCGGCCCAGGAGGCCGCCGACGCGGGCGCGGCGGTGGTCCTCGTGGCCGGATCCCCCGCGCGGCAGGCCGATGCCGCCGTGCGCCGCGGCCTGGCGCTGTTCCGCCTGGCGCTGCAGACGCGGCTCGGGCGCGCGGTCAACGGCTTCGCGCTGCTCACCGGCGATGCCGGCGCCGCGGGCGAGCCGCCGGCGGCCACCACGGTGCTGGGCGACTGGGCGCGCCTCGACGGCACGCGCTGGCAGGCCAAGGTCGTGGCGCGCGCCCATGCGCCCATCGCCCCGTCCTGGCCGGTGAGGCTGGGCCTGCACGCGCACGAGCGCCTGGGCATCTGGCTCGAGGCCCACCCCGCCCCGGGCCGGACCGCGAGCGGCGCGCTGGTCGGCGTCTCGGGCAACGGGGCCGCGATCGATTTCCACGCCGTCGGGCCGGCCGGCGGCATGCCCGAGCGCAGCGTCAACGAGTACGAGCTGCAAGGCCTCCAGTTCGAGGCCGGCGGCCGGGCCTTCCTGGCCTGGGGCCTGAGGAACGCCATCGCGCCAGACCACAGCTATTACGTCCGCCTGGACGGCGAACCGGATACACTGGCCATCGGCACCCTGCCCGGCGGCGAACTCGAGGACGTCAGTCTCGTCGTCGTGGGCTAGGGCCATGATCGAGACTTCCGCCCCCCACGCATGATCATCGACGTCGCCCCCCTGCTGGAACCCATCTCCGAGGCCGCGCCCGCCGGCGCCGACGTGCGCGACAGCGAGGACTACGAGGCCGCCGCCGCCGAAATCGAGAAAATGACCAGCCCCACCAGCTCGGGGCAGGTCGACTGGCAGAAGGTTGAGACGCTGGGCGCCCGCCTGTTCTCGACCCAGGGCAAGGATTTCATGGTCGCGGCCTGGGTGGCCGCCGCCTGGACCGAGCGCTACGGGATCGAGGGCCTGGGCGCCGGCCTGCTGCTGCAAGAGGGGCTGGTCAGCCGCTATTGGGACACCGCGCATCCGCCGCTCAAGCGCCTGCGCGGCCGCCGCAACGCCCTGACGTGGTGGGTGGAGCGCACCGCCGGCTGGCTCGAGAACAAGGACGTCCCGCCGCTGCGCGAGGAAACCCACCAGGCCATGGTGTCGGCCGCCGAATCGCTGGACGCCCGGCTCGCCGAAGTCGATCCCGACTCCCCGCCGCTGGGCGCCTTCCTCCAGCAGATCCGCCGGCTCGAGGTCATCGCCCCGCCCCCGCCCGCCGCCGGGCCGGCCGAGGCGGCGGGGTCCGCGGAAGGCGGTGCGGGTGCGAACGCGGGTGCGGGTGTCGGTGCGGGCGTGGGTGCGGGCGTGGGTCCGGGGCCAGGTCAGGGTGCCGGTCCAGGTGCCGGCCCAGGGGCGAGTCCAGGTGCAGGTGCACCAGGGACGGGTCAGGGGACAGGTCTGGGCGCCGGCCCAGGGGCGGGCACGGGTGCCGGCTCAGGGGCGCCGGTCCCGCGGACGGCGGTGGGCACGGCGCAGGGCAAGGCGGCGGGTGGCGCGGCGGGCGCTGCTCCGGCGCCCCGGTCCTTCGCTGCGGCCGCCCCGGCCGCCGACGCGCTGAACAGCCTGGACGCGATCATCGAGGCCCTGTCGCCCGCCCTGGGCTACGTCGGCCAGATCACCAACGCCCTGCGCACGCTGGACCGCTTCAACCCCCTGGCCATCGAGATGAGCCGCTTCGCGGCGCGCGGGGCCCTGATCAGCCCACCCCCGGCGCAGCAGGGCGCCACCTCGCTGATCCCGCCGCCCGTGGCCATCTCCGACGCCTTCGCCACCATCGCCCGCAGCGGCAACGCCGACGGCCTGATCGAATTCTGCGAGTCCCGCATCGCCACCTTTCCCTATTGGCTGGACCTGGACCGGGAATCGGCACGGGGCTACGGCATGCTGGGCGAACAGGGGGCCGCGATGCGCCAGGCCGTCGTCCAGAACGCCCTCGCCTTCACCAAGCGGCTGCCCGGCATCGAACGCCTCGCCTTCTCCGACGGGACGCCGTTCGCCGACGAAGCCACCCTGCAATGGCTCGAGAACTGCCGGGCGGAAAGCCGCGGCGGCGGCGAGGCCATGGACCGCTACGGCCGGGTGCGCCGGCAGGCCCTCGAGGCCGCCGACGCCGGCCGGCAGGACGAGGCCATGCAGTGCTATCAAGGATTGATCGAATCCACCTGGAGCGGGCGCGAGCGCTTCCAGGCCCGCCTCGCCCTGGCCGAACTGTTCCTGGGCATGCCGCCGGGCGACGCCGACCTCGTGTCCCTGGTGGGCGCCCTCGCCGACGAATGCCGCGAGCGGCAACTGGCCGCCTGGGAGCCCGCGCTCGCCCTCCAGACCTGGCAGCTCGTCCTGCGCGCCGCCCGCCAGTCGCTGGCCGATCCCGCCCTCGCCGAGGACGGGCACCGCCGCGATGCCTGCCGGCAGGCCGCCCGCGAGGCCCTGCGCGAACTGGCCGCCCTGGACTTCGTCATGGCATCGAAAAGCCGCTGAGGGGAAAGCCAGCGCCGCCAGGCTCGAGCCGCTATTGCGCGATGACGCGCGCCTCGACCGCGAACTCGAAATCGCGGTCAACCAGGCCGCTGCCCTCGTCGAGCTTTGACGGACATGGCTTGGACCAGCGGGGGACCAGTCGGTCGCCGATCCGGTCGGCGACCCTCGCCAGCTTGTCCGGGTCCGCGGCCAGGGCGAAGATCTCCCAATCGCCCTGCGCGGGCTCGCCGTAGAAGGCATAGCTGCCCAGGCCGTAGCGATCGAAGTCCGACAGGCCATCGGCCTTGAAGCCGTCCACCGGCATCTTGAGCAGGGACATCGTGCCGCTGGGGGAGCGCACGGCGATGCCCAGCGAGCCCAGGCAGACGCCTGTGCCCGTCAGCCGCAACTGGAACTGGTCCACGGTCGCGGCGCCGGCCTTGAACGTCCCGATCCGCGTGACCCTCTCATAGGGGAAGGGCCCCTCGCGCCGTTGAGCGTAGCCGGGATAGTCCGCAGGGTCGATCGGATCCCGCTGCCAATAGGCGACTTTGGCGAAATTCGGCTTCCGGACGTCGACCCTGCGGCTGCGCGAAGGATCGTCGCGGTATGCGCGCGCCAGTTCCACCGCCTTTTCCGCATCGGGCACGCCAAAGCCATACCAGTCGGAATGCTCGAGGCCGGCCGCGTTCTTTTGCCAGCCGAGGTTCATGGGTATCCGCGTGGCCCCGTCGACGATATCGTCGGGGCCGCCGGGCGGCGCGGCGGGGTCGGGTTCGTTCTCCGTCAGGTCCATCATGCCCCCGTAAGGCGCAATCCCATACAGCGGGACGTGCAGGAGATAGTCGGGATCGACCTTGCGCGCCGACAGGCGCAGGATGTCGCGCACGTCGCGCCAGCTCAGCTCGGGATTGGCGCTGAGCATCAGCGCGACCACGCCGCTGATGGTGGGCGCCGCCGCCGACGTGCCGTTCATGTAGGCATAGTCGCAGTCGGGATTCTCGGGCACGCCGTCGCGCTCGGTCTGCCCGCGCAGGAAGGGCGTGTCCGCCCCTGTCATGCTGTACCCGTGCGCGCAGCCGCGGATGTCGGTGGAAAAGAGGGTCGGGCCGTTCTTGGGCGCGCCTTCCTGCCCGTGGCTGCCTTCCGAGCCGTATTCGCCACCCATGCCCGTGATCCAGACCACCGGGCCCGCGCTGCTGTAGCTGCTGGCCAGGCCCATGGCGTTGAGGGCCGCCACGACGATGGTGTTGGGCTCGAGCGTGCTGGAATCGTTCGCGGGATTGGAGCAGTCATAGTATGCGCCCGCCGGTTCCCAGGTATCGTCGGGCAGCTTCCTCTCGAATGTGCAGTGCTCGGGCTCGAAGGAATTGCCCGCCGACTTGACGTAGATGGCCCCCTTGCCGGCGCGCAGGCTCTTCATCCCGCGCACCGCCGTGATGATATCGTCGGCGACGCCCGCCTCGTAGGGCGTGGCCAGGGAGTCGAGCCCGTACGAGGCGTTGAAGATGTCGGCCTGGGCCGACCACTCGGCACCGCCGTGCGAGGCAAAGAGCTCGGTCTGTTTTTCCAGGAAATTGGCCGCGCCCAGCGTGACCCGGGGGGCGATCCCCATCACCCCCTTGCCATTCTGGGCGGCCGCGATGATGCCGGCTGCCGCCGTCCCGTGGGCATCGCCCGTGACCGAGTACGGCTCGTTGCCGCCCGCGACCAGATTGCGCGACATGCCGAAATCGGCGTTCGGCAGCAAATCCTCGTTGCGCAGGTCGCTGCCGTAGTCCACCACGATCACCCGCACGCCCTGGCCCTTGATGCCCTGGCGATGCACGGGCTCGACATTCAGGTCCAGGCCGCCGCTGGCCGTGTCCGGAAAGCGCGTGAAGAAGCTGGTGGCATACCTCAACGCCCATTGATAGGTATAGAGCGGCTCGCTGTCGCCCGTCCGGCAGGCATAGGGCCCGGTTTCCGGACAGGAGGCGGCGATCCGCGAATCGCCGCCGGTGTCGCAGCCGGCCAGCAGCAACAGGGACAAGGACAGCGCGGCCAGGCGTTTCTTTTCGGATTTCTTGTCGAGGTTCATCGTTCTGCGGATACGGCGGGTTCGGGGGAAGGTGGTCCGTCGCTCGTTCGGACGCTAGCGTGGCAACCTGCGGCCAAAGGTGACGGACAGGCGCACCGTCGCCTCGGGCAGCGCATCCCGCAGCGCGCGATAGCCCTGCACCGCCTGGTCGAAATCGGCGAAGCGCAGGACGGAAATCCCCGTGGGGGCGAAATGCTGCTGCGACAGCGGCTGCGGCAACAGCGTGCCCAGCCGCGCCTGCAGGTCGGCCTGCGGCACGCCCGTGACCATCACCTCGTGGCGGCTGATGCCCACCACCCCCTGGGCATTGAGCACCCAGGTGCCCTCGCCGCCTTCCGGCACGCCCGGCATCACCCGCAGGCGTATGCCGTCGACCTCGTATTCGGGCAATGCGCCCAGCCCGGCGATCTCGTCGGTCGATAGCTTCTGGCCCAGCGTCTGGGCGGCCGCGCCATGCGCCGTCAGCGCCATGCCCATCACCAGGGCCAGGAGGCCACACCCGCGGCGCAGCATTCGAATTCCAGTTTTCATCGTCGGGCCTATCATTTCAAATCATCCATCAGGGACGGGATCGTACCGTCTTCATCGAAGGAGATCGCCGCGCGGCGCCCGGGACGGGCGGCGCGGCGGACGGTCATTGCGCGATGATACGCGCCTCGAAAAACAGCTTGAAATCGCGCGGAACACCCCCGGCGAGGGATGCGCATTTCGGCATCGTCTCGCCTACCTGCAGGTCGGGATTCCCGGCCACCGCATAGATCTGCCAGTCGCCCTGCGCCGCCTCGCCATAGAAGGCGTAGCTGCCCAGCGCATAGTCGTCGAACGTGGAAATGTCCGTGCCGGAGAAATGATCCCCGGAAAGCTTCAGCAGGGACACGGTGCCCGAGGGGGAACGCACCGCGATCCCCAAGGAACCCAGGCAGACGCCCGCGCCGGTGAGCCTCACCTGGAATTCATCGACGAGCCGCTCGGCGCCGGTGAGCGTGCCGGCCAGGGACACGCGCTGGTAGGGAAACCCGTCCGCATCGAATTCCCTGTTCGGCACGCCGGCATGAGCTGGATCCGGCGTGTTCTTGTGCCAATAGGCCACTCCGGCGAACGCCGGTATCGTCACGTCGGCGCGGCGGCCGCGGGCCGGGTCGCGCGCATAATCCCGCGCCAGGGCCACCGCCTTTTCCGCGTCGGGCACGCCAAAGCCGTACCAGTCGGAATGCTCGAGACCGGCGCCGTTGACCTGCCAGCCCAGCGTCATGGGCGCCACGGTGCTGCCGTCGGCGATGTCGCCGGCGCCGCCGATCGTGGCGGACAGCGTGTTGTCCTTCAAATTCATCGGCGCGCCGTAGGCGCGGTCCCCACCGCGCGGGATGCGCCGCGGGTAGTCGGCATCCACCTTGCGCGCCGACAGGCGCAGGATGTCGCGCACGTCGCGCCAGCCCAGTTCGGGATTGGCGCCCAGCACCAGGGCGACCACCCCCGAGATCGACGGCGCCGCCGCGGAGGTGCCGTTCATGTAGGCGTAATCGCAATCCGGATTGTCGAGCCGGCCATCGCGCTGGGACACGCCGCGCATGAACGGGGTGTCGATGTCATGGGGCGCCTTGGCGTTGCTGTAGCTGTAGCCGTTGACGCAGCCGCGGATGTCGGTACTGAAAAGAGTGGGGCCGGCCGTCTGCTTGTCGCCTCCCTCGCCGTAAGTGCCCTCGAAGCCAGACTCGCCACCCATGCCGGTGACCCAGAGGAGGGAGCCCGCGCTGCTGTAGCTGCTGCGCTCGCCCCGGGCGTTCAGGGCGGCGACCGCGATGACGTTGGGCTCGAGCGGCGCGACGTCGTTGGCTGGATTGAAGCAGCCATAGTAGGCAATGCCGCCGCGCCTGCAGGGCCTGTTGCCCGAGGGTCCGGAGAACCCATTGCCGGCCGCCTTGACGAAGACCACGCCCTTGCCGCCACGCAGGTTCTTCAGGCCGCGCAAGGCGAAGGTCTCGACATTGCCGCCCGGATTCTCATACGAGCCCAGGATGTCGTCGTCACCGTACGAGGCATTGATCACGTGCGCCTGGCTGGACCATGGCGCACCGCCATAGGCGGCGAATACCTGAAGCTCGCCTTGGGGGGTCAGGAAATTGGAGGCGCCGAGCGTCGCCATCGGCGCGATGCCCATCACCCCCTTGCCATTCTGGGCGGCGCCGATGATGCCGGCCACCACGGTGCCATGGGCGTCGCCCCGGTCGAGCAGGCCTGGATAGGGGTCGGGATCACCGGTGACCATATTGTGCGACATGCCGAGGTCGGCATTGGGCCGCAGGTCTTCGTTGCCGAAATCGGTACCCGAATCCAGCACCAGCACCCGCACCCCCTGCCCCTTGAGGCCCTGGCGGTGCAACGGCTCCACGTTCAGATCCAGGCCGCCCCGCGAGACCGCGGGATACGCGCGAAAGAAGCTGGCCGCATGGTTCAGGGCCCACTGGAAGGTGTAGAGCGGCTCGGTCTGCCCCGACTCGCAGGCATAGGGCCCGGTTTCGGGACAGGAGGCGGCGATCCGCGAACCACCGCTGTCGCAGCCGGCCAGCGCCAGGAGCAGGGGCAAGGCCGCGAAGGACCGCAGGGAAATCGCCATGACTTTGGATGTGCCTCAACAAAGTTGCAGATGTTTGCTGAAGTCACATTTATTGTCAAGCCTGGCGGCGGCGCGGGCGGCGCGGAAGTCGCCTCGGCTCAGGCGAACGGAAGCAGCAGGGCCCAGCCGCCGGCGAGCGCCAGCCAGGGCCCGAAGACCAGGCGCCGTCCCGCGCCGGCGCCGCCGGTCGCGCGCAGCCACAGGGCGAAGCACACGCCCCCCAGCGAGGCCGCCAGCAGGATTCCCGGCAGGGCCTGCCAGCCCAGCCAGGCGCCCAGCGCCGCCGTCAGCTTGAAATCCCCGTAGCCCATGCCCTCGCGCCCCGTGAAGCGCAGGAAGGCCAGATACAGCGCCCACAGGAACAGGTAGCCGGCCGCGGCGCCCAGCACCGCGTCGGGCAGGGCGGCGAAGGCGCCGTCCAGGTTCACCAGCAGCCCCGCCCACAGCAGGGGCAGCGTCAGGCCGTCGGGCAGCAGGCCGCTGCGGCCGTCGACCCAGGCCAGCGTCCACAGTGCCAGGACGCAGCCGGTGGCCGCCAGGGCCGCCGGCGTCGCCCCGAAAAGCCAGCCGCAGACCGCCGCGAGCGCCAGCGCCCCGGCCCACCAGACCGCCAGGACGCGCCGCCGCGCGCGCCCCGCGCCCGGCCACAGGGGACCCGCCTCGAGCGCCCGGACCAGCCGGCCGGCGGCGCACAGCAGCCCGGCCCCCAGGGGCAGCGCAAGGCCCAGGCACAGGGCGATGCCGACCCAGCGTTCCGGATGCCAGGGCACCCACATTCCCATCGTCACGTCCTCCCATGCCCGCGGGCCCCGGGCCCCACTGGCCCGGCAGCCCCTAGTCCCCTCGCGCCTGCGGGCCCCAGTCACCCGCGAATCAGCCCTGCGGGTCAGGCCTCCTCGCGCCTGCGGGCCACAGGATAGCATTCACGCCCCCCGTCCCCGGCCTGGAAAATGGCCGGATTCCCATCATGGCGCATCCCTCCGGCCCCGGACGCTGGAGTGAACGGCTTCATCCCCCGAGGAAAACCAGCGTGCCGCCGAGGCCACAGGGCCGCCAGGGCCAGGAACGCCAGGCACAGGCCGCCCACGCCGAGCCAGGGGCGCAAGGCGCTGGAGGAATGGCGGCCGGCCGGATCAAGTGCGCGCGCGGCTGCTGGGCCGCGCATCAACTCGAGCCCGCGGCGGAATCGGCGGGCACGAAGCCCTGGACGGTGTCGCGCGGATCGGCCGGGGCCGGCGCCAGATGGGCCTCGCCATCCTGCTCGATGCGCGCGCCCTCGGGCGTCACCCCGGCCAGGACCACGCCCGGCGCGAGGACGTCGCCGACCCGATAGGCCTGCGGCGGCGCGCCATCCACCGACAGCAGGGCCGCGCCGCGCTCGTCGCCGCTGGCGATCAGGCCGTGGACCTCGACCCGCACGCGCGCCTGCGCGCCGCCGAACCAGGCGGCCACCGGCGCGGTGTCGAAGCCGGCCGGCGGCGCGGACGCCAGGAGGGGCGGCGGATCCGCGGGGCCGGGCGCCCACAGCAGCGCGATCCAGACGCCCGCCCCCAGGGCGCAGGCCGCCTGGGCGCCGAGCCGGGCTAGCCTGGGCATGGAAGGAAGTGCGTGCATCGGGGGAATCTCCATGGGCGTCGCCGGCGTCCTCGACCACCTAGAGGAACGCCCTAATCTGCCTGAAACCAAATCTGTCTTAATATACTGGTTTGTCTTCGCTCGCCCATGATAATTGCCAAGAGCGAACTTTGGCGACCCTCCTTAGAATATTTAGTTGCATTTGATTCTTATTTCGCTACAGAACCCCTTGCCCATGACTCCTCCGCACGCACCGGCATCGCTGCCGACATTGGCGCCGGCGGCCGCCCCGCGGCGCGCGCTCCGCCCGGGCCGGCAAACCGGTTTTTCCCTCATCGAGATCATGGTGGTGGTGGTCATCATGGGCGTCCTCGCGGCGCTGATCGCCCCCAATCTCCTGAACCGGCCGGACCAGGCGCGCGCCATCGCCGCCCGCCAGGACATCGGCACCCTGACCCAGGCCCTCAAGCTCTACCGGCTCGACAACGGCCGCTATCCCACCACCGAGCAAGGCCTGCAAAGCCTCGTGGAGCCTCCGCCCGGCGCGCAGCGCGGAGCCGCCCGCAGCTACCTGGACCGCCTGCCCAAGGACCCCTGGGGCACCAGCTACCAGTACCGCAATCCCGGGACGCATGGCGAGATCGACGTATTTTCACTGGGCGCCGACGGCCGTCCGGGCGGCGAGGGGAACGATGCCGACATCGGCTCGTGGTCGGACTAGCGCGGCTTGCGGCACGCCCCGCCAGGCGGGCGCCACCCTCCTGGAAATGATGATCGTGCTGGCGATCATCGGAATCGTGGCCGGCGCGGCGGGCCTGAGCCTGTACCCTCAGTCCTCGGACCGCGCCCTGCGCCGGGAGGCGCAGCGCCTGGCCTGGCTGCTGCCGATCGCCCAGACGCAGGCGCGTGCCGGCGGCCGGCCGCTGGCCTGGCGCCACGACGAGGAGGGCTACCGCTTCGAATATCCGGACACCCGCGGCGCCCTGCCCCCCGGCGCGCTGCCCGCCATGCCCGCGCCGGACATCGACGCCGCGCTGCGGCCCCGCCGATGGGAAACGGACCGGCCGCCCGCGGTGCGCGTCGAGCCCGCCGGGGCGGCCCTGATCACGGGCGAATGGATGCCCGGCCCCATGCGCATCGAGCTGGACGACGGCTGGCGCAAGGTGAGCGTGACGCGCGACGCCGCCGGCCGCTACGGGGTGGCGCCATGACGGGACACCCCCGCGGCATGGCGGGCTTCACCCTGCTCGAGGTCCTGATCGCCCTGGTCATCGCCGCCGTGGCCCTGGCCGCTGCCGTCCGGGCGCTGGGATTCAGCACCGACCACGCCCATTCGCTGCTCGAGCGCAGCCTCGCGATGCAATCGGCCGAGAACCACCTGGCCGAGCTGCGCCTGGCCGGCGCCTGGCCGGCCCCGGGCGAACAGTCCGTGCCCTGCCCCCAGGGCGGTCTCGCGCTGATATGCCGCCAGGTCGTCCACCCCTCGCAGAACCGCAGCTTCCGCCAGGTCACCGTCACCGTCGCGCAAAAGGGCGGCCCGGTGCTGGCGCGCCTCAGCGGCTTGCTGACGCAGCAGCCATGAGCGCCCCACCCGCCCGCCGCCAGCCCGGCTTCACCCTGGTGGAGGTCCTCGTATCGCTGCTGCTGCTGTCCCTGCTCAGCCTGATCTCGTGGCGCGCGCTCGACGGCGTGGAGCGCGGCAGCGAGCGCCTGGACGCCGTCGTCGACGAGACCCAGGCCATCTCGCGGGTGCTCGGCCAGATGGGCGAGGACATCGCGCGGCACGCCGGCCCCGAGGTGCTGCCCGAGCCGCCGGCCCCGCAATCGCGCAGGCCTGTCGTGCGGGCGCTCCTGCCGCCCGGCATCCAGGTCGCGCAATCGGGCGCGGGCCGGGCCACCCTGTCCGTGATCCGCGCCTCGCCCGCCCTGGACGGCACCTGGGAACGGGTGGTCTGGCGCCTGGACGGCGACGCCCTGCGGCGCGGTGTCGGCAAGGCCGGCATCGCCCTGCCCCTGCCGCAGCCCATGGGCAGCGAAGCCGTGCTCGGCGGCATCCGGGATTTCAGCGTCCGGGCCTGGATGCCGGGACACGGCTGGGTCGCGCCGGACACGCCGCCCGGCGCGGCGCGGGCCACGGGCCTGGAACTGACGATCGGCCGCGTGTACCGAGGCCGCCCCGCGGTGTTCCGCAAGGTCGTGCTGCTGCCATGAACGGAATCGCGAACCGCCTCCCCGGATGGCGCGGCCAGCGCGGCATGGCCGTGATCGGCGCCTTGCTCGTCGTGGTCGTCGCCTCGGTGAGCGCGAGCCGGCTGATCGAGCGCCAGGGCCTGCTCACGCAGTCCCTGATCGCCGAGAACGACCGCCTGCAGGCCGTCTGGCTGCTGCGCGGGGGCCTGGACTGGGCCCGGGTGGTCCTGGAATGGGACGCCCGGCGCAACCCGACGACCCGTGGCGACGCCGACTGGACGCGGCCCATCGACGCGCTGAGCCTGCCGCTGCCCGACGAGGGACGCTCGGCCACTTTCACCGGCCGCATCGAGGACGCCCAGGCCCGGCTGAACCTGAACAACCTCGCGCGCGAAGGCCGGGTCCTGCCCGAGCAGCAGCGCATCCTGGAGCGCCTCCTGGCCCTGCTGCAACTGCCGCCCGCCCTGGCCACGGACATCGCGGCGCGCATCGCGCAGGGGCAGCCGGCCCCGGGGCGGCCGGCGCCGCTGGTGGCCCTGCGCGACATCGGCGACCTCGCCAGCCTGCCCGGCATGGCGCCCGAAGGCCTGGACCTCCTGCGCCCCTACCTGACCGTATTGCCCGAGCCCACGCCCGTGAACCCCAACACCGCCCGCCCCGAAGTGCTCAGCGCCCTGTACGAAGGCCTGTCGCTGGCCGACGCCCGCCTCCAGGCGGACCGCCGCGACAGGGGCCAATGGTTCAACGATCCGGCCGATTTCCTGAATCGCACGCGCCAGGAGCAGAATCCGCGCGCCGCCCGCGACACCCTCGCGACGCGCAGCGCCTGGTTCCGCGTCCTGGGGCAGGTGAGCCTGGGACAGGCGGCCGTCGGCCTGGAAGCCCTGCTGCACCGCGATCCCCAGGGCACGTCCAGGATCCTCTGGATCCGGGAGCTGAGATGAAGGTGCGCCTGCGACTCCTGCTGCCGCCCTTGTCCGGCCTGAACGCCGGCAGCGTCCTGCCGTTCGCCGTGGTGGATCGCCAGTTGCGCGTCCTGCGCTCGGGCGAGCTGCCTCTGCGCGAGCTGGCCGCCGCGGTCCCCGCGGGCGCCCCGGCCGAGGCCATCCTGCATCCCGACGACGCCGTGGTCGCGCGGGTCTCGCCCCCGCCCATCGCGGCCCGCCTGCTGCCCGCGGCGATCCGCGCCAGCGTGGAATCCATGGTCCTGTCGGGCGCCGGCGAACTCTGCATCGCCCACGGCGCCCGGCGGGCGGACGGCACGGTGCCCGTCGCCTGGGCCCAGCGCAAGGCGCTGGCGGCGGCCTGGGCCTTGCTGGCCGGACACGGCCTGCGTGTCGAGGCGCTCGTGCCGCTGGCCCTGGCCCGGCCGGCCGGCGATGCACGCGCGCCCGCGGAAGTCCCGGCGCAGGCCCTCTGGACCGCGGCCTGGCCCGGCTGGTCGCTGGCCCTGCCGGAGATCCAGCCCCGCGCGCGCCGCCACGACTGGCGCCCCGCCCTGCGCTGGACGGCCCTGGCGGCCGCGATCTGGATCGGAGGGCTGCTGGCCTACGCGCACCAGTTGGAGACGCGCGTCGAGGTCCTGCAAGGGCGCATGCGCGCCGAGCTGGCCCAGGCCTTCCCCGACCTGCCCACCGGCCCCGAGCCCCTCGTCCAGGCGCGGGCGCAGCGCGACGCCCTGCGCCTGGCGCGCGGCGAGCCGGCCGGCGACGACCTCATGCCGCTGGCCCTGGCGGCCGCGCAAAGCCTCCCGGCGCTGGCCAGCCAGGTGACCCGCCTGCAATACGGCGGCGGCACGCTGGCGCTGAGCCTGCGCGAAGGTGCCGAGGCGCCCCATGATCCGGCCGCGATCCGGCAGGCCCTCGCCGCCCGCGGCCTGGCCTACGAGGTGGACGCCGGTCCGCCGCAGACGTGGCGGCTGCGCCGCGATCTCCCGGCTCCCGCCGGCGGGAGCCGGCCATGAGGCCGGCGTCGCCCCCCCGCCTCGCGGCGGCCCTGTCGGCCCGCCTGGCGCCGGCGCGCGAACGCCTGGCCGCCTGGCGGATGCGGGCCGCGCAGGAATGGCGCCGGCGCACCCGGCGCGAGCAGGCCCTGCTGCGCCTGGCCGGCATCCTGGCGCTCGTCGTGCTGCCCTGGGTGCTGCTGGTGCGCCCGGCCCTGGACGGCATCCACCAGGCGCGGGGCCGCCTGGCGGCATTGCGGACGGACGCGGCCGAGTTGCAGGCCCTGATCCTCGAGAGCCAGGCCCTGCGCAGCCTGCAGCGGGGCCGGATCGACCCCGCCGGCGTGGAACGGGCCCTGGCCGAGAGCCTGGGACGGGCCGGCCTGGCGGAACGGGCCCGTTGGCAATCGGCGCCGCCGTCGCAAGACCTCCCGGGGCCGCACTACGTCGTCGAACTGGAAGGCGCCGGCGCCGCGGCGACCCTGGGCTGGCTGGACGAGCTGTCCCGCGTCCTGTCCCTGCGCATCGTGGAACTGGACCTGCGCCGCAGCCGGCGCGATGGCCGGGAGCTGCCCGACCGGGTGGACGGACACGTCCTCCTGGTGCAGCCGGCCGGGGAACCACAGCCGGCGGGGGGCCGCCCATGAGGCGGCTCCTGCGTCCGGCCCTGCATGCGGCGGCCATGGTCCTGATCGGCCTGGCCGGCGCGCTGGCGGTCCTGCCGGCCGGCTGGCTGGCCGCCATGCTGCCCGCCGACGGAGTCCTGAGCGTGGTGGACGCCTCGGGCTCGATCTGGGCCGGGCGGGCGCGCCTGGCCCTGGGTCCGCCCGGCTACCGCCGCACGGTGCCCGACACCGTGCAATGGCGCATCGCCTGGGACGGCGGCCTGCCGCAAGCCCGCATCAGCCATCCCTGGCTGGCCGGCCCCCTGGCCCTGCGCGCCGGGCTGGACGGCCTGACCCTCTCGGCCCAATCCCTGGAGCTGCCGGCCTCGGCCCTGTCGCTGGTGCACGAGGGGATCCGCCAGATCGGCCCCGAAGGCAGCGTGCGCCTCCAGTGGCCGGCCACGCGCCTGGGCGCGCCGCCCGCGCCGGGCGCCACGCGGCTGACGCTGGAATGGCTGCATGCCGCCAGCGCGATCAGCCCGGTGCGGCCGCTGGGGAGCTATCGCGGCACCCTGCGCCAGACCGCCGACGGCCTGGACCTGAACCTCGAATCCCGTGCCGGCCCCTTGCTGCTGGCCGGCACGGGCCGCGTGCGCGCGGGACGCCTGTCCTTCGATGGCCAGGCCTCCATCGCGCCGCGGACCGACGACCAGACGCGCGCCGCGCTGGCGCCCCTGCTGCGAACCCTCGGCCCCGTGGCCGACGGCCAGGCGCGCATCAGTCTCCATTGACCCTCGAACCCATACGAAACCCGGACCGACCATGGCCCCATCTCATCTCCATACACCGTCCGGCGCCCCGATGGCGCTGCTGGGCGCCGGCCTGCTGCTGGCGCTGGCCGGCTGCGCGGCCCCCCGCAGCACCCCGAACGAGGCCCTGGCCCAATCCTCCCTGGTGGTGCGCACGACGGACGGCAGCGGCAAGGTCACCGAAACCCGCGCCGTCACGCCGCCGCCTCCGGCGGCGCGGCGCCGGACGCCCACCCCGGCCCAGCCGCCCGCCCGGCCGGACGCCGGCGGGGGCGCGGCCGAGCAGGCCGGCGCCGAGCGCGTGATGCTCAATTTCGTCGACGCCGACCTGGCCGGCGTGGTGCGATCGCTCGCGCGGTTCACGCAGCGCAACTTCCTGGTGGATCCGAGGGTCAAGGGCAAGCTCACCCTGGTGTCGGAAACCCCGGTGGACGCGCGCACGGCCTACGACATGCTGCTGGGCGCCCTGCGCATGCAGGGCTACGCCGTGGTCGATGTGGACGGCGTCAGCCGCGTCCTCCCGGAAGCCGACGCCAAGCTCCAGGGCGGCGCCGTCACCGGCGGCACCGCGCCGGCGAGCACGGGGGGCGCCGAGCTGGTCACGCGCGTCTTCCAGTTGCGTTTCGAGAATGCCGCGAACCTGATCCCCGTGCTGCGGCCGATGATCGCGCCGAACAACACCATCACCGCCTACCCGGGCAACAATACACTGGTGATCAGCGATTACGCCGACAACCTGGACCGGATCGCCGAGGTCATCGAGCGCATCGACGTGCCCAGCTCCTTCAACACAGACATCGTGCCGATCGAATACGGCGTGGCCCTGGACGTGGCGGCGCTGGCGAGCCAGCTCCTGCAAAGCGGCCGTCCCGGCGGCGACCAGGGCGCCCACTCGGTGGCGCTGGTCGCCGATCCGCGCAGCAACAGCATCATCGTGCGCGCGCCCAGCCAGGCCCAGCTCGAGCTGGCGCGCGACCTGATCATCCGCATCGACAGTCCCGACTCCGGCACCGGCAACCTGCACGTCGTCTACCTGCGCAACGCGCAGGCCACGCACCTGGCCGAGGTCCTGCGCGGCGTGCTGACCGGCCAGGGCGGCGGCTCGGGCGGCGCCGCCTCCGGCCAGGGCCTGTCCGGCGGAACGGCGCAGGGCGCCATGGCTGCCACGGCCCCGGCCATGGGCGCCGGGGCCTCCCGCACCAACACCAGCGCCAGCGCGGGGCTCGGCGGCACCTCCGGCCTGCAGGGCGCCGCGGCGCTGGGCGGGGCCGCCCTCGGCCAGGCGGCGGACCAGCAGTCCGTCGCCTTCTCGGCGGGCGGCGCGACGATCCAGGCGGACCCCTCCACCAACACCCTCATCATTTCCGCACCCGACCCCCTGTACCGCAGCCTGCGCGAGGTGATCGACCAGCTCGACCAGCGCCGGGCGCAGGTGCTGGTCGAGAGCCTGATCGTCGAGATCACCGCCGAGAACGCGGCGGAATTCGGCATCCAGTGGTCGGCCGGCGGCGGCGAGATCAACAGCGGCAACACCGCCTTCATCGGCGGAGCCAACCTCGGCGGCTCCAGCCTGTCGTCGACGACCAACAAGCCGCTGACCACCGTGGACGCGCTCGGGCGCGGGCTCAGCCTGGGCATGGTCAAGGGCACGGTCAGCATCCTCGGCAACGAGGTCATCAACCTGGGCCTGCTCGCCCGCGCGCTGCAAAGCCAGGGCGGCGTCAACATCCTGTCCACGCCCAACCTGATGACCCTGGACAACGAGGAGGCCAGCATCATGGTGGGCAACACCGTGCCGTTCACCACGGGCCGCTACATCACCTCGGGCGATGGCGCGGCGGCGAACCCGTTCCAGACCATCGAGCGCGAGGACGTCGGCCTGATGCTGCGCATCCGGCCCCAGATCTCGGAAGGCGGCGCGGTCAAGATGGCCCTGTACCAGGAGGTCAGCACCGTCGACAGGGCGTCCAGCACGAGCGACGACAAGCTGGTCACCCGCAAGCGGGCGCTGAACACCAACGTCCTGGTGGACGACGGCCAGATCATCGTGCTGGGCGGCCTGATCGAGGACAGCATCGGCGACAGCACCAGCGCCGTCCCCCTGCTGGGCGACATCCCCGTGCTGGGCGAGCTGTTCCGCTACAACAAGCGCGAGCGCAAGAAGACCAACCTGATGGTCTTCCTGCGCCCGCACATCGTGCGCTCGGCCCGCGACAGCGCCAGCCTGACCCTGGACCGCTACAACTACATGCGCAACACCCAGGCCGCCCTGCCTTCCGGATCCCATTGGCTGCTGCCCGCCATCGACCAGCCCCTGCTGCCCGCGGCATCCCTGCGCCCCGCCGACGGCCTCATCGACCTGCGCGCGCCCGACTCCGGCGCGCGCGTCCCCATCGAGACCACCCCGGAACCGGCTACCGGCGCCCAACCCGGTCCGGTGACGGGGCAGCCATGAGCGCGCCGGGCCGCCCCAAGCGCGAATTCCCCCCCGGGGGGACGGCGCACAGCGCCAAGGGGGCGTCATGAACGCGCCGGGCCGCCCCAAGCGCGAATTCCCCCCTGGGGGGACGGCGCATAGCG
Source organism: Alcaligenaceae bacterium (assembly GCA_044508625.1). Classification (GTDB taxonomy): domain Bacteria; phylum Pseudomonadota; class Gammaproteobacteria; order Burkholderiales; family Burkholderiaceae_B; genus Castellaniella. The sequence goes on from JBIQHJ010000005.1 coordinate 116,370, forward strand.
CCAAGGGGGCATCATGAGCGCGCCGGGCCGTCCCGTCATGAACGCGCGCATCCCCTACGCCTGGGCCAAGGCCCAGCGCGCCATGCTCCAGCCCGAGGACGGCGGCCAGGTCCTGGTGCGCTGCGCCGAGACTCCCGCCTGGGCGCTGGACGAGATCCGGCGATGCCACGGCGAGCTGCCTCAGCGCCTGGTCGGCGCCGCCGAATTCGACATGCTGCTGGCGGCCGCCTACGCCCGGACCGACGACGCGGCCACGGTGGTCGACGCCGCCACCAGCGAGGTGGACCTGGACCGCCTGATGCAGGACATCCCCGAGGTCGAGGACCTGCTCGAGTCCCACGAGGACGCGCCCGTGATCCGCATGATCAACGCCCTGCTCACCCAGGCCGTGCGCGACGGGGCGAGCGACATCCACCTCGAGCCCTTCGAGACCGCCTCGATGGTGCGCTACCGGATCGACGGCACCCTGCGCGACATCGTCAGCCCGCGCCGCGGGCTGCACAGCGCCCTGGTCTCGCGCATCAAGGTGATGGCGAGGCTGGACATCGCCGAGAAGCGCCTGCCGCAGGACGGCCGCATCGCCCTGCGCGTCGGCGGGCAGTCGATCGACGTGCGCGTCTCGATGCTGCCCACCGCCCACGGCGAGCGGGCCGTGCTGCGCCTGCTGGACAAGGCCGCCGGGCGCCTGCGCCTGGACCGGCTGGGCATGTCGCCGCCCGTGCGCGAGCGCCTGGCGCGCCTGATCTCGCAGCCCCACGGCATCGTGCTGGTGACCGGGCCGACCGGCAGCGGCAAGAGCACGACCCTGTACGCGGCCCTGGGATACCTGGATGCCGGCACGACCAACATCCTGACCGTCGAGGACCCGATCGAATACGAGCTGCACGGCATCGGCCAGACGCAGGTCAACGCCCGGATCGGCCTGACGTTCGCCAAGGCCCTGCGGGCCATCCTGCGCCAGGACCCCGACGTCATCATGATCGGCGAGATCCGCGACCTGGAGACCGCCCAGATCGCGGTCCAGGCCTCCCTGACCGGCCACCTGGTGCTGGCGACGCTGCACACCAACGACGCGGTGTCGGCGATCACCCGGCTGGTGGACATGGGCGTCGAGCCCTTCCTCCTCGCCTCGACGCTGCGCGGCGTGCTGGCCCAGCGCCTGGTGCGCCGGCTTTGCCAGCAATGCCGGCGCGCCGGCCCGGACGGCCGGGCGACGCGCGACCCCGCCGGCTGCCCGGCCTGCGGCCACACCGGCCACAGCGGACGCACAGGCATCCACGAGCTGTTCGTCCTGGACGACGCCATGCGCGCCATGGTCCACGCCGGCGCCGGCGAGCACGAGCTGCGCCAGGCCGCGAGCCGCGCCGGCATGCTCAATCTGCGGGAGGACGGCCAGCGCTGGATCGACCAGGGCATCGTCTCCGAGGAAGAAATCCTCCGCGTCACGCGCGAGGCCTGAATCGGGAGCCCGCCGACATGCCCACCTATCGCTACCTGGCGGCCGACGCGGCCGGACGCACCGAAAAGGGCCGCATCGAGGCCGATTCCGAGGCGCTGGCGCGCCAGGCCCTGCGGGCCCGCGGGCTGCTGCCCCTGTCGCTGGGCCCGGTGCCGCTGCGCGGCCTGCCCGCCGCCTTTTCGCTGGGGGGACGCATCACCGATGCCGAGCTGGGCTGGATGACGCGGCAACTGGCCAGCCTGCTCGCCGCGCGCCTGCCCCTGGAAGCCGCGCTGTCGGCCACCCTGGAGCAGGCCGAGCAGCGGCACGTGGCGCGGGCGATCGAGCTCGTGCGCGACCGGATCCGCGGCGGCCAGCGCCTGGCCGACGCCCTGGCCGGCCAGCCCCGCAGCTTTCCGGAGATCTATCGCGCGCTGGTCGAGGCGGGCGAGCGCTCGGGCGACCTCGCCCAGGTCATGGAGCGGCTGGCCGACCACATCGAATCGCGCGGCGCGCTGCGCGGCAAGATCCTGACCGCGTTCATCTATCCCGCGATCGTGTCGCTCGTCTCCATCGGCGTGGTGATCTTTCTGCTGAGCTACGTGGTGCCGCAGGTGACCGGCGCCTTCCAGCAGGCGCACCAGGCCCTGCCTTTGCTGACCCGCGCCATGCTGGCCGGCAGCGCCTTCGCGCGCGACTGGGGCGCCGCCACCCTGGCGGTGCTGGCCGGCCTGCTGCTCGCCTGGAGGCTGCGCCTGCGCGACCCGCGCGCCCGGCTGGAATGGCACGCGCGGCTGCTGCGCATGCCGCTGCTGGGCCGCTATCTGCTGGGCATGGACGCCGCGCGCTTTGCCGCCACGCTCGAGATCCTCGTCGCCAGCGGCGTGCCGCTGCTCGACGCCCTGGACGCCACCATCCGCACGCTGCGCAACGATCGCATGCGCGCGGCGGTCGCCGCGGCGGCCGCGCGCGTCCGCGAGGGCTCGCCGCTGGCGCAGGCCCTGCAGGCGCAGCGCGTCTTTCCCCCGCTGCTGATCCACCTGATCGGCAGCGGCGAGCGCACGGGCACCCTGCCCGCCATGCTCGCGCGCGCCGCGCACACGCTGTCCGCCGAGCTCGAGCGGCGCGCCCTGGCGACCACCGCCCTGCTCGAGCCGCTGATGATCCTCATCATGGGAGGCATCGTGCTGCTGATCGTGCTGGCGGTGATGCTGCCCATCATCGAGATCAACCAGATGATCCGCTGACCATCCCGCCCGGCCCGCTCATTGACCACGCCAGGCGTCGATCCGCCGCCGGTTGCGCTTGGTCGGGCGGCCGTCGGTCAATCCCGACGCGGGCTCGGGCGCGAGCCGGCGCAGCTCGGCGGCCCGCTCGCGGGCAGCGGCGCTGTCGGCCGTTTCCTCGTAGAGCCGGCGCGCGACCGGCGCGGGACCGCGCACGGCGCTGACCCCCAGCACCCGGACATGGATCGGAGGATCCTCCTTGCGCACCGTCACGAGGTCGCCCGGCCCGACCTCGCGCGCGGGCTTGGCGGGCTGGCCATTGACCAGCACGCGGCCCTTGCCGATCTCGTCCGAGGCGAGGCTGCGGGTCTTGTAGAACCGCGCCGCCCACAGCCACTTGTCCAGCCGAATCCGTTCGAGCATTCCGTCTCGCCGAAAGTCTGTCCGAAAGGGACATGATAGCCGCGCGGCCACGGACGCGGCGCCCGTGGCGGGGACCCGGAGACCCGGGCCGGGCGCCCGAAAGGAAACGGGCCCATCGGGCCCGCCTCTCGTCCGGATCGCGCGGATGTCGCGGCCTACTTGACGTCGCGCAGCGGCGCGCCCGAATAGAGCTGGCGCGGACGGCCGATCTTGTAGTCGGGGTCCGACAGCATCTCGTTCCATTGCGCGATCCAGCCCACCGTGCGGGCCAGGGCGAAGATCGCCGTGAACAGCGAGGTCGGGATGCCGACCGCGCGCTGCACGATGCCCGAATAGAAGTCCACGTTCGGATAGAGCTTGCGCTCGACGAAATACGGATCCTCGAGGGCGATGCGCTCGACCTCCATCGCCAGCTTGAACAGCGGATCGTCGTGCAGCCCCAGCGCGTCCAGCACCTCGCGGCAGGTTTCCTGCATCATCTTGGCGCGCGGATCGTAGTTCTTGTAGACCCGGTGGCCAAAGCCCATCAGGCGCACGCCCGAGTTCTTGTCCTTGACCTTTTCCATGAACTCGCCGACCTTGGCCACGCCGCCGTGGGCCTGGATGTTTTCCAGCATGTTCAGGCAGGCCTCGTTCGCGCCGCCGTGGGCCGGGCCCCACAGGCAGGCGACGCCCGCCGCGATCGCCGCGAAGGGGTTGGTGCCCGAGGAGCCGCACAGGCGCACCGTCGAGGTCGAGGCGTTCTGCTCGTGGTCGGCGTGCAGGATGAAGATGCGATCCAGCGCCCGCTCGACCACCTCGTTGACATGGTATTCGTCGCAAGGCGTGGCGAACATCATGCGCAGGAAATTGCCCGTGTACGACAGGTCGTTCTTGGGGTAGATGAAGGGCTGGCCCAGGGAATGCTTGTAGGCCATCGCCACCAGCGTGGGCATCTTGGCGATCAGGCGGATGGCCGAGACCTCGCGGTGGCGCGGGTTGGTGATGTCGGTCGAGTCGTGGTAGAAGGCCGACAGCGCGCCCACCAGGCCCGTGAGCACCGCCATGGGGTGCGCGTCGCGGCGGAAGCCCTGCAGGAAGGTATGCATCTGCTCGTGCACCAGCGTGTGGTGCGTCACCAGGTCGTCGAAATCGGCCTTTTGCCGGGCGTCGGGCAGCTCGCCGTTGAGCACCAGGTAGCAGATCGTGAGGAAATCGCACTTTTGCGCGAGCTGGTCGATCGGATAGCCCCGATACAGCAACTGGCCCTTGTCGCCGTCGATGTAGGTGATCGACGACTCGCACGAGGCCGTCGCCATGAAGCCCGGATCGTACGTGAACATCCCGGTCTGGCTGTAGAGCTTGCGGATGTCGATCACATCCGGGCCCACGGTGCCCTTGTAGACGGGGAATTCGACGGACGGGCTGCCGTCCGAAAACGATAGCGTGGCTTTTTTATCGGATAACTGCATGTCGGATCCTTCCTTAAAGTGATATCGCCTTCATTTGCTCGACCAGCCTGCGGACGTCGGGATCGTCGTAGTCCCCCGAGAGGTCCGCGCGGCCCAGCAGCACGTCGAGCAGTTCGTTGTCGCCCATTTCAAAGAGAAGCGTCAGCGCCTTGACGTCCCGCTCGGTCAGCGCGGCCTCGTGCGCGTCCAGGAAGCGCGTGATGATCAGGTCGTTTTCCAGCAGGCCGCGGCGCGCCCGCCAGCGCAGGCGCGCGCGATCGAGGTCTGACAGCTCGCCGGCCATCCCGCGCCTATACCGTGCGGCGCACGAGCATTTCCTTGATCTTGCCGATCGCCGCCGAGGGATTCAGCCCCTTGGGACACACATCCGTGCAGTTCATGATGGTGTGGCAGCGGAACAGCCGATAAGGATCCTCGAGGTTGTCCAGGCGCTCGCCCGTCGCCTCGTCGCGCGAGTCGGCGATGAAGCGATACGCCTGCAGCAGGCCGGCGGGCCCGACGAACTTGTCGGGATTCCACCAGAACGAGGGACAGGCGGCCGAGCAGCAGCCGCACAGGATGCACTCGTACAGGCCGTTGAGCTCCTCGCGTTCCTCGGGGCTTTGCAGGCGCTCTTTTTCGGGCGGCGGCGTATCGTTGATCAGGTACGGCTTGATCGAATGATACTGGTCGAAGAAGAACGTCATGTCCACGATCAGGTCGCGCACCACCGGCAGGCCGGGCAGCGGCTTGAGGACGATGGGCTCTTTGAGGGTGAGCAGGTTGGTCGTGCAGGCCAGGCCGTTCTTGCCGTTGATGTTCATGGCGTCGGAACCGCACACGCCCTCGCGGCATGAACGGCGCAGGGCCAGGCTGTCGTCGACCTCGTTCTTGATGCGCAGGATCGCGTCCAGCAGCATCTTGTCGGTGGGCTGCAGCTCGACCTCGAGCTTTTGCATGTAGGGGCGCTCGTCCTTGTCAGGATCGTAGCGGTAGATCTCGAATTTGACGATGCGTTTTTGGCTCATTTCGGATTCCTGCTCAGAAAGTGCGCGGCTTGGGCGGCATGGTGTCCACGGTCAGCGGCTTCATGCGCACGGGCTTGTATTCCAGGCGGCTGCCTTCCGAGAACCAGAGGGTGTGCTTGAGCCAGTCGACGTCGTCGCGCTCGGGATGTTCCTCGAGGGCGTGGGCCCCGCGGGACTCGAGGCGGTTGGCCGCCGAGCGGGTCGTGGCGCGCGCCACCTCGATCATGTTGGCCACCTCGAGGGCCTCGATGCGCGCGGTGTTGAACACCTTGGACTTGTCGGCGAAATAGATGTCGTCGACCTGCGGCACCAGGCTCTCGATGACCTGCTCGCCCTCCTTGAGGACGTCGAGCTTGCGGAACACGCCGCAATGGCTCTGCATCGCGGCCCGGATGCGGTTGGCCACGTCCTGGGTCTTTTCGCCGGAGCTGCGGCGCTCGAAGCGGTCGACGCGGTCGAGCGAGGCCTCGATGTCGGTGTCGGGCAGCGGCTGGTGGGCGTGCTGGCGCTCGGGGTGCTGGTCGACGATGAAATTGCCCGCCGAGCGGCCGAAGACGATCAGGTCCAGCAGCGAGTTGGTGCCCAGGCGGTTGGCGCCGTGCACCGAGGTCGCGGCGCACTCGCCGATGGCGTAGAGGCCGTTGACGATCTTGTCCTCGCCGTTGACGCGCGTGACGACCTGGCCGTGGTAGTTGGCCGGGATGCCGCCCATCTGGTAGTGGATGGTCGGGACGACGGGGATGGGATCCTTGATCGGGTCGATGTTGGCGAACTTGATCGCGATCTCGCGGATCGAGGGGAGACGCTTCATGATGGTCTCGGCGCCGAGGTGGTCGAGCTTGAGCACCACGTAGCTGCCGTCGCCGCAGCCGCGGCCCTCCTTGATTTCCTGGTCCATCGAGCGGGACACGAAGTCGCGCGGCGCGAGGTCCTTGAGCTGGGGCGCGTAGCGCTCCATGAAGCGCTCGCCGTCCTTGTTGAGCAGGATGCCGCCCTCGCCGCGCACGCCCTCGGTGATCAGCACGCCCGCGCCGGCCACGCCGGTCGGGTGGAACTGCCAGAACTCCATGTCCTGCAGCGGGATGCCCGCGCGCGCGGCCATGCCCAGGCCGTCGCCGGTGTTGATGAAGGCGTTGGTCGAGGCGGCCCAGATGCGGCCCGCGCCGCCGGTGGCGAGCACGGTGTGCTTGGCCTCGAGGATGTAGATCTGGCCGGTCTCCATTTCCATGGCGGTCACGCCCAGCACGTCGCCCTCGGCGTTGCGCAGCAGGTCGAGCGCCATCCACTCGACGAAGAACTGGGTGCGCACGGCGACGTTGCGCTGGTAGAGCGTGTGCAGCATGGCGTGCCCGGTGCGGTCGGCCGCCGCACAGGCGCGCTGGACGGGTTTCTCGCCGAAATTCGCGGTGTGCCCGCCGAAGGGACGCTGGTAGATCGTGCCGTCGGCGTTGCGGTCGAACGGCATGCCGAAATGCTCGAGCTCGTAGACGGCGTTGGGCGCCTCGCGCACCATGAACTCGATCGAATCCTGGTCGCCGAGCCAGTCCGAGCCCTTGACCGTGTCGTACATGTGCCAGAGCCAGTTGTCCTCGCTCATGTTGCCCAGCGAGGCGCTGACGCCGCCTTGCGCGGCCACCGTGTGCGAGCGCGTCGGAAAGACCTTGGAGAGCACGGCCACCGACAGGCCCGCCTGCGCGAGCTGCAGCGAGCAGCGCATGCCGGCCCCGCCGGCGCCGACCACCACCACATCGAACTGGCGGCGCGGAATAGATGTCTTGACAGCGGCCACGGTTATAGACTCCAGAGAATTTGAGCGAAGAAGACCACCGCGGCCACGAGCCACATGATGGTCAGCACCTGCAGGAACAGGCGCAATCCGTCGGAAGGGGCATAGTCCATCCAGATGTCGCGCACGCCCACCCAGGCGTGCCACGCGAGCGACAGGAAGGCGACCGTCGCCAGGAGCTGGCCCAGCGGCAGGACACCGACGGTGAACGAGAAAAATGCGCGCCAGGACTCGAAATCCAGGCTGGGGACGAAAATCGCGTACAGCACCAGGGCCAGTGTGTAGACCGCCATGATGACGGCGGTCGTGCGCTGGACGATGAAATCGCGCGTGCCATAGTGCGCGCCGACGACCAGGCGCCTGCGGCCGATGCGTTCTTGGTGTGCCATTACCAGACTCCAAACAGTTTCAAACCGAACACCACGGTCAGCGCCAGGCCGAGCCCGAGCACCAGTGCGCCCGAGCGCTGGGAGGGCTCGCGGGCGTTGCCGATGTGCATGTCCAGGGTCAGGTAGCGGATGCCCGCGAGGAAATGGTGGAAATAGCCCCACATCAGGACCAGCAGGACGATCTTACAGAAGGGATTGGCGACCCATTCCCGCATGGCCGCGAAGGTCGCGGGCGACTGGACGCTTTGCGCGAACAGGGGCACGAGCACGATGGGCAGGGCAAGGAACAGCAGCGCGCCGCTGATGCGATGGAGGATGGATGACTTGGCGGCCGGGGGTTGCCGGTAGCTCAGCAGATCTTGCAAGCCCAGGTTCCGGAACTGCGGACGCGGCTTTGTTGCGGGTTCAGACATGATGGCCTCTTTTATCAAACGATATCGTGGATTCCTCGTGACAGGCATTTTCGCCCATCCGGAGTTCAATTCAAACTGTTTCGGTAATGATAGCGCTCGGTCACGTAGTGGCCCCGGCGCAGTTCCATCGGGCGGTCGCCGTAGGTGTAGGACACGCGCTCGACCTGCAGCAGCGGGCTGCCCTCCTGGACCCGGAGCAGCTCGGCCTGCGCCGCGCTGGCGGCCACCGCGCGCAGCTTTTCATCGGCGCGGACCATGCTCACGCCGAACTCGGTCTCGAACAGGGCGTAGACCGGGCCCCGGTAGCGCGTCAGGGACTCCATGGTCAGGCCCTTGAAGGCGCCGCCCGGCAGCCAGATGTCGTCGAGGATGGTGGGGATGTCGTCGAAAGAGAGCACGCGGCGCATGTTGACCACGATGTCGCCGGGGCGCAGGTCGAGGGCCTGGGCCACGTCGGCGGGCGCCTTGACGCGGCGGCAATCCAGGATCTGGCTGGTGGACACCGCCTGGCGGCCGTCGTCGGGCGCCAGGCGCAGGAAGCGGTAGCGGACCCGGGCCTCGTTGTGGGTCGCGACGAAGGTGCCCTTGCCCTGGCGGCGGATCAGGAGGTTGTCGGCCGCCAGCTCGTCGATGGCCTTGCGCACCGTGCCCTGGCTGACCTGGAAGCGCGCGGCGAGCTCGAGCTCGCTGGGGATGGCCTCGCCGGGTTTCCATTCGCCCCGGTCCAGTCCCTGGAGAATCAGGCCCTTGATCTGCTGGTACAGCGGGCTGAAGGCTGCGCTGCTCGCGCGGCCCAACTCGGGGACTCGATCGGTCGGGGATGAATCGGACATGGATGTGGGGAGGGGTCCGCGAGGCGGCTATGCTACAAAATACAAAATGAAACTTTCGCATTTTCGCATGGGTGGCGCCAGATGTCTAATACTCTTGTGTCTTATATAAGATATAAGAGTCTTGACGCCCGACCTGGAATAAACTACTCTTTTCCGCGATTTCGAATCCCTAGTTCCGCCATACATCTTCTCGGAGATTCCTCATGTCCAAACCCCCCAAGCGCGTAGCCGTCACCGGCGCCGCCGGCCAGATCGGCTACGCCCTGCTGTTTCGCATCGCTTCCGGAGAAATGCTGGGCAAAGACCAGCCCGTGATCCTGCAATTGCTTGAGATCCCCGACGAAAAGGCCCAGCAGGCCCTCAAGGGCGTGATGATGGAACTCGAGGACTGCGCCTTCCCGCTGCTGGCCGGCATGAGCGCCCACGGCGACCCGCGCGAGGCCTTCAAGGATGCCGACGTGGCCCTGCTGGTCGGCGCGCGTCCCCGCAGCAAGGGCATGGAACGCAAGGACCTGCTGCAGGTCAACGCCCAGATCTTCACCGCCCAGGGCAAGGCGCTCAACGAGGTCGCCAGCCGCGACGTCAAGGTGCTGGTGGTCGGCAACCCGGCCAACACCAACGCCTACATCGCCATGAAGTCCGCCCCCGACCTGCCCTCCAGGAACTTCACCGCCATGCTGCGCCTGGACCACAACCGCGCGCTCTCGCAGATCGCGGCCAAGACCGGCAAGGCCGTGGCCGGCATCGAAAGGCTGATCGTGTGGGGCAACCACTCGCCCACCATGTACCCGGACACGCGCTTCGCGACCATCGGCGGCCAGCCCGCGCAGTCGCTGATCAACGACCAGGCCTGGATCCGCGACACCTTCATCCCGACCGTGGGCAAGCGCGGCGCCGCCGTCATCGAGGCGCGCGGCCTGTCCTCGGCCGCCTCGGCGGCCAACGCCGCCATCGACCACGTGCGCGACTGGATCCTGGGCTCCAACGGCAAGTGGGTCACCATGGGCGTGCCCTCCGACGGCTCCTACGGCATCCCCGAGGGCATCATCTACGGCGTGCCGGTGACCACCGCCAACGGCGAGTACACGCGTGTCGAGGGCCTCGAGATCGACGCCTTCTCGCGCGAGCGCATGGATTTCACCCTCAAGGAACTGCTCGAGGAACGCGACGGCATCGCCGACCTGCTGAAATGACACGCCTCCCGTCCCGCCGGCCGCCGCGCCCGGCGGGATGGGGCGCCGAGGCCCACGGGTCCGGCGGCGACAGACACTGCGCGCGCGGCGCCGGTGCGCCGGCAAGCCGGCGTACCCCGGCCCGGACGGTGGCCGGACGGCACGCCGGACCCGGACGCCGGCATCCAGGAGACCTCTCATGACCCGACCCGCCTCCCCCGGCGCGCTCTTTCGCCAGGCGCTCAAGGACGAAACCCCTCTGCAGATCATCGGCGCCATCAACGCCAATCACGCCCTGCTCGCGCAACGCGCGGGCTATCGCGCCATCTACCTGTCCGGCGGCGGCGTCGCCGCGGGCTCGCTGGGCATGCCCGATCTGGGCATCAACACGCTCGACGACGTGCTCACCGACATCCGCCGCATCACCGACGTGTGCGACACGCCGCTGCTGGTGGACGTCGACACGGGCTTCGGCCCCTCGGCGCTGAACATCGCCCGCACCATCAAGTCCCTGGTCAAGTTCGGCGCCGCCGGCTGCCACATCGAGGACCAGGTGGGCGCCAAGCGCTGCGGGCACCGCCCGGGCAAGGAAATCGTCGGCGTCGACGAGATGGCCGATCGCGTCAAGGCCGCCGTGGACGCGCGCACCGACGATGATTTCTACATCATCGCGCGCACCGACGCGATCGCGGTCGACGGCGTGGACGCGGCGCTCGAGCGCGCGCACGCCTGCGTCGAGGCCGGCGCCGACGCCATCTTCGCCGAGGCCTCGTACGACCTCGAGACCTATGCGCGCTTTTCGCGGGCCCTCGACGTCCCCGTGCTCGCCAACATCACCGAATTCGGCCAGACGCCGCTCTTTTCGGTCGAGGAACTCGCCGGCGCGGGCGTGGGCATGGTGCTCTACCCGCTCTCGGCCTTCCGCGCCATGAACAAGGCGGCCGAGGCCGTCTACACGGCCATCCGCCGCGATGGCCACCAGCGCAACGTGATCGAGCTGATGCAGACCCGCGAGGAGCTCTACGACCGCATCGGATACCATCGATTGGAAGCGCAGCTCGACGCCCTGTTCCAGCAGGGCAAGAACAAGGCGTCCTGACCGGGATTCGCCTGCGAACCGAAACCCCTCATCCAAGGAGACCGCCGATGGCGACCAAGAACACCCCCAACGCCGGAAAATCCCCCGCCCGCAAGGCCGCCGCGCCCAAGGCAGCCGCCGCTGAAACCGCCGCGGCCGCTGAAACCGCCGCTGCCGAAACCACCTCCCCCGGCTCCAAGCCCAAGCAAGAGCCCCCACGCAGCGCCTCCGGCTCGCCATCCACCTCGCGGCCTGCAGGCCGCTCGGATTCGTCAGGCGCGGGAGGGATCCATCCCGCGTCCGGGCTCACCCCCGAGGGGGCCGTTCCCGCCTTGGGGCGGCCCGGCGGCAAAAAATCCGTCGCCCTCTCGGGCGTCGTCGCGGGCAACACCGCGCTGTGCACCGTGGGCCGCAGCGGCAACGACCTGCACTACCGCGGCTACGACATCCTCGACATCGCCGACACCTGCGAGTTCGAGGAGGTCGCCCACCTGCTGGTCCACGGCAAGCTGCCGACCAGGGCCGAGCTCAAGGCCTACAAGGAAAAGCTGCGCCGCCTGCGCGGCCTGCCCGCCCAGGTCC
>JBIQHJ010000047.1:0-28695 GCA_044508625.1 Alcaligenaceae bacterium
GCGACCCACGGATCGACGCGGCGCCGCAGGATGCCCCCGCGGCGGGCGAGGCCCGCATGCCCGAGGCCGCCAGCGCGGTCTACTTCGACGAGGGCGAGCAGGCCGGGACACCGCAGCCCGTGTCCGGCGCGCCCGGGCAGGGTTCGCCGGCCGAGTCCGCGGCCGGGGCGGACGACGCCCCCCGCGGCGACGACTATTTCGACACCGCGCCCATCCCCGGCGTGGACATGTCCCAGACCTCGGACGGCGGCTCGCGCAGCCGGCGCGAGCGCTGAGGGCCGCGCCCGGCACCCCTTTCCATTCCAACGCCATTACCCACATCACCACAGCAAGGTCAACCATGAGTCTAGATCGCGTACCCGCCGGCGAGAAACTGCCGGAGGAATTCAACGTCATCATCGAGATCCCGATGAACGCGGATCCCGTCAAATACGAGGTGGACAAGGCCTCGGGGGCGGTGTTCGTGGACCGCTTCATGCTGACGGCCATGCATTACCCTTGCAACTACGGCTACATCCCGCAGACGATCTCCGATGACGGCGATCCGGTCGACGTGCTGGTCATGGCGCCGTTTCCCGTCCAGGTCGGGGCCGTCATCCGCTGCCGCGCCCTGGGCGTGATGCAGATGGAGGACGAGGCCGGCGGCGACGCCAAGCTGCTCGCGCGCCCGGTGGACAAGCTCTATCCGCCGTACCGCGACATCCAGTCGACCGACGACCTGCCGGCCGAGGAACTGGCCCGCATCCAGCACTTCTTCGAGCACTACAAGGACCTGGAAAAGGGCAAGTGGGTCAAGGTGTCCGGCTGGGCCGGCATCGACGCCGCCAAGCGCGAGATCCTCGATTCCGCCGCCCGCTACCGCCAATCGGGGAAGGCGGCATGAAAACCGTATTCCCGCGCCCCGAGGGCGGCATGCTCGCCGTGGCGGGCTCGGACGCGGCGTTCCCGGTGCGGCGCATCTACTGCGTCGGCCGCAACTACGCCGACCATGCCCGCGAGATGGGCGATACCGGCCGCGAGCCGCCGTTCTTCTTCGCCAAGCCCGGCGACGCGGTGCTGAGCATCGCCGACGGCGAGGTCGGCGTCATGCCGTATCCGCCGGGCACCCGCGACCTGCACCACGAGGTCGAGCTGGTGGCCGCGCTGGGTTCCGGCGGCCGCGACCTCACGCCCGAGCAGGCGGGCGCCTGCGTCTGGGGCTATGCGATCGGCCTGGACATGACGCGCCGCGACCTGCAGGCCGAGGCCAAGAAGGCCGGCCGGCCCTGGGAGGTCGGCAAGGGCTTCGACCACAGCGCGCCGATCGGGCCGGTGCATCCCGCCGCCGCGGCAGGTGCGCTGGCGCGCGGCCGCATCGCCCTGAGCGTCAACGGGCAAGAGCGCCAGCGGGGCGACCTGTCCGACATGATCTGGACGGTGCCCGAGGCCATCGCCTACCTGTCGACGCTCTTCGAGCTCAAGGCCGGCGACCTGGTCTTTACCGGCACGCCCGCGGGCGTGGGCGCGGTGGCGCCCGGCGATCTGCTGCAAGGTTCGATCGAGGGGCTGGGCACCCTGCAGGTGCGCATCGGCGCCTGAGTCCGCTCGCTTTCGCCAGGACCGCTCGTTTTCGCCGGGGCCGCTCTCCAGGGGCGGCGCGCGATTACTACGCGCGCCGCCCCTGTGTCGTTTGCGGCCGTCTCGGCTTGCGCGAATAGCCGGCCGGGGGCCGCTCGCGCACACTGGACTCCTCACTGAAACACGGGGGGCCCGACATGCGGCACATCCACACGAGCGCCCGGCAGCGCGGCCAGGGCATGGTCGAATACATGATCGTCGTCGCCCTCGTGGCGGTGGCCGCGATCGCGGTGTACCAGACCTTCGGCCAGGTGATCCGCGCCCAGACCGCGGCCATGGCCAAAGAGATCGCGGGCGAGGACGGCACGGCTCAATCGCGCGCGGCGCAGGCCGCCGCCGAGGCCGCGGCCGGGCAGGCGGCGGCCAAGTCCCTCAAATCCTTCACCGGCAATGCCGGCGCGGGGCAATGACATGGCTGCGCGCCGCGCCCAGGAGGGCCAGGCCCTGGTGCTGGGCATGGTGCTCGCCGCCGCCCTGTCGCTCGCGCTGCTGCGCTATTTCGGGGCGGGGCAGGTGCTCGCGGCCAAGGTGAGGCAGGTCCACGGCCTCGATGCCGCCGCCTACAGCGGCGCGCTGGTCCAGGCCCGCGCGCTGAACATGCTCGCCTACCTCAACCGCGCCCAGCTCGCGCACCAGCTCGCCATGGCCCATCTCGTGACCCTCGGTAGCTGGGCCCTGTACGGCGGCGCCGAGGCGCGGCAGGTGGTGCGTGGCAATCCGCCGGCCCACCTGATCGGGATGCTGTTCGGCGCCGATCATGGGCGGGCCTACCTGGCGGCGGCGCGGGCGGCCGGCCTGGAGGACTGGGCCGGTCCGGACGGCGCGCTCGGGCGCGCGCATGCCACCCACGACCGGCAGGTCCACGGCCTCTACACGGGGCTGGCCCGCGACGTCGCGGCGACGCTGCCCGAGGCGCGCATGGCCGCCATCCGCGCCGTGCTGCGGGCGCATTATCCCGATCGGCCCGAGGCCGACCTGCGCCTCGCGCTCGAGCACGATCAATGGCCGTCGCTGCTGCGGCGGCATGCGCCCGACCGAGGCCTGCACGACCTGGTCCAGGGCATCGCCGGCCTGTATCCCTTCCTCGGGCCCCGCGACCATACGGCCCGCAATGCCTGGGCCGTCGACGCGCGATGCCCGGCGCTGCGCCACCAGCTCCGGCGGCGCGGCGCGACCGTCCTGGACGCCCAGGGCCGCTGGCAGTCCTCGGACACCCAGTCCTTCCATGCCTTGCGCTCCAATCGCTGGGTCGGATGCTATTACCGCGAGTACGCGATGGGCTGGGGGTGGATCCCGGCGCAGCGCGCGGCCGGCATGGACGGCCCCTATTCGGACGCCGCGCCCGAGGATTTTTCCGAGCAGGACTTCTGGCGCTGGGTCCAGTCCGCCACCGACTGGAGCCTGCTCGACCAGCGCGACAATCCCATCGCCAATTCCTACGCCGTGCGGGCCCGGCCGCATTGGCCGGCGGGCGGCCTGGCGCCGTATTACGACGTGGCGTCCGCGCGGCCCGAGGGCGCCGCGGGATTCGAGCTGCGCCTGTCCATCGACGGCCCAGGGGGCCAGGCCGTGCATGCGCGCAGCGCCGCCCAAAGCCATTTCTCCCGGCCCGGACGCCGCGGGGACGGCCTGGGCGAATCGCCCAATCTCTTTCACCCGTACTGGATGGCGCGCCTCGCGCCGCTGTCCGGCGAGGCGCCGTCCTTGTCGGCACCCGGCGAGGCGCTATCCGCAGTCGCATCCGGCGATGCGTTGGCCGTATCGACGCCTGGCGAGGTACTGGCCGTGCCGTCATCGGGCGAAGTGTCGGCCGTGCCTGTGTCCGATTCCAGCGGGGCACCGCTCTTGTCGGGAGGGTTTTGATATGGGGACATCGATGCAGCGGGGGCAAGCCCTGGTCGAGGCCCTGGTGGCGATGATCGTGCTGGCCAGCGCCTGGGTGGCCGTGGCCTGGCTCGGCCGCCTGCGCGACATCGACCTGCAGGCCATGCATGCCAGCCGCCATCAGGCGTTCGCCCATGCGCACCAGGGCATGGAGTCCCCGGGGGACGCGGTCCTGCGCGGTCCGCATCTTCGCGGCATGGGCCAGCGCTGGGAAAGCCGGCACGGCGAGAGCCTGCTCTCGGATGCCGGCGCCCGTGTGTTCCAGTCCTCGCATGCGCCCGGCCGCCAGCCGGGCGATCCGGCGCCGGCCGCATCGGCGGTGCGCCGCGAGCTGCGCCTGGGGGACGAGGCGGTCTGGATCTCGGAGGTGGACCTGGGGACGGCAGGCATTGGCCAGCCCGACGGCGGCCTGCGCGATTTCGATCGCCTCGCCTTGCGGCTGAGGCGCCATACGGCGATCCTGCGCGGCGCGGGGGCGGCGCCGGGCGATGCGCAGGTCCAGGCCACGCTGGCTGGCGCCGGCACGCTGTGGGCGGCGTCGGCGGATCACTCCGCCGGCCTGGCGCGCGCGGTCGAGGCGCGGGTGCGGCCGCTGGATGCGGCCTGGGGCCGGCCGGACTTGCGGCTCGATTGGCTGGCGCCCTGGACGGGGCGGGTGCCGGCGCGCCATCTGCATCCCGGAGGCCGGCCATGAGGCATGCCGCGCTGTGCTGCGGCCTGGCGCTCGCATGGGCGCTGGGGGCGCCCATGGTCCGCGCTGCCGCGCCCGAGATTTTGCCGGAGGGTTCCTGGACGGGCTGGCGCTGGGGCACGCAGCAGGATTTCGGCCTTCCAGGCGCGCGGCTGGCGCGACGTTCGTTCGAGGCCGATCCGCCCCCCGGCGAGGCGGCCCGCCGCCTCGCCGAGCACCACGGCATGGCGTTCGACCGCCTGATGGTGATCGACGGCGGCATCGTCCTGTCGGGCCTGCGCGAGGGCGCCCACTGGCTCGGCTGGCTGCATCCCGCGACCCGGGCCTCCGGGGGCCGGGGCACGCGAGGAATGGTCTCCGTGCTGGCGCCCGCGCCCATGCCGGCATCCAGCTTCGACGCCGGCGCGCACCTCCCCGCCGGCGCGCGCCCCCTGGTCCAGGTCACGCAGCAAGACGGCACGGCCCGGCTGACGATCTCGGGCCACGAGGTCCCGGGTTCGGGCCGCGGGTTTCCGAGAGGATCGGGCCAGGTCATTCCCACGCCGGGTGGCGGCTTCCCGGTACGGGACCACGAGCCCGCTGCGGAGGATCGCAGGTTTCCGGCATCCGGCCATGGGCTCTGGGGACCAGGCCACGCCTCATCGAGCGCGGCGGCGGCTCTGTGGACCGGGATCGGGCGCTCGTTGGCGCGCGCGGGCTGGCAGCCGGCCGAGGCCACGTGGCCGGGCGGCGTGGCCTGGCGGCGGCAGCGGGCCTTGCTGCAGATGCGCCTGCAAGTCCTGGAGGCGCGCTCGATCGTCTGGATTTGGCATCGCGAGGAGGATCGATGAAACGGTTCCGGATTCCGCGCAGCGCCGCGCTCGGCGCGCTGGCCTTGGCCGCGGGCCTGCTGGCCGCGTGGACGCTGAATGCGCACGTGCGCGACCGGGTGGCCACGATAGAGGCTCGCGCGCGCGTGCCGATGGCCGAGCGCATCGTGGCGGCCCATGACCTGCCGGCGGGCACCCGCCTGCGTTCCGAGCACCTGGCGGTGCGCCGCATTCCCCTCGAATGGGCCAGCAGCGACAGCCTGCCCGCCGCCCGCCACGAGGAACTCCTGGGCGCGGCGCTGGCGGCTCCCTTGCGGGCAGGCGATCCGATCCTGCGCGCGCACACCCAGTCCGCCAGCCTTGCCTTCTCCAGCCAATTGGCGCTGGGGCGCCGGGCCATCACGCTGCCGGTCGACCAGATCAACTCGCTCTCGGGCCTGCTGCAGCCGGGGGATTTGATCGACCTCTACGTGTCCTTCGAGCATCAGCGCCGCCGGGTGACGGCGCCCCTGCTGCAAGGGGTACTGGTGCTGGCGACCGGCCGTGCGACCCGCTTCGAGGGGGACGCCGAGGGGACGTATTCCACGGTCACGCTGGACGCGGCGCCCGAGGACGTGGTCAAGCTCGTGGCGGCCCGCCAGGGCGGCGCGATCACGGCTATCCTCCGGAATCCCGACGATCCGCAGGCGGATCGACGCGCGGTGCGCGGCGACCTGGCAGCCTTGCTGGGCGTGGCCTCGCCGCCGCCCGCGCCGCGACGCAAGGGCCCGACGATCGTCTACGGCTCCAGCACCAGCGCCCATGCGCCCGGGCTGGGCGGGCCCGTCCCGGCAAGCACGCGGCCCGCGGGCCTGTTCGACCTGCCCGAGGCCCAGGCCCTCGCCAGCGCCTGGATGCGCGCCGCGCAAGAGGCGTCGCGCGATGGCGAGCCATGGGGCCCCGGCCCCATGCACGAGGGTTCCAGCGAGGGACAGCCATGAAGCCGCAACCTCGGGACGTTCAACAAGGGCCGGCCATGAAAGCGAGGCTCCGCCCACGAGGTATCCCGCGAGGGCGCGGCATGGCGCCGAGCCTGGGTCGGCGCCTGCGGCGGGCCTGCGCCAGGGCCCTGTGTTGCGCGTATGCGGCTTTCGGCATGGCCTTGGCGCAGGCCGATACGACCTTGCCGATGCAGGTCGGCGAGGTCCGGGTGCTGGGCATTCCCGATGCGCTGCGGGTGGCCGTGGGGGACGGGCAGGTGCTCAAGGCCATCAGCACCGATGACCATGAGGTGATCGTCTTCGCGCGCCGCCAGGGTTCGAGCGCGCTGCACGTCTGGGCCGCCGATGGGCATGTGCACCGCTACATGGTCGAGGTCGCCGCCGAGGGCGCGCGCCAGTTGCAGCACGAATTGCGCGGCATGGTCGAGCGCATTCCCGGCGCCCGCGTCAGCGCCGTCGGCGACAAGCTCGTGGTCGAGGGCGAGGACCTGTCCGACGCGGACCGCCAGCGCGTGGCCGACCTGGTCCGGCGCTATCCCCAGCTTCTGGATTTCACCAGCACGGTGGGCTGGGACCGGATGGTCCTGCTCGATGTCCAGGTGGTCGAGGTCCCGCGCTCGCTCGCGCGCGAGCTGGGCCTGCGCTGGGCGCCGCGGCCCGAGGGCGGCGTGAATGCGTCCCTGGCCTGGGACTCGGGCTCGACGCGCCACGCGGATCGCCCCGGAGAAACCGTGGTGCCCATCGCCTTTCCCGCACGCGCCCTGGCCGGCTATTTCGGCGTCAACGCGCTGCTGTCCGCCCGAATCGATGCCCTCGCCCAGGAAGGACGCGCGGTGGTGCTCGCGCAGCCGCAATTGCTCGCGCGCAGCGGCGCCACGGCCGAGTTCCTGGCCGGCGGCGAGGTGCCCTACAGCACGGTGGACCAGAACGGCCAGAGCCGCACCGCCTTCAAGCCCTATGGCGTGTCGCTGCGCATCACCCCCTCGGTCGAGCGCGGCGGCGCGGTCCGCTCGCGCATCGAGGTCGAGGTCAGTTCGATCGACACCGCCTTGTCCGTGCCCGAGGGGCCCTCGCTCAAGACCCGGCGCGCGGCCACCGAATTCAATGTCCGCTCCGGCGAGACGCTGGTCCTGGCGGGATTCCTGTCCCGCGACGTCTCCAGCAACATCGACAAGATTCCCGGCCTGGGCGACCTGCCGGTGCTGGGCGCCTTGTTCCGCTCGACCCGCTTCCAGCGCAACGAGACAGAGCTGGCGATCCTCGTGACCCCGGTGCTGGTGTCGGCCCAGCATCCGGGCGTTCGCCACCGCGCCGACCGCGCCGCCTCCATCCTGCGCCAGGCGTTTCCCGAGCCGACGCGCCTCATGCTGCCGGTGTCCAGCGACATCCCCGCCGTGTTGCCGGCGGGTGGCCTCGTTCGATGGAATCCCCGCGGAGGGGGGCCAGGGTCCCAGTGGCATGGCGGCGAACTGAGCGGGCGAGCGAAAGAGAGCCCGCTGGGAAACGGCGGGTTGAACGAGGAGCTGATCGGAGGAGCGGACGGAGGGTGGGGCGGAGGTCTGGAGGAGAGGCGGGACGGGGGCGGGGAACCACACGAGCGGCGAGGCGGAGGGCGGCCATGATGGAGTTCGCGCTGGAGTTCGAGGATGGCCGGCGCATCCTGCGCAGTTTCGAGCTGCCGCTCTCGATCGGCCGCGATGAGGCGAGCGGTCTGCGGCTGCGGGGCTGGCGGGTCGCCCGGCATCATGCCTGCATCATGGCGCGCGAGGGCGAGGTCTGGATCGAGGATTTCGGCTCCCTGGCGGGGACCGAGGTCAACGGCCGGCGGGTCGCCCTTTACGGCCCCCTGCACGCAAACGACGAAATCGTGATCGGGCCTTGCCTGCTGCGCGTGCTGGGTCTGCCCGGCGCATCCTCCACGTCCTGTGTATCCCCCGCGTCCTATGCCGCCGGTGCTTCCTCGGCCTTCGGCGAGCCTTCGTCCTCCGCGCCTTCTGCGCCCTCCGCATCTTCTGCGCCTCCCGCGTCCGCTGCAATACCCTCGTTCGGCGCGTCCTCCGCCTCCGGCCCGACATTGCCCACTGGTTCAGCAGTAGATACTTTAGATATCCTGAAACGACCATCCGGCGTGGTTGCCGAGCCGGTGCGCGTCCACGATACGGTCCGGCGGTCGGGCGGCATGGCGGAACCACGGCCGCCTCGTGCGAGAGGATCGGCCAACGCGGCGAATCCGCCGACGTGGGGGCCGGCCGATACGGCGAATCGACCTCCGGGCGGCTCGAACGACGTGGCGAACGCACCCGCGTGGGCCCTGGCAGACGCGGCGAACCTCCCAACAGGCGGACCGGCCCGCACGGCAAATAGCCCGACGGGCGGACCAGCCAGCATGGCGAGTCCAGGGCTGGACAAATCGGCTGGCGTAAGGAATCCACCATCGGGCGGATTGGCCGACGCGAGGAATCCATCGTCGGACAGATCTGCCGGAACAGGGAATCCATCATCTGGCCGATCGGCCGGCATGGCGAATCCACTATCGGGCAGATCGGCTGGCATGGCAAAGGCACCGCCGGGCGGACCGGTCGACATGGCGAATCCAGCACCGGCGGCATTGGCCGAGGCGTCGGCTCCGCCGCCGCACAGCGCCGACGGGCTGGCATTGCGCCGCCGGCTGCACGGCCGCCTGATCGAGGCGCTGCAGCTCAGGCGCCGGGACATCGGTCTGATGAGCGACGAGGCGCTGCGAGCCGAGGCCGCCAAGGTGCTCTCGGCCCTGATCGCGGAGGACGAGGCGCCGCCCCAGGGCATGGATCGCGAGGCCCTGGCCCGGGACTTGCTCGACGAGGCGGTCGGCCTGGGGCCGCTCGAGGCCTTGCTGGCCGACCCGGAGGTGACGGAAATCATGGTGAACCGCCATGACGAGATCTTCGTCGAGGTCCGCGGCCGCCTGCGGCGGTATCCACGGGCCTTCAGCGGCGAGCAGGCGGTGCTGGGGGTGATCGAGCGCATCGTGGCGCCTCTGGGCCGGCGGATCGACGACAGCTCGCCCATGGTCGATGCGCGCCTGCGTGACGGGTCGCGCGTCAATGCGGTGATCGCGCCGATCGCCTTGCGGGGCGCGAGCCTCACCATCCGCAAGTTTCCCGCGCGGCGCCTGGGGATGGCGGACCTCCTGGCCGCGGGCGCCCTGGACGAGCACATCGCCGCGTTCCTGCAGGCCTGCGTGCGCCACAAAAAGAACCTGATCGTCTCGGGCGGTACCGGATCGGGCAAGACCAGCCTGCTCAATATCCTGTCCAACGCGATCCCGGATGGCGAGCGGGTGGTGACGATCGAGGATGCGGCGGAGCTGCGCCTGAATCACAGGCACCTGGTCAGCCTCGAGGCCAGGCCCGCGAACCTGGAGGGCCGCGGCCGGATCGAGATCCGGGACCTGGTGCGCAACGCCCTGCGCATGCGCCCGGACCGCATCGTCGTCGGCGAGTGCCGGGGCGGCGAGGCTTTCGACATGCTGGCGGCCATGAACACCGGCCACGAGGGCTCGCTCACCACCCTGCACGCCAACAGCCCGCGCGATGCGCTGGGCCGGCTCGAGACCATGATCCTGATGGCGGGCATGGACCTGCCGCTGGCCGCCGTGCGCGAGCACGTCGCCTCCAGCATCGACGTCATCGTCCAGTTGGCGCGCACGCCGGACGGCCGCCGCATGGTGAGCTCCGTGGTCGAGGTCGCCGGCATGGAGGCCGGGCGCATCCAGACCCAGGAACTGTTCCGGGGCGAGGCCGGGCCGCCCGCCGTGTTTTCGGGCTGCGGCCTCCTGCCGGACTGTTTTGCGCGGCAGCCCCAGGTCCTTGAGGCTTCGCTGTTCTCGCATCGCACGGTGCGCGAGGTCGAGGAATCGGTAATCTTCGGATCCACGGTGCGTGGGAATGGGGAATCCGTGGCCTTCGGAGCCGCGCCATGAGCCTCCTGTGGTCCCTGGCCCTGGTGTTCGTCCTGGCGGCGGCCGGCGCCTGGCTGGCGTTGAACGTCCTGGCCCGCCGGTGGCATGCCTATGAGACGCGCCTGAAAGAGGACGCCCGCGTCCAGCTCGATGAGTTCTTTCTCTTTCTGGATCCCGCGCAGCTCTGGGGAGGGCTGACCGTGGCGAGCCTCGCGGCGGGGATGCTGCTCGTGGGGATTTCCGGGCAATGGTGGCTGGGGCTGGCCGCCGCCGCGCTGGTGCTGCTCGCACCCCGCCTGGTGCTGCGGCGGCTCAAGGCCCGCAGGGTCCGCCGTTTCGACGAGCAGTTGCCGGAACTGGTCCAGGCCCTGGTGGGCGCCTTGCGGGCGGGTTCCGGCCTGCAGCCGGCCCTGCGGCACATCGTGTCGCGGTCGCCGCCGCCGCTGTCCCAGGAGTTCGGGCTGCTGCTGCGCGAGCAGCGCATGGGCGTCGGCTTCCAGGAGGCCTTGGTGCAATTGCGCGCGCGCATGCCCACGGAGGCCTGCGGCCTGGTGGTCTCGGCGCTGGGTGTCGCGGCGCAAAGCGGCGGCGGCCTGTCCGATACGCTGGAGGGCATCGCGCAGACCTTGCGGGCCCGCCATCACTGGCAGGGGCGGGTGCGCGCCCTGACCGCGCAGGGCCGCCTGCAGAGCTGGATCATGGCCGGACTGCCCCTGGCGATGATCGTGGCCTTGCATCGCCTCGAGCCCGAGGCGATGGCGCTGCTGTGGACGACCGTGCCCGGCTGGATCGTCCTGGCGGTGATCCTGGTGCTCGAGGCCGTCGGTGTCATGCTGATCCAGCGCATCATGGCGATCGATCTCTGAATGTGGAGCTGCGATGGGACCAGGGGCGGAATCCGGGGCTGGACCAGAGGGCAAATCCGAGCCTGGATCCGGTGTCGGACCCGAGGAGGAATCCGAGGGACGATCCAGATGTGAATCCGGAGCGAGGCCTGCGGTCGGATCCGGGGTCGAGCTCGGGGGGAAATCCGAGGAGGAATTCGAATGGAATCCGGAGTGAGGCCCGAGGCCGCCTCCGAGGCGGGATCAGCGGTGGAACCCGAGGGGAAATCATCATGTTCTGGATGAGCCTGGCCCTGGCGGCCGTGGCCGCGGCGGCGGGGGTCTGGAGCCTGGGCGGCCCCTGGGTCCGGCGGCGGGCGGCCGATCCGGCGCCGTTGACGCGAGGCGCGTGGATCTGGCCCTGGGTGCGCGCGCTCGAGCCCTGGTGCGCCTGGCTGGTGTCCTGGCGCATGCGGCGCCGCTTCGGCCTGCGCATGCGCCAGGCGGGGGCGAGCGAGGCCTGGAGGGCCGAGCAATGGATGGCCCTGCGCGTGCTGGCCGGCCTGGCGGTGGCGGCCGGGGTGGGCGCCGCCAGCCTGCCGTCGGGCCTGGGCGGGCCCGCGTCGGCGCTGCTGGCCGCGCTCGGAGGGCTGGCCGGCTCATGGCTGCCGGACCATGCCTTGCGGCGCCGGATGGCGGCGCGCCTGGCGCGCATGCAGCGCGAACTGCCTTTCATGCTGGACCTGCTGACCCTGTGCGTCGAGGCCGGCCTCGGTCTGCACGCCGCCTTGCGGCAAGTGGCCGAGCATGCGCCCGAGGGGCCGCTGCGCCAGAGCCTGCGCGACACGCTGGCCGCCATGCGCGCGGGGATGGCCCGCGACCGCGCGCTCGACCAGTGGGCCCAGGCCTGCATGGTGCCCGCGGTGCGCAGCTTGGTGCTCGCGCTCGGGCAGGCCGATCAGTTGGGGATGAGCCTGGGGCCGGTCCTGCGCGCGCAAGCCGCCCAGCAGCGCAGCGACCGCTTCCTGCGCGCGGAAAAGCTCGCCCTGGAGGCGCCCGTCAAGATGCTGTTCCCGATGGTGTTCTGCATCTTTCCCTGCACCTTCCTGATCATCGGCTTCGCCGTCGCGGTCAAGCTCATGGATCTGGCATGAGACGCCACGCCGATCATCCGGGCGACGCCGGCCTCGCCGCCGGCACCCGACTCCAGGTCCACATCGCCCGTGGATTCCTCGGGCGCCTGCTGGGCCTGCATGGCCTGCCGGCGGCGGACCCGCGGATCCCGCGCGCCCTGGTCCTGTGGCCCTGCCGCGCGGTGCACACGCTGGGGCTGCGCGCGCCCATCGACGTGGTGTTCCTGGGCGCCGGGAACCGGATCCTGCGCCACGTGCCGCGCCTGCCGCCCAAGCGCTGGGCGATGGACCGGCGCGCCCGGGCGGTGGTCGAGCTGCCCGCCGGCTATTGCGCCGGCGAGTCCTGGCCCGGGGTGTTGTCCCAGGCGCTGCGCGACTCGAAAATCATCACGTAGGCGGGGTAGAAGCTGCAATACAGCACGGCGGCGACCAGGATGTTGGCGGGCACCAGGATCCATTGCAGCAGGCCGGTGGACACGCCGGCCGCGACCAGCATGTCGACGACCGCCTGCAGTCCGTAGAACAGTCCGACCCAGCTCACGGCGTAGAGCAGGAAGCCCCACTTGTTGCGCCAGCAGGCGACCATGGAAAAGAACAGCGCGCGGGCGAGCGGGATGCGATGCCAGCCGATCAGCGCGGGCGCGTGCCAGAACAGGGCCGAGAGCAGCAGGTACAGCACGCCGAAGACCGCCAGGGGGCCGCGCATGGCCGCCGCCATGGCGCCATAGTCGATCTGCCCCTGGCCGTCGATGGCGCCGGCCAGGGTCGAGACGAAGGGCAGGGTGGCGATCAGCGCGGCGGCCAGGCTGCCGCCCAGGTAGGCCAGGCCCAGGCGCGTCAGCCGGGCGCCCACCCCGGGCGTGCGCAGCGGCAGCAGCCACATCCCGGGCAGCATGCGCACGCCGCGGTCGATGTTGCGGCAGGCGCACAGGGTGAGGAAGGTCAGCAGGGGAGTGAAGGTGATCAGCGCGAGCTGGCCCAGCAGCGGGATCGCCGAGGCCAGCATGATGACGAAGCTCGTGAGCACGCTCCAGAAGAACATCGCCAGCGGCTGGCGGCGGAACAGGCCGTAGCCCTGGGCGATCCAGGACCAGCCGGCGGAAACGGGCAGGATGGCGGCTTGCATGGCGGGCTTTCAGAGGAGATCGGCGGCTTGCATGGCGGGGCTTTCAAAGGAGACCGGCGGTTCGCATGGCGGGCTTTTCAGGGCAGGGGCGGCGCGGGCTGGGTGGTCCGCAGGCGCAGGATGCGCTCGAAATGGCGCGGGTCGTGCGGCTTGAGCGTCTGCGCCGGGCGCGGCAGGTGAAAATCGAACAGGCGCGAGATCCAGAAGCGCAGCGCGGCCGCCCGCAGGATGGCGGGCCAGGCCTCGCGCTCGGCGTCGGTGAAGGGGCGCGCCTCGTGGTAGGCCAGCAGCCAGGCGTCCAGGCGCTTGTGGATGAAGGCGCCGGTGGCGCGCTGGATGCACCAGTCATTGACGCTGACCGCCACGTCGAACAGCCACGCATCGCAGCCCGCGAAATAGAAATCGATGAAGCCGCCCATCTGCGGCGCCTCGTAGGTGCCATCGAACAGCACATTGTCGCGAAACAGATCACAATGGGAGGGACCCTGCGGCAGGCGCGCGTAGACCGGCCCGGCGGCGAACGCCACCTGCTCGTCCAGCGAGCGCTGGAGCAGGTCCGCCTGCTCGGCGCTGAGGAAGCCCAGCAGCTTGGGCGCGGTCTCGCGCCACCAGGGCAGGCCGCGCAGATTGGGCTGGCGGATGCCGAAGTCCTGGCCGGCCAGGTGCGCCTGGGCCAGCGTGCGGCCCGCCAGCGTGCAATGCGCGGGGCTGGGCTCGGGCTCGTAGCCGCCCGACAGGCGCGTGACGATGGCCGTGGGCCTGCCGAGCAGCTCGGTGAGGCGGGTGCCGTCGCGCAGCGTCTGCGGCTGCGGCACCGGCACGCCGCGCCCGGCGAGATGGTGCATCAGCTCGATGTAGAAGGGCAGTTGCGCCGCGGTCAGCACCTCGAAGAGCGTCAGCACGTATTCGCCGCGGGTGGTATCCAGGAAATAATTGGTGTTTTCGATGCCGGCGGTGATCCCGCGCAGGGCGACGAGCTCGCCCAGGTCGTAGCGCTGCAGCAGGGCCTGCGCATCGTCTTCGGAAACAGGGGTGAATACGGCCATGGGGAATGCGTGCGGCCGCCTGGGGCCGGAAGTGGTCGAATCGTGGATTTTAGTCCACCTGCGCGCCGCGCGCGGGCGGCGCCGGCCGCCACGCTAAAATGTCGGCTTGTTTCCGGAACGAATCGCATGTCCCCTTTGCCCGAGGCCGGGGCGCCGGCGTCGTCCTGGCGCCTGTGCGTGGCGCCGATGATCGACGTCACCGACCGCCATTGCCGCTATTTCCATCGCCTGCTCGCACCCCGGGCGCGCCTGTACACCGAGATGGTCGCGACCGGCGCGCTGCTGCACGGCGACGCCGGTCGCCACCTCGATTTCGATCCCTGCGAGCATCCCGTGGCCCTGCAACTCGGCGGCAGCGAGCCGGCCGATCTCGCCCGCTGCGCGCGCATGGGCGAGCAATGGGGCTATGACGAGATCAACCTCAATTGCGGCTGCCCGTCCGAGCGGGTGCAGCGCGGCGCGTTCGGCGCCTGCCTGATGGACGAGCCCGCCCTGGTGGCCGACTGCGTCCGCGCCATGCGCGACGCGGTCTCGGTGCCGGTCACCGTCAAGCACCGCCTCGGCCTGGACTACGACGAATCCTACGGCTTCGTGCGCGATTTCGTCGGCGCCGTGTCCGAGGCGGGCTGCCGCGTGTTCATCGTGCACGCGCGCAACGCGGTGCTCAAGGGCCTCTCGCCCAAGGACAACCGGGAAAAGCCGCCCCTGCGCTACGAGGACGCCCTGCGCCTGCGCGAGGATTTCCCCGAGGCGCGCTTCGTCCTGAACGGCGGCCTGTCGCGGGTGGAAGACTGCCTCGACTGGATGGAACGGTTCGATGGCGTGATGCTGGGACGCGCGGCCTGGCATCATCCCGAGATCCTGTCCGAGCTGAACCGCCGGATCGCGCCCGGCGATCCCATTCCCGAGCCGGACCAGGTCCTCGAGACCTTCATCGAGTATGCCTCGCGCCGGGTGGCGGCGGGCGCACCGCCGCACATCGTGCTGCGCGGCGTGCTGGGCTGGCGCGCCGGCCTGCCGGGCTCGCGCCGCTGGCGGCGCATCCTGTCGGATGCGGCCGCCGTGCGCAGCGAGGGGCCCGCGATCCTGCGGCGGGCCTGGGCCGAACTGGGGCAGGCCCCCGAGGCCGCCTGAACGGCGCCCGGGCCGCCCGGCCGCCGTCCGGGCCACGAGCCCCCGGGGTCGCCGTCCGGGCCACAAGCCTCGAGGCCGCTCGAGCGGCGTTCGAGTCCCGGGGCTCAGGCCTTGCCGTGCCCGGCGGTGTCCGCCGGCCAGTCGCGGATGTAGGCCTTGAGCATGTCGTTCTCGAACTGCTGCGCGTCGACGATGGCGCGCGCCATGTCGTAGAACGAGATCACGCCCATCAGGGTCGGGCCGTCCATGACCGGGATGTAGCGCGCGTGCTTGTCGAGCATCAGGCGCTGGACCTCGTCGGCGTCGGTGTTGGGCGTGACGCTGACCGGCGCGTCGTCCATGATGCTGCGCACCGTGAAGTCGCCCGCCTGGCCGCCATGGGCATGCAGATGGCGGATGATCTCGCGGAAGGTCAGCATGCCGACGAGCTGTCCGTGCTCCATGATGACCAGCGAGCCGATGTCGAGCTGGCTCATGGATTCGATCGCCTGGCGCACGGGCATGTCGGGCGAGCCGGTGTACAGGGCGTGTCCCTTCACCCTCAGGATTTCATTGACTTTGAGCATGGTGTCGTCCCTCCACTTGCCGCTCGGCAGTTCACTTTTCCGTATTTTGCATCATCGTGCCGGTTTCCGGTAGGAGGTCGCGAAACAGGCCGTCCAGGGTGGGGGGACGCTGCGCCAGCGTCTCGGCCAGGGCGTGGCTGATCCGAGGGGTCAGGCCCGGCTGTTCGCGGTCGATGAGCAGGCGATCGAGGATGGGTCCCAGCCCGGCCTGCGCCGGATCGCAGGCGAGCACCCAGAGGTCGGTGTCCTGCGCGGGCACCACGTAGCCGAGCTCTCTGAGGACGCGCAAGGTCTGGCGCAGGGCGTCCGGATGCACGCCCACGCGCTGCTCGAGGAAGCCCACGCTGCGCCCCGGCGGCGAGCCGCCGCGCGCGCGCCACAGGATGTGCAGGATGTGGATGGCGTCGACCATGGGCGCCCCGGGCCGCCTCAGGAGGGCCCAGCGCCGGTGGCGCAGCGCCGGCAGCAGCGAGGCCACCATGGCGCCCATCAGGATGACCAGCCACGACAGGTAGATCCACAGCAGGAAGATCGGCAGGGTGGCGAAGGCCCCGTAGATGACGGTGTAGGAGGGAAAGCGCGTCAGGTAGGCGGTGAAGCCCGCCTTCATGATGGCCAGCACGGCCGCCGTGCCCACGCCGCCCGTGAGCGCGTCGCGCCACAGGACGCGGCAGTTGGGGACGAACATGAACAGGGCGGTGAACCCCAGCGCCGAGATCGCCAGCGGCACGATGTTGAGCAGCAGGCTGAGCCATTCGGGCAGTTGGCCGATGTACCCGAGGGATTCGCGCGCCAGCACCGTGGTGGCCCAGAGGCTCGCCCCCGTGAGGATGGGCCCGAGGGAAATGATCGCCCAGTACACCAGCAGCCGCTGGCGCAGGGGCCGCTGCTTTTCCACGCGCCAGATTTCGTTGAACGCCTCGTCGATCGTCATGATCAGCATGATCGAGGTCACCAGCAGGAATGCGCTGCCCACCGCGGTCAGTCCCGAGGCCTGCGCCGCGAACTGGTTGAGGTAGAGCATGATGGTGTCCGAGAACGAGGGCGGCAGCAGGCTTTCGCTGAGAAAGGCCTCGAGCGCCCCGCGGAACTCGGCGAACAGCGGGAAGGCGGTGAACAGCGCCAGCACCACGGCCAGCAGCGGCACGATGGCCAGCACGGTCGTGAACGTCAGGCTGGAGGCCGCGCGCGTGAGCTTCTTTTCGCCCGCGTATTCCAGCGTGAAGCGCAGGATGTCCATGGCGCGGGCGCGCGCGCCCCTGGTCGGGGAAGTTTCCGAAGATGTCTTCATCGGCAGCCGGTGTGGGTTTCGGTTCATAATAACAGCATGAAAGTCGAACTCAGCGCGGGCCTGCATCGGATGGCCGTGGCATGCCTGGTGGCCCTGATCGTCCTGTGCGTGGGCTGGGAATTGTGGTGGGCGCCCCTGCGGCCGGGCGGCTCGCTGATGGCCCTCAAGGCGGTGCCCCTGCTGTTCGCCGTGCGCGGCGTGCTCAAGGGCAATCTCTATACCATGCAGTGGACGGCCATGCTGAGCCTGCTCTACCTGATGGAAGGCCTGGTGCGCGCTTGGTCCGATCTCCAGCCCGTCTCGGCCGCCCTGGCGGGCCTCGAGGCCGCGCTCGCCCTGGGCCTGTATCTGGCCGCCATCCTCTATGTGCGCCCGGCCAAGCGGGCGGCCCGCCATGGCTGAGGCCCTGGCGGGGCTGAGGGTCGCCAATTCCTTCGCGACCCTGCCCGAGGTCTTCTATTCGCGCGTCTCGCCGGCGCCTCCCGGCGCGCCGCGCCTGCTGCACGCCAATCCCGACGTGGCCCGCCTGCTGGGCCTGGACGAGGCCATGCTCGATTCCCCCGAGTTCCTCGCCCTGTGCTCGGGGCAGGCGCCCCTGCCTGGCGGCGAGACGATCGCCACCGTGTACAGCGGCCACCAGTTCGGCGTGTGGGCCGGCCAATTGGGCGACGGGCGGGCGCACCTGCTGGGCGAGATCGAGGGCCCGCATGGGTCCTGGGAAATCCAGCTCAAGGGATCGGGCCGCACGCCCTACGCGCGCATGGGCGACGGACGCGCCGTGCTGCGCTCGAGCGTGCGCGAGTATCTCGCGAGCGAGGCCATGGCCGGGCTGGGCATCCCGACCACGCGCGCCCTGGCGCTGGTGACCTCGGACGATCCCGTCTATCGCGAGACCGTCGAGACCGCCGCCGTGGTCACCCGCGTCTCGCCGAGCTTCCTGCGCTTCGGCCACTTCGAGCATTGGGGACACGTGCACGCCCATCAGAAGGCCCTGCTGGACTATACGGTGGATCGGCATTTCCCCGCCTGCCGCCAGGCCTCCGGCGCGCCGGACGACCCCGCGGCCGTCGCCCTGGAATTCCTGCGCGAGGTCGTGCGCCGCACGGCGGCCCTGATCGCGCAGTGGCAGCTCGTGGGCTTCTGCCACGGCGTGATGAACACCGACAATATGTCGATCCTGGGCTTGACCCTGGATTACGGGCCCTACGGCTTCATGGACGCCTTCGATGCGCGGCACGTCTGCAACCATAGCGATACCGCCGGGCGCTACGCCTGGAATGCCCAGCCCGCCGTGGCGCACTGGAACCTCTATCGCCTGGCGGGCAGCCTGATGGTCCTGGGCTGCGACGGCGAATCCCTGCGGTCGCGCATCCAGCCCTTCGAGGGCGATTTCCTCCACGCCTTCTACCAGGGCCTGGCCCGCAAGTTCGGCCTGCGCGAGTGGCGGGCCGGGGACGAGGCGCTGGGGGACGCCTGGTGGGCGCTGCTGCAGGGGCAGGGCGCGGACTTCACCCTGGCGTTCCGCCGGCTGGCCGACGTGGACGCGGCGCCCGAGCGGTTCCTCTCGCTGTTCGGCGACCGCGCCGCCGCCGGCGCCTGGCTGGACCGCTACCGCGCGCGGCTGGCCGCCGAGGAGGGCGACCCCGCGGCGCGCCGCGAGGCCATGTTGCGCGCCAATCCGCTCTACGTCCTGCGCAACCACCTCGCCCAGCGCGCCATCGAGGCCGCGCAGCGCGGCGACCCCTCCGAGATCGACCGCCTGCTGTCCCTGCTGCGCGATCCCTGCACCGAGGTGCCCGGCGCCGAGGACTATTCCAGCCCGCCGCCCGCCGGCGCGCCCGAGATCGCGGTGAGCTGCTCATCCTGATCCGCGCAGAACGCGGGCGCCGTCATTCCTCCCGAGGCTCGACGCTGTCGCTGAGGATGCGGATGCGCGCGTTGGACAGGTGCGTCTGCATGGCATCGCGGGCAGCGTCGGCGTCTTGCGCCACGATGGCGTCGAATATGCGCTGGTGCTCTTGCTGCACCCGCAGGAGCTGCTGCTTGTTGGCGCGCAGCGACAGGTTCCGTGCGACGTTGATTCCCGCCAGGGTGTAGTCGGCTAGGCTCGCCAGGGTGGATTCGAACAGACGGTTTTTTGTCGCGGCGGCGATGGCCTGGTGGAATTGGATGTCGGCCTCGGTGCCCACTCGTCCATGTTCGATGGCGTCCGCCATGCCTTGCAGGGCTTCGCCGATGGCCTGGAGATCCTGCGCCGTGCGCCGCGTGGCGGCCAGGGCGGCGGCTGCGGCTTCCACCGCGACCCGGTATTCGAAGCAGCGCATCAGGTCGGCGATGCCGCCGATGGGGGCAAGATCGAAGAATTCGCGCTTGGGGCGGTGCTGCACATACGAGCCCGAACCTCGCCGGCAATTGACCACGCCGTCCGCCTGCAGGCGGGACAGCGCCTCGCGCACGACCGGCCGGGACACGTTGAATTGCTGTCCCAGCGCGGTTTCCGACGGGAGCTTTTCGCCGGGCAGGACGGCGCCCCGCACGATCCAGGCCAGGATTTCCTCGTAGAGCTGGTCGGCCAGCCGCCCGGGCGCGTTTGCAGTGGTCATCGACGGGTTCCTAGGGTTTTCACTAATGCAAGCAAAAGATGTATTACAAGTATGATTCTGTACGATTTGTTGTCATACAGCTTTTTCGTAACTCTTGATATTCCTCTCGATGCGCCGAGCGAAGATCGGCGGATTCTTGCGATAGTTGTCTTACATATTAAATGTATCCGAGCCCATCATCCATGTCTAGTTTGTCTGAAACGACCCGTGCGACGCTGAAAACGGTCAGCACCGCGACCCTGTGCACGCTGATGTACAAGCGCGGCCTGCGCAACCAGTTTATTCAGGGCGTGGCGCCCCTGAAATCGGGACAAGCCACGATGGTGGGGGAAGCATTCACCCTGCGCTGCATTCCGGCGCGCGAAGATCTCAACCCCCTTTCCGTCTTCGAGGATCCTGGGCATCCGCAGCGCCGGGCGGTGGAAGAATGTCCGGTCGGGGCGGTCATGGTGATCGACAGCCGCAAGGACGCCCGCGCCGCCTCGGCCGGCTCGATCCTGGTCGCCCGCCTGATGGTCCGCGGGGCGGCCGGCATCGTGACCGATGGCGGATTTCGCGATTCGCAGGAAATATCGGAAATGCCGATCCCCGCTTTTCATCAGCGGCCGTCGGCGCCAACCAACCTGACCCTGCACCAGCCGATAGACGTCAATGTGCCGATCGGCTGTGGCGACGTTGCGGTGTTTCCCGGCGACGCGATCGTGGGCGATGCCGACGGAGTCGTCGTCATTCCCCGACACCTCGCCGATGAAATCGCCCGGGACGCGGCGCAGATGACCCTGTTCGAGGAGTTCGTGATCGAGCAGGTCCGGGATCACGGACGCAGCATCATCGGCCTGTACCCCCCGACCCATCCCCAAACCAAAGCGGATTTCGAGCGCTGGCGGCAAGAGCGCTGATCGAATCCTTTCCCCTCAAGGAGACGCCATGAAAAAAATATCTTTGCTTTCCATTGCGCTGGCCGGCGTGGTGGGCTTCACTTCCAACGCCCTGGCCGAGATCAAGCTGACGTATTCGGATTGGCAGCTTGCGCAGGAAGTCTGGGGCAAGTCGCTCAATGATGTGATCGATCAGTTCGAGAAGGAAAATCCGGGCATCAAAGTCGCCCGGGAGCCGGTGCAGCTCGCGCAGCGCGACGTGAGGTTCAGCACCGCAATCCGCGCGGGCGGCGGGCCGGATGTCTTCGCACTGGATGCCAATCCGGTGCGGCAGTACATCGCCGAAGGCTGGGTGCGCGACCTGACGCCCTACATCCAGGCGGCCGGCGGCAAGGATTTCCTGGGCGATTTCTATCCGATTTCCCTGCAGCCCGTCACCGTGGACGGCAAGGTCTACGGTCTGCCGATGAACACGGTGGCGATGACGCTGGTCTACAACAAGAAGCTCTTCAAGGAGGCGGGTATCGACGCGCCGGCCTCGACCTGGGAGCAGTTCCGCGAGGACATGAAGAAACTCACGCGGTCCAAGTCGGGCAGCGGGCCCGTGGACCAGTGGGGGCTCACGCTGGTGCTGGCGCCGGCGGGCTTCGACCTCCGCGTGACCTCGATCGTGCGGGGATTTGGCGCCGATTTCCTGACGTCCGACGGCACCCGGTCCGCCATGGACACGCCCGAGGCCAAGGCGGCGTTCAACTACATCGTCGACCTCATCCAGGTCGACAAGAGCGTCCCGCCCGGGGCGACCCAGGTCGATGCCAATGGCGCGCGGCGCCTGCTGGCGAACCAGACGGTCGCGGTGAAGATCGGCACGACCTGGAGCTATCCGGAGGTCAGCGCGATGAACCCGGCCCTGGACGGCTGGCATACCCTGGGCATGGCTCCCATACCCCGGTCGGCCGGCAAGGATAACCAGATCCGTACCACGCTGTTCCAGAAGACCGTGTTCGTGAACCAGAATTCGAAGCATCCCGAGGCCGCGTGGAAGCTGGCGCGTTACCTGACGGACCCCGCGGCGATGAAGCGCTGGTTCGACGACAACAACATGCTCTCCGCGCGCCGCAGCGTCAACGAAGGGTATGAAAAGATCAGCCAGAGTGAATCCGCGCGCACGGTGGCTGCCGAGATCGAACACGGCGCGTTCCTGCCTCAGACGCCCAAGTGGCCGCAGATCCTCGATGCGTTCCGCCAGAATCTGCAGGCCGCCGTGGTTGGATCGAAATCCAGGGACCAGGCACTGGACGATCTCAATCGGCAGATCAACACCATACTCGAGTAATGTCTCCCGGGGCCGGCTCGCGTGAGCGGGACGGCTCCGGCCGATGGTCCATCAGAGGTTCGAAGATGGTAGGAAGCACCCCGAGGGCGGGCTATTTCTATGTCTTGCCCGCCTTGTTGCTGATGATCGTGATCCTGGGCTTTCCCTCGGTCGCTTCTGTGCTGGAGAGCTTCGGCGTGGGGACGAAGGGCCCCATCGGCCTGCATGCGTACGCGAAGCTCGCCGGAGATCCCGAATTCTACGAGACGCTCCGGAACACCGCGATATTCGTGGTGGCCGTCGTCTCCATGCACCTGGTGCTCGGTCTGGGCACCGCGCTGCTGCTCAACCAGGAATTGCGGTTCCGCTGGCTTTTCCGGGTCCTCGCGATCCTGCCGTGGACGATGCCGGACATCATCGGCGGCCTGATTTTCCGCTTCATGTTCGATACCCTGACCGGCGGCGTCAACGCGGTGCTGGGCGCGCTCGGCCTGGCCTCGGCCGTCGATTGGCTGGGGGATCCGGCCCTGGCGCTCGGGACCGTGATCGCGGCCGAGGTCTGGCGCGGATATCCTTACGTGATGCTCATCCTGCTGGCGGGCCTGCAAGCGATTCCGCAGGATCAGTACGAGGCGGCCAAGCTCGACGGGGTGAACGCCTGGAAGACATTCCTCCACATCACCGTGCCGAACCTGAAGCCGATGATATACCTCGCGCTTGTGCTGGATGCGATCTGGGAATGCCGGCTGTTCGGCATGATCTACGGCATGACGGGAGGCGGACCGGGGATCAGCACGCAGAATCTGTCCCTGATGGTCTACAAGCAGTATTTCCAGTTCTTCGATACCGCATACGCCGCATCGGTCGCGGTCGTGCTCGCCGCGGTGCTGATGGTGCTGGCGGTGCCCTATGTCCGCCTGGCTCTGAGGGATGAAAAATGAAGACCGGAAGGCATTGGATCGCGATCTATGGCTGCCTGCTGGCCATGGCGGCCTACAATCTGTGGCCATTTTTCTGGATGCTTGCCTCGTCCTTCAAGACGGACATCGAGGTGACCAGCTTTCCGGCCACGATATTCCCCCGGACATTCACGACTGCCGCCTATGGCCGCGTCTGGAGCCAGGAGGGGATGGTGCATTATTTCCTGAACAGCCTGCTGGTGTCGGGTGCCACGGCCCTGCTGTCGGGGGTTGTCGGGATCCTGTGCGGCTACGGTTTTTCCCGCTTCAGGTTCCGGGGCCGCAACGTCTTCATGATCCTGTTGCTGGCCAGCCAGGTGATCCCGGGTGTGCTGCTGGTGGGACCGTATTTCAAGATGATGTCGCTCGTGGGCCTGTACGACAGCCTGACGGGGCTGATCCTGGCGCAGACCACGCTCACGCTGCCGTTTTCGGTTTGGATGATCAAGGGCTACATCGACGGCGTACCGATCGAACTGGACCAGGCGGCCCAGATCGACGGGGCCACTTCTTTCCAATGCCTGCGCCATTGTGTCCTGCCGAGCATCCTGCCGGGTGTGGTGGCGACGACGATCTTCGCGTTCCTGCTGGCCTGGGGCGACCTGCTGTGGGCCCTGTGCCTGATCACGGATCCGGCCAAGCAGACCATGACGCTCGGCATCACCAACCTCGTGGGCCAATTCCGCGTGCTGTGGTCGGACATCATGGCGGCCACCGTCATCGGCTGCTCGATTCCGGCGGTCGCTTATGTGATCCTGCAGCGCTATCTGGTCCAGAGTTCGATTTCTTCCGCAATCAAGGGATGAATGTTCACCATGCGGCTACCTTGCATTCCAGTTCGCGACCATTCTCTAACGCTGTCCCGCATCATCCTCGGCGGGCATGAGTACCTGCCCGACGGTCTGTCGCGGGCGTTCAACGAGGATATGCGAAAGGCAGTCACGCCGGGCCACATCTTTCCGGGTTTCGGCGGACCGGCCCGCCAGGCGCTGGTCGAGCGCGCCCTGGCGCTGGGAATCACGACGTTCGACGTCACGATAGACAGCGAAAAGGAAGCTCTGGCGAGGAACCTCGCCGCCGTCGGGGCTCTCGCCTCCGTCGTCGTCCAGACCCGTCCGGAAGGGATGCTGTACGGCTACGATCCCTGCAACCGAAAGCTGATACGGCCAGGTGTCCTGCGCGCCGAGGTCGCGCGCATTCTCGAGCTGATGCGGCGCGATGCCATCGACATCCTGAACATTGGCATCCTCGGCGACGCCTTGTCACACGATCCCGGCTATCTGGCGGCGCTGGGCGAGATCCTCGCGCGGCTCAAGGACGAGGGCCTGATCCGTTGCGCGGCCGCCGATTCGTTCTCGGGCGAGCCCACCTACCTCGCGATGATCGAAACCGGCGCTTTCGATACTCTCAACGTCAATTTCAATATTGCCGATGACGGCGCCGCGCGGGCCGTCATGCCGCTGGCCAGGGAGAAGGGCATGAGGATCGTCGCGCGCGAGGTCTTCATGAAGGGCGGATGGTTTCGGCTGTGCGCGGAACTTGGCGTCCAGGATCGGGCCCTCGGGGCGCGGATCGCCGTCAAATGGGTCGCGGCGCAGCCGGACGTGGACGCCGTCATCCTCGGCGTGGACCACGTCGCCCAATTGGAGGAGGGAATCGCCGCGGTGCTGGATCCTCGGATGACGGCTGAGGAGGAGGCCCTGCTGGCCCGTATCACGGAAAGCGAGGCCTTCGCCCGCGCGCGGCGCGGCTATCGCGAGGCGTTCTTTCCCGCCACGAATTGATGGAATGAGCCATGGCATCGATCGAGATTCGCAAGGTCTGCAAAAGCTACAGGGACGCCGATGTCCTGAAGAACATCGACATCGGAATCGAGGACGGGGAATTCATCGTGCTGGTGGGGCCGTCGGGCTGCGGCAAGTCGACGCTGCTGCGCATGGTGTCCGGGCTGGAGACGATCAGCTCCGGCGAGATCCTCATCGATGGCCGCGTCGTGAATCAGTTGCCCCCCAAGGACCGGGACATCGCGATGGTGTTCCAGAACTACGCCCTCTACCCGCACATGACGGTTGCGGAGAACATGGGCTTTTCGATGAAGATGCGGGGCGAGCCCGCCGCCGTCATTCAGGAACGGGTGCGCCAGGCCGCCGCGATCCTCGGCCTGGAGGGCTTGATGCGGCGCTATCCCAAGCAGCTTTCCGGCGGGCAGCGCCAGCGGGTGGCCATGGGCCGGGCCATCGTGCGCGATCCGGCGGTATTCCTGTTCGACGAGCCGCTGTCCAATCTGGACGCCAAGCTTCGCGTGCAGATGCGCACCGAGATCAAGGCCCTGCACCAGCGCCTGGGCAGCACGATGATCTACGTCACGCACGACCAGATCGAGGCCATGACCATGGCCGACCGGATCGTCGTGCTGCGCGACGGGGCGGTCGAGCAGATCGGCCGGCCGATGGAGCTCTATGAACGGCCCGCCAACCGCTTCGTGGCCGAGTTCATCGGCTCGCCGGGCATGAACATTCTTGCGGGCACGGTCAGCCGGGATGGGGCCGGCTGCCGGCTGGTCACGGACGGCGGCCAGTCGCTGCCGTTGCCGCCGGACGCGGCTGCATGGGCGGGACGGGCCTGCCATTACGGCGTGCGCCCGGAGCACGTCCGGATCGAGGGGCATGGTTTTGCCGCCCGGGTCGTCAGCGTCGAGCCCACGGGGCCGGAAAGCCACGTGATCGTCGAAGGCGAGGGCGGTCTTCTGACCTGTGTGGTGCGCGGCAACCGGCCGTTTTCCGCCGGGCAGACGATCCATCTCGCGCCCGAGGCCGACAAGGTCCACCTGTTCGATGCCGCGACGGGCCGGCGCGCCTACTGAGGCCGGCGGGAATCCGGTGTCCAGGCCAGCGAGCACTCGGTGTCGAGGCCGACGGGCACTCGGCGCCCTCGGGGCTCGCGTCGGCCAGCCATGCCCCAGCGCGGCGGCCCGGCGCATCCGCCGCCCCGCATCCGCCGCCCTATAATGACCGCCCCGGGAAGTCCGCATCCACAGAGAGGTATCCGCATGTCCCGTTCGGTGGTCCTGGTCTATCGCGAACTGCCGCCCGACCAGCTCGAGCGCATCCGCGCCGAGCATGAGGTGATCGTCGCCGACCCGTTCCTGCCGGGGCAGGAGGCCCCGTTCTTCGAGGCGCTGGGCAGGGCCTCGGGCATGATCGGGGCGCTGTATCCCGTGGGTCCGGCCCTCCTGGCGCGGGCGCCGGAGCTGCGGGTCGTGTCCTCGATCTCGGTGGGCGTGGATGCGTACGACCAGGCGGCGCTGGCCGGGCGCGGGATCGTGCTGTGCCATACGCCCGGCGTGCTGGACGAGGCCGTCGCCGATCTGCTGATGGGGATGGTGCTGGCCCTCGGCCGCCGCATCCCCGAGCTGGCCGAATACGTGCGCGCCGGCCACTGGACCGGCAACGTGGGTCCGTCGCTCTATGGCTGGGACGTGCACGGCAAGACCCTGGGGGTGCTGGGCTATGGGCGCATCGGGCATGCGGTGGCGCGGCGCGCCGCCCTGGGCTTCGGGATGCCGGTGCTGTATTGCGCCCGCTCGCCGCGCGAGAGCGGCCTGCCCGAGGGGATGGCGCGGCAGGTGCCGCTGCCCGAGCTGCTGGCCGAGTCCGATTTCCTGGTCGTGGTCCTGCCGCTGACCGATGAGACGCGCGGCCTGCTGGGCGCGCCCGAATTGGCCCGCATGAAGCCCGGCGCCTTCCTGGTCAACGCCGGGCGCGGCGCGGTCCTGCGCGAGGATGCCTTGTTGCGCGCCCTGGACGAGGGCCGCCTGCGGGGCGCGGCGCTGGACGTGTTCGCGACCGAGCCCCTGTCCCGGGAATCGCCGCTGCGCACGCACCCCAAGGTCCTGCCGCTGCCGCACGTGGGCTCGGCCACTCATGAGACGCGCCACGCCATGGCCGAGATGGCGACCAGCAATCTGCTGATGGCGCTGCGCGGCGAGCCTCCCCTGGCGGCGTATCCGCTGCGCCGGCAATCCTGATTCCTCGGCGCCCGCGGCCTCGGTGGACGGCGCGGCGACCGCGGGCTTGGCGGGGCGGCATCGCGCGCCGGTTCATCCAGCGGGCGACAAGCGCGAGGCTTTGCAGCCTCAGTTCGTCCTGCAGGCCATGCGCTCCAGGCTCCGCGGCCGGGTCAGTTCCTCGATGGGCACGGGGTGGCCGAACAGCCAGCCCTGCGCCCAGCGGATTCCCTGTCCATAGAGCAGGCCCGCCTGGGTCTCGGTCTCGACGCCTTCGGCGACGATGGTCAGGCCCAGGGCGCGGGCCAGGGCGCACACGTGGTGGATGATCAGGGTGGCGGCCGGCGACGTGCCTATCCTCTGGGACAGGCTGCGGTCGATCTTGATGCCGTCCAGCCCCAGCACCGCCAGCGCCTGGAGATTGGCGTAGCCGGTGCCGAAATCGTCGATCACGACCTGGATGCCCATCGCCCGCATGGCCGCTATGACGGGGCCGCAGCGCTCGGGCGACAGCAGGCTGCGCTCGGTCAGCTCGACGGACAGGCGCAGCTTGTCGCCGACCGTGCCCAGCAGCCTCTCGAGGACGTGGACGGTCTCCATGGTGTGGATGTCGGCGGCGGACAGGTTGATCGACAGGCGCGTGATCGTGTCCGGCACGGCGAGGCAGTCGCGGGCCGCGAGGGCGCAGACCTGCCGCGTGATGTCCCGGATGAGGCCGACCTGCTCGGCGATGGGAATGAAGATATCGGGTCCGATGTTCATCCCGGGCCACCGGAGGAGGGCCTCGACGCCAATCTGCCGGCGGGTGCGCAGGTCCACGATGGGCTGGTAGGCGAGGCGGAATTCGTCGCGTTCCAGCGCGCGCCTGAGTTGGGTCTCGGGCATGCGGCTCATCGGTGTCCTCCTCAGCGATCGCCGGCGTGCCGGCCGCGCCGCCGCCCTGGCATGGCGGGAGGCGCATGCGCCCTCGAGGGCGCGGTGTTTTTCATCAAACGGGGATCCGCCATGCTTTTCTGGTATGCTCCTCACGATCCGCCGGCGCCAGTCGCAGGCCCGGAATGCCCGCCGATTCTTGCGGCGGCGTAGAATTCCGGGTCCCGCCGGTCGCCGATATTATTCTGGTCAAACGAATTTGCTGCGGATAAGATACGCATGCGGTGGATGGCTGTGGCATATGATCGACCTAGCCGGGTGCGTCTATTGGAGGGCCTCCTCCACCTCATGAATTCCTTGTCATCAAAGACAATCTAGCGTCCGTACCTACGTACGGTGTCAAGGAATTCATGAGGTGCTGCATTGAATATCGGCCGTGTCGCAAAGCTCGCTGGCGTGAATGTGGAGACCATTCGCTATTACCAACGCCGTGGCCTGATCGCCGAGCCGGCCAAGCCCCTGGGGGCCTACCGCCGCTATCCTCCCGAGATCGTCGGGCAGATCCGTTTCATCAAGCGTGCCCAGGCCCTCGGATTCACGCTGGACGAGATCGCGCTGCTGCTGCGGCCGCCCACCGCCGAGGGCTGCGCCCAGGTGCACGAGCTCGTCCTGGGCAAGATCCGCGCCTTGCGCATCCAGATCGACAGCCTGACGAGGTGCATGCGCACGCTCGAGCAGTTGATCGACCAGTGCCGGGGGATGCCCGCCTGCGCCACTTGCCCGCTGCGCGGGCACCTGTCCTGCGTGGGCGAGCTTTGGGAGGACAAGAGCGTCCGGCCCGGCAGCTTCATCAAGGTGGCCGCGACCACGGGCCACGAATGAGCCGTCGAAAGATGGCGAGCCGCCGAAAGATGCCATAATCGGATTTTCCCTGTCTCGATGGCGTACCCATGTCCGGAAGCTCTCTCGGAAAACTGTTCAGCGTCACCAATTTCGGCGAATCCCACGGGCCGGCCATCG
>JBIQHJ010000048.1:0-28067 GCA_044508625.1 Alcaligenaceae bacterium
CGCATCGACAACCAGCTGCGCGGCCGCTCCGGCCGCCAGGGCGACCCGGGTTCCTCGCGCTTCTACCTGTCGCTCGAAGACAACCTGATGCGCATCTTCGCCGCCGACTGGGTGCAGAAGGTGATGGCGCGGATGGGCCTGAAGGAAGACGACATCATCGAGAGCCCGCTGGTCTCCAAGCAGATCGCGAACGCGCAGCGCAAGGTCGAGGCGCACAACTTCGACATCCGCAAGAACCTGCTCGATTTCGACGACGTCAACAACGACCAGCGCAAGGTCATCTACCAGCAGCGCAACGAGCTGCTGGAGGCGGACAGCATCAAGGACAGCATCGACGGCATCCGCGAGGACGTGGTCGCCGAGACCGTGCGCCGCTACGTCCCCGACAACTCGATCGACGAGCAGTGGGACCTGCAGGGCCTGGAGGACGAGTTGGCGCGCGACTTCGGCGTGCCGCCCGGCCTGGCCGCGGACATCGCCTCGCGCAAGGAAGTGGACGCCGAGCAGATCGCCGAGGAAGTGCAGCAGATCGTGGCAAAGGTGTTCACCGACAAGGAAGCGCAGGTCGGCGAGGAGACCATGCGCCTGATCGAGAAGCACGTGATGCTGAGCGTGCTCGACGACAACTGGAAGCAGCACCTGGCGCGCATGGACTACCTGCGCCAGGGCATCCACCTGCGCGGCTACGCGCAGAAGCAGCCGAAGCAGGAATACAAGCACGAGGCGTTCGAGCTGTTCAGCGAGATGCTGGAGAAGGTCAAGCGCGAAGTGGTCACGATGCTCGCCCGGGTGCGCCTGCGCACCGAGGAAGAGGTCGCGGCGATGGAGGCGGCCGAGCGCGCGCAGGCGCAGCGCCAGGCCGAACGCATGCAGTTCCAGCACGCCGATGCCGGCGGCCTGGGCGCCGACGAGGAAGCGCAGCAGGCCCAGGCCCAGGCGATGGCGGCGCAGATGCAGTCGCGGGTGCCCAAGGTCGGCCGCAACGACCCGTGCCCCTGCGGCAGCGGCAAGAAGTTCAAGCATTGCCACGGCCAGATCGCCTGAACCGTAGAGCCGACCCATGGTCGGCTTCCGTGATGCCAGCCGACCATGGGTCGGCTCTACATGGGCATGGATGATCCCTCACCAGCCATAGAAGTCCTCGCCGGCGTCATCACCGACGCCCGTGGCCGCATCCTCCTGGCCCGCCGCACCGAGGGGCGGGACCTGGCCGGCCTGTGGGAATTCCCCGGCGGCAAGCGCGAGCCGGGCGAAAGCGCCGAGGCCACCCTGGCGCGCGAACTCGAGGAGGAGCTCGGCATCCGGGTCGAGATCGGCGCGCCGCTGATCACCGTGCCGCACCGCTACCCGCACAAGCGGCTGCGGCTGGACGTGCGCCACATCAGTGCCTGGGAAGGCACGCTCAAGGGCCTGGACGGCCAGGCGCTGGCCTGGGTACCGGCACGCAAGCTCGGCAGCTACGCCATGCCCGGGGCCGACCGCCCCGTGGTAGCGGCCCTGCTGCAGCCCGACCGCTACCTGGTGACCCCGGACGCGACCGGCGAGCCGGCCGGCTGGCTGGCGGCGCTGGAGCGCGCACTGGTCGACGGCGGGGCCACCCGGGTCCAGCTCCGTGCCCCCGTGGCCAGCGAAAATCCAGAGCAGTGGCGCGCACTTGCGCGCGAGGCGGCCGCCGTATGCCGGCGCCACGACGCGCAGGCCCTGGTCAATGCCGACATCAAGCTGGCCCGCGACCTGCGCATCGGCGTGCACCTGAAGGCCTCGCAGCTGGCCGGGATGGCGCAGCGGCCGCTACCGGCGACGCTACCGGTCGGGGCGTCGTGCCACGACGCTGCCGACCTCCGCCACGCCGAACGCCTGCGCTGCGACTTCGCGGTGGTCGGCCCGATCCGGCCCACCCCCAGCCACCCGGGCGCGCCCGGCATCGGCTGGGAGGCCTTCGAGGCCCTGCGTGAGGACTGCACGATCCCGCTGTACGCGATCGGCGGGCTGGGTCCCGCCGACCTGGCCGAAGCCCGGCTGCACGGCGCCCAGGGCATCGCCGGAATCCGCGGCCTGTGGGGCGCCCGGCCAGGCTGACCCCGGCGCGCGGGGATTCCTGACACGCGGGCGGCGCGGCCGCCGATGGGGCCGCCGCCGGGCGATCGCGACGATGTCCCCATGGACATGCGCGTCGTCACCCCCGGACCCACCCTCCGCATCCACCACGTGTTCGTCGCCACCCGCCGGCGGCAGCGCTACTTCGAGCCTTTCGCCTCGGCCTGCGCCGCCGCCCGTGCCTTCACCGACCCGCGCGCGCTCGGCGACGCCCGCCTGCTGGCCTGGGTGCTGATGCCCGACCACGCGCACTGGCTGCTGCAGCCCGGGCCGCGCGACGGGATCTCCCAGGTGGTGCAGCGGATGAAGGCGCGCAGCGGCCGCGCGGTGAACCGCCTGCGCGGCGAGAAACGGCCGGTGTGGGCCAGTTCCTGGGAGGACCGCACCCTCGGTCCGGACGAGGATGCGAAGTCGGTGGCGCGCTTCATCGTGCGCAACCCGATGCGAGCCGGGCTGGTGCGCACGGTCGCGGACTATCCGTTCTGGGATGCGGCCTGGATGTAGCGGGCGTGGAGCTCGGCGACCTTGGCGTCCAGCGCCTCGAGCGGGCCATCGTTGGGCAGGACATCGTCGGCGATCGCCAGGCGCTGCTCGCGGGTCGCCTGCGCGGCGAGCATCTGCTCCGCCAACGCGCGGTCGATGCCGTCGCGCCGCAACAGCCGCGCGACCTGGACCTCGCGCGGCACGTCCACCACCAGGATCCGGTCCAGCCAGGGATAGGCCGTGCGGCCGCCACCCTCGGCAAGCAGGGGGATCGCCGCGATCG
Source organism: Alcaligenaceae bacterium (assembly GCA_044508625.1). GTDB lineage: Bacteria > Pseudomonadota > Gammaproteobacteria > Burkholderiales > Burkholderiaceae_B > Castellaniella. The sequence continues at coordinate 2,864 of JBIQHJ010000048.1, forward strand.
CGTAGGGGCCGGGCGCCTCCAGGCAGGATTCGCGCAGGGCCACGCGCACGCGCGGATGGACGATGGACTCCAGCCTGCGCCGCGCATCCTCGTCGGCGAACACCCGGCGGCGCATTGCGGCGCGGTCGAGCGCGCCATCGTCCCCGAGCACGTCCTTGCCGAACGCGGCGACGATCGCCGCCAGCCCGTCCGAGCCGGGCGCCACCGCGTCGCGCGCAGCGACGTCCGCATCGGCGACTTGGATCCCGAGGGCCGCAAACCGGTTCGCCACTTCGCTCTTGCCCGAGGCGACGCCACCGGTGAGGCCGACGACAAAGTCGGTCATGCCAGGCCTGCGAACCCCAGGTACCAGCCGACCAACCGGTCGCCCCAGAAGAAGGTGATCCAGCCGGCGATGGCCAGGTACGGGCCGAAGGGGATGGGCGTCGCCCGGTCGCGGCCCTTGGCCGCCAGCCAGATGGAGCCGATGATCGCGCCGACCAGCGAGGACAGCAGGATCGTCGGCAGGATCCCTTGCAGGCCGAACCAGGCGCCCATGGCCGCGAGCAGCTTGAAGTCGCCGCGGCCCATGCCTTCCTTGCCGGTGAGCTGCTTGAACACCCACCACACCGACCACAGCGACACATAGCCGATGACCGCGCCCACCAGCGCGTGCTTGCTGCTGATGAACAGGTTGTCGACGCTGGCCACCAGGCCGAGCCAGAGCAGGGGCAGGGTGAGTGAATCGGGCAGCAACTGGGTCCGCAGGTCGATGCCCGACAGCGCCACCAGGAAGCAGGTGAACACGATGGCGCCGAAGCCGCGCCAGCCGAAGCCGAACTGCCATACGCAGCACAGCACCAGCAGCATGGTCAGCAATTCGACCAGCGGGTACTGGATCGAGATCGGCGCCTTGCACGCGCGACAGCGGCCGCGCAGCGCCAGCCAGCTGAACACGGGGATGTTCTCCCACCATGAGAGCTGGTGCTTGCAGTGCGGGCAATGCGAGCGCTCGACCACGATGCCGGGGGGCGGCGGATCGTAGATCTCCGGCTCGCCCAGCATCTCCAGGCTGTCGCGCTTCCACTGCCACTCCAGCCGCCTGGGCAGGCGCAGGATGACGACGTTGAGGAAACTGCCGAGCAGCAGGCCGACGGCGGCCGCGGCCGGGTACCCGATGGCCGGGTTCTGGTCGAGGAATGCCATCGCGCCTCAGATCGCCGCGGCGAGCTTGAAGATCGGCAGGTACATGCCGACCACCATCGCGCCGACGATGCCGCCGATGAAGATCATGATCAACGGCTCCAGCAGGCTCGACAGCGCGTCCACCGCGTTGTTGACCTCTGCCTCGTAGAACTCGGCGACCTTGTACAGCATCGCGTCGAGCGCGCCGGCCTCCTCGCCGATCGCCGCCATCTGGATGACCATGTGCGGGAACAGGCCGACCTGGCGCATGGCCACGTTGACCTGGTAGCCGACCGAGACGTCGTCGCGGATGCGCTTCACCGCCGTCTCGTAGACGGTGTTGCCGGTGGCGCCGGAGACGATGTCCAGCGCCTCGACCAGCGGCACGCCCGCCTGGAAGGTGACCGCCAGCGTGCGCGAGAAGCGGGCGATGGCCGAGTTGTGCATGATCTGGCCGATCACCGGCAACCTGAGGATCAACCGGTCGAGGAAGTGGGCGAAGGCCAGGGAGCGCTTCTTCAGGAAGACGAAGCCGGTGCCCACGCCCACGACGATGAAAAGGACGAGCCACCAGTAGGAAATCATGAAGTCACTGGCGGCAATGATCATCTTGGTGAATGCCGGCAGGTCCGCGCCGAAGCTGGCGAACACGTTCTGGAACTGGGGCACCACGAAGATCAGCAGGATCGCGCTGACCAGGATCGCCACCGCGATCACCGTGGCCGGGTAGAACAATGCCTTCTTGATCTTGCCCTTCAGGGACTCGATGTTCTCCTTGTAGCTGGCGACGGTGTCGAGCACCGTCTCCAGCACGCCCGCGGTCTCGCCGGCCTTGACCAGGTTGCGGTACAGCTCGTCGAACTGGACCGGGTGCTTGCCCAGCGCCTCGTACAGCGAGGAGCCGCCCTCGATCTCGGCGCGGATATCGTTGTAGAGCTCCTTCGCGCGCGGATTCTTCTGCCCCCCGGCGATGATTTCCAGGCCGCCGACGATCGGCACGCCCGACTTCATCATGGTCGCGATCTGGCGGCTGAACACCGCGATGTCGCCCGGGGTCACCCGCTTGCCGGCACCGCCGAACAGGGGCTTGGGCTTGGCCCGGACCGAAGTCGGGTTGATGCCCTGGCGGCGCAGCTCGGCGCGCACCAGGTTCATGCTCTTGCCGGGCGTCTCGCCCTTCATCTTGACACCGCGCTTGTCGGTGCCCTCCCAGATGAACACCTCGAGGCCGCTGCTGCGCGCGGCGGTGGACTTGGCGGCGGATCGGCTAAGGGCCATGGTCGTCAATCCTTGGTCACGCGGTTGATTTCGGCGAGGCTGGTGATGCCGTTCCTGACCTTGAGCAACGCCGACTGGCGCAGGTCGCGGACGCCGGAGCGCTGCGCGGCCTCGGCGATCTGCTGCGAGTTGCCGCCGGCGAGCACGATGGCGGCGATTTCATCGGTCATCGGCATCACCTGGTAGATACCCGTGCGGCCCTTGTACCCCTCGGTGCAATCGGGGCACCCGACCGCCTCGTAGATGGTCAGGCCGGCGTCGATCTCTTCCTGGGTGAACCCTTCCTCGAGCAGCACGTTGTCCGGGAGCTTCTGCTCCTGCTTGCAATCGTGCAGGCGCCGGGCCAGGCGCTGGGCGATGACGATGCTGACCGAGGAAGTGATGTTGAACGGCGCCACGCCCATGTTCATCAGGCGCGCGATGGTCTGCGGCGCATCGTTGGTGTGCAGGGTCGACAGCACCATGTGGCCGGTCTGCGCGGCCTTGACCGCGATCTCCGCGGTCTCGAGGTCGCGGATCTCGCCGACCATGATCACGTCGGGGTCCTGGCGCAGGAACGAGCGCAGCGCCGCGGCGAAGGTCATGCCGCGCTTGGCGTTCTGCTGCACCTGGTTGATGCCGGGCACGCGGATTTCGACCGGGTCCTCGACCGTGCTGATGTTGCGCGAGTCGTCGTTGAGGATGTTGAGCGCGGTGTAAAGCGACACGGTCTTGCCCGAGCCGGTGGGCCCGGTCACCAGGACCATGCCGTAGGGCTTCCTGATCGCGTCCAGGAAGAGCTGCTTCTGGTCGTCCTCGTAGCCGAGCTTCTCGATGCCCAGCTTGGCCGCGCCGCCGTCGAGGATGCGCAGCACGATCTTCTCCCCGAACAGGGTGGGCAGGGTGCTGACGCGGAAGTCCACCTGCTTGGTCTTGCTGAGGTTGAGCTTGATGCGGCCGTCCTGCGGCACCCGCTTCTCGGCGATGTCGAGCTGCGACATCACCTTCAGGCGCGCGGCGATGCGCGCGTTGAGCTTCACCGGCGCCTTGGCCACCTGCTTGAGGATGCCGTCGATGCGCAGGCGCACGCGGTAGTCGGTCTCGTAGGGCTCGAAGTGGATGTCCGAGGCCCCGCGGCGGATCGCGTCCACCAGCACCTTGTTGACGAACTTGACGACCGGCGTGTCGTCGCCCTTGGCGTCGACGCCGGACTCGCCGTCCTCGTCGTCCTCGGCGCTGACGTCGAGGTTCTCGAAATTCTCGTCCTCGTCGCCTTCACCCATGTCGGCCAGCGAGTCGGCGGTCTCGAGCCATTTGTCGATGGCGCCGCGGATCCGCTCCTCGTCGACCAGGATCGACTCGATCTGCAGGTTGGTGTGGAACTTGATCTCGTCCAGCGCCCGCAGGTTGGTCGGGTCCGCGATGCCGACGTACAGGCGGTTGCCGCGCTTGAACAGGGGCAGGGCGCAGTGCTTGCGGACCAGTTCCTCGCTGACCAGCTTGATCGCGGTCTGCCCGGGGTCCATGGCCGTGACGTCGAAGATCGGGATCCCGAACTCCATCGAGTTGGCGGCGGCCATCTGCACAGGCGCCACCAGCCGGTTGTCGACCAGGTACTGGGCCAGCGGCTTCCTGGCCTCGGTGGCCGCGGCCATGGCCTCGCGGGCCGCGGTTTCCTCCAGCACCCCGTCCAGCACCAGCCGCCGGGCGATGCCGGTGATGCCCACCAGGTTGGCGTGCGCGACGCTCGCCATAGCGAAGCCCTCAGAAGTCCCCGCCCTCGACTTTACCCCAAACCCCCGCCCACCCGAATGCTACCCCCGTCACATCTCCCCCTCCCTTCTCCCCGCGAGCGGGGAGAAGGTGCCCCGAAGGGGCGGATGAGGGGCGCCTTGAACTCCCGCATCGGCTACCCTTCCCCCGGGGGAATCCAAATGCACCTATCCATCATCCTGCCCGCCAAGAACGAATCCGCTGGCCTGCAAAAGGTCCTGCCTGGCCTCCGCGACCGATTTCCGGGAGCCGAAGTCATCGTCGTGGACGACGGTTCCACGGACGACACCGCGGAGGTGGCGCGCGCCCATGGGGCCCAAGTGGTCGGGACCCCCTACTCGATGGGCAACGGTGCCGCGATCAAGCGCGGCGCCCGCGCGGCCTCCGGCGAGATCCTCGTGTTCATGGACGCGGACGGCCAGCACGACCCAGCGTTGATTCCGCGGCTGCTGGAGAAGCTGGATGAGGGCTACGACATGGTCGTCGGCGCGCGCGATGGCGCCGGCCAGGCGAATGCCGGCCGCGGCCTGGCCAATGCCTTCTACAACCGGCTGTCGAGCTGGATGACCGGGCACCGGATCGCCGACCTGACCTCCGGTTTCCGGGTGGTCCGGGCGGAACGCTTCCGCCAGTTCCTGCACCTGCTGCCGAACGGGTTCAGTTACCCGACCACCAGCACGATGGCGTTTTTCCGCAGCGCCTATCCGGTGGCATACGTGCCGGTTCCGGTGGCGGCGCGGATCGGGAAGAGCCATATCCGGCCGGTGCGGGACGGCTTGCGGTTCCTGCTGATCATTTTCCGGATTGCGACGCTGTATTCGCCGTTGAAGTTGTTTGGGCCGGTGGGGTTCGGGTTCCTGCTGCTTGGCGCTGCCTACTACGCCTACACGTTCGCGACCATGGGCCGATTCACCAACATGAGCGTGTTGCTGTTCAGCGCGGCGGTGATCGTGTTCCTCATCGGGCTCATTTCCGAGCAGATCACCAGCCTGACCTACCAGGCCGTCCGCAGCGAGCGGCGCAGCGATGACGTCGTGCGCCGACCCTGAATTCCCGAGGGTCCTGCTGATCACCCGCAACCATCCGCCGCTGCGTGGCGGGATGGAACGACTCAATGCACGCATGTTCGAGGCCTTGCATGCGCGCAATGCAGGCTCCGCCTTGCTCGGGCCTCCCGGCGCGGAGCGCTTCGTGCCAGCCGGAGCGTGCTCGCGCGCACTCGCGGGCGGCTCGTTGCCCGCGACGATCCTGTCCAGCGTGACCCGCGGCATCGGCATGGCCCGGCGCACGCGGCCGCATGTGGTGCTGGCCGGGAGCGGCCTCGCTGCGCCCGCGGCGACGGCGGCCGCCGCGCACGTGGGTGCGACGCCGATGGTGTACCTCCATGGCCTGGACATAGTCGCCGCCAGCCGCGCCTATCGCGCGCTGTGGTTGCCCTGCATCCGGCGTTGCCGGGCAGTGATGGTCAACAGCGCCAACACTCGCCGCCTGGCGATCGACGCCGGCGTCGACGCCGGGCGCATTCGCATCGTGCATCCGGGAACGACGATCCCCACGCTCGATGCCGGAGCGCGGGCGCGATTCCGAGCCCGCCACGGCATCGATCCGGGGGCGCCACTGCTTTTGTCGGTGGGGCGGCTGACGGCACGCAAGGGCCTGGCCGAATTCGTGGACGGCAGCCTACCGCTGGTGCGCACTCGGCATCCCGACGCGCGCCTGGTCATCATCGGCGATGAGGCGCCGCAAGCCTTGCACCGTGGCCAGGGCGCCGGCATCGAGCGGATCCGCGAGGCCGCCCGTGCGCAGGGGCTGGAGGGCGCGGTGACGTGGCTCGGGCCGTGCAGCGATGCAGAGCTTGCGGAGGCCTACCAGGCCGCCGACCTGCACGTGTTTCCCGTTCGTGACACGCCCGGCGACGTGGAAGGCTTCGGGATGGTGGCGATCGAGGCCGCCGCGCACGGGCTGCCGACGGTGGCGTTCCACGTCGGCGGCGTGGCGGATGCGGTCGCCGATGGCGTGAGCGGGCGACTCGTTCCCTCCGGGGACGACGCGGCATTCGCGGCTGCCGTGACCGAGGAGCTGGCCCGGATGGGAACGGCGCAGCGTGAGCATGCGCGCATGTTCGCGACATCCTTTGCCTGGGAACGGTTCGGTCGTGAAGTGGCGGACGCCGTGGTGGCAGCGGCATGACGACCGAAGCGGCGGAGCGGCAGGGTCACGCCGTACTGGACCTGCCGTCGCGGGGGCTCAAGGCCCGGAAGATCGCGGCGCTGCTCGGGGTCGCGCCCGGAAGCCCGCCCATGCGCATGCTGGAGATCGGCTGCGGTTCCGGGGGCATTTCGCATTGGTTCGGTAACGCCGGGCCGATGGGGTGGGAGGTCCAGGCCGTGGATGTCGAGGATGTCCGCCTGGTCCATGACGGGTATGCCTTCCTCACCGTTGCCGATACCCGGCTTCCCTTCGGGGATGCCAGCTTCGACGTGGTCGTCACCAACCACGTGATCGAACACGTGGGCGACCCGGCCGCGCAATCCCGGCACCTGCGGGAAATAGGGCGGGTCCTCCGACCCGGGGGGCGTGGGTACCTGGCGGTGCCGAATCGCTGGATGCTCGTGGAGCCGCATTTCAGGCTCCCCTTCCTCAGCTGGTTGCCGCGCCGGCTCGCTGACGCCTATGTGCGTGTGCTGGGCAAGGGAACGCACTACGACTGCAGGCCGCTGACGCGCGGCCAGCTGGAACGGATGCTCGACGATGCGGGTTTCGCCTGGCGGCAACATACCGGCGATGCGTTGCGGCTCACCTTCGAACTGGAGCGTCCCGACGCCCCGCTTTACCGCCATGTGCTGCGCCGGGTGCCGTCCGCCGCGTGGCGGAGGATGGGTTCAATCTTCCCGACGCTGATCTACACGCTGGATCGGGCCGATGCGGCAAGCAATGCGGCCTCGAGTCGCGCCGCGCTGTCCTCCCAGGAGGGCAGCGCTGCATAAGGCGCCGCCGGCGCAGCTTCCAGCAACGCGAGGATGCGCTTGGCCAGCGCCGATGCGTCGCCGACTGGCACGAGGAAGCGTTGGTCGTCGCCAAGCATCCAGCGCACCGGCGCGGTGGCGGTGGCAGCCACCGGCACTCCGCATGCCATGGCTTCGCACAGCTTCGCCGGGTAGCTGTAACGGCCGAACGAGGTGTCCGCTGTGATGACGGCGGATACGTCCATGGCGGACAGCGCGAGCGGAAGGGCAGCGTCCTCGATGTAACCCAGCGCCTGGACGCCGGCTTCGCGCACTACGCGCTCCGGCGGACGCCCGGTGACCACCAGCCGGGCATCGGGACGCGACGCACGGACGAGGCGGAATGCGTGCAGCAGGATGTCGGTGCCGCGATTGGCGGCCCAACCCCCCATGTATCCGATCAAGGGTGCGTCGACGGGCAGGTCGAGCGCTTCACGCGCGGCACCCTTGTCGCGAGGAGCGAATCCGGGGTCTGCTGCCATCGGCACGATCATGGTAGGTGGCTTCGGGCCGCGATGCCGGTCGAGGCGGGCGGCCAGTTGCGGCCCGGCCGCGGTTGCAACGGCAGCCGCGGCGACCGCATGCCGCCATGCCAGGTGCAGCGGCAGGTTCCACTGCATGTAGGCTTCGTAGTTGTCATAGGCGTCGATGGCGAGGCGTGCGCCTGTCGCCCGGGCAAGCCTGCCCGCCAGCCATCCGAACCATGTGTCGGAACAGCCCATGATCCAGTCTGGCGAGAACGCCACGGCCTCCCTGCGCATCCGATGCAGGAAGCCGGCCCCGAACCTGCGGACGTCGTGCGACACCCAATGCATGCCGTCGCGCTGGAACTCCAGCGAATCCAGTCCCCTGTGGCTGCACAGCAGGAGTTGGACGTCGTGCCCGGCGGCAGCGAGCAGCCTGGGCAGGTGGAAGAAGCGGCCATACGGACGCTCGACGAGGTCGCGCTGCTGCGGGTGCCGCTTGGAAATGACGAGGATCCTCACGGCGTCACGATGTCGCGGAGGATGTCCGCGAAGCGCTGGTTGAACCTCGCCTGCGACAGCTCGGCGCTCCTGCGGTAACCGGCTTCGATCATCGCCTGGCGCCGGGATCCGTCCGTTGCGACGCGCTCGATGGCGGACGCAATGCTTTCCACCGAGTTCGGGTCGACGTACTCCGCGGCATCCCCGAGTTGTTCCGGCATGCCGTAGATGCCGGAGACGATGACCGGGCATCCCAACGACATGGCCTCGAGCGGGGGGATGTTGGTGGGGCCGAAGAAGGTCGGCATGACCAAGGCGACGGCGCGCCGGTACAGGCCGGCCATGGCTTCGTCCGGGGTATAGCCAAGCAGGCGAACGCGCGACTGGAGTCCGAGCCCTGCGATGGCGGCCAGGACGTCGCCGTAGCCGTTCTTGGGAGCCCCGGCGAGCACCAGGTGGAGGTCCGGCAACGACTCCCGCACCCGGTCGAGCGCATGAAGCAGCCGGACGTGGTTCTTGTGCTTCCAGAACTGCGCCGGGTAGAAGAGATACTGCTCCGGCAATTCGTCCGGGCCCGCGAGGTCCGGAGCAACCGCGGCGGGAATCTCCGTGGCTGCGTAGGGAAGCACGTGCACCTTCGAGGCCGGGGGCGCGTAGGCTTGCACCACGTGCTCGCATCCGACCGTGGAGTCCACCAGGACGGCGGTGGCGTATCGGCACAGGTTGCGATAGTGGCGTTCCCGGCGCCGGTACAGGCCGAACGAGGACACTTCAGGGAACGACCGCTCGTAGCGATGCATCAGGTCGTGGATCACGCCGATGGTGGGCGCGGGAAGGGCGTAGGTCAGGTATTCCTGCCCGGGAAACAGCCAGTAGTCGCACTCGAGATCGAGCAGGGTGGCCGCGAGCGGGTGGGCGCGGCGCGCAAGCTTGCGCCACAGTCTGGCCGGCAATCCGGACCTCAGAGCGAAGGACACGATGCCGTCCATGGGACCCGTCGACGCGGCGACCGCCCTGACCCTTGGGGATTGGGCATCCACGTACTCCGACCAGGCAGGATGCGCGTGGACTGCAACGACCTCGAATTCATCCGTTGGAAGGGCAGCCGCCGCCACCAGCGTCGAATGGGCGTACTGGAAGGCGCCGCCGCCGTGCGGCGGGAAGCCGAGGAAGATGCCGAGCCGCTTCATTTCCGTGCGACGTAGCAAGCATTCCAGTCGTCGATGCGAGGGGGCGACCTGTCCAGCCACCTGCTCGCGGAGACGCGCGAGAGTCCGGCCTCGGAAAGCAGCAGGTCGACCTCGGGAGTGAACAGGTAGCGCATCGGGTGGCATTCCTGGAAACGCTCGATCGACGCGCCCCGCTGCACTACGATTTCATAATGCACGTCGACCCGGTTCTCGCCCGCCCGGTGCTGGGGCTCCGCGATCCGCGTCACCGCGAAGCCGTCGCCTTGCAATCTCCGCACCCGGGTGGCGGGAGGATCCGTGAGCACGCCCGGGCCGTACCAGCAGTCGAAGATGAAGAGGCCGCCAGGAGCCAGGTGTGTGGCCGCAGTGGCCATGGCCGCCCGCAGGTCGTCGTTCGTTACCTGGTAGCTCATGACGTGGAACAACGAGACGACCACGTCGTAGGTCCGCCCGGATCGATAGCCACGCAGGTCGCCGGCCTCGAAGGTCGGCGCAGGCGTCGGCCACTGCTCTCGGTCCGCGTTGGCGTTGGCCAGGGCAACCATGCGGTCGCTAAGGTCGACGCCGGTGACCGCATAGCCTTTTCGGGCGAGATAAAGCGCGTGGCCGCCCGTTCCGCAGCCGAGTTCGAGGAGCGAGCGGGCATCCGGGCGCAGGTCCTGGATCAATCCGTGGACCCAGTCGGACTCGCCCGCGTAGTCCTTGTCGGCGTACAGGAGGTCGTAATACGAGGCATAGGCATCGAAAGGCGTGCTCATGCCAGCAACCTCCGGAGCGTGGCGGCAACGTGTTCGATCTGTGACTCGGAAAGCGCCAGCCCGCTGGGAAGGTAGAAGCCACGGCGATACATGCGCTCTGCGACGGGGTACCGTTCGCCCCCGAACAAGCCGAGACGCTGGAGAACGGGTTGTTCGTGCATCGGACAGAAAAATGGCCGGGTGCCGATGCCCTCTTTTGCCAGCCGCGCCATGGCCTCCGGGGCGTCGAACGCGGCATCGTCGGAAAGCACGACGCCGAACACCCAGTAGATGTTTTCGGCGTGCCTGGTTGCGGGGAGCGGAAGCTGCAGGCCCGGAACATCGGCGAGCAGCTCCGTGTAGCGCCGGCCCATCGCGCGCTTCCGTGCGACGAACTCGTCCAGGCGTTCCAGCTGCGCGAGCCCAACCGCGGCTTGCAGGTTCGTCATCCGCAGATTCCAGCCGAGCCGCTCATGCACGAAGCGACGTCCCGGCTCGAAGCATAGGTTGCGGAGGCTGCGGCAGGTCTCGGCAAGGCGATCGTCGTCGACCAGCACCATGCCGCCCTCGCCGGTGGTGACGTGCTTGTTCGGATAGAAGCTGAATGTGCTGATGGTGCCGAAGCTGCCGCAAGGACGCCCATCATAGGTTTGCCCATGCGCCTCGGCCGCATCCTCGATGAGCGCGAGGCCGTGCCTGGCGCACAGTTCCAGCACCGGCGCCATGTCCACGGGCAGGCCATAGGTGTGCACCACCATGATCGCCCGGGTACGGGAAGTGATCCGTTCCTCGATCGCCGAGACGTCCATGTTCCACGTGGCCGGGTCGCTGTCCACGAGCACTGGAATCGCGCCGGCGCGAACGATCTGTCCTATGCACGAAATGATGGTGAATGCCGGCAGGATGACCTCGTCTCCCGGACCAAGCCCCAACGCATCCACTGCCGCGTCGATCGCGGCAGTTCCGTTGCACACCGCGATGCCGTGCCGGCGCTGCATGCGCGCGGCGAATTCTTCCTCGAAGCGGGAAACGAACGGGCCTTCGGAGGAAATCCATCCCGACTCGATGCACTCGACGAGGTAGCGCTTCTCGTTGCCGTCGAGCAGGGGCTCGTTGACCGGAATCGTTCGAGTCATTCCGTGCCACCCTTGATGACGATGCGTTCGGCCGCCACGGCCTCGAAGCGGGTTTTGTCCTGGTCTCCGCAATACGGCCCCTGCTTCACCTCGATGATCTCGGTGTCCTCGAGCATCTCGAAGCCGTGCCCGCCATAGGCGAGCAGGATCACGTCGCCGGAACCGACCACGGCGCTTTGCAGGTACTCCATCGCTTCCGTGTAGAAATCCACCCGCATGCGGCCGCGACGCACGAACAGGACTTCCTTGGTGTACTGGACCTCGCGCGCCACGGGGTTGTGGACGTGCGGGGGAATGGCATAGCCGTGGGGGCGGTTCATGTAACCCACCTGCTGCGAGTAGGTGCCCGGGGTAAAGAACTCGATGCCATCACCGTGGAAGGTGCTGCGGATGATCAGCGCAAGCTCCAGGTCGCCATGGACGATCCGCTCCACCGGAGATGGCTCGTTCTGCAAACTCACAAGTAATCCTCCTGCCTCACCCAGGCGAGCAGCGAAGGGTCCTTCCTGACCTCCCCCTGGTGGAAATCATAGCCCGCGCGCCACGCCGCCAAGGCCTCGAGCCGGATCCGGCGCAGCTCTGAGCCGGTCGCGTCGCTGGCAGCCGTGACTCCAAGGCGAGCGCGCTGCAAGCCCACCCTGAGGAGGCGCTTGTACCTGGCCCACGCGGCGCGGGCGCCGTGACTAGCGGCCCGGAGGTCCGTATACGAGTCGGAAATGCCTTGGGCGTGGCTGCGGGCGACGACGTACTCCGGAGTCATGCGCGCCGCGGAAACGCGGTGGCGTACGCTGGCGCCGGAGTCGAACACGGCGCGCAGCCCGCGCAGCTGGATCCAGTCCGACACGTGGGTTTCACCATCTCCGCGCCAACGGAGATGCGACTGCGGGAGGGCGTCGGGATGGAAGCCGCCCGCCGAATCGAGCACATGGCGACGGATGGAGAAGTTGCACCCCCATACCCATCGGGGAGGGATGTCGAACCGCCCTTCGCCGAAGTCCAGGATGCTCAGGTGTGGAAGCGCGCGTCCCCGGAAAGAACCGGCCTCCCACCACCGCAAGAGCCAGGCGGGCGGCGCCTGCTCGAAAAGCGGGAGGTTGTTGCCGCCGACCAGGGCCACTCGAGGGTCGCCGAACACGTCGACGATCGAGGAAAGCCAGGAGCGCGCGGCAATGATGTCGTCGTCGCCGAACACCAGTACATCGCTTAGTGCGAGGCGCATGCCGGCATGGCGCCCCACATGCAGCCCTGGCTCCGCAAGGAATTCCCGGCGAAGTTGCAGTCGGGACGCATAGCGTTCGGCGACCTCGGCCGTCGCATCGGACGAGCCGTTGTCGACGACGATGACCTCGAACTGGTCCGCGGGCAGCGTCTGTCCGACAAGCGATCGCAGGCAGTCGTCCAGCAGCCGCGCCCGGTTCCGGGTAGGGATGATGACCGAGGCCTTCATCGCGCCGCAGCCGTGATCCGCTGGATCTCAGGGCTTCTCATAGGTTGCGATCATGACTCCGCTGCGGCGAAGCCTGGCCTCCCAGTGGGTGCCGAATGCAACAAGGTCGACCAGCGTGCCCGCCTTCATGGCAAGCCGAGAGATCGCCGACAGTTCGCCGCGCATCCACTTCTCCCAGCTGAAGCCGGTCAGCCTACCGGCGAGCAGGCGGAAGGTGCCTCGCCCACGACCGTCGAAAATCGAATCGTCGAACAGGACGTTGTCGAGGCGAAGTCCGCACTTGCGGCCGTATTCGGCGAGAGTTGCTTCCGAGTAATGGTAAGTATGGCGCGGCACGTCTTCCATGCATGCCATGCGGCCATACAGGCTGTCTGCATTCGTGACGAGGATCACGAGCCGGCCTCCGGGCACCAGGACCCTCGCGCACTCGTCGAAGTATGCGGTCGGATGGTGCAGGTGTTCGAAGACGGCCCAGGCCATGACCAGGTCGAACGCGGCATCGGGGTAGCCAGCGTCCGTCAGTTCCGCGGGAACGAACCGGATCCGGGGATCGGCGACACCCCCGGCATAGGCATCCACGCCGTGCGCCTCGAAATCTTCCCGGTCGAGGAGGAAGGAGAGGAAATCGCCGCGGGCACACCCCACATCGAGGACCCTCCTTCCCGCAAGGCTGGGGAGCAGCGCCGCCTGGCGCCGATAACGCGCCTGGAATTCGGCGGCATCACGGCCATCGTGGTAACCGGCGGGGTAGAACGTCCCCATCTGCGTCGGAGTAGGGCGCGGATTGACGTAGACCAGGCCACAGGCATCGCACTCCACCACCGGGAACTGGTAAAGGTCGTGCCGAAGCCATGTGTCGGGCTTGTAGTAACGGACCCGATAGGAGTCGCGGCCGCAGAGGTCGCAGGGGACGAGTTCAAGTTCCATTGGCATGCCTGCGAAGAAATGCGAAACGGTCCCGGTCGAATGCGGCCAGCAGGGACAGGTACACGCTGGCGAAGACGAGGGTGGCGATGAGGGCGCTGCCGATGCCTTGGCGGGGATTCGACGCAAGCCACGCCGCGACGTATGCCACCGCCGCGAAGACGACCGGCCGAGTCGAAGCGGCCAGCCATGCCGAGACCCTGAGGCCGAATATCCGGCCGGAAATTGCACATTGGACCGCGATGCCTAGGGACACGAGGGCCACCCGCATGGCGGCGAACGCGACCAGCCCGTACCGGATGGCGACCAGATAGCCGATCGAATACAAGACGATCGAAATTCCCATGGCCCATGACTCGAGGTCGGGCCGACCGACTGCACGATAGCCCTCGCCATTGACTCCGACCAGCCATGCGAGCCCGTGTGCGGCGGCGAGGAGCGCGATGACGGGCGCGAGCCCGCTCCAGGCAGGCCCGAAGAGCAATGCCTCGATCTCGGGACTCAGGAGTGCGATGGCCGCGCCGATGGGCACCGACACCGCAACGATCGTGCGGGACGCTTCCATGACCTGGCCAGCGACGCGCTCACGCTCATGCCCCATACGGGAAAAATCGCTGTACAGCACCGGAAGCAATGGCGTGAAGCATAGGCCGAAGACCATGGTCACGAAGGTGCTGCCGATCCGGTAAATGCCCATGTCGTGGCTGCCGAGATAGCGGGCGACGACCAGTACGTCCAGCCACCCGTAGCCCCAGGCGAGCAGGGCGCTGACAGCGGTCCAGCGGCCGAAGCGCAGGAGCCGTGCCGCCACGGCGGCGTCCACCTGCCACCTCGGTCGCCAATCGCATTGCAACCACAGCGAAACGCACTGCAGGGCCTGCCCTGCAAGCAATCCGGCCACGATTGCCCAGTAGCCGAACCCCGATAGCGCGAGCGGAATCGAAGCGAGCGCGGGCAATCCGGCGGCGACCAGCCTGACCCAGAACAGGCGTCGAAAACGGAAGTCCCGCTGCAGGAGTGCCGTGGGTACGGCGCAAAGGCCCGCCAGTGGTACCTGCAGGGACAACCACCGGACCACTGCTTCGATCCTCGGGTCGCCGAAGAACCATGCGATCCACGGCGCCGCTACGACCAACAGGCACGCAAGCAGCAGCGACGCCAGCAGCGACATCCAGAACACCGCCTGTGCTCCCAGGTCGAGTTCTTCCCGGTGCTGCACGAGCGCCTTGGCCAATCCCGCGTCCGCGAGCGCCTGGCACAGGCTGGTGAGGACAGTCGCAGCGGCGACGACGCCGAAATCCTCCGGCGTCAACAGGCGCGCAAGGATCAGGAAGATCGCCGGCGCGATCAGCCGCGACGCGGCCTCCCCAAGGATCGACCACTTGAAGGCGTGGATTACCACGGCTCGACGTGGCCGGATTTCCTCGGGCGGCCTGGCTTCGGAGCTCATCCGGCTATCGCAGGTTGCCCTGCGCGAAATCCTCTGCGGCCTGGGCGAGCCCGTCGCCCAACGGAATCGAGGGGCGCCAACCCAGGTCGCGGATACGCGAGGAATCCAGCAACTTGCGGGGCGTCCCGTCGGGCCGGGAAGGATCCGTTGCGATCCTGCCATGGAAGCCGACGGTGCCCGCAACCAGTTCCGCGAGAGCCAGGATCGACACCTCCTCGCCGCTACCGATATTGACGATGTCCTCCGACGAGTAGCGTTGCATCAGGAAGAGCAACGCGTCCGCAAGGTCGTCTACGTGCAGGAATTCGCGGAGCGGCGCCCCCGTCCCCCAGATGGTGACGGTGTCGTCGCCCCGGGCGGCCGCCTCGTGGAATCGCCTGATCAGCGCCGGTATGACGTGGGAGTTTTCCGGGTGGTAGTTGTCGCCCGGCCCATAGAGATTCGTCGGCATCGCGCAAATTGCGTCGAACCCATGTTGTCTGCGATAGGCCTGGCACATCCTGATGCCCGCGATCTTGGCGATCGCGTAGGGCTCGTTCGTCGGTTCCAGCCTTCCTGTAAGGAGCTCGTCTTCCCGGATGGGCTGCCGAGACTCCCGGGGGTAGATGCAGGATGAACCTAGAAACAACAGCTTCTGGACACCATGTCTCCACGCGGAATGGATGACGTTCGTCTGTATCGCGAGGTTGTCGTGGATGAAGTCCGCGGGGTAAGTCGCGTTGGCGTGAATGCCACCCGCCTTGGCGGCCGCCAGGAAGACGTACTCCGGCGATTCGTCCTCGAAGAACGAGTCGACGGCGCGCTGGTCCGTCAGGTCGAGTTCCTGCCGGGACCTGAGGACCATGTTGTGGTACCCGGCGGAGCGGAGGCGTCGGACGAGCGCGGCTCCGACCATCCCGCGATGCCCCGCGATGTAGATCCTCGAATCCGGTGCAAGAACGCTCATTCGTGGTGATTCGCAACGCGGAAGCCGGAGCGTTGGACGAGGGCATCGCGCTTGGCCTCGTCCAGGTCGGCGGTCATCATTTCCGCGACGAGCGTTTCGAACGAGGTTTTCGGGGACCAGCCCAGGACCTCCCGAGCCTTGCGGGAGTCGCCCAGGAGCGTCTCCACTTCCGCCGGGCGGTAATAGCGGCGGTCCACGGCGACCACCCGGTTGCCGATGCGGAACCCGGAACCGGGCGGCGCGGACGCAACGATGCCCTGCTCGGCATCACCCTTGCCACTCCAGTCGATGGTGACGTCCAGTTGCCGCGCCGCGACGTCCACGAAGTCGCGCACGGTGTGCTGGATCCCCGTGGCGATCACGAAGTCGTCAGGCTGCTCCTGCTGGAGAATCAGCCACTGTGCCTCAACGAAATCCCTGGCGTGCCCCCAGTCGCGCCTGGCATCCAGGTTGCCGAGGTACAGGCAGTCCTGCAGGCCCAGATGGATCCTGGCCAGCGCCCGGGTGATCTTGCGCGTCACGAACGTCTCTCCGCGTAGCGGCGACTCGTGGTTGAAGAGGATGCCGTTGCAGGCGTAAAGGCCGTAAGCCTCCCGATAGTTCACCGTGATCCAGTAGGCGTAGAGCTTGGCCACGCCGTACGGGGAACGGGGATAGAACGGCGTCGACTCGGTCTGCGGACTTTCCCTGACCTTCCCGTACAGTTCGGACGTTGACGCCTGGTAGAAGCGTGTGCGCGTTTCCAGTCCCAGTATGCGAATCGCTTCGAGCAGCCTGAGTGTGCCCAATGCATCGCTGTTGGCGGTGTATTCGGGTGTCTCGAACGACACCTGCACGTGGCTCTGCGCGCCGAGATTGTAGATTTCCTCAGGCTGGACCTGTTGCAGGATCCGTATCAGGTTGGTCGCGTCCGTCAGGTCGCCATAGTGGAGGAAGAGTCGCCTTCCTGGATCGTGCGGGTCCTGGTACAGGTGGTCGATGCGATCGGTGTTGAACGACGAAGCCCGGCGCTTGATGCCGTGCACCTCGTAACCCTTCGAAAGCAGCAGCTCGGCGAGGTATGCGCCATCCTGGCCGGTCACCCCGGTAATCAGCGCTCGCTTCATGGACGGGCCCCTACGTCGTCGCAGGCTCCGATTCTACTCATGGCGCCCGGCCGGATGCAGCGCCATCGGGCGTTTTCATGGCTTTCGAGCGACTTCGGGCGGTACGAATGATTTCGAGCATGCGGGCGCTGGCGACCTCGTCGCTGGAGAACAGCCCGCGCAGGCCGGGAGTGCGGTGCTCCAATGCCTTGTTCGCCCATTGCTCGGCCGGATCGTACAGTCCGGCGGACAGCAGTGTCGCCGCGATCAGCTGTGCCAGTTCCGGAGTCGGGTTCTGCTCCCATGCCTGCTCCAATTCGAGCATCGTGGAATTCAGGTTGCGGCGGTGCTCGTACAGGTATGCCCGCTCGATCCGAAGGTAGCTTGCTGCTTCCCCGGACGCGAAGTTCGGGTTTTGAAGGAGGAGCGCCGTCAGCGACAACCAGTCGTCTTCGGTCGCGACCGTTGGGCATTTGTCCTGTTGTACCTGCAGGCGCAGCTTGCGCAAGGTGACCGGCGTGGCCCGGTTGTACTCGCTGGATCGCAGCGCATCGAGGAGGCTGGCTCGCGCGTCACGCGCCATGTCGTGGTCGCGGGTCATGCAGGCCAGCAGCAGGACCTGCACGGGGAAGTCCGACCCCCGCACGCCGCGGGCGTAGGCGTCCAGCAGCGTGGCGGCCGCGTCGGCCTGGCGGCCGTGGCGATGGAAATAGGCCGCCTTTTCCTGGGTCGCCCGCGGCGAGCCCGGATGTTCGATGGCCCAGACCGAAACGAGGGCATCCCGATTGCCCCAGATCGGCGCCTGCACCGAGGTCAACCAGGCGGCGAATGCGATCCATGCCACGGCGAGGGCCATCAAGGGCTTGCGTCGGCGATCGCGGGCAGAGACGACCCAGTACGCGAGCGCGAAGAGGATGCCGATCATCGGCACGTAGTTGCGGTGCTCGAAATAGAGTTCGAGCGGGAACACCGTCGATTCGAGCAGGTGGCCCGCGAAGAACCATAGGATGGCAAACGCGAAGACCGGCCAGCGGCGCCGGCGCCACAGGGCGATGCCAACGAGCAGGGCGACCGCGAGGACCGCGGGCGCCGTCGACCACGGGTCCGCCAGCCCACGGGAGACCGCGAAGTCGTCATGGTAGATCCCGCCGCCGCGGAGACTCGGCAACAGGATGCGAAACAGGTAATCGCAAAGGGCACGGGCTTCGGAAAGCACGCGTTCGGCCATGCCGAAATTGCGGCTGCCGTATCCGGTCACGCCCTCCCAGCGCCACGCGATTGCCGCCAGCAATGCCAGCACGGGCAGTGCCGTCCCCCAGTACAGGATCCGCCTGGGTGCAGGGGGGAGTCCGGCCAGCCGGTCGCGCAGCAGGGTGGTGTTGAGGACCAGGGCAAGGAGCGGCGTCAGCGCACCGACTTCCTTGGACAGCACCGACAGGATCGTGCTTGCGCCGAGCACGGCTATCGCGGCGAACGCGGCCCTGGGAGTCCGGGCCCGGATGGCGATCGCGGCGTATGCCCATGTCCCACCGACGGCGAACAGCGCGGAAAGCTGCGTCATCCGCTGGACGACGAGCATGCTGGTCGAAAGCTGCATCGGGTGGAGCAGCCAGGCGGCCGAAGCGAACAAGGCAACGAGGTCGGCCTGCAGCTGCGTTGGCGTCCGAGAGCGTGCGAGGGTCCGCGTGAAGCCGAACACTACCACGCCCACCAAGAGGTGCAGCATCAGATTGGTGTACTTGAATGGCCAAGGAGAAGTAGGCCAATCGCTGTCGTTGAGCACGAAGCTCAGCATCGAGAGCGGGCGCCCTGGCTCACTACGGTACTGGGCGGCGAAGTTCGCCAGCGAATTCCAGTCCGTGCGCCCGTTGAGCATCGCCAGCTGCTCCAGGTTCGGGAAATCATCGAAGAGGAACGGCCCATTCAATGCCGGCCACGTGAGCAGCAGGGTCGCGGCCAAGATCGCGCCCAGGCCGACTGCAATGGCGGCGCTGGGCGTCCGCAAGATGGAGGCGGAAAGGTTTTGCATTCCGGAAAAGAATAAAGCCCCCGAGCGGGGGCCTTATTCCACCAAGGAACCGCTTAGCGGCAGTTCGACGGCAGGTACTTGGCATCCACGGTGGTGCCCGTGGCGCCGCACTCCCACTCCACCGAGCCACCGGCATCCGTCGCCTTCAGGACGAGGGAGTCGCCCTGGATGTTGGTGTCGTTGGAGTACGTGATGGTGAGCAGGCTGCCGTTGACGGTGATCGACGACACGTTGTTGCCGTGAATCGAGGCAGGCGCAGTCAGACCGGCGGAGGTGTTGTTGCTCGGCCAAGCGCCATTGGTCTGATACGTCTCCGCCACGGCCAACTTCGCCGCGCCAGCCACGTTCAGGCCTTCCGACACCTTCGCGCGGACCGTGTAGTCCTGGTAGGCCGGAATGGCGATCGCCATCAGGATGCCGAGGATCGCGATCACGATCATCAGTTCGATGAGGGTGAAGCCTTGCTGGATCTTCTTCATGGTTATCCCCTAGAGGTTTTGAACTTCACGTGCCCACATGGCCGGTTTCCCGGTCCGTCGGTAGCCGTGCAATGTTCCGCACGTGCACCGGGGTAGTACGCATATTGCGTGCCAGCGCGGCCTTTGTGGAGGGCAGTTGCTGGAACTGCGGGAAGGGTCACGGATCATGCCTTGGGTCCTGTGGCGTGGAGTGACGCGGGACGTCACATTGCGCCCAAATGTGACCATTTGCGTCAGTCGATGCCCAGCTTCTTCAGCTTGTACCGCAACGCCCGGAAGGTGATCCCCAGCGCGGCCGCGGTCTTGGTCTTGTTGTAGCGGTTCTCCTGGAGGGCCTTTTCGATGGCCTGGCGTTCGAGGTCTTCGATGTAGGTGGGGAGGGGGGCGGCGGCTGGGGTGGCGGGGGTCTGCGGGGTCCCTGTCGCGGCTTCCGCCGCTCCCACAGGTTGGTTTGCGGGGGGCGAGGAAGCGGCGGGGAGGTGGAGGTCGGAGGCGGAGACGCGGTCGCCGTCGGCCATGGCGAGGGCGCGTTCGAGGATGTTCTCCAGTTCGCGCACGTTGCCCGGGAAGGCGTAGGCGAGCAGCGCGGCCAGGGCGTCGTCGCCCAGGCGCGGCGCGGGGCGGCCCTGTTCCTCGGCCAGGCGGCCGAGCACGTCGGCAGCGAGTTGCGGCAGGTCCTCGCGGCGCTCGCGCAGCGGCGGCACCCGCAGTTCGATCACGTTGATCCGGTAGTAGAGGTCGTGGCGGAAGGTGCCGTCGGCGACCAGCGCGGCCAGGTCCTTGTGCGTGGCGCTGAGGATGCGCACGTCCACCGGCACCTCGGCGTGGGCGCCGACCGGGCGCACCGATTTCTCCTGGATGGCGCGCAGCAGCTTCACCTGCATCGGCAGCGGCAGCTCGGCGATCTCGTCCAGGAACAGGGTGCCGCCGTCGGCGGCCTGGAACAGGCCGGCCTTGTCGGCGTGGGCGCCGGTGAAGCTGCCCTTGCGATGGCCGAAGAACTCGCTTTCCATCAGCTCGGCCGGGATCGCGCCGCAGTTGACCGGCACGAACGGGCCCTTGGCGCGACCGCCTTCGGCGTGGATGGTGCGTGCCACCAGTTCCTTGCCGACGCCGGATTCGCCGGTGATCGCGATCGGCGCCTGGCTGCGCGCGACCTTGGCCACCGTCGCGCGCAGGCCCTGCATCGCGGCCGAGTCGCCGCGCAGCCGCGCCAGTCCGGCGGGCGCCTCGCGCCGGCGCTGGCCCAGGTCCAGCGCGTGGCTGACCAGCCGGCGCAGCACGTGGATGTCCACCGGCTTGTTGACGAAGTCGAAGGCGCCGGCCTTCAGCGCCTCCACCGCGGCCTCGACGTTGCCGTAGGCGGTGATCATGGCGGTGGGGGTGTCGGGGTGGTTGGCGCTGATCTCGGCGACCAGGTCGATGCCCGAGCCGTCCGGCAGGCGCATGTCGGTCAGGCACAGGTCGTAGCGCTGGCTTGCCAGCTGCGCCCGCGCGGCGGCCAGGGTGGCGGCGGTGTCGGTGCGCAGGCCCATCCGGCCGAGGGTGAGGACGAGCAGTTCCCGGATGTCCTGCTCGTCGTCGACGATCAAGGCACTGGCGGGGCTGCGGACTTCACTCATGGGCCAACCTTAACGGATCGGGCTCAGGCCGGCAGCATCGCGCGCGGCTCGGGCAGGACGATGCGGAAACAGCTCGTGCCCTCGGCCAGGTCGACGTAGTCGAGCGTGGCTTCGTTCGCGCGGCAGAGTTCGCGGGCGATGTACAGGCCGAGGCCGGTGCCGTGCTCGGACGTGGTGAAGAACGGGCGGAACAGGCGGTCGCGCAGCTCCTGCGGGATGCCCGGGCCCTGGTCGCGCACGTCCAGCGTCGGCCGGCCCGCGGCGAGGTGGACGTCCAGCACCACTTCGGCCGGGTCGCCGGGGTAGTGGCCGTGGGTCAGCGCGTTCTGCAGCAGCACCGTCAGCACCTGCTGCAGGTGGCGCGGATCGACCAGCGCGGGCACCTGCGGATTGCCGGTCACCTCGATCCGCCCGGACTCCGCCGGCAGGACCTGGCGGAAGTCCTCGACCACGCGCCGGGCGAACTCCGCCAGGTCCAGGTGCTCGGCGCTGGCGCGCTCGCGCCGGGCCAGGCCGAGCACGCTTTCGACGATGCCGTTGGTGCGCTGGCACTGGGCGTGGATGATCTGCAACAGGCGCTGGTCGGCCTCGCCGATCTCCTCGGATTCCTGCAGCAGCTGGGTGGCGTAGTTGATCGCCGCCAGCGGATTGCGGATCTCGTGCGCGAGGCTGGCGGAAAAACGGCCCAGGGTGCTGAGGGTGAGCGACTCGGCGCGTCGCGACACCAGCGAGGTGTCGTCCAGGAACACCAACACGCTTTCCCCGTGGCCGAGCAGTCGGGCGAAGCGCGGCAGGACCTCGCGGTGCTCGCCGCCAAGGCGCAGCGGGGTGTCTTCGCTGTGGCCGGTGCGCCGCCACTCGCGCAGGCGCTCGGCCAGCGGCGGCGCCACCTGTGCCAGGTGCCGGTCGCGGCCGATGTCGCCCACCGCCAGCAGCGCGGCCTCGTTCGCCAGGCGGATCTCGCCGTCGCCATCCACGAGCAGCACGCCAGTGCGCATGCGCCGGATGATCAGCTCGTTGATCGCGGCCAGGTCGGCCAGTTCGCCGCCGCGGCGCTCGGCCAGCGCCTGGGTCTCGCGGATCTGCCGGCCCAGCAGGTAGCTGAGCATCGCGATCGAGAGGAAGCTCACCGCGAACATCAGCGGCTCGGCCAGCGGCCGGTCGAAGCCGCGGACCAGCAGCGAGCTCCAGATGTATTCGCCGATCATGGCCGCGCCGGCCACGGCGCCGGCGGCCAGGCCGTAGCGCAGCGGCAGCAGCAGGGCGGTGGCGGCCACGTTGAACACCAGCATCAAGGCGATGCCGGACGCGGCCGGGGGCAGCGCGTGGATCGCCAGGGTGCCGGCGACCACGTCCACCAGCATGCCGACCGCCACCTGCCAGCGCAGCCCGCGCTGGCGCAGGCCCCAGTACAGCAAGGCGGCGGAAGCGAGCAGGTAGGCCGCGCTCGTGGCCTTGGCCAGCACGGGGTGCGCCGGTGGCGGCACCAGCTCGCGCACCGGGCCGAACAGCAGCAGCGCCAGCAGCCCGGCCTCGAGCACGCGGTACAGGCTGTAGAAGTAGAGGTCGCGGTATTGCGCCTCGGCGATGCCGGGTGTCGTGGTGGGCATGCGGGTCCCCAGGTCCTGTTGGGAACGTTACCACTGGAAAAGCGCCCCTCATCCGCCCCTTCGGGGCACCTTCTCCCCGCGGGCGGGGAGAAGGGAACCCGTGGGGGTACAATTTGCGGCTCTGTTCCTCCCCGCGGACTCCGATGAACTTCCACGAATACCAGGCCAAGCAGCTGTTCGCCGATTACGGCATTGCGGTTCCCCCCGGGCGCGTCGCGCGCACCCCCGAAGAGGCGGTGGACGCCGCCAAGGCGATCGGCGGGGATTTCTGGGTGGTCAAGGCGCAGATCCACGCCGGTGGCCGCGGCAAGGCCGGCGGCGTCAAGCTGTCGCGCAGCCTGGACGAGGTGCGCGAGTACGCCAAGGGCATGCTCGGCACGAAGATGGAGACCTACCAGTCGGCCGGCGTCGCCCTGCCGATCGATAGCGTGCTGGTCACCCAGGCCACCGACATCGCCAAGGAGCTGTACCTGTCGGTGCTGGTGGACCGCTCGAGCAAGGCGGTCACCTTCATCGCCTCGTCCGAGGGCGGCGTCGAGATCGAGAAGACCGCCGAGGAGAACCCGGACGCGATCAAGACCCTGCACGTCAATTTCGTCCAGGGCCTGATGCCCTACCAGTGCCGCGAGATGGGCTTCTCGCTCGGCCTCAACGCCAGGCAGGTCAACCAGCTCACCAAGATCATGCTGGGCCTGTTCAAGCTGTTCAACGAGAAGGACCTGTCGCTGGTCGAGCTCAACCCGTTGGCGATCCTGAAGTCCGGCGATCTCGCGGTGCTCGACGGCAAGGTCAATTCCGACGACAACGCCACCTTCCGCCACCCCGACCTGGCCGCCATGCGCGACATCCGCCAGGAGGACGAGACCGAGGTGCGCGCCAGCCAGTACGACCTGAACTACGTGACCATGGACGGCAACATCGGCTGCATGGTCAACGGCGCCGGCCTGGCGATGGCGACCATGGACGTGATCAAGCTGGAAGGCGGCGAGCCCGCGAACTTCCTCGACGTCGGCGGCGGCGCGAACAAGGAGCGCGTGACCGAGGCGTTCAAGCTGATCCTGTCCAGCGACAAGGTGAAGGCGATCTTCGTCAACATCTTCGGCGGCATCGTCCGCTGCGACATGATCGCCGAGGGCATCATTGCCGCGGTCAAGGAAGTGGGCGTCGAAGTGCCGGTCGTGGTGCGCCTGGAAGGCACGAACGTGGACGCCGGCAAGGCCCTTCTGAAGAACTCCGGCCTGGCGATCATCCCCGCCGACGACATCAACGACGGTGCCAAAAAGGCGGTAGAAGCCGTTCGCTGACTCTTGTAGAGCCGACCCATGGTCGGCTGCCTGCATGAGCCGACCATGGGTCGGCTCTACAACGAAGGAATGATTTTTCCATGAGCGTTTTGGTCAACAAATCCACCAAAGTCCTCGTCCAGGGCTTCACCGGCACCCAGGGCACCTTCCACGCCGAGCAGATGCTCGAGTACGGCACCAAGGTCGTCGGCGGCGTGACCCCGGGCAAGGGCGGCACCGAGCACCTGGGCCTGCCGGTGTTCGACACCATGTCCGACGCGGTCGCCGAGACCGGCGCCGACGCCTCGGTGATCTACGTGCCGCCGCCGTACGCGGCCGACGCGATCCTGGAAGCGGCCGACGCGGGCATCAAGGTGATCGTCGCCATCACCGAGGGCATCCCGGTGCTGGACATGCTGCGGGTCAAGAACACGCTCAAGGGCTACGAGGACGTGGTCCTCGTCGGCCCGAACTGCCCGGGCATCATCACCCCGGGCGAGTGCAAGATCGGGATCATGCCGGGCCACATCCACATGCCGGGCAAGGTCGCGATCGTGTCGCGCTCGGGCACGCTGACCTATGAGGCGGTGAAGCAGACCACCGACGCAGGCCTCGGCCAGTCGACGGTGATCGGCATCGGTGGCGACCCGATCAACGGCCTGAACTTCATCGACTGCCTGAAGCTGTTCCAGGACGACGCCCAGACCGAGGGCATCATCATGGTCGGCGAAATCGGCGGCAGCGCCGAGGAAGAGGCGGCCGAGTTCATCGCCGAATACGTGACCAAGCCGGTGGTCGGCTTCATTGCCGGCGCTTCCGCACCGAAGGGCAAGCGCATGGGCCACGCCGGCGCGATCGCCTCGGGCGGCGCGGGCACGGCCGAAGGCAAGTTCGCGGCGATGGAGAAGGCCGGCGTCACCACGGTGCGTTCGCCGGGGGACCTGGGCGCGGCGATTGCGAAGCGGTTGGCGGGCTGACCCGCAAGAAAGCCCCTCATCCGCCCCTTCGGGGCACCTTCTCCCCGCGCGCGGGGAGAAGGGAATGCTGGAGCAAGAGCGCCCCTCATCCGCCCCTTCGGGGCACCTTCTCCCCGCAGGCGGGG
>JBIQHJ010000049.1:0-27819 GCA_044508625.1 Alcaligenaceae bacterium
GTTGAGCGAGAAGCCGATGCCCGCCGCCGCCCAGCCCGAGTAGCTGTTGAGCATCGAGATCACCACCGGCATGTCCGCGCCGCCGATCGGGATGATGATCAGCACCCCCAGCACGAAGGCGATGACGGTCATCAGCACGAAGGGCAGCCAGGACTGGTCGGCCATGAACCAGAAGCCGCAGGTCAGCATGACGATGGCCAGCGCGAGGTTGAGCATGTGCTGGCCGGCGAAGACCACCGGCGCGCCCTGGAACAGGCGGAACTTGTACTTGCCCGACAGTTTGCCGAAGGCGATGACCGATCCCGAGAAGGTGATCGCGCCCACGAAGGTGCCGATGAAAAGCTCGAGGCGGTTGCCCGTGGGGATGGGCGCGCCCGCGGCCGCGATGCCGAAGGCGTGCGGCTCGGCGACCACGGCGATGGCGATGGCGACCGCGGCCAGGCCGATCATGCTGTGCATGAAGGCGATCAGCTCGGGCATCTTGGTCATCTCGACCTTGCGCGCGAGCAGCGTGCCGAGGCTGCCGCCGACCAGCAGGCCGAGGACGATGCGGCCCAGGCCCATGGCGCCCGCGCCGTCGCGCGCCAGGCTGATGATCAGCGCCGCCGTGGTGATCATGGCGATCGCCATGCCCACCATGCCGAACACATTGCCGCGCCGCGACGTCGTCGGGTGCGACAGCCCCTTGAGCGCCTGGATGAAGCAGATCGAGGCGACCAGGTAGAGGAGCGTGACGAGGTTCATGGAAATCATCGGCCGCCTCCCTTGCGTTCCTTTTTCTTGAACATTTCGAGCATGCGCTGGGTGACCAGGAAGCCGCCGAACACGTTGACGGCCGCCAGGGCGACGGCGAACACGCCCATGTACTGGGCGAGCGAGCCCTCGGTCAGGCCGGTGGCGAGCATGGCGCCCACGATGACGATGGCCGAGATCGCATTGGTGACCGCCATGAGCGGGGTATGCAGGGCCGGGGTGACGTTCCACACGACGTGGAAGCCCACGTAGACGGCCAGCACGAAGATGATGATGTTGACGAGTGTCGGATTGACGGCTTCCATTAGGCGCTCCTGAGAACCTGGCCGTCTTTGCAGACCATGCAGGCTTTGATGATCTCGTCGTCCTCGGCCAGCGCCAGGCGCCCCTCGGCGTCGGCGACCAGCTTCATGAAATCGAGGATGTTGCGGGCGTACAGCGCCGAGGCGTCGGTGGGCAGCAGGGCGGGCAGGTTGGCGAGCCCGACCAGGGTGACCCCGCCGTGGCGCACGACCTGGTCGCGCACCGACAGCGGGCAGTTGCCGCCGCGCTCGACCGCCAGGTCCACGATGACCGAGCCGGGCTTCATGGCCTCGACGGTCTCGGGCTGGATCAGGGTGGGCGCGGGCCGCCCCGGGATCAGGGCGGTGGAGATGACGATGTCGGCCTGCTTGCAGCGCTCGGCCACCAGCGCCGCCTGGCGCGCCATCCAGGCCGCGGGCATGGGGCGCGCGTAGCCGCCCACGCCCTCGGCGATCTCGCGCTCTTCGTCGGTCTCGTAGGGCACGTCGATGAACTTGGCGCCCAGGGATTCGACCTGTTCGCGCGCCGCGGGGCGCACGTCCGAGGCCTCGACCACGGCGCCCAGGCGCCGGGCGGTGGCGATCGCCTGCAGGCCGGCGACGCCGGCGCCCAGGATCACCACGCGGGCGGCCTTGAGCGTGCCCGCGGCCGTCATCATCATGGGGAAGATCCGGCCGTAGTATTGCGTGGCGAGCAGCACCGCCTTGTAGCCGGCCAGGTTGGCCTGGGACGACAGCACGTCCAGGCTCTGGGCGCGGGTGATGCGTGGCGCGGCCTCGAGGGCGAAGGCGGTCAGGCCGGCCTCGGCCATGGCCTGGAGGTTGTCGCGGTCGAAGGGATCGAGCATGCCGACGAGCAGGGCGCCGCGCCGCATCCTCGCGCGCTCGTCCGCGTCGGGCGCGCGCACCTTGAAGACCAGCTCGCTGCCGAGCGCCGCGGCGGCGTCGACGAGCTGGGCGCCGGCCTGCTCGTAGTCGGCGTCCGGATAGTGCGCGCCCTCGCCGGCGCCACGCTCGACGAGCAGCGCATGGCCGGACTTGACGAGCTTCTTGACCGTCTCGGGCGTGGCGGCGACCCGCGTCTCGCCTGGGTGTGTTTCGCGTGGGACCCCTATCTGCATGGCTGCCCCCCTGCTGCGCTGATCATCGGATGGTTCCTCCTCGTGGTTGTTCTGCGTGCCTCATCGGCGGCTGGCCGCCAGCGCCTGCTCCAGGTCGGCCAGGATGTCGTCGATGTGCTCGATGCCGATGGATAGACGAATCATATCCTCGCCCACGCCCGCGCGGGCGAGTTCCTCGGGGCTGAGCTGGCGGTGGGTGGTGGAGGCGGGGTGGCAGGCCAGGGATTTGGCGTCGCCGATGTTGACCAGGCGCAGGATGAGCTGCAGGGCGTCGATGAACCGCGCGCCCGCCTCGATCCCGCCCTCGATGCCGAAGGACAGGATGCTGGCCGGCAGCCCGCCCATGTATTTTTGCGCCAGGGCGTGCTCGGGGTGGCTCTCGAGGCCGGCGTAGTTCACCCAGGCGACGTCGGGATGGGCGTCGAGGAAGCGCGCGACCGCCAGGGCGTTGCTGTTGTGGCGCTCCATGCGCAGCGCCAGCGTCTCGATGCCTTGCAGGATCAGGAAGGCGTTGAAGGGCGACAGGGCGCCCCCGGTGTTGCGCAGCGGGACCACGCGGCAGCGCCCGATGAAGGCCGCCGGCCCGAAGGCCTCGGTGTAGACCACGCCGTGGTAGGAGGGATCGGGCTCGTTGAGCATGGGGAAGCGGTCCTTGTGCTCGGCCCAGGGAAAGGTGCCGCCGTCGACGATGGCGCCGGCGATGCTGTTGCCATGGCCGCCCATGTACTTGGTGAGCGCGTGCACCACGATGTCGGCGCCCCACTCGAAGGGGCGGCACAGCGCGGGCGAGGCCACGGTGTTGTCGACGATCAGCGGGACGCCGTGGCGGTGGGCGGCCTGGGCGATGGCCTCGATGTCGACGATGTTGCCCGCCGGGTTGCCCACGGATTCGCAGAACACGGCCTTGGTGCGGTCGTCGATCAGGGCCTCGATCGCCGCCACGTCGTCGTGCGGCGCGAAGCGGACCTCGAGCCCCTGGCGCGGGAAGGTATGGGCGAACAGGTTGTAGGTGCCGCCGTAGAGCTTGCTGGTCGAGACGATGTTGTCGCCGGCCTGGGCGATGGTCTGGATCGCGTAGGTGATGGCGGTCATGCCCGAGGCGACGGCCAGCGCGGCCACGCCGCCCTCGAGCGCGGCCACGCGCTTTTCGAGGACGTCGGTCGTCGGGTTCATGATACGGGTATAGATGTTGCCCGCGACCTTGAGGTCGAACAGGTCCGCGCCGTGCTGCGTGTCGTCGAAGGCGTAGGACGTGGTCTGGTAGATGGGCACGGCCACGGCCTTGGTGGTGGGGTCCGGGGAATAGCCGGCGTGAATGGCGAGTGTGTCGAATTTATGGCTCATCGCGGGTCCTGTCGTGTTCCGGGGGCGCCACCGGTCGGGGCGAACGTTCAATCGTACCGGGTAAGCCCGCCTCCCGGGAGAAATTTCTTGAATTTCATCATTACTATAGGTTATATACGGCGACGCCGCAGCCCGTGTCGACAGCGTCCGGCGGTGAAACGGGATGTACGGAAAGGCCATGGGCGTCGTATGCGGCAGCGCCATGGGTTAGCATGCTGGGTATTGCCCGCGAGGCGGCGGGCCGCAGCTCATGGGTGATGCAGGATTCATATGAATGTCTGGTTGAAACGGATCGTATTCGGCCTGGTCGTCGTGGTGATCGCGGCGACCGTCGGCCTGGCCATTTTCCTGCTGACCTTCAACCCGAACGCCTACAAGGACAAGCTGCAGGACCTGGTCTACGCCCATTACCACCGCACCCTGACGATCGGCGGCGACATCGGCCTGTCGCTGTTCCCGCGCATCGGGCTGTCGGTGCGCGACGTGGCCCTGTCCAACCGCGACGGCAAGGACGTCTTCGTCTCGGTCGACAGCGCGCGTTTCGCCGTGGCGATCTGGCCCCTCTTGTCCAACCGGCTCGTGGTCGACCACGTGGCGGTCAGCGGGCTCAAGGCCTGGGTCACCCGCGATGCCGAGGGCCGGTTCAATTTCGATGACCTGATCGCCTCCGGGCCGGCGGCGGCCGGGGCGCCGTCCGCCGCGGGCGTGGCCGCCGGGATCGCCACGGCGCCCGTGGCGCTGGCGACGGGGGCGCACCGGGCCGAGCTCGACATCGACATCGCCGGCCTCGAGCTCAAGGACGGCCAGGTCCACTACCTGGACCTGCGCGACGGCGTGGCCGCCACCGCCACGGGCATCGAGGCGGCCACCGGCCGCGTGACCTATGACCAGCCCTTCGACGTCTCGGTCAAGGGCGTGCTCGCGGGCGACGACCCGGTGCTCGACGCGCGTTTCGAGGCGCAGGCCCTGCTGCGGCTCAATCCGGCGGGGCAGGGCTATGGCGCGCAAAAGATCAATGTCCAGTTCACGGGGCGCGCGGGCAACCTCGACAAGGCCTCGGCCGCGCTCAAGGGCAACCTGGCCTACAACGGCGCCGAGCGCAATTTCTCGGCCGGCAACCTCGAGCTCACGGTGTCCGGCGACATACTGGGCGCCCATCCCGTCGCCGGCCTCAAGGCCACCCTGTCCGCGCCGCAGCTCCGCCTGGACCAGCGCAAATCCGAGCTGCAGATCGACAAGCTTGCGCTGCGCGCCTCGGGCAAGGGCGCGCACGGCGACATGGAGGTGGCGTTCGACGCGCCGTCCCTGGCGGTCTCGCCCGAGTCCGCGCAGGGCGAGCCGGTGACGGGCACGATCAAGGTCTCGGGCGACGACAAGCTCGCCCTCGCGTTCGGGCTCGAGGGCCTGTCGGGCAATGCCAACGAGCTGCGCCTGCAGGCGATGAAGCTCGACGGCGGGATCACGCGGGGCGACCGCCTGACGCGGCTGCAGCTCACCTCGCCCGCGACCTGGGACCGGTCGCTGCGCAAGGGCTCGCTGTCGGCGATCAAGGGCGACCTGAGCATCCGGGACTCGGCGTCCCAGGGGCCGGCGTTCGAGTTCCCGATGATCGGCAGCGTGCACCTGGACCAGATCAAGGACACGCTCGATGCCGACATCAACGCGGTGATCGAGGGCGGGCAGCTCGCCTTCAAGTCCCAGACCAGCCGCCTGGCCGATCCGCAGACGCGGTTTTCCCTCGTGGCCGACAGGATCGACCTGAATCGCTGGCTGGCGCCGCCCCCGGCGGCCGCGCCGGCCAAGGCCGCCAAGGGCAAGGGCGCGGCCGCCGAGGGCGGCGACAAGCCCGCCGAGACGCCCGCCGCGCCGCCGGCCGCCCCCGCGGCGGCCCCGGCGCCGGCCGACACCCGGATCGACCTGTCCTTCCTCGAGGACAAGGACATCGCCGGGACGGTCAAGATCGACGACCTGCGCGTGCGCGACGTGCAGTTGCGCGGCCTGTCGGCGAACGTGAGCGTCCAGAAGGGCAAGCTCGAGGTCTCCAAGCTCGCCGCCAGCCTCTACGAGGGCACGCTCACCGGCGGCCTGAGCGCGACCTCGGAGCAGGCGCTGGCGGCCCAGCTCGCGCTCGACAAGGTGGCGGTCGAGCCCTTCCTGCGCGCGCTCACCGGCCAGGGCCGGCTGTCGGGGACCGCGGGCGCCCGCATCGACCTGCGCGCCCAGGGCGACACGGCCGGCGCCGTGCTGCGCTCGCTCGAGGGGCGGACCACCTGGCAGGTCCGCGACGGCGCCGTGCACGGCATCAGCGTCTCGCAATCCCTCGAGGATGCGGCGGCGATGCTGGGCAACGTCCTCAAGGGCCAGCCCGGCGCGCTGTCCAATCCCTTCGAGGCGGGCCGCCGCACGGCCTTCAGCGCCTTCGACGGCCGCATCGATTTCCAGCAGGGGCAGGGCAAGGTCTCGAAACTCTCCCTGGTCTCCGACCTGGTCAAGGTCACCGAGGGGCGGCCGGCCACCATCGACCTGCCCGCCGGGCGCCTGGACCTCACCCTCAATGCCCAGATCACCAGCCGGCCGCCCAAGACCCTGGCGGGCGTCATCGGGCCGCTGCTGGGCGCCACCCTGCCGCTGCGGATCTCGGGGCCCTTCGACCGCCTCGCCTATGAGGTGCAGTGGTCGGGCGTGCGCAACCAGGCCATCAAGGAGGCCGTCAAGTCCGGCCTGATGGAGCTGCTCCCGAGCGTGATCGTGCCCCCGGCGGCACCCTCCGCGAATCAGGCGGCGCCCGCGGCGCCGGCCACGCCGGCCGACAAGGCCGCCGACCCGGTCAAGCGCATCGGCGAGGCCATCAAGGGCCTGCTCGGCCAGTAGGCGGGCCTTGCGTCCCGCGCCCTTTTCGAAACCCCAGCAAGAGAACGCACACCCATGACGACAGACCAATCCAGCACCCCCATCGCCGGCTGCCGGGCCGTCGACCATCCCGATGCCGCCGCCTACGACCGGCGCTGGCTGGTGGTGGACGAGGACGGCCAGTGGCTGGATGCCTCGCGCGCCGAGGACCTGGCCCGCATCGAGATCGGCGTCCGTTTCGGCTACCTGGTCCTGCGGGCGCCGGGCATGCTGCGCCTGGACATCCCGATGGACGTGATCGAGGACGACGAGAGCGTCGTGGGCGAGGCCCGCGTGGGCACGCAGTCGGTGCGCGTGGTCGACGAGGGCGACCTGGCCGCCGCCTGGCTCGCCGAGATGCTTGGCAGGCCGGCGCGCCTGGTCAAGATCCATCCCGAGGCCGAGCCGGTCGCCTGGCCGTAGGGGCGGGGCGCCGAGGCGCACCGCGGCCGCGCCGGGGCGCGGCCCCTATTCCTTCGCCGCGCCGCGGCCCTCGCGCAGGGCGGCGGCCTTGCTGTGCAGCCAGCGCTCGACCGAAGGAAAGACGAACTTGCTCACGTCGCCGCCGAGGATGGCGATCTCGCGCACGATCGTGCCCGAGATGAACTGGTACTGGTCCGAGGGCGTCATGAACAGGGTCTCGACCTCGGGCAGCAGGTGGCGGTTCATGCCCGCCATCTGGAATTCGTACTCGAAGTCCGAGACGGCGCGCAGCCCGCGCACGATCACGCGGCCGTCCTGCTCGCGGACGAAGTCCTTGAGCAGGCCGGCAAAGCTGCGCACGTCGACGTTGGGATAATGGCCCAGCACCTCGCGCGCGATCTCGACGCGTTCCTCGACGGTAAAGAAGGGGCGCTTGTTCTGGCTGTGGGCCACCCCGACCACCACCCGGTCGAACAGGCTCGCGGCGCGCCGTACGAGATCCTCGTGGCCTCGGGTCAGGGGATCGAAGGTTCCAGGGTAGACGGCGGTGATCATACGGTCTCCGTATCGTTGTCTTGGGGTGGCGCCCCCTCGCGAGATGGCGGGCGTGTTTCCGGATTATTCATCGTTTTTTGCATTGCAGCAAATTGAAAAAGCTGGACGTGCACCTGGCCGGCGCGCGCTTCGCGCAGCGGGCTCAGTCCGGGGGGTGGCTCGCGCAGTGCGCGCTCGGATTCGACGTAGACCAGGCCGCCCGGTTTCAGCGCGCGGCCGACGAGCGGCCAGAGGCGCTCGAGCCAGCCTTGCCGGAAGGGCGGATCGAGCAGCAGCAAGTCGTATTCCGGCTGGGATTGCGCCCGCAGGAAGGCCATCGCGTCGCCCGCGTGGATGCTCACGCGCTCGGCCCGCAGGCGCGCCTGGAGCGCGCGCAGGGCCGTCAGCGCGGCGGGCGAGCGCTCGACCAGCCGCGCGTGCGCGACGCCGCGCGAGGCCGCCTCGAAGCCTAGCGCCCCGGTGCCGGCGAACAGGTCCAGCACGCGCTTGTCGGTGAAGTCGCCTCCCCAGAAATGGGACAGCCAGTTGAACAGGGTCTCGCGCACGCGGTCGGGCGTCGGCCGCAACTGCCCGGACTCGGCGACCGGAATCGGCGTGCGGCGGTATTCACCGCCTACAATACGGACTTGGTGTTTTTTCATGCGGCGCCCGGGGGGCCGGGTCCGTGCATCGTTCAATCGCTGGATCGGCTAGTGTAAATCGTATGTTCAGCTTTTTTAAACGCAAGAAACCCGCGGACGACGCGATCGACGAGGTCATCGCCGCGCCCGAGCCGCCGCCCGACGAGGCCCGCCTCGCGCATGCGCTGGCCGCCGCCGAGGCCGATCGCGGCGACGAGGCCCCGCGGGCGGCCGACGAGGGGCCCGGGGCGGGCCGTGCCGCGGGCCCCGCCGCAACGGCCCAGCCGCCGGACGCCTGGTCCGACCGGCCCGACGCGCCGGCGCCCGCGGCGGGTGGCGAGCCCGCGGAGGAAGGAGGCTCGTGGCTGTCGCGCCTGCGCCGCGGCCTGTCGCGCACCGGCCAGAGCATCGGCGGCCTGTTCGTGGGCGTCAAGGTCGACGAGTCGCTGTTCGACGAGCTCGAGACCGCGCTCATCATGGCCGACGCCGGCGTCGAGGCCACGGAAAAGCTGCTGACCGCCCTGCGCGCGCGCGTGCGCAAGGAACGCCTCGAGGATCCCGCCGCGGTCAAGGCGGCCCTGCGCGACATCCTGGCCGAGCACCTGCGGGTGCTGGAAAAGCCTTTCGTGGTGGGCGAGACCGCGCCCATGGTGGTGATGATCGCCGGCGTCAACGGCGCCGGCAAGACCACCTCCATCGGCAAGCTCGCCCATGCGCTGCAGGCGCGCAATGCCAAGGTGCTGCTGGCGGCGGGCGACACCTTCCGCGCCGCCGCGCGCGAGCAGCTCGTCGCCTGGGGCGCGCGCAACGGCGTCACGGTGATCTCCCAGGAAGGCGGCGACCCGGCGGCGGTCGCCTTCGACGCGGTCAATGCCGGCCGCGCCCGGGGGGCGGACGTGGTCCTGATCGACACCGCCGGGCGCCTGCCCACCCAGCTCCACCTGATGGAGGAGCTCAAGAAGATCAAGCGCGTGATCGGCAAGGCCGATGACTCCGCGCCGCATGAGGTCTTGCTGGTGGTCGACGGCAATACGGGCCAGAATGCCCTGTCGCAGATCCGCGCCTTCGATGCCGCTCTGCAGCTCACCGGGCTGGTGGTGACCAAGCTCGACGGGACGGCCAAGGGCGGCGCGCTGGCGGCGGTGGCGGCCGGCAGCCAGGGCGTGCGGCCGATCCCGGTCTATTGGATCGGCGTGGGCGAGGGCATGCACGACCTCCAGCCCTTCGTCGCCGCGGAATTCGCCGATGCCCTGCTGGGCGGCCGGGCCTGAGGGGCCTGCGCCCGGGCGGGCGGTTAAAATGATCGATTCCCTTTACAGGCCTACTATGAACGCAAGTTCCGACGCCGAATTCGAGGCGGCGCAATCCTTCGAAATCTCTCCCGTTCCCGAGATCGTCGCCGAGCTGCGCGCCGGGCGCATGGTGATCCTGGTCGACGAGGAGGATCGCGAAAACGAGGGCGACCTCCTCATGGCGGCCGATTTCGTCACGCCCGAGGCGATCAATTTCATGGTCACGCACGCGCGCGGCCTGGTGTGCCTGACCCTGACGCAGGACCGCTGCCACCAGCTCCAGTTGCCGCTGATGGCCAACCAGAACGGCACGCGCTACGGCACCAACTTCACGGTTTCCATCGAGGCCGCCGAGGGGGTGCAGACCGGGATTTCGGCGGCCGACCGGGCCCGCACCATCCAGGCGGCGGTCGCGCGCGACGCCCGTCCGTCCGACCTGGTCCAGCCGGGCCACATCTTTCCCGTGCGCGCCGTGCAGGGCGGCGTGCTGGTGCGCGCCGGCCACACCGAGGCGGGCTGCGATCTGACGGCCATGGCGGGCCTGACGCCGGCCGCCGTGATCTGCGAGATCCTCAAGCCCGACGGCACCATGGCCCGCCTGCCGGACCTCAAGGTCTTCGCGCGCCAGCATGGGCTCAAGATCGGCACCATCGCCGACCTGATCCAATACCGCGGCGAGCACGAATCCATGATCGAGCGGCTGAGCGAGCGCGAGGCGCGCACGCCCTGGGGCGATTTCCGCATCGTCGCCTACAAGGACCTGGCCTCGAATGCGCCGCACCTGGCCCTGATCCACGGCAAGGTGAGCCCCGATGCGGAAACCCTGGTGCGCGTCCACGAGCCCACCAGCGTGCTCGACCTGCTGTGCGAGGGGCCCACGCGCCATAGCTGGACGATCCCGGCGGCCTTGCGCGCGATCCAGGCCGCGCCCAGCGGCGTGCTGGTGCTGATGAATTGCGAGGGCATCGAGGGGCTGATGTTCAGCCAGCTCGACGCCTGGAACCGCGGCCTGGATGGGCAGCCGTCCGCCCGCCAGGCCGACGGCGGGCGCAGCGGCGGCCTGCGCACTTTCGGCATCGGCGCCCAGATCCTGCGCGACCTCGGCGTGGGCCGCGCGCGCCTGCTCGCCCGGCCGCGCAAAATGCCCAGCATGGCGGGCTTTGCGCTCACCATTACGGGTTACCATAGTGAACCCGGCGACTCTTGCGCCGATACTTGACGATGGGTGCGCGACTATGAATCCTTACGTGATGACTCCTGACATGAATGGGGAAGGCCTGCACATCGGCATCGTGCGGTCCCGCTTCAACGCCGAGATCGGCGAGGCCGAGCTCGAGACCTGCCTCGGCGAGCTGTCCGCGCTGGGCGTGGACGAGCGCGACGTCATGGTGGTGACCGTCCCGGGGGCGCTCGAGATGGGCGTGGCGCTGGCGCAGATGGCCGAGACCTTCGAGTTCGACGCGCTGATCGCCCTGGGCGCGGTGATTCGCGGCGAGACCTATCATTTCGAGATCGTCAGCAACGAGAGCGCCGCGGCGATCAGCCGCGTCGCGCTCGAGACCGGCATTCCCGTCGCCAACGGCGTGCTCACCACCGACACGGACGAGCAGGCGCAGGCGCGCGCCGCCGACAAGGGGCGCGACTGCGCGCGCGCCGCCGTCGAGATGGCCAACCTGGTCGCGGCCCTCGAGCCCGAGTCCGAGGATGATGACGACGACTACGATGACGACGAGGATGACGAGGACGACGTCGAGGATGACGACGACGAGGATGCCGATGACTGATTCCCGGGGCGCGCGCCCGGCCCGCGCCAATGCGCGCAGCGCGCGCCGCATGGCGCGCGAGTTCGCCTTGCAGGGCATCTACGCCTGGCTGCTGCGCGACGGCGAGGGCATGGACGAGCTCGGCGAGATCGACGCCCACGTGCGCGACGGCGAGAATTTCGACGAGGCCGACATCCAGTGGTACCAGGTCCTGTTGCAGGGGACGGTGTCGCAGGCCGGGCCGCTGCGCGAGCGCTTCAAGCCCTACATCGACCGCCCGATCGCCGAGCTCTCGCCCATCGAGCACGCGATCCTGCTGATCGGCAGCTTCGAGCTCGTCCATCACGTCGAGGTCCCCTACCGGGTGGCCATCAACGAGGCGGTCGAGCTGGCCAAGTCGTTCGGCGGCACCGACGGGTTCCGCTTCGTCAACGGCGTGCTCGACAAGCTGGCCGCCGAGGCTCGGCCGGCCGAGGTCCAGGCGGGCGCAAGGCGCTGACGCGGCCGGGGTGAGCCTGTGCGGCCCGATAGCGAATTCGACCTGATCGCGCGGTACTTCTCATGGCCGGCGCCCGCCGGCATGCTGGGCGTGGGCGACGACTGCGCCCTGCTGCCGGTGTCGCACGGTTTCCAGATGGCGGTCAGCAGCGACATGCTGGTCGAGGGCCAGCACTTCTTTCCCGACGTCGATCCGGCCGACCTGGGCTACAAGGCCCTGGCGGTCAATCTGTCCGACCTGGCGGCCATGGGCGCGCGCCCGCTGGCGTGCACCCTGGCGCTGTCGATCCCGCGGGTCGACCATGACTGGCTGCGGGCGTTCTCGGCGGGCTTCCAGGACCTTTCGCGCCGGGCGCAGTGCCCGCTGGTGGGGGGCGACACCACGCGCAACCCGGCCGGCGTGGTGATCAGCGTCACCGTGATGGGCGAGGTCCGCCGCAACCAGGCCTTGCGCAGGGACGCGGCCAAGGCCGGAGACGACATCTGGGTGACCGGCCACCTGGGCGCGGCCGAACTGGCCTTGCGCCTGATGCAGGGGCGCCTGCCCGCCGACGCCGCGCGGCTGGCCGCCGCCCGCCCGGCGCTCGAGCGGCCCCGGCCGCGCCTGCGCTTCGGCCAGCGGCTGGCCGGGATGGCGCATGCCGCGCTGGACATTTCCGACGGGCTGCTGCAAGACCTCGGCCACATCCTGCGCGCCAGCCGCTGCGGCGCCGACCTCATGATCGACCGGATCCCCGCGTCCCCGGTCCTGGACGGGCTGGACGAGGAGGTGCGCCGCGACATCATGCTCGGAGGCGGCGACTGCTACGAGCTCTGCTTCACCGCCTCGCCCAAGCGGCGCGAGCAGATCCAGGCCACCGCCCGCCTGCTCGAGGTGCCGGTGTCGCGGATCGGCGCCATGACGCGCGGCAACGCCTTGCGCGTGCTGGATGCCGATGGCGCCGTCCTGCCCGTCGGACGCGGCGGCTACGATCATTTCGCGGACCAGGGCGCCGCCGGCGGCGCCTGACGACCATGGCCGACCGGGACCCGCAGCCGACCGTGGCCTGGGTGTTTTCGCGGCCCGATCGCATCATCGCCTTCGGCCTGGGCTCGGGCCTGCTGCGTCCGGCGCCGGGCACCTGGGGCACGCTCATGGGCTGGGCGCTGTGGACCCTCCTGCTCGCCCGCCTGCCCGATGCCTGGATCGCCGCCATCCTCGTCCTGTCCTTCGCGCTGGGGTGCTGGGCATGCCAGCGCTGCGGCCGCGCCCTCGGGGCGCCCGACCACGGCGGCATGGTCTGGGACGAGGTCGTCGCCTTCTGGCTGGTGCTGTGGCTGACGCCCGGCGGCGTGTGGATGCAGGCGCTGGCATTCGTGCTGTTCCGGGCCTTCGACATCCTCAAGCCGCCGCCGGTCCGGACCTTCGACCGGCGGCTCAAGAACGGTTTCGGCGTGATGCTGGATGACGTGCTGGCGGCGGTCTATGCGCTGCTGGTGCTGGCGGTGGTCGTACGCATGGGAGGTGCATGATGGTCAACAGGGAAATCGAAGTCCTCGCGGGCGAGCTCGGCGCCGCGCTGCGGGCCGCCGGCTGGTTCTGCGCCAGCGCGGAATCCTGCACCGGCGGCCTCCTGGCCGCGGCGCTCACCACCCGGCCGGGCTCCAGCGCCTGGTTCGATCGCGGCTTCGTCACCTACAGCAACGCCGCCAAGGTCGAGCAGCTCCGCGTGGGCAACGATACGCTGGAGCGCTTCGGCGCGGTCAGCGAGGAGACCGCCATGGAGATGGCGGCCGGCGTGCTGGCCACCGCGCGCGGCGCGCACCTCGCGCTGTCCACCACCGGCATCGCGGGGCCGGGCGGCGCCACCCCGGGCAAGCCGGTCGGCATGGTGTGCTTCGGCATCGCCAGGCGCGCGGCATCCGGGATCGTGACGCGCGCCGTCACCCAGGTGTTCGAGGGCGATCGCGAGGCCGTCCGCCTGGCGGCGGTGGGCTTCGCCCTGCGGGCGGCGCTCGAGGAAATGAAGCGGCGCTGAGGGGCCGCCCGTGCTGGCTGGGGGGCTGTCGATCAGCGTTCGTCGATCAATGCCAGCCGGATGGCGCTGCGCGTGGCGCGGGCGGCCTTGGCCGCCGCCTCCGCCCAATCGTCCCCCTGGCTCGCGTACAGGATGGCGCGCGACGAGTTGATCATCATGCCGCGGCCCGCCCGCGTCCGGCCCGCCCGGACGGTGGCGCGGATGTCGCCGCCCTGCACCCCGATGCCCGGGATCAGCAGCGGCATGTCGCCCACCCGCTGACGCACCAGCGCGATCTCCTCGGGATAGGTGGCCCCTACCACCAGCGCGCACTGGCCCGTCGTGTTCCAGACCCGGGCCACCTGGTCGGCCAGGTGCAGGTACAGCGGCGTGCCATTGGCGAGCCGCATGTCCTGCAGGTCGGCGCCGCCCACGTTGGAGGTGCGGCACAGGATGATCACCCCGCGGTCGCCGTAGTCCAGGTAAGGCTGTATGGAATCCCGCCCCATGTACGGATTGACCGTCACCGCGTCGGCGCCGTAGCGCTCGTACGCCTCGCGCGCATACTGGGCTGCCGTGCTGCCGATGTCGCCCCGCTTGGCATCCAGCACGATGGGCAGCGCGGGGTGGTGCTCGCGGATGTAGCCGCAGACGTCCCGCAACTGGTCCTCGGCCGCCAGCGCCGCGAAATAGGCGATCTGCGGCTTGAAGCCGCAGGCGTAGGGCGCGGTGGCGTCCACGATCGCGCGGCAGAACTCGAACACCCCATCCGCCCGCTCGGCCAGCCCGGCCGGAAAGCGTCGCGGATCGGGGTCCAGCCCCACCATCAACAGGGAATCCTGGGCTTCCCAGGCGCGGTTCAGTTTTTCGATGAAATTCATGGCGAGCGGTGATCTATATCGGTCGGTTTGCGGTTGACGATGGCTGCGTTCCGCGTGCGATGCGGAGGCCGCGGGGCACGTGCGGCGCACGGCACGGATATGCGCGGCAACGGCACGGACATGCGCAGCATTATGCATGGAATATCGGCGCGCGGGCTGGACCAGCCGGCTACGCCGGCCACCAGCGCGGTGCCAGGATGCACAGCCAGCTCGCCCCGGCCAGCAGCAGCGCGACCATCACCGCCGCGCTGCCGATGTCCTTGGCGCGGCCGAGCAGCGGGTCGTGGTCCATGCTGATCGCATCGGCCAGCGCCTCGATCGCCGAATTGACCAGCTCGACCACCAGCACCAGCACCAGCACGCCCGCCAGCAGCAGCCGTTCCATCACTGTCTCGCCGAGCCACAGGCCCAGCGGGATCAGGATCGCCGACAGCACGACCTCCTGGCGGAAAGCCGCCTCATGCCGCCACGCCGCGCCCAGGCCCTGCAGCGAATAGCCGAAGGCGCGCACGATGCGGACCAGGCCGCCGGTGCTCTTGTAGGGTGAGGATCGGGTCATGGCTGCGCCAGTGGGAGACGTGTCGGCATTGTAATGGAACGGCGAGCGCCGGATGCAGTGGCGGCAAGCCTCCGCCCCTCTCGGGCGGACGCAGGAAGCTGGAGCGGTTGCCGGCTGTAGAGCAGGAAATCATCCAGACGCCGTTCGATGATTTCGACCAGGATCGGTAGCTGCGGATTTGCGCTGGCCTCGTATTCCTCCCGGGCTCGCATGATGCGGCGTTCTATGGCAGCTCATAGTCATCGACCTCGAATCCACCGACCCGCACGGCCAGATCCAGGTCGCTGCCGGGGCCGGCGCTACCCTCAGCTCAGTACGATCTGGGCCTGGCTCGAGGGCTCGCCATATATCATCACGAAGGTGTCGCTGCCGGCGGGCAGGCTGGCGCTGCCGGGGCCTTCCACGAACTGGAGCGCTTTCCACTGGTCGTCGTACAGCCGCCAGGCGCGTGCGCCTGTCACGGTCAATGTGGTGACCGCGGCGGCGCTCAGTTTCCGGGGCTCGGAATGGCCCTCGGCATCGATGGGGACGGCCGTCGTCGTGCCTGTCGGCGCTGTGGGGATGGAATCCAGGGGCCGATAGCGGTAGCCGCCGAAAACCAGCCATTCGTCGCCTCCCCGCGGTTCCACGATCAGTTCGTACAGGTCGCGTCCGAAGTTCACGGGGACCTTCAGGAACTGGCGGGTGCGCTGGTCGGTGTCCGGCAGCAGCGGCTGGCGTCCGTCGATCAGCACGTATCCGGGCAGCTCGGCGATCTCGGTCAGGGTCGCCAGCGGCGAGTCGAGGCCGAGCATGGTCGATGATTCGTGCTCGTTGACCAGGATCCAGCTCTTGCCCACCCGCGCGCGCCAGGCGGCCGATAGGGCCGGCGCCGCCGCGATCCGCTGGCCGTACGGCATGGAATTCCAGTAATGGCCCTGGCCGCCCGCGCCGCGCATGATCAGGTAGCGGTATGGGCCGCTGTCGGCCACGCGATAGGACCGGGGCGAGTCGTCCGCGGAAAACCAGCCGTCCTCCCGCAGGCGCAGGCCGGCGGCGACGGTCGTCCATTGGCCGGCCACGTGCACCGCCAGTGTCACGGACCGGTCGCCGTTCCTGGATACCCGGCTGACGCCCTCGAAGCTGCCGCAGTATCCCTCGATGGCGTCGAGCGCCGCGTCGCTGGCCGGCACGGCCGGCGGCGGGGCGGAAGGCAGGGCCTGCGGCAGTTGCGCGAGCCGCCGCTGGTCGACGAGGGCGTGCAGCAGGATGCGCTCGGCCAGCGCGCCCGCCCCGTAGGTGGTGGAGGTGCCGGTGATCATCACGGCCAGTCCCGTCTCGGGCATCACGAAGAAATCGCTGCCGAAAAAGGTCGTGCCGCCGTTTTTTTCCCAGCAGGCGAAGCCGGCCGCGCGCAGGCCCGGCTGGTCGGTCTGGTCCCATCCGAGTCCCCATTTCCACGGCGCCGGATCGATCGCGAGGCGGGTCGTCTGGTCGCGTCCCATTTCCGCGACCGCCGCGGGCGAGAGGATCCGCCGGCCTTCGAATTCGCCCCCGTGCAGGAACATGATGGCGAGATTCATCATCTCGGTGGGCGTGCTGCTCAGGCCGCCGGTGCCGTGGGCGTTGACGAATTCCTGGCCCTGGTCCGCGCCCATGAAACGTGCGCGGGCGAAAGTGCCGGCCGGATAATGCGCCAGCGGATAGCGGCTGAGGCGCATGCCCAGCGGCTCGAGGATTTCCTGCGCCACGAAGACCGCATAGGATTTCCCGCTGACCTCCTCCACGACGCGCTCGGCCATGGTGAACCCGTCGTT
This sequence comes from Alcaligenaceae bacterium, assembly GCA_044508625.1. GTDB lineage: Bacteria > Pseudomonadota > Gammaproteobacteria > Burkholderiales > Burkholderiaceae_B > Castellaniella. Next base: position 16,794 of record JBIQHJ010000049.1, read on the forward strand.
GCAATACACGGCCAGTTCGCCCGGCGCGTGCTTGAGGTGCTGGCCCGCCAAGACCGCCTGTGTCCGGCGGGCGTAGCCCGGCAAGGGCTGGAACGAGAATATGTCGTTGTAGTTGGCGCCGGGGAAGCCCGAACTGTGGCTCAGCAGCATGCGCACCGTCACGTTCGTGAACTCGGGGGACAGCATCTGGAAATCGCGCACGTACGTGCCGGCCGGCGCATCCAGGTCCACCAGCCCCCGGTCCACCAGGATCATCACCGCCAGGGCGGCGAAGACCTTGCTGACCGAGCCGATGTTGTAGAGGGTGTTGATGCCGGCGGGCTGGCGGCTCGCGTCGTCGATCGTCCCGAAGGCCTCCTGCCAGACGATGCGCCGGTCGTCGAGCAGCGCCACCGATACCGAGGAGGTGTCCGTGTCGGCCATCGCCTTGGCGATGGCGGCCCGGCCGTCGCGGATCGTGGCCGAGTAGTCGACCGGGTCCGTGCCGGAGTCGCCGCAGGCCGCGAGCGGTCCCAGCATCGAACCCGCCAGCGCCGCCTGCAGCACGCCGCGGCGCCGCGGCGAGGCGGGAGCCCCGGAGCCGTGAGCGCATGAACGGTCGTCGACGGCCATGCCGCCTCCCCCTTTGAGGTTTGAAATAAAACGTAGGAGGATCGTAGCACTCGTAACGCCGGGACGACAACGCGCGGGATGCTCGGCGTGCACGGAAAACGCGCACAGGCCACGGCGGGCAGGCGACAGCGGGCAGGCGACAGCGGGCAGGCGACAGCGGGCAGGCGACAGCGGCCAGGCGGCCCAGGCCAGGCGGCAGGCCGCCATCGGTGCACGGCACAAAGAAAAACCCCCGCCGCGATCGCTCGCGCCGGGGGTCCGGTGTCGCAGGCCCGGCCGATGCGCGGGGCATCGGCCGTGGCGGGCGGGGCTTAGAAGCCGCCCATGCCGCCCATCCCACCCATGCCGCCCATGTCGGGCATGGCCGGGGCCGCCTTGTCCTCGGGCAGCTCGGCCACCGCGGCCTCGGTCGTCAGCAGCAGGCTGGCGACGGACGCGGCGTTCTGCAGCGCGGTGCGGGTGACCTTGGTCGGGTCGATCACGCCTTGCTCGACCAGGTCGCCGTATTGGCCGGTGGCCGCGTTGTAGCCGAAGTTGCCCTCGCCCTTTTCGACCGCGTTGACGATCACGCTGGCCTCATCGCCCGCATTGCTGACGATGGTGCGTAGCGGCGATTCGATGGCGCGCAGGACCAGCTTGATGCCGGCGTCCTGGTCGGCGTTGTCGCCCTTGAGCTTGGCGACGGCCGCCTTGGCGCGGATCAGGGCCACGCCGCCGCCCGGGACGATGCCTTCCTCGACCGCGGCGCGGGTGGCGTGCAGCGCGTCCTCGACGCGGGCCTTCTTTTCCTTCATCTCGACTTCGGTCGCGGCGCCCACGCGGATCACCGCCACGCCACCGGCCAGCTTGGCGACGCGCTCTTGCAGTTTTTCACGGTCGTAGTCGGAAGTGGCTTCCTCGATCTGCGTGCGGATCTGCTTGACGCGGGCCTCGATGTTCTTGGCATCGCCGGCGCCGTCGATGATGGTGGTGTTTTCCTTGGCAACCTCGATGCGCTTGGCCTGGCCGAGCAGCTCCAGCGTCGCCTTTTCCAGCGACAGGCCGGTTTCCTCGGAGATCACCGTGCCGCCGGTCAGGATGGCGATGTCCTCGAGCATGGCCTTGCGGCGGTCGCCGAAGCCCGGCGCCTTGACGGCGGTGGTCTTGAGGATGCCGCGGATGTTGTTGACGACCAGGGTGGCCAGGGCCTCGCCCTCGACGTCCTCGGCCACGATCAGCAGCGGACGGCTGGACTTGGCGACTTGCTCGAGCACGGGCAGCAGGTCGCGGATGTTGCTGATCTTTTTGTCGAAGATCAGGATGTACGGGTCATCCAGGACGGCGACTTGCTTGTCGGGGTTGTTGATGAAGTACGGCGACAGGTAGCCGCGGTCGAATTGCATGCCCTCGACCACGTCCAGCTCGTTTTCCAGGGACTTGCCGTCCTCGACGGTGATCACGCCTTCCTTGCCGACCTTGTCCATGGCGTTGGCGATGATCTCGCCCACGGAGGTGTCGCTGTTGGCCGAGATCGAGCCGACCTGGGCGATGGCCTTGCTGGTGGTGCAGGGCTTGGACAGCTTGTGCAGCTCGTCGACGGCCACGGCGACGGCCTTGTCGATGCCGCGCTTGAGGTCCATCGGGCTGATGCCGGCGGCCACGTACTTGAGGCCTTCCTCGACGATGGATTGGGCCAGCACGGTGGCGGTGGTGGTGCCGTCGCCGGCGTTGTCGGAGGTCTTGGAGGCGACTTCCTTGACCAGTTGCGCGCCGATGTTCTCGAACTTGTCCTTCAGTTCGATTTCCTTGGCGACGGACACGCCGTCCTTGGTCACGGTCGGGGCGCCGAACGAGCGGTCCAGCACGACGTTGCGGCCCTTGGGACCCATGGTGGTCTTGACGGCGTTGGCGAGGATGTTGACGCCACGGACGATGCGGGAACGGGCATCGTCACCGAAAAAAACTTGCTTTGCAGCCATGTCGAATTCCTTGAATGATGTGCGGTGCGCGAGGCTTACTGGATCACGGCGAGGATTTCATCCTCGCGGATGACGAGGACTTCCTCGCCATCGACCTTGACGGACTGGCCGGCGTACTTGCCGAACAGCACCTTGTCGCCGACCTTGAGGTCGACGGGCAGGACCTTGCCGTCCTCGGTGCGCTTGCCGGGGCCGACGGCCAGGACCTCGCCCTGATCGGGCTTTTCAGCCGCGCTGTCAGGGATGACGATGCCCGAGGCGGTGGTGCGTTCGTTGTCCAGACGCTTGACGATCACGCGATCGTGCAAAGGACGCAGTGCCATGGAGGAACTCCTAGAAAGAATTGAGAAAAGCGTGGGAGACCGTGTGCCGTTCGAATTGTTAGCACTCATCCCCATCGAGTGCTAATTATAAGGATCGTCGGGAGAGATTCAAGGGGGCCGAGGGATTGTTACAAGTCGGACAGGTGTCCGACGGGCGCCTCACGCCGGCTTGAACATCATCAGGCAGAAGATCGCGAGGAAGGCGCCGCTGCGCCACACCGTCACGGGCTATGTGATCCATCATGGCGCGTGCATCTTCCGGGCGACCCTGCATGCGCGCGCGACGGCCGGCATGACCCCCGCGGCCGCCGCGGCGGGCGGGCCGTCGCGGGCCAGGCAGGCGTGCGCCCCTTGGGCGATCGCCCGCGCCAGGCGCTCGATGGTCCGCGGCCGCGCCAGGCGGGCCGCCTCGTCGGGATTGACGATCACGCCCGCCTCGACCAGCACGGCGGGCATGGGCGCGGTCCGCAGCACCGCCAGGCCGTCGTAGCGGTGGATGCCCAGGCGGGCATCGACGAAGGGGCGGTTCTCGCCCTCGACCGGCTCGGCGTGGTAGCCCGAGGGCCGCTCGCCGGCCGCCCGCAGCGCCTCGCCGATCGCCCGGGCGCAGCGCAGGCTGTCCGCGTAGCGGGGATTGCGGCGAGAGACGAAGATCGAGTAGCCGGCGAATTCGCGCTGCCGGCCCGCGGCGATGTAGCGCGCCTGGATCGAGTCGTGGTGGATGGACACGAACAGGTCGGCGTCGGGCGCGACCGCCGCCCGCTGCGCGAGGGGAATGCCCGTCCCGCCGCCCTCGGCCCGCGTCGTCCGCTCGCCCAGGGCCGCCAGGGCGCGGGCGAGCGCGGCGCCCAGCTCACGGTTGTACAGGTACTCCGGACGCCCGTTGGCGCCGGTCGCGCCCGGGCGCTCCGGCGCGTGGCCCACGTCCACCAGGACGTGCGCCGCCCGCGCCGGCAGGGCGCAGCACGAGGCCAGCAGGGCGCAGGACAGGGCGCGCGCAAGGCGCACGGGAAGGGGGCGTGGCGGTGCCAAGACGTCGGTCCTCCATCCTTGGACGAGGGCAGTGTGCGAAGGCGCGGCCCATGGCGGCCGCGCCCAGCTTGCAGTCTAGTCCAGGGCGATCGCGGCGTCCGGCCGCCGCCGGTTCACTTCCCCGGATCCTTGACGTCCGGCATCTTGTCGAACTCGACGTTCTGCAGCACGCCGCCGACGCGCTCGACCTTGCGGATGTAGACGTTCTGCACGATGTCGCGCGTCTCGGGATCGATCGAGACCGGGCCGCGCGGGCTCGTCCAGCTCATGCCCTTGACCGCGGCCATGAAGGCGTCGCCGTTCGTGTCGCCGCCGGTCTTCTTCAGCGCCTCGTAGATCAGGTGCATGCCGTCGTAGCCGCCGACGGTCCAGAAGTTCGGCCGCTCGCCGGGATACGCCTGGGTGTAGGCGGATACGAAGGCCTCGTTTTCCGGCGACTCGTGTGCCTGCGAGTAGTGGAAGGAGGTGATGATGCCCGCGCCCGCGTCGCCCATGGCGTCGAGCACGTCCTCGTCGGTCAGGTCGCCGGTGGCGATCAGCCGGATGCCGGCCTTGTCCAGGCCGCGCTCCTTGAAGCCCTTGGCGAAGGCCACGCCCTGCTCGCCCGCGGGGATGAACAGGAACACCGCGTCGGGCTTGGCGTCCTTGACCTTTTGCAGGAAGGGCGCAAAGTCCGGCGTCTGGACCGGCGTGCGCGCCTCGCCCACGATCCGGCCGCCGCCGGCGGTGAAGGTCTTCTTGAACTGCGCCTCGGCGTCGTGGCCCGGGCCGTAGTCCGCGACCACCGTGTAGACCGTCTCGATGCCGTTCTTCAGCGCCCAGGTCGCGATCGGCGTGGTCACCTGGGCGAGCGTCATCGAGGTGCGCACGATGTAGTCGGACTTGGTGGTGATCGACGAGGTGGCCGCGTTCATGACGACCATGGGGGTCTTGGTCTCGGTGGCCAGCGGCGCGACCGCGAAGGCCGAGGGCGTCATGCCGAAGCCCGCCAGCAGGTCCACCTTGTCCTTGATCAGCAGTTCCTGCGCCTGGCGCTTGCTGACCGCCGGCGCGATGCCGGTGTCGTCCTTGATGACGACCTGGATCTTGCGGCCCGCGACGGTGTCGCCGTGCTTCTCCATGTAAAGACGCACGCTGTTCTCGATCTGCTGTCCGTGGGCCGCGAAGGGCCCGGACAGCGGCAGCACCATGCCGATCTTCAAGTCCTGGGCGTGCGCGCCCGCGGCGGCGGCGAGCAGGGCGGCCAGGGCGAGGGTCTTCAGTCGTATCATGTCTTCCTCCTGAGGTGATGGGGTGGTGCGCGGGCGGCCGGCGGGGGCTCAGCCCAGGCCGCAGAAGTTCTCGGCGATCGCGGTCTGCGCCGCGATGGAATGCCGCGTGTATTCGAACTCCGCGAGCTGCATCTGGCGCTCGAACGGGGTGCCGGTGACCTTGTGCAGCAGGTTGGTCATCCACCAGGAAAAGCGCACCGCCTTCCAGATCCGGTCCAGCGCGCGGGCGCAATACTGGTCGATGCCGGCGGGGTCCCGGTCCAGGTAGTACCGCCGCAAGCCGTCGGCCAGCTCCTTGGCGTCGGCGATGGCCATGTTCAGGCCCTTGGCGCCGGTGGGCGGCACGATGTGCGCCGCATCGCCCACCAGGAACAGCCGGCCGGCGCGCATCGTGGCGCAGACATAGCTGCGCAGCGGCGCGATGCTCATCTCGAGCGCGGGCCCCGTCGTGAGCCGCTCGGCCAGGTCGGCGGGCAGGCGGCGCCGGAACTCGGTCCAGAAGCGCTCCGCGCTCCATTGGCGGATGTCCTCGCCCTGCGGCACCTGCAGGTAGTAGCGGCTGCGGGTCCTGGACCGCAGGCTGCACATCAGGAAGCCGTCGGGATGGTTGATCCAGGCGACCTCCTCCGAGACGGGCGGCACGTCGGCCAGCAGGCCGAGCCACCCGAAAGGAAAGGCCAGCTCGTATTCGCGCAGCGCGGCGGCGGGGATCGATTGCCGCGAGATCCCGTGGAAGCCGTCGCAGCCCGCGATGAAGTCGCAGTCGATGCGCAGCTCGCGCCCGTCCTTTCGGCAGGAGACCCAGGGCCGCTCGCCGTCGAAGTCGTGCGGCCGCACGTCCTCGACCTCGTAGAGCGTGATGCCCCCGCAGGCCTCGCGCGCCTGCATCAGGTCGCGGGTGATGCGGGTCTGGCCATAGACCGTGGCGTGCTTGCCGGCCAGGCCGAAATCGATCCGGCAGCGCTGCTCGTCCCAGCGGAAATCGAAGCCGTTCATGCGCAGGCCGTCGCGCTCGGGGCGGTCGCCCACGCCGGCCTCGCGCAGCGCCTCGATCGTGGGCTGCTCCAGCACGCCGGCGCGGATGCGGCCGAGGACGTGGTCGGCGCTGCGGTTCTCCAGGATGAGGTGATCGATGCCGTGCCTGTGCAGCAACTGCCCCAGCAGCAGGCCGGAGGGCCCGGCGCCGATGATGACGACCTGGGTGCGGCGGGTTTCCATCTGTGGTGTCTCCATGCGTGGTGTTCAGGGTTCTTCGAAGGTGATCAGACCCATGCCCGTGGTCATGGGGCCGTAGTAGTGCCGGTGCACGCGCCTGGCCCCGTCCGAGATCGCGCCGCGCATCACCAGCCACATGATCAGCTCGATGCCCTCGGCGCCCGCCTGCTCCATGAGCTCTTGGTGGGTCATGCGCGCGAGGCTTGCGGGATCGCGCTCGATGCGCTCGAGGAAATCGTGGTCGAACTCGCGGTTCATGGCGCCGAAGCGCTTGCCCTGCAACTGGTGCGACATGCCGCCGGTGCCCAGGATGACGACCCGCAGGTCGCGCGGATCGGCCTCCACGGCCCGGCGGATCGCCTGGCCCAGCCTGAAGCAGCGCTGCGCCGTGGGCAGCGGATGCAGCAGGACGTTGACCGCCAGCGGCACGGCCGCCACGCTCCAGTCGGGCGCGTGGTCGAAGCACAGGTGCATGGGGACCAGGAATCCATGCTCGACGGACATCTCCTGGCACATGGTCAGGTCGAATTCGTCGTAGACCAGGGATTCGCACAGGCGGCGCGAGAATTCGAAATCCCCCTTGATGCGCGGCAGCGGGCGCACGCCCATCCCCTCGTCCGCGATCGCGTACTGGTCGGCGCAGCCGAGGGCGAAGGTCGGATACTTGTCGAAGAAGAAATCCGCGCCGTGGTCGTTGTAGACCACGATGGCCACGTCGGGCCTGAGCCGCGCCAGCCATTCGCGCACGGGCACGTAGGCGTCGAACAGCGGTTTCCAGTCGGGCTCGTCCTGGGCGCCGCGGTCGTAGGCGCCGCCGATCGAGGGAACGTGCGAGGTGCCGATGCCGGCGATGATCCTGGCCATGATCAGCGAGCCCCCTTGGCGTTGCGCGACGCGAGGAAGGCCTCGAAGGGCTCGCCGCGCATCTGCGCGCCCATGCGGTAGAGGCCGTGGCCCACCACGAAGCCGAGCTTCAGCAGATAATAGATGTTACCGCCCGCCGCATTGAGCCCGGCCCAGTCGCGGGCGCGCACCAGGCGCTTTTCCTCCTCGCTCAGGCCGTGGCGCGACAGGTAGGCTTCCTCGTCTTCCTTGTAGGCGCGGCGGTTTTCATCGGAGGTCAGCGAATCGCACATCTTGTTGATGCGGTAGCCCTTGCGCGATTCGTTCAGGTCGAAGACGATGGTGTCCGGGATGGGGCGGTTGCGGTCGAGTTGCGGCATGCGGTGCTCCGGTTGCGCGATGGCTTGTGCTCGTCCGTCCTGAGACCTTAAGCTTTAACCATCAACTATTAGGTGCCCATGATGGAGTCCTGGCGGCCGGATGCGAATGGACGAACGGGACCGATGATGGTGTTTTTCGGACATGGATTCCTCGATACCGCTGTACTCCCTCTACGGCCAGATCGACACGGCGGCCGAGCTGCGCTTCCTGCACCTGGAGTCGCTCGAGTCCCGCAACCGGGTCTACGACTGGAACATCCGGCCGCACCGGCACCATGACCTGTACCAGCTCATCTGGGTGGACGACGGCGGGGGGACGGTGATGCTCGATGAGCGCAGGCTCGCGCTGCGCTCACCGGTGCTGATCAGCATCCCGCCGCCGATCGTGCACGGCTTCCAGTGGCGGCCGGGGACCGAGGGCCTGATCCTGACGATCGCCGAGAGCTTCGTCGCCGACCTGGCGCGGCAGTCGGGAGACCCCGAGATCGGCGCGTCGCTGGCGCAACTGCTCACCATCACCGGCGCCGTCGATCCGGGCAGCATCGACCGGCTGCGGGGGCTTTTCGGGACGATCCTGGACGAGTACATCCATGACCGCGTCTGCCGCGGCACGGCGATCTCGGGCAACATCCTGATGCTGTTCGCGGAGGTGGCGAGGCTGCGGCACCTGAGCCTGCACGAGGCGGACCCGTCCGCGGGCGCCGCCGGGCAGGCCCTGTACCGGCGGTTCAAGGAACTGGTCGAGGCGCACTTCCGCGAGCGCTGGAGCGTGGCCGACTATGCCGACGCGCTGGCGATGACCGAACGCAGTCTGCGGCGGCTGTGCCTGGGCCTGGTCGGCCGCACCCCCGGGCAGGTCGTGCACGGCCGCGTCCTGCTCGAGGCCAAGCGCAGCCTGCTCTATACCGAGAAAACGATAGCCGAGGTCGGCTACGACCTCGGCTTCGACGACCCGGCGTACTTCACCCGGTTCTTCAGCCGGAACGAGGGCGAGACCCCCGCCACGTTCCGGCGTCTGCGGCGCGGCGCTACGATGCCAGCCTGAGCGCGTTCTCGCGCCGGAAGACCAGCGCGGCCTGGGCGAGGTTGCGCGTCTGGTCGTCCATGGAGGACACCGCCTGCGCGGATTCCTCGGCCATGGCGGCGTTGCTCTGGGTCAGGTCGTTGAGCAGGCTGAAGGCGTGCGCGATGCGCGAGATGCCCTCGGACTGCTCGAGGCTGGCCTGGCTGATCTGCTTGATCAGCGCGCGCACCTGCTCGCTCTGGCCGAGGATGGTGGACATGGCCTCGGCCGCCTCGTTGGCGTGGGAGGCGCCGCTCTGGGCGATGTTGACCACGTCCTTGATCAGCGAGGCGATCTCGCGCGCCGACGTGGCGCTGCGCTGGGCGAGCGCCCGCACCTCGGAGGCCACCACGGCAAAGCCGCGGCCCTGCTCGCCGGCGCGCGCGGCCTCCACCGAGGCGTTCAGCGCCAGGATGTTGGTCTGGAAGGCGATGCTGTCGATCAGGCCGACGATCTCGCCGATCTTGTGGCTGGCGGCGTCCATCTCCTGCATCTTGCGCACGGCCTTGTCGACGATCTCGGCGGCCTGCGTGGCCGTCTGGCTGGAGGCCTCGGCCAGCGTGGTGGCGTCGCGCGCCGAGTCGGCGTTGTTCTGCACGGTCGAGGACATGTCGCGCACCGCGCCCGACGTGCTGACGAGGTTGTTGGCGGCCGCCTCGCTCTGGTTGCTGAGGTGCTGGCTGCCTTGGGCGATCTCGGAGGAGGCGTTGCGCAGGCCGCCGAGCTGGGCGTGGACGTCGTCGATGAACGAGCGCAGGTTCAGGCTGGATTGCGTGATCGCGCGCTGGATCGATGCGATCTCGTCCTGGCGCACCAGCCGCCAGTCGTCGACGGGCTGGCCGGAGGCGGCCTGCGCGGCCTGGCGCTGCACCATGCGCAGCGGGCGGAGGATCCACCGGTCGATGCCCCATCCCGCCAGCGCCACGGCGAGCAGGCCGGCGAGGCCGACGGGACCGGCGAGCGAGGGATCGAGCTGACCGAAGCCCGCGAGCGAGCCGATGATCGCGATCCAGACGGCGGCCAGGGCCCCCATGCCGATGCCGAGGGCGCCGCGGACGGTCATGCGCTTGGGCAGGTTGCGCCAGCGCAGCCAGCCGGTGTCCAGCAGCAGGCCGCGGTGGAATCTCTTGCGCGGGCGGCCCGACGCGAAGGCCTGGAAGGTGCGCTCGGCCGCCTCGATTTCCGCCCTGCTGGGCTTGGTGCGCACCGAGACGTAGCCGCGCAGCTCGTCGTCCTGAAAGATTGGCGCCGCATTGGCCCGTACCCAATAGTGGTCGCCGTTCTTGCGGCGGTTCTTGATCACCGCCGTCCAGGCGCGGCCCTCGCGCAGCGTGTCCCAGAGGTCCTGGTAGGCGTCGGGGGGGACGTCCGGATGGCGCACGATGTTGTGCGCCTTGCCCAGCAGTTCTTCGTAGGCGAAGCCGCTGACCTGGACGAATGCCGCATTGGCGTATGTGATGCGGCCCTTGGTGTCGGTGGCCGACAGGAGCGTTTCATGTTCCGGAAAATCATATTCGCGTTGTGTGACCGGCAGGTTCTTGCGCATAGCGCTCTCCACATGCTTTACGGGATGCTTGAGGTTTTAAATAACACTGTGCGACAATGGCTTACGCGCTTTTTTTATGGTTTCGCCGGTGGATCATAGCGCGCGGCCGTGGAAAAGAATCATCTCGTAATATGCATATTGCACATATTGTTGCAAATCTGCCAATCCGTGCCGATCGATAGTCATTGTCGATCGTGTCGATAAAAACAATCAATTTTACTTATATGGTACGGGGGCCTACACTAGTCCTGTTGCCAAATCGGCCAACCACTGAACAAGGAGTAGCAATGTCTCTGATCAACACCAAAATCAAGCCCTTCAAGGCCACTGCCTACCACAACGGCAAGTTCGTCGAGGTGAGCGATGCGTCCGTCGCGGGCAAGTGGTCCGTGTTCGTGTTCTATCCCGCCGACTTCACCTTCGTGTGCCCCACCGAGCTCGAGGACCTGGCTGATCACTACGCCGAATTCAAGAAGCTGGGCGTCGAGGTCTACAGCGTGTCGACCGACACCCATTTCGCTCACAAGGCCTGGCACGACACCTCCGAGGCCATCAAGAAGGTCGACTACCCGATGATCGGCGACCCGACCCACGTGCTGGCGCGCAACTTCGAGGTCCTCATCGAGGAGGAAGGCGTGTCGCTGCGCGGTACCTTCGTGATCAATCCCCAGGGCGAGATCAAGGTGCTGGAGATCCACGACAACGGCATCGGCCGGGATGCGTCCGAGCTGCTGCGCAAGGTCAAGGCCGCCCAGTACGTGGCCGCGCACCCGGGCGAGGTCT
>JBIQHJ010000050.1:0-27313 GCA_044508625.1 Alcaligenaceae bacterium
CGGAAGGGGGCGGGGGTTCCGGGGGTGGGGCTGACATCTGGGAGGCCGGATCGGCCCGGGTGAAGTAAACTGGGCGCACCGATCGATCGAGCGCATATGGCGATATTATGGCAAATAACTTTGAATCCGAGCTGACGCAGTTCCTCAAGAAATACAAGACCGAGCGGCCCGACACCGAGGCGCGCCAGCGCGCGGGCCGCGGCCGCCTGTGGGACAAGTACATCGATCCCGAGCTCCAAGAGGGCTACAAGGCGGCGCGCGTCCCCCAGGATCCCTACGTCTATTACCAGAAAGCCTGACGCCGCCCATGCGTGCGCCGGACGAGGATCCGGGGCTGTCGGCCCTGGTGGCCCCGGAAATCGACAGCACCCCCGACGTCGTCGACAGCGTCGCCCTGGCTCGCCTGTATGGCGAGCCGCTGTTTTCCATTCCCCAGGACCTCTACATCCCGCCCGACGCCCTCGAGGTGTTCCTCGAGGCCTTCGAAGGCCCGCTGGACCTGCTGCTCTACCTGATCCGCAAGCAGAACTTCAATGTGCTGGACATCCCCATGGCGGAGGTCACGGCGCAATACCTGGCCTATGTCGAGCAGATCCGCGAGGGCAATCTCGAGCTGGCCGGCGAATACCTGCTGATGGCCGCCATGCTGATCGAGATCAAGTCGCGCATGCTGCTGCCGGTGCGCAAGTCCGACACCGGCGAGGAGCCCGAGGATCCCCGGGCCGAGCTGGTCCGCCGCCTGCTGGAATACGAGCGCATGAAGCTCGCCGCCCAGCGGCTCGACGCCATGCCGCAGATCGGGCGCGATTTCCAGGTGGCGCACGCCTTTGCCGACCTGCGCGCCGAGCGCCTGCCGCCCGAGGTGTCGGTGGCCGACCTGCGCGAGGCGTGGGCGCAGATCATGCGCCGCGCGCGCCTCAACGCCCATCACCGCATCACCCGCGAGCAGCTCTCCGTGCGCGACCACATGAGCCGCATCCTGCGGCGCCTCTCGGACGTGCGCTTCATGGAGTTCACCGAGCTTTTCATCGAGCGCATCCGCGAGGGGGACGCGGCCGCCGTGGTCGTCGTGCATTTCCTCGCCCTGCTCGAGCTCGCGCGCGAGTCGCTGCTGGAGATCACCCAGGCGGCGCCCTATGCGCCGCTGTATGTCAGACTGTCATATACTCGCTCGGCCTGACCGTTTCAGGCGCGCCGGAGGAACCCCTTGAAAGTCGTCCATACCATCGAAGCCCTGCGCGACCAGTTGCGCGGCCAATTGCGGGTGGCCTTCGTCCCGACCATGGGAAACCTGCATGACGCCCACCTGTCCCTGATGCGCCTGGCGCGCCAGCACGGCGATCCGGTGGTGGCGAGCATTTTCGTCAATCGCCTGCAGTTCGGGCCCAACGAGGACTTCGACCGCTATCCGCGCACCCTGGCCGAGGACATCGCCAAGCTCGAGCGCGAGCGGGACGTCTACGTGCTGTTCGCGCCCGACGAGCGCGAGATGTATCCCGAACCCCAGAATTTCCGCATCCAGCCCGGCGATGCGCTGGGCAAGATCCTCGAGGGCGAGTTCCGGCCCGATTTCTTCGTCGGCGTGAGCACCGTCGTGCTCAAGCTCTTTTCCTGTGTCCAGCCGCGCGTCGCGGTGTTCGGCAAAAAGGACTACCAGCAGCTCATGGTCGTGCGCGCCATGTGCCGGCAGTTCCAGTTGCCCGTCGAGATCCTCGCCCACGAGACCGTGCGCGACGCCGACGGCCTCGCCCTGTCCTCGCGCAACCGCTTCCTCAGCCCCGGCGAGCGTGCCGAGGCGCCCAACCTGTACGGCGCGCTGCAGCGCGTGCGGGATGCGGTGCTGGGCGGCAATGCGGACCTGCAGGCGGTCGAGGACGAGGCCCGCCGGATGCTGGACGCCCGGGGCTGGCGCGTCGACTACGTGTCCCTGCGGCGCCAGCGCGACCTGCTGCCGCCCGATCCGGCCGAGATCCGGGCCGGCGAGCCCCTCGTGGTCCTGGCGGCGGCCCGCCTGGGCAGCACGCGCCTGATCGACAACCTCGAGCTCCAGGTCCGCGCCTGAGCGGCCGGCGGGGCACGTTGAGCGGCCGGCGGGACACGTTTCTACCTGTCAGGACTGACAGCTTATCGCGGCCGGTGGTCCGTGGCAGAATCCCCTGCACTTCGACCACTCAAGGAGCCCAGTCATGTCAAGGCCAGCCGCTTCATTCGACATCCGCGAAGAGCAGGTGTCGCCGTTCAACGTCCTGACGCGGCGCGAGCGCGACGTCCTCGCCTACGTGACCCGCGGTACGCCCAACAAGGTGATCGCCGCCGAGCTCGGCGTCTCGCAGCGCACGGTCGAGGCGCACCGCGCGCGGATCTTTGAAAAGATGCGGGTGCGCAATGCCGTGGAGCTGGCTCACCGCTACCTGTACTGGCAACTGGGCGCGGACGACGCGCCCCGCCCGGAGGACCAGCCGGCGGCGCGCCGCGCCGGATAGCCGCCGGGGCTCGGCCGCGCGGCCAGGTCGCCGGGGTTCAGTCGCTCGGGCTCAGTCGCCGCGGCTCAGTTGCCGGTGCTTGGCCGCCGGGGCTCAGTCGCCGGGGCGCGTGCAGGCCTGGGCCGGATGCCCGGACAATTCCTCGATCGGATCGATGTCGGCCTGGCGCTTGAGCGTGTAGTCCAGCAGGGGCCGGTGGCCGTCCATCATGAGGATGCGCAGGGTGCTGTTCGAGGTGAATTCGAGCTGGGCCGTGGTGCGCTCGCCGACCTGCAGCATGATCCGCAGGGGCTTGTCGCCGGTGATGTACCAGCAGCCCATTTGGGTGCTCGTCTTGGCGGTGTCGACCGTGGTGCTGCGGGCGCGCCACTGGCCGTCGGGCGCCAGGGTCAGCGTCATGCGCGAGGCCGGGCATTGCATGCCGCCGGCGCAGGGCACCGTGCCCAGGTAGGTGTGCGTCTCGGCCAGCGGCGCCGGCGCCGGCTCGGCGGCGGGGGCCGCCGCGGGCGCGTCCGCGGCCGCCTGGTCCTGGCCGCCGGCCTGGGCCGGCTTGCGCTGGGTATTGGGCCCGAAGCCCAACTGGATCTGCGATGGCGCGACGACCTGGGTGCCGCCCTGGGCGCGGTGCATGGCGTCCGAGGCCGTGCCGCCGGGCGCGGGCTGGTAGTAGCCGGGCTCGCGTTGCTGGGCGCAGGCCGCCAGCAGGATCAGCAGGGCGGGCGCGAGGACCAGCCGATACGGTCGACGTGTCGCGAGGGCGGGAAAACGCATGGATGGGCTCCGGGTCTGAAATTCGCATTCTACGCATTTGCGCGAGGCTTGGCGATGGCGCGCCGCCCGCGGCCCGGGGCGCCTGTGCCGCCGCGGCGGCCTGCGGTACAGTCGAGGTGTCGACACCCACAGGAGTTCACGAGGCATGTTTTCCGTCGGCCTGACCGGAGGCATAGGATCCGGCAAATCGCAGGTGGCCGAGCTGCTGGCGGGATGGGGCGCGGCCATCGTCGACGCCGACCGCATCGCCCACGCCCTGACGGCGCCGGGCGGCGGGGCCATCGAGGCGATCCGCGCGCGCTTCGGCGAGGCGGCGATCGGCGCGGATGGCGCCATGGACCGGGCCTGGATGCGGGCACACGTGTTCGGCGAGCCCGGGGCGCGGCGCGAGCTCGAGGCGATCCTCCATCCCCTGATCGATCACGCGGTGCGCTCCCAGGCGGCGCGGGCGCGCGGCTGCTACCTGGTCTATGTGGTGCCCCTGCTCGCCGAGAGCGGACGCTGGCGCGAGCGGGTCGACCGGATCTGCGTCGTCGACTGCGATCCCGAGACCCAGGTGCGGCGCGTCCAGGCCCGCAGCGGGCTGACGCCGCAAGCCATTGGGCGTATCATGTCCGCACAAGCATCGCGGGAGGAACGCCTGGCGATCGCGGACGACGTCGTGCTCAATGATGGCCCGACGAGCCTGGACGAGCTGGTGCGCCGTACCCGCGCCCTCCATGATTCCTGGTGCGCGCAGGCCGCGCGCCGATCCGGCGGCAAATCCAGTCACGAATAGGGTGAGTAGCGCGTGGTTCTATACGAGTACCCCTGCAACGAACGAGTCCGGACCTTCCTCAGAGTCGAGCATCTGTTCGATCGCCTGTTCTTCTTCGCGCAGGGCGAGGATGCGCGCTGCCACCAGGTCGCGATGGCGACTCTGTTCGATTTGCTGGATATCTGCGACCGGGCGGACCTGCGCACCGCGGTGCTGCAGGACCTCGACCGCCACCGCAGCGCCCTGTCGGCCCTGCGCGACCATCCCGGCGTGGACGGCGCGATGGTGGACGAGCTGCTGGCCCAGATCCAGGCCGCCGCGGCGGGCCTCAGCGGCCAGGGGCGCATCGGCCAGTACCTGCGCGACAACGAGTGGCTGGCGAGCCTGCGCGGCCGGGTGACGGTGCCCGGCGGCTCGTCGCAGATCGACATGCCTTCCTATCATGCCTGGCAGATCCGGCCCGCCGAGGCGCGCTCGCGCGACCTGGCCCGCTGGATCGACCCGTTCCTGCCGCTGTACAAGGCCATGGCCATGATCCTGCGGCTGCTGCGCGATTCGGGCGATGCCCAGGACCAGCGCGCCACTCAGGGCGCCTACCAGGAAATGCTGGGCGGCAAGACCTTCCAGCTCCTCAGGGTCTGGGTCGACGAGTCCCTCCAGGTCTTTCCCGAGATCAGCGCCAACAAGTACGTGATCTGGGTGCGGTTTTCCGGCCAGGACACGGAATTCAAGCCCCAGCCGGCGACGCGCGACATCGGCTTCCGGCTCGCTCGCTGTAATATCTAGGCTGTTTTCAGCGAGGCGGGGCAGGTCGTCGGGGCCGGTGCGCCTCCTGCATGCCGGAGATTCATATGGTGGGTTCCACGATGCGGCCGAGGATGCGCCGCCGGTCCTGGGTCTTGGGGGCGGCGATCGTCCTGGCCGGCTTGGCCGTGGCGTATTGGCTGTATTGGCCCGGCGGGGCGGGTGCCCCCGGCGGCCCGGGCCGCCAGGGCGGATTCCCCGGGCGGGCGGCGGCCACGCCGGTCCGCGTGGCCCAGGCCCAGGACGGCGCCGTCGCCCGGCTGCTCGATGCGATCGGCACCGTCACCTCCAGCGGCACCGTCACCGTGCGCCCCCGGGTCGATGGCCTGCTGGAATCGATCGCCTTCGAGGACGGGCAGGCGGTGCGCGCGGGCGACCTGCTGGCGCGCATCGATCCCGAGCCCTTCCGGATCCAGCTCGACCAGGCCCTGGGCCAGCAGGCCCAGCATGCGGCCCAGCTCGCCAACGCCGAGCGCGACCTCAAGCGCTACGAGCAATTGTTCAAGCAGGATTCGGTGGCGCGCCAGCAGCTCGATACGGCACGCGCGCAGGTCCTCGAGCTGCAAGGCCAGGCGCGCATCGACCAGGCCGCGGTCGAGGACGCGCGGCGGCAGCTCGGCTACACGCGGATCGTCGCGCCGATCGACGGGCGCCTGGGCCTGCGCAAGGTCGATGCGGGCAATATGGTCAGCGCCTCGGATGCGGACGGCCTGGTGGTGATCACCCGCAGCCGCCCGATCGACGTGGTGTTCGCGGCACCCCAGGTGCGGCTGGACGAGCTGCTCGCGGGGCAGGCGGCGGGCGGCGGCCTCGCGGTCGACGCCCTGGCGCGCGGCGGCGAGCGCGTGCTCGCGCGCGGCACCCTCGTCGCGATCGACAACCAGATCGACGTGTCCACCGGCACGGTCGGGCTCAAGGCGCGCTTCGCCAACGAGGACGATGCGCTGTTTCCCAACCAGTTCGTCAATGTGCGCCTGTACCTGGGCGAGCAGCGCGGCGTCGTCGTGCCGGTGCGGGCGGTGCAGCGCGGCTCGGTGGGGGCCTTCGTCTACCGGGTCGATGAGCAGCGGCGCGCGCACGTCGTGCCGGTGCGCACCGGCACGACCGACGGCGAGCGCGTCATCGTCGAGGACGGCTTGCAGGCGGGCGACCAGGTGGTGATCGAGGGCACCGATCGCCTGCGCGAGGACAGTCCCGTCGAGATCGTGGAGGGCGATCCCCAGGCGGCCCGGGGAAGCCCTCGGTGAACCTGTCGCGCCCCTTCATCCTGCGCCCGGTCGCCACGACCCTGGCGATGATCGCCCTGGCGCTCACGGGCCTGATGGGCTATCGCGCGCTGCCGGTGTCGGCGTTGCCGCAGGTGGATTTCCCGACCATCCAGGTCACCACCCTGTATCCGGGGGCCGGCCCCGACGTGATGACGGCGCTGGTCACCTCGCCGCTCGAGCGCCAGTTCGGCCAGATGCCCGGCCTGGCCCAGATGCTGTCCACCAGTTCGGGCGGGTCCTCGCGCATCACCCTGCGCTTCGACCTGGACCTGCCGCTGGCGGTGGCCGAGCAGGAGGTCCAGGCCGCCATCAACGCGGCTTCCAACCTGCTGCCGGCCGACATGCCCTCGCCGCCGGTCTACAACAAGGTCAATCCGGCCGACGCGCCGGTGATGACCCTGGCCGTGACCTCGCCCACGCTGCCCCTGCACGAGGTGCGCGACCTGATCGACGTGCGCGTGGCGCAAAAGCTCTCGCAGGTGTCGGGCGTGGGCCTGGTGAGCGTGGTCGGCGGCCAGCGGCCGGCGGTGCGCATCCAGGCCGATCCGCAGGCGCTCGCCTCGCACGGCCTGACGCTGGCGGACCTGCGCACGGCGGTGACCCGGGCCAATGTGAACCAGCCCAAGGGCAACCTCGACGGGCCCCAGCGCTCGATCACCATCAGCGTCAACGACCAGTTGAGCGACCCGGCCGAATACGAGGCGCTGATCCTGGCGTACGAGAACGGCGCGCCGCTGCGCCTGCGCGACGTGGCCACGGTGCGCCGCGACGCCGAGAACATCCAGCAGGCCGCCTGGTTCGGCCGCTCGCCGGCGATCCTGCTGAACATCCAGCGCCAGCCCGGCGCCAACGTGATCGAGGTCGTCGACGAGGTGCGCGCGCTGCTGCCCTCCCTGCGGCAGGGGCTGCCCATCGGCGTGGACGTGGCCGTGGCCTCCGACCGCACGCACACCATCCGCGATTCGGTCGAGCACGTGCAGGTCGAGATGCTGCTGGCCATCCTGCTGGTGGTGGCGGTGACGTTCGCCTTCCTGCGCACCTGGCGCGCGACCCTGATCCCCGGCGTCGTCGTGCCCCTGTCGCTGGTGGGCACCTTCGGGCTCATGGTCCTGATGGGCTTCAGCATCAACAACCTGACCCTGATGGCGCTGACGATCGCCACGGGCTTCGTGGTGGACGATGCCATCGTGATGATCGAGAACATCGCGCGCCACATGGAGGGCGGCCAGAACGCCTTGCAGGCGGCCCTGCGCGGCGCGCGCCAGATCGGCTTCACGCTGGTGTCGCTGACCCTGTCGCTGATCGCCGTGCTGATCCCGCTGCTGTTCATGAGCGACGTCGTGGGGCGATTGTTCCGCGAGTTCGCGGTCACGCTGGCGGTGGCGATCCTGCTGTCGCTGCTGATCTCGCTCACACTCACGCCCATGATGTGCGCGCGCATGCTGCGCCCGGAGGACGAGGCGTCCCAGGGCCGTTTCCAGCGCTGGTCGGCCGATGCGATGAAAGGCCTGGTGGCCTGGTACGACCGGGGGCTGCTGTGGGTGCTGGACCACCAGCGCGCGACCCTGTGGGCGGCGGTCGCCACCCTGTTCGTGACCGCGGCCCTGTATGCCGGCATCCCCAAGGGCTTCTTTCCGCAGCAGGACACCGGCGCGATCCAGGCCATCACGCAAGGGCCGCAGACCGCGTCCTTCGCCGCCATGTCGGCCCTGCAGCGCGCGGCCGCCGAGCGCGTCCTGCAGGATCCCGACGTCGAGGCCGTGTCCTCGTTCATCGGCATCGACGGCTCGAACACGACCCTCAACACGGGACGCATGCAGATCGCCCTCAAGCCGCTGGCCGATCGCGGCGATCGGGTGCGGGACATCATGGACCGCCTGGGCGAATCCCTGCGCGGCGTCCCGGGCCTGGAGGCCTACATGCAGCCGGTCCAGGAGCTGTCGGTCGAGGACCAGGTCAGCCGCACGCAGTACCAGGTGACCCTGTCCAATCCGGACCAGGCGGTGCTCGACGAGTGGACGCCGCGCCTGGTCGAGGCCCTGCGCGGCCTGCCGGAGCTGCGCGACGTGACCGACGACCTGCAGAACCGCGGCCTGGGGCTGTCCGTGCGCGTCGACCGCGACGCCGCCGCCCGGCTGGGCGTGACGCAGACGGCGATCGACGATGCCATCTACGACGCCTTCGGCCAGCGCCTGATCTCCACCATCTACACGCAGTCCGCCCAGTACCGCGTGGTGCTGGAGGCTGGCGGCGCGATGAAGCAGGCCGGCCCCGAGTCCCTCGAGCACGTGTACGTGGCGACGGGCGGCGGCGGGGTGACGCCGCTCTCGAGCGTGGCCCGGTTCGAGCAGGGCGCGGCGCAACTGGCCGTGCAGCGCCTGAGCCAGTTCCCCGCGGTGACCCTGTCCTTCAACCTGGCACCGGATGCCGCCCTGTCCGACGCGGTCGAGGCCATCGACCAGGCCCGCGAATCGCTGGGCATGCCCGAATCGCTGGACCTGCGATACCAGGGCGCGGCGCACGCGTTCCAGGCCTCGCTCTCGAGCACGCTGTGGCTGCTGCTGGCGGCGGTGGTCACGATGTACATCGTCCTGGGCGTGCTGTATGAGAGCACCATCCATCCCGTCACCATCCTCTCGACGCTGCCCTCGGCCGCCATCGGCGCCCTGATCGCGCTGTGGCTGGCGGGCCTGGAGCTGGACATGATCGGCGTGATCGGCATCATCCTCCTGATCGGCATCGTCAAGAAGAACGCCATCCTCATGATCGACTTCGCCCTGGAGGCGCAGCGCGAGCGCGGCCTGGGGCCGCGGGCCGCCATCCATGAGGCGGCGCTGCTGCGCTTCAGGCCCATCCTCATGACCACGCTGGCGGCGTTCTTCAGCGCCATCCCGCTGGTGTTCGCCTCGGGCTCGGGCGCCGAGCTGCGCCAGCCGCTGGGCCTGGCGATGGTCGGCGGGCTGCTGTGCAGCCAGGTGCTGACGCTGTTCACGACGCCGGTGATCTATCTGTGGTTCGAGCGCCTGGCGCGGCGCGGGCCGGCGGACGGGGCCGCCGCGCCATGAGGTTCTTTGCCGTGTTCCTGCGCCGCCCGGTGGGCACGAGCCTGCTGTGCCTGGCCATGGTGCTGGCCGGGGTGCTCGCCCTGCGCTTCCTGGCGGTGGCGCCGCTGCCGCAGGTCGATTTCCCCATGATCTCGGTGCAGGCATCCCTGCCGGGCGCGAGCCCCGAGACCATGGCCTCCAGCGTGGCCATGCCCCTGGAGCAATCGCTGGGCGCGATCGCCGGCCTGAGCGACATGAGCTCGCGCAGCAGCGAGGGGTCGACGCGGATCTCGCTGATGTTCAACCTGGACCGCGACGTCAATGACGCGGCGCGCGACGTGCAGGCGGCGATCAACGCGGCGCGGCCCCTGCTGCCCTCGGGGATGCGCGGCAGCCCGACCTACAACAAGGTCAACTCCTCGTCCTCGCCGATCATGACCCTCGCCCTGACCTCGGGCACCGCCACGCGCGGCGAGCTCTACGACCTGGCGGCCACCGTGCTCGCGCAGAAGCTCGCGCAGATCAACGGGGTGGGCGAGGTCACCGTCGGCGGCAGCTCGCTGCCGGCGGTGCGCGTGTCGCTGGATCCGCGTGCGCTGGAGGCCGCGGGCATCTCGCTCGACACCGTGCGCGAGTCGCTGCGCGACGTCAATTCCCTGCGGCCCGGCGGCGTGATCGAGCGCGGGGCCTTCCAGTGGCAGGTGGACTCGGGCGGCCAGCTCACGCGCGCCGCGGACTACGCCCACCTGGTCGTCGCCTGGCGCGACGGGCGGCCCGTGCGCCTGGCGGACGTCGCGCGGGTGGAGGACTCGGTCGAGGACACCAACCAGGTCGGCTATTTCAACGACCGCGCGGCGGTGCTGCTGATCATCCGGCGCCAGACCGATGCCAACATCATCGACACCGTGGATGCGATCCGTGGCCGGCTGCCGGTCCTGCAGGAACTGCTGCCCGACAGCGTCACCCTGTCGATCGCGCAGGACCGCACGCCCAGCATCCGCGCCTCGCTCCATGAGGCCGAGCTCACGCTGGTGCTGGCCGTCATCCTCGTGGTGGCGGTGGTCCTGGCCTTCCTCGGGCACTGGCGCGCGGCCCTGATCCCCGCCGTCGCGGTGCCGGCCTCGCTGCTGAGCACCTTCAGCCTGATGTGGTGGTTCGGTTTCACGCTCAACACGATTTCGCTGATGGCGCTGATCGTGGCGACGGGCTTCGTGGTGGACGATGCCATCGTGGTGCTCGAGAACATCATGCGCCACATCGAGCGCGGCATGCGCCCGGGCCGCGCGGCCCTGCGCGGCGTGGCCGAGGTGGGTTTCACGGTGCTGGCCATGAGCCTGTCCCTGGTGGCGGTGTTCATTCCCCTCTGGCTGGTGGGGGGGCTGGTCGGGCGCCTCTTCAAGGAGTTCGCCGTGACCCTGTCGGCCGCCATCATGGTGTCGCTGCTGATCTCGGTGACGCTCACGCCGGTGATGGCGGCGCGGCTGCTGCGCCCCCGGGACGAGGCGCGCGAGGCCCGGCCCAACGTCCTCCTGCGCGCGCTGCGGCGGATGGGCGATGCCTGCTGGCGCGGCTACCGGCGCTCGCTGCGCTGGTCGCTGGACCACGCGCGCCTGGTCCTCGCCCTGCTGGTGGCCACGATCGGCCTGAACGTGTTCCTGTACGCCAGCATCCCCAAGGGATTCTTTCCGCAGCAGGACACGGGGCAACTGATGGGATTCTTTCGGGTCGATACCGGGACCTCCTTCGACCAGACCCAGGCGCGGCTGGATTTCTTCCGCAAGATCCTGCTGGCCGATCCCGACATCGACAGCGTCACGGCATTCGCCGGCGGGCGCGGCGGCAGCAATTCGAGCTTCATCCAGATCCAGCTCAAGCCCCTGGAGGAGGGCCGCGCGCCCGCCACCCGGATCGTCGACCGCCTGCGCGGCAAGTTCGAGCACGTGCCCGGCGCGCGCATGTTCCTGGTGCCGCAGCAGGATATCTTCGTGGGCCATTCCTCGCGCTCGGGCTCCTACAGCTACATGCTGATGAGCAGCGAGCTCTCGGCCCTGACCACCTGGATGCCGAGGGTGCGCGATGCGATCGCGGCCCTGCCGGAACTGGTGGACGTGGACCAGGACGTCGAGGACAAGGGCCGGCGCGTCGAATTGCAGGTCGACCGCGACGCGGCGCGGCGCCAGGGGATCCAGATGTCCGACCTGGCCGACGTGCTGAACAACGCCTTCAGCCAGCGGCAGGTGGCAGTGATCTACGGGGCGCTGAACCAGTATCACGTGGTGATGGGCGTGGAGGCGCGCGATGCGCGCGACATCGGCTCGCTGCGGGCGCTGCACGTCATCAATGCGGAGGGCGAGGCGGTGCCCCTGACGGCCTTCGTGCGCATCGGCGAGGGCAATGCGCCGCGCGCCGTCAACCACCAGGGCCTGCTCGCCGCGGATTCGATTTCCTTCGGCCTGGCGCCGGGCGTGTCCCTCGACCAGGCCTTGCAGGCGATCGACGGCGCGGTCGCGCGCATCAACCTGCCCACCCACCAGGTCCAGGCGGGCCTGGACCAGAGCTCGAGCCTCATGCGCGATGCCGTCGCGCAGCAGCCCCTGATGCTGCTCGCCGCCCTGGTGGCGATGTACATCGTGCTGGGCATGCTCTACGAGAGCACCATCCATCCGATCACCATCCTGTCGACGCTGCCGTCGGCGGGCGTGGGCGCCCTGCTGGCCCTGCGCATGGCGGGGATGGAATTCACCCTCATCGCGCTGATCGGCGTGTTCCTGCTGATCGGCATCGTCAAGAAGAACGCCATCATGATGGTGGATTTCGCCCTGCAGGCGCAGCGCCGCGACGGCCTGGATCCGCGCGAGGCGATCTTCGAGGCCTGCCTGGCGCGGTTCCGGCCGATCATGATGACCACGCTCTCGGCGATGCTGGGCGCGCTGCCGCTGGTGCTGGCCTCGGGCGCCGGGGTCGAGATGCGCCAGCCCCTGGGTCTCACCATCCTCGGCGGCTTGCTGGTCAGCCAGGTGCTCACGCTCTACACTACGCCCGTCGTTTATTTGTACATGGATCGTCTACGTGGTCAGCGCCGGCGGGAACAGGAACTTGGACGTGCGGGTTCGTAGCCTGGCGCATCGTGCCCGCGTGGCGGTCCCGGCGGCCGCCTGCGCGCTGCTGCTGGCCGCCTGCGCGGTGGGCCCGGACTACCAGCGGCCCGCCCTGGACGTCGGGGCCGCGTACCGGCATGCGCCCGAAGGAAACTGGCGCCGCGCCCAGCCGGGCGGGACGGGGCTGGCGGCCGACTGGTGGCGGCTGTTCGGCGACGCGGACCTGGACGGGATGATGGAGTCCCTGGCCCGGGGCAACCTGGACATCGCCCGCGCCGAGGCCCAGTACAGGCAGGCGCGCGCGGCGCTCGACCGCGCGCGCTCCGGCCTGTTCCCGACGGTGGGCGCCTCGGGCACGTACACGCGGGCGGGCCGCGGCAATGCCACGGCCGACAATCCCTCCAACGAGTATGGCGTCTCGGTGTCGGTGAGCTGGGAGGCCGATCTGTGGGGCAAGGTGCGCCGCGGCGTCGAGGCGGGGCGCGCCGGGCTCGAGGCGGGGGCGGCCGACCTGGCCGCCGCGCGCCTGAGCATGCAATCCACCCTGGCGCAGACCTATTTCGAGGTCCGGGCCAACGAGGCGCAGGCCGCGCTGCTGGATCGCACCGTGGAGGAATATGAACGCGCCCTGCAGATGACTCGCAACCGCTATGCGGCGGGCGTGGCCTCGCCGGCCGACGTGGCCGCCGCCTCGATGCAACTGGACAATGCGCGCACCCAGAGGATACGGCTGGGCTGGCAGCGCGAGCAGCAGATCAACGCCGCCGCCGTGCTGCTCGGGCGCACGCCCGCCGCGTTCACGATGCCGGCGGGCGCCGGGGTCCCCGAGGTGCCGGCCGTGCCGGCCGGCGTGCCCTCGACCCTGCTCGAGCGCCGGCCCGACGTGGCCGCGGCCGAGCGGCGGGCGGCCGAGGCCAATGCGCAGATCGGCGTGGCCGAGGCCGCCTGGTTTCCCGATCTCACGCTGGGGGCGCAGGCGGGATACCGCGCCGCCGAGTTCGTCGACTGGCTGAGCGCCCCGGCCCGCTTCTGGACCCTGGGCCCCACCCTGGCCATGACCCTGTTCGACGGCGGCGCGCGGCGGGCCGAGGTCGAGTCGGCGCGCGCCGCCTACGATGTCCAGGCGGCGGCCTACCGCAAGACCGTGCTCGATGCCGTGCGCGAAGTCGAGGACGCCCTCGCGCAGACCGACGCGATGGTGCGCGAGCAGGCTTCCCAGGCGCGGGCGCTGGCGGCGGCGCGCGAGACCCTGCGCCAGATCACGAACCAGTACCAGGCCGGCCTGGTGGATTACCTGAGCGTGGTGCAGGCGCAGACCAGCGCCCTGTCGGCGGAGCAATCGGCGCTGGACCTGAGGGCACAGCGCCTGCAGGCGACCGTGCAGCTCATCGCCGCCCTGGGCGGCGGCTGGGAGGGGCTGTCACCCCCGGTGCCGGGGGCCGGCGGCGCGCCGGCCGATACCGTTGCGGCGCCGGGTCCCGCCGCTGCAACCCCAGGCTCTGCCGTTACGTCCCCGAGCTCCGCCGCTACAGCCCCGGGCCCCGCCGTTATAGCCCCGGGTCCCGCCGTTCCCGCCGGCGCTGTTGGCCAGACACAGCCCTAGTGCCGTGCCCCACGTGGTGCCGCGCCCCGTGGATATGCATCCATGGGGAACGGGACTACCATGGGGCACGGGGCTACAGGGCGCCGCGGATCGCGGCGATGCCGTGCGCCCCGTGGCGGCGGGCGGTCTCGGCGGTCTCGGCGGATTGGCCGCCGATGGCGAAGACCGGCCGCCCGGCCGTGGCGGCCAGGGCCTGGAAGCCCGCCCAGCCCAGCGGCGCGGCGCCGGCGTGGCTGGGGGTGTCCAGCACGTGGCCCAGCACCACGAAATCCGCCTCCAGGGCCCGCGCGTGGGCGATGTCGCGCGCACCGTGCGCCGAGACCGCGAGCATGCCAGGGGGCCGCTCGCCCGCCTGCGCCAGCTCTGCCGCGTCCGCGGCGCGCAGGTGCACGCCGTCGGCCCGCGCCCACCACGCGCGTGGATGCGCGCTGTTCACCAGGCATGGGGCCGAATGCCGGCGGCAGAGGGCCAGCGTGGCCTCGAAGGCCGCCGCCAGCGAGGCGGGATCGCCCGACCAGGCGGGCTCGCGGAACTGCACCAGGCAGGGGCCGGCGCGCAGCTCGGCCTGCAGCCTGGCCAGCCAGCCGGCCAGCCCCTGGGGCCCGCCGATCGCCCCGATGCGGTAGCGCGTGGGCAGGCGCAGCCATCGCAGCGGCGGCGCGGCGGCGGGCAGCAGGATCTCGCCATTGGGCGCCACGGGCGGGCCGTCCGGGACCAGGCGGATGGTGCCGGGGTCGATCCAGAGCAATGCCTGGTCCTCGAGGCCGCGGGGCTCGCCCTCCCAGGCGGTCACCTGGCAGAAGGCGAGCTCGACGATGTTCTGGGGGTATTCGTGGACGTGGGTGACCCAGGGGTAGATGCGGGTCGCGCGGATGCCGAGTTCCTCGCCGAGCTCGCGCACCAGCGCCTGCTCGATGGTCTCGCCGGGCTCGATCTTGCCGCCGGGCAGCTCCCACCAACCCTCCCAGGGCTTGCCCTTGGGGCGCTGGCCCAGCAGCAGGCGGCCGTCCGCATCCAGGATCAGCCCCGCCGCCACCCGCAGGTAGGGCTTGGCGCCCGCCGGGGACGGCGCCTTGGGATCCTGCGCGCGCGAGGTCC
The DNA here is from genome assembly GCA_044508625.1 of Alcaligenaceae bacterium. Classification (GTDB taxonomy): domain Bacteria; phylum Pseudomonadota; class Gammaproteobacteria; order Burkholderiales; family Burkholderiaceae_B; genus Castellaniella. The sequence goes on from JBIQHJ010000050.1 coordinate 14,927, forward strand.
TGGCGTCCTGCGCGCGCGAGGTCCTGGCGTCTCGCCCGTGCGGGCGCGATTCATCGGACGCGCAGTCGCGGGGCACCGCGCTAGACATGGCGGGCGGCCCAGTCGCGCGCGAACTGGCGGGCGATCCGGCCCGAGCGCGACCCGCGTTCGAGCGCCCATTGCAGCGCCTCGGTGCGCGCCTGCGCGACGTCGCCGGGGCCGCAGCCATGCACCTCGAGCCAGTGTCCGACGATGTCCAGGTAGTCGTCCTGGCTGAAGGGATAGAACGACAGCCACAGGCCGAAGCGCTCGGACAGGGAGATCTTTTCCTCGACGGTCTCGCCCGGATGGATCTCGCCGTCGGGCTGGTGCTGGGCCGCGAGGTTTTCCCGCATGTACTCGGGCATCAGGTGGCGGCGGTTGGAGGTCGCGTAGATCAGCACATTGTCGCCGGGCGCGGCCACCGAGCCGTCCAGCACGGACTTGAGCGCCTTGTAGCCGGGCTCGCCTTCCTCGAAGGACAGGTCGTCGCAGAAAATGATGTAGCGCTCGGGGCGGTCGGCGATGAGCTCGATGATCTGGCCCAGGTCGCCCATGTCGGACTTGTCGACCTCGATCAGGCGCAGGCCCTCGGGGCCGAAGGCGTGCAGCATCGCGCGCACCAGCGAGCTCTTTCCCGTGCCGCGGGCGCCGGTCATCAGCACGTTGTTGGCCGGCTTGCCGCGCAGGAAGGCCAAGGTGTTGCGCTCGAGGATGGCCTTTTGCCGGTCCACGTGCCGCAGGTCGTCCAGGCCGATGGGCGCGATGCGCGTCACCGCGTCCAGCCAGCCGCGCGCGCCGCGCCGGCGCCAGCGATAGGCGTGGGCCGACCAGTCGATGGGGGGCGGGGCGGGGGGCAGCCAGGCCTCGAGCTGGGCCAGGACGCGCTGGGCGCTCTCGAGCAGAGGGCGCAATTGCGGATCGGTCAAGGGAATCTCCTGATTTGGATTGGGAAAGTATAATCTGGGTCCTTGTGGCCGCGCGTCGCGGCCGCCGCTTCCAGAACCCGGGTTTGACTTGCTGAGACTCTCTGAACTGTTCGCGCCCATCGCCGACGACATGCGGGCGGTCGACGCGGTGATCCGCGCGCGCCTGGACTCCGAGGTCGTCCTGATCCGCACGATCGGCGACTACATCGTCGGGGCCGGCGGCAAGCGCATGCGGCCGGCCATGGTGCTGCTGGTCGCGGGCGCGCTGGGCTATCGCGGCGACAATCACCACCGGCTGGCGGCCGTGGTCGAGTTCATCCACACCGCCACGCTGCTGCACGACGACGTGGTCGACGAATCCGACATGCGCCGCGGCCGCGGCACCGCCAACGCGGTGTTCGGCAACGCCGCCAGCGTGCTGGTGGGCGACTACCTGTACTCGCGGTCCTTCGAGATGATGGTCGAGACCAACTCCATGGCCGCCATGGCGGTGCTCTCGGCGGCGACCACCGTCATCGCCGAGGGCGAGGTGCTGCAGCTCCTCAACGTGCACGATCCGGATGTCTCGCTGGACCGCTACCTGCAGGTGGTGCGCTACAAGACGGCCAAGCTCTTCGAGGCGGCCGCGCAGGTGGGCGCCATCATCTCCGGCGCCACGCCCGGGCAGGAGCAGGCCGCCGCCGCCTATGGCCGGCATCTGGGCACGGCCTTCCAGCTCGTCGACGACGTGCTGGACTACAGCGGCGACACCCAGGCCCTGGGCAAGAACGTCGGCGACGACCTGCGCGAGGGCAAGCCCACGCTGCCGCTGATCCGCGTGCTCGAGATCGGCGACCCGGCGCAGCGCGAGCTGGTGCGCGAGGCCATCCGCACCGGCTCGGCCGATTTCCAGGCCGTGGCGCAGGCCATCCGCGACACCGACGCCCTCGAGTACACCCGCGAGGCCGCGCGCGCCGAGGCGTCCCTGGCCCTCCAGGCCCTCGAGGCCCTGCCGGATTCCGCATATCGCGAGACCCTGGCGGAATTTTGCACTTTCGCGGTCGAGCGAGACCGTTGAAAACGTAAGCAGGGGCCCGTCCTGGTCTGCGGTCCGGCCGGGCCGCCGCGGCTATACCGCCAGATATCCGCCATCGACGGCGAGGGTCGCGCCGGTGACGTAGGCCGAGGCGTCCGAGCACAGGAATACGGCCGCGCCCACCAGTTCCTCGGGCTGTCCCAATCGGCCCATCGGAATGCGGGCCATCAGCTTGCCCAGCCGTTCCGGGCTGGCCCGGGTGGCCGCCGTCATGTCGGTCTCGATCACACCCGGCGCAATCGCATTGACGCGCACGCCTTCGGCCGCCACCTCCCCGGCGAGAGTCTGCGTGAACATCTTGAGGGCCGCCTTGGATGCCGAGTAGCCGAAGCTTCCGAGCTGCGCGATGTCGCCCGCCATGGAAGTGATGTTGACGATGGTCCCCCGGGACGCCTTCAGCAGTGCGAGGAAGGCCATGGTGCAGTGGAAGGTCCCGTGCACGTTGACGTCGAACTGGCGCCGCCAGTTGTCCCGCACGGCGGGACTCGTGTGGGGTTCGCGGATGATGATGCCGGCATTGTTCACCAGGCCGTCCAGGCGCCCGTGCTCGCGCTCGACTTGCGCTGCGAGCTGGTCGCAGGCGTCGGCGTCGGTGATGTCCAGCGCCGCGTGGGAGCCGTCCCCGGCTCGCATGGGATCCGCCGCTGCGCCGGCGGCGTCGCGGATGCCTCGTGCGGTCGAGCGTGCCGCGGCGGCATCGATGTCGGTGGCGATGACATGGGCACCGGCCGCCGCCAGGCCGAACGCAAGCGCCCGTCCGTTGCCACGGCCCGCGCCGGTGACGAGGATGACCTTGCCGGCCAGGGGGACATGCACGCCCGTGGCGGCGGGAGTATGAGGGGGGACGGTGTTCATGGCTTCTCCTGTTTCTGGTCGGCGGGGGCCGTGGCTACGGCATGTGGGCGCCGCCATTGATGTGCAGCACGGAACCAGTCATGAAATTGCTGGCTGCGGAGCACAGGAAGGCGATGGGCCAGGCGATCTCGGCGGGCTGGCCTTTGCGGCCGATGGGCTGGCTCGCCGGCGCGTGGTAGGGGTGCTTTACCAGGGGCGTGTCGATCACCCCCGGGGCTACGGCGTTGACCTGCACCGTGGTTCCGCCCTGGCGCGCGAGCCACTTGGTGAACGTATGGACGGCGCCCTTGGACATGGCGTATTGCGGCGGCGACGAGGCGAGCTGCCCGCCCGTGTAGGCGGAGATCGAGCCGACCAGCACTAGCTTGCCGCTGCCTTGCGCATGCATCGGCGGCATCAGGGCGCGGGCGAAGTTCACGATGCCCTTGACGTTGACCGCCATGACCTCATCGAAGGATTCGTCCCATTGCTCGCTCTCGATCGGAGCCGAGGGCAGGATGCCCGCATTCAGCACCGCCGCGTCGACGCGTTCGAATGTGGCGCACAGGCGCGTCACGTCGGCCCGCTTGGTGACGTCGCAGCGATGGTAGGCGATTTGCTCGGCGAACGGGCCGTCCGCGAGCGCCGCATCGAGCCGCTCGTCGCGGTCCGTACCCAGGATCCGGGCGCCCAGGCTGGCGCAGACCGCGGCCGTGCTGGCGCCGATGCCGCCGTTGGCGCCCGTGATCAGCACCGTCTTGCCGCTCAGGTCGAACAAGTTGTTCATGCGGGATCTCCTCGTCCATGATCCGGGCCCGTGCCCCGGTCCTGTTCCGCGCGCCGGCCCTGTGCGCCGCGTGCGGGGCGCCGCCGGCGCTCGGTCAGCCGTATGATTTCCCCCGCGATCCCATTGCGGAACGTCAGTACGCAGATGACGAACAGCAGGCCCATCACCATGCTGACCGACTCGCCCAGCGTGCCGAACCAGTCCACGCCGGTCCAGCGGGCGAGCTGCGCGCCGATCTCGCCGAGCTTGCTCTCGAGCGCCACGATGACGCTGGCGCCCACCAAGGGGCCGGCGAGGGTGCCCATGCCTCCGACCAGCGTCATCAGTATCACCGAGCCGGAGGCTGACCAGTGGACGTCGGTCAGCGTGGCCACGCCCATCACCAGGGTCTTGAGCGAGCCGGCAAGCCCCGAAAGCGCCGCCGAGAGCACGAAGGCGAGCAGCTTGAAACGGTCGGTGTCGTAGCCCAGGGACAAGGCGCGCGGCTCGTTTTCCTTGATGCCGCGCAGCACGTGCCCGAAGGGCGAATGCACGGCGCGCACGATGAGCAGGAAGCCGGCCGCCGCCACCGCCAGGGTGACGTAATACATGCTCAGGTCGTCATCCAGGTCGATCAGGCCGAACAGTCTTCCGCGCGGGATGCCTTGCAGGCCATCCTCGCCGCCGGTGAAGGGCATCTGGGCCATGATGAAATAGAACATCTGCGCCAGGGCCAGCGTGATCATCGCGAAGTAGATGCCCTGGCGCCGGATCGCCAGGCTGCCGAAGATCCAGCCGAGCAGGGCGCCGGCGGTGGTGCCCAGCAGCAGGCCGAGTTCGGGCGTGGCCCCCCACACCTTCATGGCGTGGCCGGTGGCGTAGGCCGCGCCGCCGAGGAAGGCCGCGTGGCCGAACGACAGCAGCCCGGTATAGCCCAGCAGCAGGTTGAAGGCCGCCGCGAACAGCGCGAAGCACATCAGCTTCATCACGAAGACCGGATACGCGCCCAGCCAGGGCAACGCGATCAGCAACAGCAGCAGCGCGCCATAGCCGAGGGTGAATCGTGTCGGGTGCATGGCGTGGTTCCTACTTGTCTTTGCCGAACAGGCCGGTGGGACGCATCAACAGCACGATGACCATGATCACGAACACCACGGTGGAGGAAGCCTGCGGGTAGAAGACCTTGGTCAGCCCCTCGATGACGCCCAGCCCCAGGCCGGTCAGGATCGAACCCATGATCGAGCCCATGCCGCCGATCACCACGACCGCGAAGACGACGATGATCAGGTTCTGGCCCATCAACGGGGAGATCTGCACCACCGGCGCGGCCAGCACGCCGGCGAAGGCGGCCAGGCCGACGCCGAAACCATAGGTGAGGGTGATCATCAGCGGCACATTGATGCCGAAGGCCTCGACCAGGCGCGGATTCTCGGTGCCGGCGCGCAGGTAGGCGCCGATGCGGGTCTTCTCGATCATGAACCAGGCCGCGAAGCAGACGACGAGTGATGCCAGCACCACCCAGGCGCGGTAATTGGGCAGGATCATGAAGCCCAGGTCGGTGGCGCCCGAGAGCAGTTCGGGCGGATCGTACGGCAGGCCAGAGACGCCGTAGACCGAGCGGAACGCCCCTTCGAGCAGCAGCGTCAGGCCCAGCGTCAGCAGCAGGCCGTACAGGGGATCGAGCTTGTAGATCCAGCGCAGCAGCAGCCGTTCGGACAGCACGCCGAAGGTTCCGACCACCAGCGGCGCGAGGATCAGCATGATCCAGTAATTCAGGCCCAGGTATTCCATGGCCATCCAGGTGGTGACCGCGCCCAGCATGAAGAGCGCGCCATGGGCGAAGTTCACCACGTTGAGCAGGCCGAAGATCACCGCGAGGCCCAGGCTGAGCACGGCATAGAACGAGCCGTTGACCAGCCCCAGCAGGATCTGGCTGAGCAGCGCGATCATCGAGATGCCGAAGATTTCCATGGGACCTCCTATACGCCGGGCGAGGCGTGCAGGCCCCGAATCTCCAGTGCGGCGGCCGCCATCATGGCGCTCCCTGGAGTTCGCCGGCCGCCGTGCCCATGTAGGCCTCGATCACCTGCGGATTGCGCGAGACCTCGGCGTACGTGCCCTCGGCCAGTACCGCGCCGCGTTGCAGGACGGTGATGGTGTCCGCGATCCGGGCCACCACGTTCATATTGTGTTCCACCATCAGGATGGTGCGGCCGGCCGAGACGCGCTTGATGAGCTGCGCCACGTGGTCGACGTCCTCGTGGCCCATGCCCTGGGTGGGCTCGTCGAGCAGCATCAGCTCGGGCTCGAGCGCCAGGGTGGTCGCGATCTCGAGCGCCCGCTTGCGCCCGTAGGGCAGGTTGACCGTCGTCTCGTCGGCCAGCGCCTCCAGGCCGACCTCGGCGAGCAGCGCGTCGGCGCGCGCGTCGAGCGGCTGCAGCGTGCGTTCGCTCTTCCAGAAATGGTAGCTGGTGCCCAGCGCGCGCTGCAGGCCCAGGCGTACGTTCTCGCGCACACTGAGTTGCGGGAACACGGCGGAGATCTGGAACGAGCGGATGATGCCGCGCCGCGCGACCTGCGCCGGCGGCTCGCGCGTGATGTCCTCGCCATTGAACAGGATGGTGCCGGACGTGGGGTCCACGAACCGGGTCAGCAGGTTGAAGCAGGTGGTCTTGCCGGCACCGTTGGGTCCGATGAGCGCATGGATCGACCTCCGGACCACGCGCAGGTCCACCTCGCTGACCGCGGTGAAGCCCTTGAACTCCTTGGTGAGCCGGCGCGTTTCCAGGATGATGTCGGACATGGCGTCTCGGACCCTCGTCAGCCTATTTCCAGATGGCGCACCGGGATTCGGACTTCGGAGTGAAGGCCTCCTCGCCCGGTACGGTGGCGACCACCTTGTAGTAGTCCCAGGGCGCCTTGGACTCCTCGGGCTTCTTGACCTCGACCAGGAACATGTCATGGACCATGCGGCCGTCGGGCCGGATGATGCCGTTGGTGGCGTACATGTCGTTGATCGGCGTGGCCCTCATCTGGGCCATGACCTTGTCGCCATCGTCGCTGCCGATCGCCTTGACCGCGTTCAGGTAGTGCAGCGTGGCCGAGTACTGGGCGGCCTGCGCGCCGTTCGGCATTTTCTTGGTGCGCTCGAAGAAGCGCCGGGCCCAGGCCCGGGCCTGGTCGTTCATGTCCCAATACCAGCTTTCGGTGAATTGCAGGCCTTGCGTGGTGCGCAGCCCCAGCGCGTGGATGTCGGCGATGAAGATCAGCGAGGGCGCCACGACCATCGACTTGGAAATGCCGAACTCACGGATGCCCTTGATGGCGTTGACCGCGTCCGAGCCCGAGCTGGCCAGGCCCAGCACCGAGGCGCCGGAGTTCTTGGCCTGCAACAGGAAGGAGGAGAAGTCCGACACGCCGGCGGGATGCTTGGTCACGCCCACGACCTTGCCGCCGCTGCCGTCGATCTCGACCGACACGTCCTTTACCACCGATTCGCCGAAGGCCGTGTCCAGCGCCAGGAAATACCAGTCCTTGCCGCCGTTCTTCACGATCGCGCTGGCGGAGACCTTGGCGAGCGCCTTGGTGTCGTAGGCGTAGTGGACGGTGTAGGCGTTGCAGTCCTCGTTGGTCAGCCGGGTCGTGAGCGCGGTATTGGAGAAGAAGGGCGTCTTCTTGCCGGCCGAGATGCTGGACACGGCCAGGGCGATCGCCGACGGGCCGTTGCCGAAGATCATGTCCACGCCGTCGCGATCGAGCCATTCCTTGGCCTTGCTTGTGGCCAGGTCGGTCTTGTTCTGGTGGTCGAAGGTCACCAGTTCGATCTTCTTGCCGTTGACCTCGCCGCCGAAGTCCTCGATGGCCATGCGGATGGACTCGGTGCCTCCCGGGCCGTCCACGTCGACATAGATGCCCGAGAGATCGGAGATCTGGCCGATCTTGACCGTGTCGTTGGAGATTTGCGCGTGCGCGGCGGCCGACAGGGAAAACAGGCCGAGCGCAACATATGACAGGGGTTTCATGATGGATGCGTCCTTGTAGATAACAGGTTGAACTGCTATTCGCCCGAAAACTGCGCGGGCCTTTTCTCCAGAAAGGCGGTGACGGCTTCTGCGTGATCCCGTGTGAGGTTGGACATCATTTCATAGGCCACCGCCGCGTCCATGATCTGGTTGGCCGCCTGCTTGAGCGGCAGGTTCATCAGCACCTTGGTCCAGCGGATCGCCCATTTGGCGCCGCCGGCCAGGGTTTCCGCGATGCGCTGCGTCTCTGCCTCCAGCGCCTCGCGGGGATGAATGTGGTTGACCAGCCCGATGCGCAGCGCCTCGGAGGCGTCGATCATGGCGCCGGTCAGCAGGAACTCCTTGGCGCGCGCCATGCCGACCAGGTGGGGCCAGATCACCGGTCCGCCGTCGCCGGCGACGAAGCCCATCTTGACGTGCGGGTCGCCGATCTTGATGTCGTCGGCAGCCAGGATGATGTCGCACATCAGGGCGATGGAGGCGCCGAGCCCGGCGGCGTGGCCGTTGATCGCGCAGATGATCGGCTTTTCCATGCTGAGCTGCTTTTGCACGATGCGCTTGGTGTCCGGCAGGATGTCGCGGAACTCGTCCGGCCTGCGCAGCTTGTCGTGCATCCATTTTGCGTCGCCCCCGGGGCAGAAGCTGGTGCCCATGCCGGTCAGGACGATGACGTCCGATTCCTTGTCCCGCTCGACGTCCTCGAACAGGTGCGACAGTTCTTCGTGCAGGTCGTCGTCCACCAGGTTGCGCTGTTCGGGGCGGCACAGGCGGCACCAGAGGACCTTGCCCCGGCGCTCGAAAGAAATGGTCTTGTACGTTCTCTGGAAAATCATGGTCGGATCGCTCGGCTCAGGTGGGAAGGAGGGCTTGCAGTTTTCTGGAGATATTGTTTTTCTGGATCGCCGACGAGCCGCCGACGATGGGGAACACCAGGGCGTCTCGCACGTGCCGCTCCATGGCGGATTGGCCGGTGCAGCCATAGGCGCCCATCGTGGCCTGGCAGCCGATCACGATCTCGCGGCAGGTGTCGCAGATGAACAACTTTGCCATCGAGCTTTGCAGGCCGCAGTCTTCGCGCGCCTCGATGCGCGCGATGGAGTCTTCCAGCATGAGCCGGCAGGCGCGCAGGCGGGTGTGCGCCTCGGCGATGAAAAAGGCGGTGGCCTGGAATTCGCCGATGGGCCTGCCGAATTGCGTGCGCTGCCTGCTGTAGGCCTGCGCACGTTCCAGCGCCGCCTCGGCCACGCCCAGCGCCATGGCGGCGACCTCCAGTTTCTCGATGTCCAGCCCCGGGCCGAGCAGCATGCCCCAGCCCCGGTTCCAGGCCTCCGGCCCGCCGACGATGAGCCCGGCGTCGATTCGCACGCCCTCGAGAGCGACCTGGCATAGCTGCGCGCCGCCGCGCATGCCGAAGGCCTGGACGCGCGAGACCGTGACCCCGTTCGCCGCCAGCGGAATCAGCAGCAGCGTGAAGTTGCGCGACGTGCGCGGCGTGTCGTCGCTGCGCGCCAGGGTGTACATATAGTCGGCGATGTTGGCCCCGTTGATGAAGGTCTTGGCGCCCTCGACCATGACCGTGTCACCGTCGCGCGTGGCGCGCGTGGCGCGCGTGGCGACGGCGGCGAGATCGCTGCCGGCATCGGTCTCGGTCAGCCCGAAGCAGAAGCGCAGTTCGCCCTTTGCCGCCAGGGGCAGGAAGCGCCGCTTTTGTTCCTCGGAGCCGCATTCGGAGAGATTCACGCCGGCATAGCAGGAGGTCATCAGGTAGGGCACGGCCAGAGAGAGGCTGATGCGGGAGAGTTCCTCCAGGATGGCCAGCGCCGCCCGGATGTCGCGGCCTTTGCCGCCGTAGGCTTCGTCGATCGTGTAGCCGTGGATGCCCAGCGTGGCGAGCTGCTGGAAATGCGCCCAGGGCACCTCCTCGGTCTGGTCCCAGGCGGCGAGCAGCGCGTCGTCGGTTGCGCGCCTGGCGTAGGCTCGGATGTCGGCCCGCAATTGCTGTATGTGATTCACTGTGCTCCTTTCTGGGCTTCGGCCGCGGCCATGGCCCTTAGCTGGTTCTTGTCCACCTTCCCGGAGGATGTGAGCGGGATTTCGGCGAGGATCCGGATGTACTTGGGGAGCTTGTAGCGCGCCAGCTTTTGCGCGCAATGGGCGCGGATGTCCTCGGGATCGAGCCGCACGCCCTCCCGGGCCGTCACGTAGGCGGCGCCGGCCTCGCCCCAGCGCGCGTCGGCGACTCCCACCACGCCGCACAGGCAGACCCCGGGCATTTCGAGGATCGCGCGCTCGATCTCCGCCGGATAGACGTTCTCGCCGCCCGAGATGTACATTTCCTTGCTGCGGTCCACGATGTAGACGAAGCCTTCCTCGTCGCGATAGGCGAGGTCGCCGGTCTTGAACCAGTCGCCGAGAAACGCCTGGCGCGTGGCCTCGGCATTTCTCCAATATCCGCTCATCACCACGGGGCCGCGCACCAGCATCTCGCCGATCGCGCCCGGCGGCAGTTCCCGGCCCTGCGCGTCGCCGATGATCAGCTCCATGTGCAGGCTGGGCCGGCCGGAGGTGCCGATCTTTTCCCGCACCCGGTGCAGGTCGGTGGTGAGGATGCCCGGGCCGATTTCCGTCATGCCGTAGGTGGGCTGGATCGGCACGCCCTTGTCCAGCCATTGCCGGATCAGCGGACCCGTCAGCCCGGCGCCGCCCATGCCGCAGTTCACGAGGGTCGGGAATGTCCCGGTCTTGAACGCGGCGGTCTCGGCCATCATCTGGTAGTGGGTCGGCGTACCGAAGAAATGCGTCACCCCCAGGGGGTGGGTCTGGAGGATCCGCACGGCGGTCTCGGCATCGAAGTCGCCCATGGTGATGACGGTCCCCCCGGCGTGGAAGACCGGATTGGAATAGACGTTCAGGCCGCCGGTATGGAAGGTCGGCAAGGCGCACAGGAACACGGTGTCCTGCGTGATCCGGGTGGGGACGCTGAAATTCAGGACGTTGGCGAGGATCATCCGGTAGGAGAGGACCACGCCCTTGGGCTTGCCCGTGGTGCCCGAGGTGTAGAGGATGCACCATGGGTCCTCAGGACCGAGGGGGGCCGGCGCGGCTCCCCTTGTGGGGGGCGTGGCGGACGCGGGTGTTGCGCCGGCTGGCCCGCCCGCCGCGCTCGCCCGCGCCGCGGCGCAGCGGGCGATGACGCGCCGCTCGACCCGCGGCACCTCGGCGACTTTCTCATGGAACTCATCGTGGTAGAGCAGCAGGGCTGGCTCGGCATCGGCGCAGATCTCGCATAGCTCGCGCGCGCTCAGCCGCCAGTTCAGGGGCGTGAAGATCGCCCCGACGCGGGCGCAGGCGAACTGGACCACGAAGGCATCGATACCGGTACGCGCCAGCAGCGCCACGCGCTCGCCGCGCGCCAGGCCGAGCTGGCGCCAGCCGGCGGCCAGCTCGTCGATCCGGGCATCGAATTCGCCGTAGCTCAGGCGCGTTTCGCTCAGCGCGTCGACGAGCGCCAGTTTGTCCGCGCGTTGCGCGGCGTGATGCTTGATCCAATCGAAGTACATCATCGTGTGGCCCGGCCTCTGGGGATGCCGCACACCCCCGAAAATGAGTGTCACATCCTTTAAAATGAGCGACACTTTGATTATTATGAATTATCCTCAGAAATGACCAATATAGGGGTTTATCCGGAGCCCTGGCGGGACGGGTGCGGCGGGGCGATTCGAGTGGGAGGACAGGTCGGCCGGCCGGGGCTATTCCGTGGCGGAAATGCCGAGCATCTGCTCGATCTTGCTGAGCCGCGTGTGGGTGTCGTCGGCGCTTTCCGGGCGGTCGATGATCTTCAACAGCAGCCGCGTCACCTCGCGGGAGAGTGCCGGGATCTTCGATTGATCCGCCTCGCCCCGGATGAGATAGCGCCAGCCCACGTGCTCGATGCTGCCGTACACGATGTCTCGCAGCAGATTGATGTGGGCGGCCTGGGCCGGATCGCGCGAGCCGTCGGGGGCGATCGCGCGCTTGAACAAATTGGTGTAATGCTTGTTGTAGGTCCGCAACTTGGATTTCGGATATTCAGGATTGGCGCGGATCTCGCGAAAGAACATGAAGTACAGCTCGGGCTGCAGGAACATGAATTGGAGCTGGTTGCGGACGATGGCCTCGATTTTTTCCTCGAGTCCGTGGCAGCCGATGAGCTCCTGGGTCACCTGGTCGAGATATTGCGCCGACCAACTGATCGCAACCTCGTTCAGCAGGTCTTTCTTGTTCTCGAAATACAGGTAGAGCGTGCCTTCCGCGACCCCCGCCTGCTTCGCGATTTCGGCCATCGTGGTCTTTTGCACGCCTTTTTCGAGAAACAGGGTGCGGGCCAGATCGACCAGCTCGTTCTTGCGTACCGTGTGGCGGGGTGTCCCTTTGGTTCCCATCTTCATCGACCCGTTATTGGCTGGCATATCCTATCATTGAGCGTGCGGTTCCGTTAATTTTCAACGGTTCCGGACGATGCCGCGGGCGCCTTCCGCAGCCGCGCGGGCGCTGCCCTCGCCACCTGGGACTCGTCTGCTGCCAGAGCCGGCCGTGCATTCCTCTTGCCACGAAACCATGCTAAAATCTCGTGCTTTCTCGATGCATCATGATCGTTGAAAGTTCCCGTGACGGGCAAACGGCCCGTCAATGGCCGTCGGGGTGTAGCTCAGCCTGGTAGAGTACTGCGTTCGGGACGCAGGAGTCGCATGTTCGAATCATGTC
>JBIQHJ010000100.1:0-3273 GCA_044508625.1 Alcaligenaceae bacterium
CTCCCCCTCCCCCCCTCCCCCCAGGAGCCCACGCCATGCTCGACGCAGACCTCAAGGCCCAGCTCGCGGCCTACATGGAAAAGCTGACGCAGCCGATCGAACTCGTCGCGTCGCTGGACGACAGCGAGGCGTCGCGCGAACTCGGCGAGCTGCTGCGCGAGATCGCTGCGACTTCCGACAAGATTTCATTGCGCGAGGGCGACGACCCGCGCAAGCCCTCGTTCGCCATCGTCCGCGCCGGCACCGACATCTCGGTCCGTTTCGCGGGCATCCCGATGGGACATGAATTCACTTCGCTGGTGCTGGCGTTGCTGCAGGTCGGCGGCCACCCGGTGAAGATCGACGAGGCACTCGCCAACCAGGTCCGCGACCTCGAGGGCGAGTTCACCTTCGAGACCTACATGTCGCTCTCGTGCCAGAGCTGCCCGGACACGGTCCAGGCGCTGAACGCGATGAGCGTGCTCAATTCCAACATCCGCCACGTGGCGATCGACGGCGCCCTGTACCAGGACGAGGTCGAGGCGCGCGAGGTGATGAGCGTGCCGACGGTGTTCCTCAACGGCAAGCCGTTCGACCAGGGCCGGATGACGATCGAGCAGATCGTCGCGAAGCTCGATACCGGCGCCGCGCAGCGCGCCGCCGAGGCGATCGCGAAGAAGGATCCGTTCGACGTGCTCGTGGTCGGCGGCGGCCCCGCCGGCTCGGCCGCGGCGATCTACGCCGCGCGCAAGGGCATCCGCACCGGCCTCGCGGCCGAGCGCTTCGGCGGCCAGGTGCTGGACACGCTGGCGATCGAGAACTTCATCTCGGTGCAGTACACCGAGGGCCCGAAGCTGGGCGTGGCGCTGGAGCAGCACGTGCGCGAGTACGACGTGGACGTGATGAACCTGCAGCGCGCCGCGAAGCTGGTCCCGGCGAAGCAGCCGGGCGGCCTGATCGAGGTGCAGCTCGAAAGTGGCGCCAGCCTCAAGGCCCGCACCGTGGTCCTGTCCACCGGCGCGCGCTGGCGCCAGGTCGGCGTGCCCGGCGAGGACCAGTACCGCAACAGGGGCGTGGCCTACTGCCCGCACTGCGACGGCCCGCTGTACAAGGGCAAGCGCGTGGCGGTGATCGGCGGCGGCAACTCCGGCGTCGAGGCCGCGATCGACCTGGCCGGCATCGTCGAGCACGTGACCCTGCTCGAATTCGACTCGAAGCTGCGCGCCGACGAGGTGCTGCAGCGCAAGCTCCGCAGCCTGCCGAACGTGGACGTGCTGGTGAACGCGCAGACCACTGAAATCCAGGGCGACGGCAACAAGGTCACCGCGCTGGTCTACAAGGACCGCGAAAGCGGCGAGACCCGCAGTGTCGAACTGGCCGGCGTGTTCGTGCAGATCGGCCTGCTGCCCAACACCGAGTGGCTGAAGGGCACGGTGGAGCTAAGCCCGCGCAGCGAGATCGTGATCGACGAGCGCGGCGCCACCAGCGTGCCGGGCGTGTTCGCCGCCGGCGACGCGACCACGGTGCCGTACAAGCAGATCGTGATCGCGATGGGTGCCGGCTGTACCGCGGCGCTGAGCGCGTTCGACTTCCTGATCCGCCACTCGGCCCCGGCGGAGGACGTGGCGCGGGCCGCGTGACCCGCGGCCCGGCGCCACCCGCGCGATGAACCTGCGCGATCTCCAGTACCTGGTGGCGCTGGCCGAGCACCGCCACTTCGGCCGCGCCGCCGAGGCCAGCTTCGTCAGCCAGCCGACTCTCTCCACCCAGATCCGCAAGCTGGAGGAGGAGCTTGGCGTGACCCTGGTCGAGCGCACCCCGCGCAAGGTCATGCTCACGCCCGCCGGCCGCGAGATGGCCGAGCGCGCGCGGCGGGTGCTTGCGGAAGTGGAGCAGATGAAGGAAGCCGCCCGGCGCAGCCGCGACCCGGAGGCCGGCAGCGTCCGCCTGGGCATCTTCCCCACGCTGGGCCCATACCTGCTGCCGCACGTGGTGCCGCGCCTGCGCGAGCGCTTCCCGAAACTGGAGCTGCTACTGGTCGAGGAAAAGACCCCGGTGCTGCTGGAGCGCCTGCACGAAGGCAAGCTCGATGCCGCGCTGCTGGCGCTGCCGCTGCACGACGACTCGTTGCACGTGGAATTCCTGTTCGAGGAACCGTTCCTGCTCGCGGTGCCGTCCGGGCATCGCCTGGCCGGCGCAGCGGCGCTGTCCATGGCGGACCTCGCGGACGAGCGCCTGCTCCTGCTCGAGGACGGCCACTGCATGCGCGACCATGCCCTGGACGTGTGCCGCCTGGCTGGCGCCGGCGAAAAGACGGGCTTCCAGGCCACCAGCCTGGAAACCCTGCGGCAGATGGTGGCCGCCAACGTCGGGGTCACCCTGCTGCCGGTGCTGTCGGTGAAGCCGCCGGTGGCGCACAGCGACGAGATCCACCTCCTGCCGTTCCGCGACCCGCCGCCCAGCCGCCGGATCGCCATGGCCTGGCGCCGGACCTCGGCCATGGGCGGGCTGCTCGCGCGGATGGCCGAAGTGCTGCGCGAAGTGCCGCCGGGCCTGTTCCGGGCGCCCCCGCCCGCGGTCCCCGCCGGCCCCGTGGAGGTTGAACGGGACGCCCGCAACCGCTAATGTGGGGCTGATTTCGATCGATTGGCGGGCGGGGCGCAGGACGCCCCGCCCGCGTTGCTATTGGAGCCCGCCATGACCGAGAACGGTCGCCCCGCCCTCATCCTGTCCCGCCTGGATTGCGATCGCCTGGAAGCGCTGCTGGACCAGCCGGCCCAGTCCGGCCCCCAGTTCGACGCCCTGCGCGACGAGCTTGCCCGCGCCGAAGTGCGCGAGCCGCAGGACATGCCGCCCGACGCGATCACCATGAACTCGACCGCGCGCTTCCGCGACGCCTCGGGCGCCGAGCGCGAGCTCACCCTGGTGTATCCGCGCGACGCCGACGGCAGCCCCGACAAGGTCTCGATCCTGGCGCCGGTGGGCAGTGCCCTGCTCGGCCTGCGCGTGGGCCAGTCGATCGACTGGCCGATGCCCGGCGGCCGCAGCACGCGCCTGGAAGTGCTGGGGATCAGCTACCAGCCGGAAGCTTCGGGCGAGTACCACCGATGAGCGAGGCCGCGCCCGCGGGCACGGCCCCAGAAGACAGCGTCCGCAACGACTTCATCCGGCAGATCGTCCGCGAGGACCTGGCCAGCGGCAAGCACACCGCGATCCGCACCCGCTTCCCGCCGGAGCCGAACGGCTACCTGCACATCGGCCACGCCAAGGCGATCTGCCTGGACTTCGGCATCG
>JBIQHJ010000006.1:0-51261 GCA_044508625.1 Alcaligenaceae bacterium
GGCCGACCAACAGGAACATCTTGGTTTGCAGGGTGTTCATCAGCTCGGGCTGGCGCGCGGAGGCTTCGAGGTACTTGCCACCCATCATGCCGATGCCGATGCAGGCGCCGATGGCGCCCAGACCGATGATCAGACCGCAAGCGAGGGCGACGAATGCAACGTTGGTCATAACAACTACTCCTTGGTAAGTAAACGTTGTTTATCAATCAGGAAATCAAGAACCAGAATGCAGGGCGAACCCCGCGAGCCCGCCCGGGCGGACCCGGGCGAATTACACCTAGTGGCCTTCGTGGGCCTGGCCCACGTAGACCAGCGTCAGCATCATGAAGATGAACGCCTGCAGCAGCACGATCAGGATGTGGAAGATCGCCCATGCCGAACCGGCCAGTACGTGCCCGAACGCGAGGCTGAGGCTGGAGGCGTTCAGGCCCGTCCAGGCGCCGCCCAGCAAGGCGATCAGCATGAACAGCAGCTCGCCCGCATACATGTTGCCGAACAGCCGCATGCCCAGCGAGACGGATTTCGCGGCATATTCGATCAGGTTCAGCAGGAAATTGAAGGGGGCCAGGACCAGGGCGCCGAAGCCGTGCGCATGGAAGGGCGCGGTGAACAGTTCCTTGACGAAGCCGCCCGGGTGCTTGATCTTGATGCCGTAGTACAGCATCAGCACGAGCACGCCCAGGGACATGCCCATCGGGATGTTGAGGTCGGCGGTCGGCAGGATGCGGTGGTAGTACAGCGGATCGCCGTGGTGGGCGCCCAGGCCGGTGATCTTGAAGATCCAGCCCATCAGGTCGACGGGGATCAGGTCGAGGGCGTTCATCAGGGTGATCCAGAGGAACACCGTCAGCGCCAGCGGCGCAGCGAACTTGCGCGTGGTCTCGTTGGGGATGATGCCCTTGGATTCCTCTTGCACCATGCCGGCGAGCATCTCGATCGACATCTGGAAGCGGCCGGGGACGTCGGTGGTGGCGCGGCGCGCGGCGCGCCAGAGGAAATAGACCACGACCAGGCCCATCAGGATGGACCAGAACAGGGAGTCGTAGTTGACGACGTCGAAGTTTGCGATGACGGCTTGCTTTTCGCCGATGTTGTTGAGGTGCACCAGGTGGTGCTGGATGTATTCGGACTGAGGCGTCGTAACTGCGTCGGTCATCTGAATGCCCTTAAACGAAATCCAATGTCATGGCATGCGGCGCATCGCCAGCAACACCACGTACCCCTTCATGACGCCCAGCAGGCCCAGCAGGAATGCCGGCCACACCAGGCGGTCCCCCGCTTGCCACGCCACCAGGACCACCACGCCCCCCGCCGCCAGCAGCTTGAGCGCCTCGCCCCAGAAGAAGGCGAGCGATCCCGGGCGCGCGGGCCCGAAATACCCGAGCAGCAGCCGCAAGGCGAACAGCGCGTTGGGTACAAAATAGGCCGCCGCCCCTGCGAAGGCGGAAGCCCCGGCGTCAAACCCT
Source organism: Alcaligenaceae bacterium (assembly GCA_044508625.1). Classification (GTDB taxonomy): domain Bacteria; phylum Pseudomonadota; class Gammaproteobacteria; order Burkholderiales; family Burkholderiaceae_B; genus Castellaniella. The sequence continues at coordinate 1,467 of JBIQHJ010000006.1, forward strand.
GCAATTCCCCAGGACACCAGGACCGCGAGCATCCCCGTGAATGCCTGCGCGCCCAATGCCCGAAACAATCCGACCCGTGCCCGCCTGGCGATGATCGCGCGTTCCTGGTCCGTGAGGACCAGGGCCTCGGGCGTATCCGGCCCCCGGCCGTCCCGCCCCGATGTGCTGTGTGCGTCCATCCCCTGGCCGGGCGCGCGATCCTTGATGTCGAAAAGGCCGCGCACCGCATAATGGTCAAACTATCGGATTATAGCTGCGTTTTCGGGGACGATTCAAACCGGCCCCCGAAAAGGCGAGCCATTTTAACCCAGTTCGTTCAGCCGTGCTTAAAGTCGGGCTTGCGCTTTTCCACGAAGGCGCGCATGCCTTCCTTCTGGTCCTCGGTGGCGAACAGCGCGTGGAAATTGCGGTGCTCGAACAACAGCCCCTCGTTCAGCGAGGACTCGAACGCGCGGTTGACGCATTCCTTGGCCATCATCACCGAGGGCAGCGACATGGAGGCGATCACCGTGGCCGCCTCGATGGCCTCGTCCATCAACCGCTCGGGGGCGACGATGCGCGACACCAGCCCGGCGCGCTCGGCCTCGGCGGCATCCATCATGCGCGCCGTCAGCACCAGGTCCATGGTCTTGGCCTTGCCCACCGCGCGCGGCAGGCGCTGGGTGCCGCCGTAGCCGGGAATCGCCCCGAGCTTGATCTCGGGCTGGCCGAAGCGCGCATTGTCCGCCGCGATGATGAAGTCGCACAGCATGGCGAGCTCGCAGCCGCCGCCCAGGGCATAGCCCGCCACCGCGGCGATGATGGGCTTGCGGATATGGCGCAGCGCATCCCAGCTACCGCCCAGATAGTCGGCCTTGTAGACGTCCATGTACGACCACTCGGCCATGGCGCCGATGTCGGCGCCCGCGGCGAAGGCCTTTTCGTTGCCGGTCAGCACCATGGCGCCGATGCCCTCGTCGGCGTCGAAGGCGGCCACCGCGGCGGCGAGTTCCTCGATGACCGCGTTGTTCAGCGCGTTCAGGACCTTGGGGCGGTTGAGGGTGAGGATGCCCACCCGGCCCCGGACTTCGACCTTCACCAGCGACTCGCTCATAGTGCCTCCAAATGTAAACTATCGGGATGGAAAACGATTTGATCCGCTACCGCGTGCGCCTGGCCGACCCCGCCGGGCACCGATACGCCATACGATTGACGATACCCCGGCCTGATCCGGGGGGACAGGACCTCAGCCTCCCGGCCTGGATCCCGGGCAGCTACCTGATCCGTGATTTTGCCCGACAGATCGAATCCCTGCACGCCGCCGGGCCGCAGGGCCCCGTCGCGGTGCGCAAGACCGACAGCCACACCTGGCGCTGCGCGCCGTGCGCGGGCCCGCTCGAGGTCGAGTACGTCGTCTATGCCTGGGACCTGTCGGTGCGCGGCGCGCACTTCGACGAGACCCATGCGTTCTTCAACGGCTGCAGCCTGTTCCTCGCCGTCCATGGCCAGCAGGACCAGCCCTGCCTGCTCGAGCTCGCGCCGCCCGCCCACGCGCGCGGATGGCGGGTATACACCAGCCTGCCGCCGGCGCAGGGCCTTCCCGGATGCGCGCGCCCGCGCGGCTTCGGCCTGTACCGGGCGCCGGACTACGACGCGCTCATCGACCACCCCGTCGAGATGGGCACGCCGCAATGCGTGAGCTTCGAGGCCCATGGGGCGCCCCACGAGTTGGTGTTCACGGGGGTGGCGCCCAATCTGGACCTCGAGCGCATCGCCGCCGATGCGCGGCGCATCTGCGAGGCGCAGATCGAATTCTTCGAGCCCGGGACGCGCCGCGCGCCGTTCCTCGACAGCGCCGAGGGCTATGTTTTCATGGTGATGGTGACCGGAGACGGCTACGGCGGGCTCGAGCACCGCGCATCGACCGCGCTGATGATCCGCCGCGACGCCCTGCCGACGCTGGGCGCGCCCGAGGCGCCGAGCGAGGGCTACCAGTCCTTCCTCGGCCTGGTCAGCCACGAATACTTCCACACCTGGAACGTCAAGCGCATCAAGCCCGCGGCCTTCGCGCCCTACGACCTGACGCGGCCCAACCACACCCGGCTGCTGTGGGTCTTCGAGGGCTTCACCTCGTACTACGACGACCTGATGCTGCTGCGCGCGGGCGTCATTGCCGAGGCGGACTACCTGCGCCTGCTGGGCAAGACCATCAGCGCGGTGCATCGCGGCGGGGGCCGCCTCAAGCAATCCGTGGCCGAGAGCTCGTTCGACGCCTGGACGCGCTACTACAGGCAGGACGAGAACTCGCCCAACGCCCTGGTCAGCTACTACACCAAGGGCTCGCTGGTGGCGCTCGGCCTCGACCTCGAGATCCGCCGGCAGACCGGCGGCGCCCGCTCGCTCGACGACGCCATGCGTCTGCTGTGGGACCGCTACGGCCGCGATTTCTACCAGGGCCGGCCGCGGGGCGTGGACGAGGACGCGCTGCCGGCGCTGATCCTCGAGGCCACGGGCGCCGACACGGCCGCGTTCATCGCGCGCCACGCCGAGGGCCGCGAGGACGTGCCGCTGGCCGAGCTGCTGGCCGGCCACGGCATCGAGGTCCGCTGGGAGGCCGAGCATCCCCGACCCACCCTCGAGGCGCGCTGGCGCCCGGCCGAGGGCGGCCTGCTGCTGACGACCGTGTTCGAGGGCGGCCCCGCGCATCGCGGCGGCCTGTCCGCCGGCGATGTCCTGGTGGCCCTGGACGGGCTCAGGATCGCCGACGCGGCCGGCCTCGAGCGCCTGCTGGACGCGCGCCGCCCCGGCGACACCGTGGTGGCGCACGTCTTCCGCCGCGACGAGCTGCGGCAGTACCGGCTGCGGCTGGGCCGCCCGCCGGCCCTCAAGTGCGTGCTGGGCCGCAAGGCCTGAGCGACGATGGCGGACACCCCCGGCACCCGGCGCATCCTGATCCAGGGCCTGCGGGTGCGCGCGCGCATCGGCATGCTGGACCACGAGCGCCTCGCCCCGCAGGCCATCGTGTTCCACGCCGAATTCGACACCGACGCCAGCCGTCCGGTCGATGACCGCGACATCGGCACGGTGCTGGACTACCGCGGCCTGCGCGAGGCCCTGATCGACGAGGCCGTCCGCGGCCACGTCGACCTGCTGGAATCCCTCGTGGACCGCTGCCTCGAGCGCATCCTGCGCGAGTTCCCCGACGTGCTGCGCGCTAAAATCCGCATCAGCAAGCCCGAGGCCTTCCCCGATTGCGACGCCGTCGCCATCGAGCAGGTCCGCGAGCGCCACTCCTCATAGCCATCATGTCCACCGTCCCGTCGCAAGCCGCCGCCGCGCGGCATCCGAGCGTCAGCGAAAACAAGCTGGAAAAGCGCCTGCTGCGCGAAACGGGCCAGGCCATCGCCGACTACGGCATGATCGAGGACGGCGACAAGGTGATGGTGTGCCTGTCGGGCGGCAAGGACTCCTACGGCCTGCTCGACGTGCTCATGCGGCTGCGCAGCCGCGCGCCCATCGATTTCGAGATCGTGGCGGTCAACCTCGACCAGAAGCAGCCCGGCTTCCCCGAGCACGTCCTGCCGGAATACCTGGGCCGCCTCGGCGTGCCCTTCCACATCGAGACCCGGGACACCTATTCGGTGGTCAAGCGCCTGGTGCCCGAGGGCAAGACCACGTGCTCGCTGTGCTCGCGCCTGCGGCGCGGCATCCTCTACCGCGTCGCGCGCGAGCTGGGCGCCACCAAGATCGCGCTCGGCCACCATCGCAACGACATCCTGGCGACGTTCTTCCTCAATCTTTTCTACGGCGGGCGCATGAAGGCCATGCCGCCCAAGCTGGTCTCGGACAACGGCGAGCACGTGGTCATCCGCCCGCTCGCCTACGTGCGCGAGCGCGACCTGGCCGCCTACGCGCGGCTGCGCGGCTTTCCCATCATTCCGTGCAATCTCTGCGGTTCGCAGGAAAACCTCAAGCGCAAGGAGATCAACCGCATGCTCGAGGAATGGGACCGCCTGTTTCCCAACCGGACGTGGAACGTGTTCCGCTCGCTGTCGCACGTCGTGCCTTCGCACCTGATGGATCCCCGGCTGTTCGGCTTTGCCGGCCTGCGGGCCACCGGCCAGTCCGACCCCGAGGGCGACAAGGCCTTCGACGCCGAGGACTTTCCCCTGCCGGCCTTCGGCGAGGACGAGGGCGGGGATGAGGGCCAGAGCGCCGACGCGGGCTCGGGCCTGAACGATGTCCGCGGCCGGGACGAGGGCACGGGCGGATTGCTGGAATCGCGCATCACCCGCCCGCGCGTGCGTCCCGCCGGGGACTGATCTGCGCCAGGACGCGGCCCCGCCGGCCCCCTACCTCCGCCCAGTGCGCGGCCCCGCCGGGCCCCTCGCCTCCGCCGGGCGCCCGGCCCTCACCGGGACCGAGCCCTAGGAGCCATCCGGCCAGGCGCGCAGGAACGCCAGCAGCACGTGCGCCGCGTTGTCGGCGGCCAGGCCGAAGAAGGCCTCCATCTCGTTCTCGCCCGGGCCGCCGCCCGCCAGGTCGCTCAGCGAGCGAAAGGCGATGAACGGCACGCCGTTGCCGTAGGCCACCATGGCGCAGGCGGCGCTCTCCATGTCGAGGACGCGGGCGTGGAAGGTGTGGAATACATAGCGGCGGAAATCGGCGTTGTCCACGAAGGCGCTGCCCGAGACCCCGTTGCCGCCGACCAGCAGGCGCGGCTGGCGGGCCAGGCAGCGGCCCCGCGGATCGCAATCGCGCAAGGACACCTCGTCGATGCTGCGCGCCACCTCGAGCATCCGGGGATCGGCCTCGAACCAGAACTTTTCCTGGAAGTCGGGCTGGTCCGGCCGCCGCACGCGGACGGCGCGCGGCTGCATCATGCCGTAGGGGGCGAACTCGAACTCGCCCTTGGATCGCGGCGCGCGAAACCGTCCCGGCTCGACCTCGCGCATCATCACCACCTCGAGGTACTGGCCCCAGCGCTCGGGCACGCTGACGTCGCCGATGCTCAGGTCCGGATCGACCCCGCCCGCGATGCCGCTGAACACCAGCCGGGTCACGTTGAAGCGGTCGAACACGAGCTGCGTGTTCATCGCCGCGTTGACCATGCCGATGCCGCTCAGCAGCAGCACCACGGGCTTGCCTTCCAGCCTGCCGGTGGTAAAGCGCACGCCGTTGACCTCGTGCTCGTGCGGATCCTCGATGCGCCCGGCGAGCAGGGCGAGCTCGGGGGCGAAGGCCGACATCACCGCGATGCGCGGCATGTCGTCCAGGCGCTCGGCCGCCCGCGGGGAGGCCGAGAAGAACAGCAGCAGGACGAGCAGGACACGGGCAAGGCGGGACGCGGTCGGGATCATGGTCTGGTCTCCTCGGATCGGATCGTTATACCCGAAACGCGCCCCGCGGTGGCCCGTGGCCGGGTCCGGGACTAGAATGAGGGCTCCATGCCGCCTGCCTCCGTAACGCTCGCCGCCACGCTGACGATCCAGTCGCTGGTGGCCATGTGCCTGATGACCCTGCCCGCCGTCGCGCCCGCCGTGGCCGATACGCTGGGGGTTTCCGCCGCCTACGTGGGCGCGTACATCGCCATCGCATACGTCGGGGCCATGGCCGCGAGCCTGATGGCCGGCAGCGCCGTCAGGCGTTTCGGCGCCATCCGCGCCAGCCAGGCCGGGCTGCTGCTGTGCGCCGCCGGCATCGCGCTGTGCGCCGTCGAGTCCCTGCCGGCCCTGGCCGCCGGCGCGCTGCTGGTCGGGCTGGGCTACGGGCCCATCACGCCGGCCAGCTCACACCTGCTCGCGCGCAGCACGCCCGCGCACCGCATGTCCTTCGTGTTCTCCATCAAGCAGACGGGCGTGCCGCTGGGCGGGGTGCTGGCCGGCGCGATCGTGCCCAGCCTCGCCAAGTACAGCGGCTGGCAGGCCGCGTTCCTCGCCGTGGCCGCCGCGAACCTGCTCTGCGCCCTGGCGATCCAGCCCCTGTGCGCGACGCTGGACGCGGACAAGGATCCCGCGCAGCGGCCCTCCTTCGGCAACGGCCTGGCCGGCCCCCTGCGGCTGGTCTTCGGCCATCGCAGCCTCGCCGTGCTGGCCGGCGTCTCGTTCCTGTTCTCGATCACCCAGTTGTCCCTGACCTCCTACCTGGTCACTTTCCTGCACGAGGAACTGGACATGGGGCTGATCATCGCGGGCTTCACGCTGGCCGTGGCGCAGGCGGCCGGCGTGGGCGGGCGGCTGCTGTGGGGCTACCTGTCGGATCACTTCCTGGGCTCGGTCAGGACCCTGATCGGCCTGTCGGCGCTGATCATCGCGTGCGCGCTGGCCACGCCGTTCCTGCATCGCCTGGACTCCGGCCTCGCCGTCCTGGTGGTGCTGTCGGTGTTCGGCGGCTGCGCGATCGGATGGAACGGCGTGTACCTGGCCGAGGTCGCGCGCCAGGCGCCGCCCGGCCAGGCCGGCATCGCCACGGGCGGCACGCTCGCCATGACGTTCCTGGGCGTCGTGGTGGGGCCGCCGCTGTTCGGCGCCGTCGCGGCGGCCTCCGGCAGCTACGGGCTGGCCTACGCCATGCTGGCCGTGCCGGCCGGACTGTGCGTGCTGCTGCTGTGGCGCCATCGGGCGGCGTTCGTCCGGCGCGCCTGAGCGCGCGGGGACGTATCCGGGCGCAGCGGCGCATCCGGCCTCCCGCCGAGGGGCCGCCCGCCGGGGGCGCACCACGGCCCGGGGACGCGCCGCCCCGGCCGCCGGCGGCCTAGCCGCCGTCCCCCTTGATCCCCTCGAGCCGCTCGACCTCGAGGTCGGCGTGCACCGGCTCGATCGCGGGCAGGGTCTTGTTGGCCTTGGCCGAGAGCTCGCTGAACCGCGCCACCTTGCCGTAGAGGCCCTGCTGGCCGGCGACCGCCACCACCGTCTGGTTGTACTGGTTGCTGACCGTGCCCAGGGTGTTGCCGAGCTTTTGCAGCCGCTCGGCGACGAGGGCGACCTGGTTGTACAGGCCGCCGGCCTGGTCGCTGAGCACGCGCGCCTGCTCGTTGCCGCGGGCGATCATCCACAGGTTGGCGACCGTGCGCAGGATGGGCATCAGGGTGGTGTGCGAGACCATGATGACGTTGCGCTGGTAGCCGTAGTCGAACAGGTCGCGGTTGTGCTTCATGGCCTCGATGTAGGCGGGCTCGATCGGCATGAACATGAGGACGAAGCTCGGGCTGCGCATGCCGATGAGGTTGCTGTAGTCCTTGCGGCTGAGGTCGTCGATGTGGTGGCGCACCGCGCGCACGTGGTCGTCGAGCGCCGCGGCGCGCTCGGCCTCGGTCTCGGCGCCGATGGCGCGGTCGTAGTCCACCAGCGAGACCTTGCTGTCGATGACCATGTGCTTGCGGTCGGGCAGCTTGATGATGAAATCGGGCTGCCGGCGATTGCCGTCCTCGTCGCGAAAGGTGGCCTGCGCCTCGTAATGCTCGCCCGCCTCCAGCCCGGCGAGCTGCAGGGCGCGCTCGAGCTGGATCTCGCCCCAGTTGCCGGTGGTCTTTTTCTCGCCCTTGAGGGCGCTCGTGAGGTTGCTGGCCTCCGCGCTCATCTTCAGGCCGATGTCCAGGACGCGGCGGATCTCGGCGCCCAGTTGGGTATGGCCGCGCTGCGAGGCGTCATGCACTTCGTTGACGCGCTTCTGGAATCCCTCGATCTGCTCGCGGAAGGGCCGCAGCAGGCTGTCGAGCGAGGCCTGGCTGGTCTGCGTGAAGGCCTTGCCCTTTTCCTCGAGGACCTGATTGGCGAGGTTCTGGAACTCGATGCGCATGGCGGCCTTGGATTGCTCGAAGGACTGCTTCAGCTCGTCGAAGGCGGCGAGCTTTTCCTGGTGCGTGGCGCGCAGGTGGGCCAGCTCGCGGTCCAGCTCGCGCAGGGCCTCGCGCTGCGCCGCCAGCTCGCGCTCGCGCCCGGCCAGCAGGGCCGAGGATTCCGCCAGCCGGGCCTCCAGGCCCGCCCGCTCGGCCTCGAGGCGGGCGCGGTCGCGATCGAGCGCGGCGCGTTCCTGGCCCAGTTGCGACATCTGCTGCTCGTACTGCGCCAGGCGCTCGCGCGCCGCGTCGCGCTCGGCCGTGCGGGAGGCCAGCGGCCGGCGCATGAACAGCCAGCCCAGGACGCCGCCCAGCACGGCCGCGAGCAGCAGCCCCGGCAGGTCGGCGGCCATCATCGGTTGCAATAGGCTCACGGTATGTCCTCGGAAGTCGGTTCGGCGCCATGCGCCGGTCTCGCGATCGAAACGCGCCTCGAGATGCGGCCGCGCCGCCATCGAAGCGCACCCGCATGATAGACCGGGCCGCGCGAATGCGGCGAGCGCCCCCGGAACGGCCCGGGCGCCGCCCCGCCGCAGGGATCAGGCGCCGCGCGGGCCGCGGGCCGGGGCGCTGGGCAGGCCGTCGGCGCCGGTCTCGACGAAGTTCGGAATGTGCTGCTGCACGTATTTTCGCAGGCCGTCGATCAGGCGCAAGGCCTCGTCGGGCAGCCGGCGGCTCTGGTGCGACACCACGCCGATCATGTAGGGGATCTGGACGTCGATCGGGCGCACCACCACGCCGTCCATGCACGCGCCCCGGGCCGTGAACGGATCGAGCAGGGCCACGCCCAGGCCCGCGCGGACCATCGAGATCACGGCGAGCTGGCTGCTGGCCTCGATGTGGCGCCGGGGATAGCCCTCGGTGGCGCGCACCAGCGCGTTGGTCAGGTGGTAGCGCATGCGATAGCGGCCGAGCAGCGTGATGACGTCGGTGTCGCCCAGGCCCTCGAGGCGGACCGTCTCTCGCCCCGCCAGGGGATGGTCCGCGGGCAGCGCGAGCATGCACGGCGCCTGCCCGCACCAGTGGGTGCGGCACTGCTCGTAGTCGATCGGCAGGTTGATCAGGCCGATGTCGGCGCGCCCCTCGATCAGGGCCGTGCCCACCGTCTCGTGGAGGACCTCCTCGATGACGAGCTTTTGCTGGAAGACCGGCCTCTCGCCGTCGACCAGCGCCAGGGCGGCGGGCAGGATGCCGTGGGCGAGGTCGGCGGTGACCATGATGCGCAAGGGGCGCGTCTGGCCGGCCGCGATGTCTTGCGCCCGCGCCTCGAGCTGCTGGAGGTCGGCCAGGACGCTGCGGACCTCCTGGTAGAAGTCCTCGCCCTGCGGCGTCAGCGTGATGGTCGGGCGCGTGCGGGCAAAGAGGATGAAGCCCAGCTCGTGCTCGAGGTCGCTGATCTGCCGGCTGACGACCGGCTGGGAGCGTCCGAGCAGGCGGCCCGCCGCAGTCACACTGCCCGAGGTGACGATGGCCATCAAGGCTTCGAGCTGGCGTATTTCCATGTTATCCGCGACTTCGGTTGCGAGCGCATCGGATGTGCGGCCGCAAGGGTCGCCCGCCTTCGAGTACGCCAATCTACTTCATGTGTAAAATTTTACTACAATTGCCGGACTCCAAAACAATGATCTAGGGAAGGAAATGTGCCTTCCCTGACTTCTTTGGCGTATTGCTCGGCCGCCGCCCGGATGAGCGCGCCCGCGTCGGCGAAACGGCGCGCGAATTTCGGGATGCGGTCGCCGCTCAGGCCGAGGATGTCCTCGGTGACCAGGATCTGTCCGTCGCAATGGGGCGAGGCCCCGATGCCGATGGTCGGGATGCCGATGGCGGCGGTGATCTCGCGCGCCAGCGGCTCGCTGATCCCCTCGAGCACCACGCCGAAGGCGCCCGCCTCGGCATGGGCGCGGGCGTCCTCGAGGATGCGGCGCCCCGCCGCCTCGCTCATCCCCTGCGCCTTGAACCCGCCCATCGTATTGACGTATTGCGGCATGAGGCCGACGTGCGCGAGCACCGGGATGCCGCGCTCGACCAGGAACCGCGTGGTCTCGGCCATCGCCCGGCCGCCCTCGAGCTTGACCCCGGACACGCCGCTGGCCGCCAGCATGCCGGCCGCGCTGGCGAAGGCCTGCGCCGGCGACTGCTGGTAGCTGCCGAAGGGCATGTCGACGATGACGCAGGCGTGGTGCGTGGCCCGCACGACGGCGGCGGCGTGCGCGGCCATGGTCTGCGATGTGATCGACAGGGTGTCGGGCAGGCCGTAGCCGACCATCGCGGTCGAGTCGCCCACCAGGATCATGTCCAGCGCCTCGTCCAGCAGGCGGGCGATCGGCGCGATGTAGGCGGTCAGGGCGGCGATCTTAGACACGCCCTTGCAGGCCATCAACTGCGGCACCGTGACGCGCTGCGCATGACTATGTACACTCATATGCTCTCCTGAAAATCCGATCCATCAACATCCGGCAAGCCATGCCGCCGCAGCCCAGGGCTGCCCTCATGACGGAGGACCCCAATGTCCAACAATCAACCCCACGTCTCGCTCCACGATGGGCGCCGCGCGCCCCAGCTCGGATTCGGGACCTGGCAAATTCCCGAGGCGGACGTCCCGGCCGCCGTCCATGCGGCCCTCGAGGCCGGGTATCGCCTGATCGATACCGCCTACATCTACTACAACGAGGCCGGCGTGGGCCGTGGTATCGCCCATTCCGGCATCCCGAGGGACGAGATCTTCGTCTCCACCAAGGTCTGGAACAACCGCCACGGGCACGATAGCACCAAGGCCGCCCTGCGGGAAAGCCTCGACCGCCTGCAGCTCGATTACGTGGACCTGTACCTGATCCATTGGCCGGTGCCCATGGAGGGCCGCTACATCGACACCTGGGAGGCCATGGTCCAGTTGCGCGACGAGGGTTTGGCGAAATCCATCGGCGTCTGCAATTTCCAGGTGCCGCAGCTACAAAAGCTGCTCGACAAGACCGGCGTCCTGCCCGTCGTCAACCAGATCGAGCTGCATCCCTATTTCCAGCAGGCCGAGCTGCGCGCCTACCATGCCGACCACGACATCATGACCCAGGCCTGGAGCCCCCTCGGCCAGGGACACACGATCGAGGACCCGGTGCTGGCCGCGATCGCCCACAAGCACCAGGCGAGCACGGCGCAAGTGGTCCTGCGCTGGCACCTCCAGATGGGCCACATGGCCATCCCGAAATCGGTCACGCCCGCGCGCATCCAGGAAAACTTCAATCTGTTCAACCTGCGCCTGGACGACGAGGACATGGCCCGCATCGCCGCCCTCGACAAGGCCGACGGCCGCATCGGCCCGGACCCGGATCGATTCCACCTCATGAAGGGTTGATCGCGGGGCGCGAGCCGGGAGGACGGTCGTTGCGGCGGGCGCGGCCGCCCAGCCAGGCGGCGACGGCCGGCGCGCACACGAATACCCCGTAGACCCCCCAGGCGGCGCTCCGGGCGCCCGCGAGGCCGCCCGGATCGGTGAAGCCCGCGGCATTGGCGGCCATCCCCGCCACGCTGGCGCCCAGGGCCATGGCATAGAGCTGGAGGGTGGTGATGGCCGCCGAGGCGATGTTGCGCTGGCCCTCGGGCGCGGCCCGGAACACCCCGGTCAGCAGGTGGGGCCAGCACAGGCCCACCCCCAGCCCGACGCCCAGCAGCAGGGCGCCCAATGTCCAGACCCACACGTCCGGCGACGGCATCAGCAGGCACAGCCCGCCCAGCGCCAGGGCCGACAGCAGGGGGCCGACGATCAGCAGGCGGCCGGCGGCGGCCGGCCCGCGGCCCGAGCTGGCGAGCGTCCCCAGCGTCCAGCCGGCCGACATCAGGGCCGACAGGTAGCCCGCCGCCAGCGGGGTGGCGCCGTGGATGACCTGGAGGAAGTACGGCACGAAGACCTCGGTCGTGACGCCGATGCTCATGAGCCCGATCATGGCGTAGCGCTGTCCCAGTGGACTGGACAGCGACCACGCCCCCTCGGGCAGGAACCGCTGGGCGGCGCGCCGGTCGGCCCGCGCGAGCGCCGCCACCAGCGCCAGCCCGCCCAGCACGCCCGCCATCTGCCAGCCCCAGGCCGCGGAAAGGCTGGCGGCGGACACCACCAGCACCGAGCCCACCAGCAGGCCCATGCGGCCCAGGGGAACGCCGGGTTTCGCGCCGGGATCGCGCCCCAGCGGGCCGAGCTGGGTCACCAGCAGCAGTCCCAGGCAGGCGCAGGCCGGCAGGACCGCCCAGAACGCCCAGCGCCACAGCCCCGCCTGGGCGAAGGCCCCGCCGATGGCCGGCCCGGCGAGGGTCGCCACGCCCCACATGCCCGAGATCAGGGCCATGGCCCGCGGCCAGAGGCCCTCGTGGAACACCAGGGGCACCGTCGCGTAGCTCAGGCTCAGCAGCATGCCCCCGCCCAGGCCCTGCCAGGTGCGGCCGAACAGCAGCCACGGCATGGTCGGCGCGAGCGCGCACGCGATGGTCCCCAGGACGAACAGGCCCAGGGCATACAGGAATATCCGGCGCAGGCCGTAGCGGTGGATGCCCAGCGGCGCCGAGGACGAGCCCAGGATGGAGGCGGCCACGAACAGCGTGGTGTTCCAGGCGTAGTACGCCAGGCCGCCGATATCCTGCACCACGGAAGGGAGGATGGTGGTGGCGATGAAGACGTTGATCGCGTGCACGGCCACCCCGCCCGCCAGCGCGAGCGATCGCAGGCCGTTGCGGCCCCACAGCAGGTCCAGCCAGGACGTGGAGGAAGGGTCGGAGGTCATCGGAAGAAAAATGCGGGCCGAGGCCCGCATCGCGGACAGGCCCCGGCCCCCCTTTCAGTCGAGCAGGTTGCGCAGCACGTATTGCATGATGCCGCCGTGCCGGTAGTATTCCGCCTCGCTGGGCGTGTCGATGCGCACCAGCGCCTCGAACTCGGCCTGGCCGGCCCGCACGTGCACCGTCGCCGGCGTCTGCCCCCCGTTGAGGGCCGTCACGCCGGTGATCTCGAACGATTCCTCGCCGGTCAGCCCCAGCGTGGCTGCATTCTCGCCCTGGGGAAACTGCAGGGGCAGCACGCCCATGCCGATGAGGTTGGAGCGGTGGATGCGCTCGTAGGATTCGGCGATCACGGCCTTGACCCCCAGCAGCGCCGTGCCCTTGGCGGCCCAGTCGCGCGAGGAGCCCGAGCCGTATTCCTTGCCGGCGAGGATGACCAGGGGGATGCCCGCCTGGATGTAGTTGCGCGAGGCGTCGAAGATCGTGGCCACGGGAGCGCCCTCGAGGGTGAAATCGCGCGTCCAGCCGCCCTCGGTGCCCGGGGCGATCTGGTTGCGCAGGCGCACGTTGGCGAAGGTCCCGCGGATCATGACCTCGTGGTTGCCGCGGCGCGAGCCGTACGAGTTGAAGTCCTTGGGCTCGACCCCCTGCGATTGCAGGTAGCGGGCGGCCGGGGAGTCCTTGGCGATCGAACCGGCCGGGCTGATGTGGTCGGTGGTGACCGAATCGCCCAGCAGGGCCAGCACGCGGGCGCCCCGGATGTCGGCGACCGGATCGGGGTCGCGGCGCATCCCCTCGAAATACGGCGGATTGCGCACGTAGGTGGAATCGGGCTCCCAGTGGAAGATCCCGCCCTCGGGGGCCGTCAGCGAACGCCAGCGCTCGTCGCCCGCGAACACGTCGGCATAGCCGCGCTTGTACATGTCGGCGGCGATCGAGCTCTGGATGACCGCCTGGACCTCGGCCGCCGTGGGCCAGATGTCGCGCATGTAGACCTCGCGGCCTTGCGGGTCCCGGCCCAGCGGCGACTGGAACAGGTCGAAGTCCATGGTGCCCGCCAGCGCATAGGCCACGACCAGCGGGGGCGACATGAGGTAGTTCATCTTGACCTCGCCATGGATGCGGCCCTCGAAGTTGCGGTTGCCCGACAGCACCGAGACCACCGCCAGGTCGTTGGCGCGCACCGCGGCGCTGACCTCCGGGATCAGCGGGCCGGAATTGCCGATACAGGTCGTGCAGCCGTAGCCCACCAGGTTGAAGCCCAGGGCCTCGAGATAGGGCGTGAGCCCGGCTTTCTCGTAATAGTCGGTGACCACGCGGGATCCGGGGGCGAGGCTGGTCTTGACCCAGGGCTTGCGGCGCAGGCCGCGCTCGACCGCCTTTTTCGCCAGCAGGCCGGCCGCCATCATGACGGCGGGGTTGGAGGTGTTGGTGCAGGAGGTGATGGCGGCGATCACCACCGCGCCGTGGTCGATCCGGTGCTGCACGCCGTCCAGCTCGACGGTCGCCGGGTTGGTGGCGGGCGAGCCGGGCAGGGCCGCGAGGGCCTGCCGGAAGGCGGGCTGCGCAGTGGACAGGGGCACGCGGTCCTGGGGACGCTTGGGGCCGGCGATCGAGGGAACCACGGTGCCCAGGTCGAGCTCGAGGGTCTCGGAATACTCGGGCTCGTGGTCCGGATCGTGCCACAGGCCCTGCGTCTTGGCGTAGGCCTCGACCAGGGCGACCTGCTCGGGCGAGCGCCCGGTGAAGCGCAGGTAGCCCAGGGTCTCGTCGTCGATCGGGAAGATGGAGATCGTCGAGCCGTACTCGGGGCTCATGTTGCCGATGGTCGCCCGGTTGGCCAGCGGCACCGACGCGACGCCGGGGCCGTAGAACTCGACGAACTTGCCCACCACGCCGTGCTTGCGCAGCATATCGGTGATGGTCAGCACCAGGTCGGTGGCGGTCGAGCCCTCGGGCAGGCTGCCGCTGAGCTTGAAGCCGACCACCCGCGGGATCAGCATCGAGATCGGCTGGCCCAGCATCGCGGCCTCGGCCTCGATGCCGCCCACGCCCCAGGCCACCACCCCGAGCCCGTTCACCATGGGCGTGTGCGAATCGGTGCCCACGCAGGTATCGGGATAGGCCTCGGTCACGCCGTCGACCTCGCGCGTGAACACGCCGCGCGCCAGGTGCTCGAGGTTGACCTGGTGGACGATGCCGGTGTCGGGCGGCACCACCTTGAAGTTGTGGAAGGCGGTCTGGCCCCAGCGCAGGAACTTGTAGCGCTCGGCATTGCGCTGGAACTCGATCTCGGCGTTGCGGCGGAAGGAATCATTGCTGCCGAACACGTCGACGATGACCGAGTGGTCGATCACCAGCTCGACCGGGGCGAGCGGATTGATGCGCTCGGGCTGGCCGCCCAGCGCCTGCATCGCCTCGCGCATCGCGGCCAGGTCCACCACGGCCGGCACGCCGGTGAAGTCCTGCAGGATCACCCGGGCCGGCGTGAAGGCGATCTCGCGGCTGGGCTGCGCGGCGGGATCCCACGAGGCGAGCGCGCGGATGTCGTCGGCCGTCACGTCGCCGCCATCCTCGGTGCGCAGCAGGTTCTCGAGCAGGATCTTGAGCCCGTACGGCAGGCGCGACACCTTCAGGCCCTGCGCCTCGAGGGCGTCGAGCCGATAGATGCGGTAGGCCTTGCCGGCCACGTCGAGCGTGCCTTGCGCGCCGAAGCTGTTGGGATGATTCATCGCATGTCCTCCAGAAAAGATTCGTGCCTCTGGCCAAAGCGGTCCTTGGCTCATCTTACACGCAACGCCCGTCTCCCCTCCATCATCCCCCCGGGCGCCCGAGGGGCGGCCGGCGCGGCAGCGGCCGGCCGCACAACCCGCCGCGAGTCAGGGTTAAGCCGCGCGGGCAAGGGATCCGCCGCTACACTGACGCATTGGATACTGATCGGAGCTTTCATGGCCCTCCCCGCCTTTTTCGACGACGCGCCGAAAATCACCCTGTACGATCCGCTCGCGGAACTGCTGGGCGCCTCGGACGACGGCACCATCGAATACGGCTATGCGGACGCCGTCCGCCTGGCCGGCCACTCCTGTCCTACGGTGGCGGGCGCCTACCTGATGGCCGTCAAGGCCCTGCGGGCGCTGTACCCCGGCGAGCTGCCCCAGCGCGGCGACATCCTGGTCGAGTTCGCGGACGACGTCCGCAACGGGGTCACCGGCGTCATCGCGAACGTCGTCGCCCTGCTCACCGGCGCCACGACGGACACGGGCTTCAAGGGCCTGGCCGGCCAGTACGACCGCCGCGACCTGATGCGCTTCGACGCCGACATCCCCGGCGAGATCGCCTTCACCCGCCGCGACACGGGCGCCTGCGTGGTGGCGAGCTACAGCGCCCGCGAGGTGCCGCCCGCACCCATGACCATGCCCCTGCTGCAGCGCATCCTGGCCGGCCAGGCCAGCGACGAGCAGCGCGGCGATTTCGCCAGGGCCTGGCAGGATCGCGTGCGGCGCATCCTGGAATCGGTCGACATGCCCGGCCTGGTCACCCTGCGCGAGCGATAGGGCGCAATCAGCCGGCGGAGTCCTCGGGCCGGACGTCGTCGGCGCGCCGGTAGGCGTGGTGCAGGCGCTTGTCGCGATACATGTCGAGGTCGGCCGCGTGCAGCGCCTGGCCCAGGTCGCCATGGTGATGCGCGGTCGCGACGCCGACCGAGACGCTGAGGTTCGTACCGCCGTAGAACTGGTTGTTGAGCGCGATGAGCCGGTGGATGTTCGACAGCACGGTGCGCGCGCCCTCCTCGTCCGTCCCGGGCAGCAGGACCATGAATTCGTCGCCGCCGATCCGCGCCGCCGAGGCGGGACGGTCGATGACCTTGTTCAGCACCTCGCCCATGCGCCGCAGCAGGGCGTCGCCCGCCGCATGCCCCTCGAGGTCGTTGGTGGCCTTGAGGTTGTTCAGGTCCAGCGAGATGAAGGACACCGGCTTGACCCGCTTGCGCTCGAGCCGGGTGAGCTCGTCCACGTAGTATGAGCGGTTCTTGAGCTGGGTCAGCACGTCGTGCTTGCCCAGGTATTCGAGGTAGCTCTCGGCCTTCTTGCGGGCGGTGATGTCGGTGAGAGCCACCAGCACCATGCTCCAGTCGTCCTCGTAGCCCTCGAACACCGAGAACTGCATGTGGATGTACAGGACGTCGCCCGCCAGCGTGCGGTTCTGCACCTCGCGCTGCTGGAACAGCCGCCCCTCCCACAGGTCGATGAGCTGCTCGGCGAAGGACGCCAGCATTTCCTCCTGGAACACGTCCCCCAGGCGGGCCAGCAGCTCGGCGCGGCTGTTGGCCTTGAACATCCGCAGGGTGTGGCTGTTGACGTCCAGCACACGGATCTCGGACAGGCAGCGGTCGACGAATTCGGGGTGCACGTCGATGAAGGTGCGAAAGTCGATGATGCCCTGCTCGCGCACCTCGTCGATCAGGATCTTGATGCGGCTGAAATCCTCGACCCACAGCGAGACGGGCGCCTGGCCAAAGAGCTCGCGCGCCAGGCGCTCGTTGGCCAGCGCCGCGCGGCGGGACTCCTGCAATTCGGTCACGTTCTCGACGGCCACCAGCACCTGGTCCCAGCGGCGCTCGCGGTCCGGCAGCACCACGCCCTTGAGCGAGATGTCGAGGCGCCGCCCGTCGAGCGTGTAGTTCACGCTGGTGCCCTGGAAGGAATCGCCGCCGTTCCAGAGCACCAGGAGCTCGTCGGCGAATCCGTCGAGCATGTCGTCGCGCATGACCTCGCCCAGGCGCGCCATGAGCGCCTCGCGCGAGCTGGCGGCGTACAGGTTCAGGGTCTCGCGGTTGACGCGCACGATGCGGATGGCGGCGGCGCATTGCAGCAGGCGCGCTCTGTCCTCGGCGAGCCAGGCCTGGAAATTCACCACGCCCTGGGCGCGCCACCGTTCAAAGAGCTCGTGCAAGGCGCTGTAGTCCTCGAGCCACAAGGACATCGGCATGACCTCGAAGAAATCGTCCAGCCGGAACCCTTGCATCCCGGAGGAGGGGCTCGTGGATGTACCGCCTGAGTTCATGAAAACCTCTGCAATTCTGGCCGGACACTCGTCCGCCGCCCGGCCATTATTGTCGCTCAATCGCCGCCAGTCTAGATTTCCGTCGAAATGCCGAGGGCCCGCGCGTGGAAGCGCAGGTGATCGTCGATCCACGAGGCGATGAAGTAATACCCATGGTCGTAGCCCTCGTGGCGACGCAGCGTCAGGGGCTGCCCGGCCTCGCGGCAGGCCTGCTCGAAGGCCTCGGGCAAGAGCTGTCCGTCGCGCAGGAAACCGTCGGCCAGCCCCTGGTCGATCAGGATGCCCTCGGGAAACGGCTGTCGCATCCCTTGCATCAGCCGCGAGGCGTCATGGCCCGCCCAGGCCCGCTCGTCGGGGCCCAGGTAGGCCGTGAACGCCTTGCGGCCCCAGGGGCAGCGGCTGGGCGCGGCGATCGGCGCGAAGGCCGAGACGCTTCGGAACCGCCCGGGATGGCGCAGGGCCAGCACCAGGGCGCCGTGTCCGCCCATGGAATGGCCGAAGATCCCCAGGCGCGCGCCATCGGCGCCCAGCGCGCCCACGGCCAGGTCCACGAGCTCTCGCGCGACATAGCTTTCCATGCGGTAGGCACGCGCCCATTCGCCCTCGGTGGCATCGAGGTAAAAACCGGCGCCCGTCCCCAGGTCCCAGTCGTCGTCCTCGCCCGGCACGCCCGCGCCGCGCGGGCTGGTGTCGGGGGACACCAGCATCAGACCGAGGCGGGCGGCCAGGCGCTGGGCGCCGGCCTTGGTGGGAAAGGTTTCCTCGGTGCAGGTGAGGCCGGCGAGGTAGAACAGCGCCGGCACGGGACCGTCCCCCGCCTGCGGCGGGACGAACACGGAAAAGCGCATCGGCAGGCCGATGGCGGCGGATGGATGGCGGTAGAAGCGCTGCTCGCCGCCGAAGGCGCGGTGCGCGCCGAGCAGCTCGAGCGCGGGCGTCCCGGGGGTCTCTCGGCTCATGGGCGCCCCCCTAGTACAGCACGACCGAGCGGATCGACTCGCCGCGTTTCATGAGATCGAAGCCCTCGTTGATCCGCTCCAGCGGCAGGGTATGGGTGATGAGGTCGTCGATGTTGACCTTGCCCTCCATGTACCAGTCCACGATCCGGGGCACGTCGGTGCGCCCGCGCGCCCCGCCGAAGGCGGTGCCCTTCCAGACGCGGCCGGTGACGAGCTGGAACGGCCGCGTCGAGATTTCCGCGCCCGCCTCGGCCACGCCGATGATGATGGACTGGCCCCAGCCGCGATGGCAGCATTCGAGGGCCTGGCGCATGACCTTGGTGTTGCCGATGCATTCGAAGGAATAGTCGGCGCCGCCGTCGGTCAGGGCCACGATGGCCGCGACGACGTCGTCCACCTCGGCGGGATTGATGAAATCCGTCATGCCGAAGCGGCGCGCCATGGCCTCGCGCGCCGGGTTCAGGTCCACGCCGATGATCCTGCCGGCGCCCACCATCCGGGCGCCCTGGATGACGTTCAGGCCGATCCCGCCCAGGCCGAACACCACCACGTTGGCACCCGCCTCGACCTTGGCGGTGAACAGCACGGCGCCCAGGCCCGTGGTCACGCCGCAGCCGATGTAGCAGATCTTGTCGAACGGCGCGTCCTCGCGCACCTTGGCCAGGGCGATCTCGGGCACGACGATGTGGTTGGCGAAGGTGGAGGTGCCCATGTAGTGGTGGAGGGGCCGCCCGCCGATGCTGAAGCGCGAGGTGCCGTCGGGCATCAGGCCCTTGCCCTGGGTGGCCCGGATGGCCGTGCACAGATTGGTCTTGCGCGACAGGCAGGACTTGCACTGGCGGCATTCCGGGGTGTAGAGCGGGATCACGTGGTCGCCCGGCTTGAGCGAGGTCACGCCGGGCCCGACCTCGAGCACCACGCCCGCGCCCTCGTGCCCCAGGACGGCCGGAAACAGGCCCTCTGGATCGGCGCCGGACAGGGTGTAGTAGTCGGTATGGCAGATGCCCGTGGCCTTGACCTCGACGAGGACCTCGAAGGCCCTGGGGCCCTGGAGGTCGACCTCCTCGAGGGTGAGGGGCTCGCCCGCCTTCCAGGCGACGGCTGCTTTGGTTTTCATGGATGGACTCCTCACGGCGACGCAAGGTCGCTCGAATCATGGCGCAAGGCCGTTCAAACGGCCTACCGTAGCAGTTTCGGCCCGGATGCGCCAGCGGTCGCGGCGATGTATGCTGGGTTTCGCGCGTCCAGCAGAGGAGCCTCCCATGAACGATCCAGCCCCCAACGCCATCCAGCGCATCGAGGCGCGCAGCGCCGAGATCGGCGGCGGCCTGGCGGTCAACCGCCTGCTGCCCTCGCGCCACCGCCGCATGATCGGCGCGTGGTGCTTCCTGGACCACGCGGGCCCGGCGGCCTTCGCGCCCGGCGGGGGCATGCGCGTCGGCCAGCACCCGCACATCGGCCTGCAGACGTTCACCTGGATGATCGAGGGCGAGGTCCTGCATCGCGACAGCCTGGGCAACGCCCAGATGATCCGGCCCGGCCAGGTCAATCTGATGACGGCGGGGCGCGGGATCGCGCACACCGAGGAATCGCCGGACGGCGAAACCGTCCTGCACGCGGCCCAGTTGTGGATCGCCCTGCCCGAGAGCCATTGCGACTGCCCGCCGGCCTTCGACCACTACCCCGAGCTGCCGCGCTGGTCCGAGGGCGGCTGCGACTTCACGCTGCTCGCGGGCGCCTGGGGGCGGCACCGGGCGCCGGCCCGCCTGTATTCGCCGCTGGCCGGCGTGGACCTGCACAGCGCCTCGGGCGCGCGCCTCGATCTGCCGCTGGATCCCGCATTCGAATACGGCCTCATGGTGCTCGAGGGCGCGGCCTCGATCGACGGCGAGACCTGCGCCGCCAACGAGCTGGCCTACATGGGCCGCGGCCGCGACCGGTGCGCGCTGGCGCTGGCGCCCGCCGCCCGCGCCATCCTGGTCGGCGGCGAGCCCTTCGGGCGCGACATCCACATGTGGTGGAATTTCGTCGCCCCCGACCGCGCCCGCATCGTCCAGGCCCAGCGCGACTGGGAAAGCGGCGCCGCGCGCTTCGGCGAGGTGCCCGGCTTCGACGGCCCGCGCCTGGTGGCGCCCGCCCTGCCGCCGGGCTACTGAGGGGCGGGGGATCGGCCTGCCCGGGTGCGGGGCCGCGTTCAGCGCCGCTCGAGCATATGCAGGGCCGCCACCAGCAGCATGCCCACGCCCATCACCAGCACGGCCAGGATCAGGGCGCCGCGGTAGCTGCCGGTATCGGCGGCGATCATCCCCGCGATGGCCGGCGCCACGATCTGGGCCACCCCGTAGCTGATGGTGAGCTTGGCCATGGCCTTGGAGGGGTTGCCGGGAAAGCGCCGGCCGATCAGGGCCAGCGTGAGGCTGACCAGGCCGATGAAGGTCCCCCCGTAGAGCAGGGCGCTGAGCAGGTTCAGCCAGGGGTCCTCCGTCAGGGCCGGCAAGAGGATGGAAATCGTCTGGAGGCCGAACCCCAGTCCCAGCGCCCGCATGTGGCCGATGCCCTGGGCCACCCGATCCCACAGCAGGCTCGAGGGCACCGCGGCCAGGCCGATCGCCACCCACAGCCAGCCGCCCAGCCCCGTGAGCAGGGGCATTTTCCCCAGGATTGCGACGATGAAGGTCGCGCTGATGACATACCCGAAGCCGGCGCAGAAGTACGAGCCCACCAGCAAGGCCATCCAGCGCCCCGGAGGCGCCTCCGCATGGGCGCGAGGCCCGTGGGGCGCCGCGGCGCCGGCGGAGGCCGGCGCGGATCTCGACGCGGACCCTGCTGCAGGTCTCCGCGCGGATCCCGACGCCGGTTTCGACGAATGTCCCGGCGCAGGCCTGGACGCGGCCCTGGGCGCGGGGTCGGGCGCGGGCACCCACAGCCATGCCGGCACGAGAAAGGCCACCCCCAGCACGCCGAGCGCGATCCATTGCTGCGCCCAATCGAGACGGTCCAGCATGAGGTTCACGGCGACGCCCGAGACGATGATCCCCAGGCCGAGGCCCGTGAAGTGCAGGCCCAGCTCGGCGCGGTAGCCGTTGCGCATGAGCCAGTTCAGGACCAGGCCCGAGGCGATCAGCATGCCCGCGGCGCTGGACAGGCCGGACACCAGGCGCAGCAGCGCCCAGGTCCCGACGTCGTCCGTCCAGCCCATGGCCGCCGTGCTGAGCACCGCCACGATCAATCCCAGGCGGTACACGAAGTATCTGCGGCGCGCATCGGCCATGTTCGCGGCGATCAGGGCGCCCGACAGATAGCCCACGTAATTGAAGGTCGCCAGCCAGCCGCCCGCGAGGTAGGACAGGCCCGCGTCCTCGCGCATGACCGGCAGCAGCGGAGTGTATGAGAAACGCGCGAGCCCGACGGTGAGGATCAGGGCGCAGATGCCGGCGCAAACGACCTGGCTGCGGGTGGCGCCGGCGCCGCCGGCGGAGACGGCATCCGTCATGGGCATGGGAATCGAAGTCAATGGGCGAGATCGCCATCATACTAGGGGTCAGGGCTCCGGCCTTGCTATCCCCCTGCGGCGGCCCGCTCCCCGCCTGCGGCCGGCGTCCCTGCCAGCCGGCGCATCCGCCACCCATTCGGCGGCGGGTTCCTCGGGAGACAGGTAGTCCCGGTAGCGCAGGTATTCCTGCCGGCAGCACGCCCGCACATTGCGGATCAGCCACTCGTCGCGCTCGTCCGGATCGGACGGTGCGCGGGGGGCTTCCCGGCTCGCACGGTGGTCCACCGTGAACGTCCGATCGTCGTATATACCGTCCATCATGTGAGGGGATCCATCCGACCATCGAATCGGCCGCATTATCCTATCCATTCCGGACATGTACTATTCAAGAATTGCAAAAATTGAAGAATCCACCCCCCATGGCGCCAGGGGACACACATCCCAATGATTAAAAATTGTCATTGAAGTGTATGACTTGGGAGCATTCTGATAAATTCGATTACGACGCACTCTTTCCCGACCGATCTGAGACATGCACCCGGCATTCCGTCGCTGGCCACCCAACGGCCAGCGCGCAGCCCTGGCGGCTCTGGCGCTGGCCACCGCCTTCCTGCTGGCGACCCTCGGCCTGGTTACCCGCCCCGCCGGCAGCCTCGCCGTCCTGTGGCCCGCCAACGCGATGCTGGCCGGGCTGTTGCTGCGCCACCCGGCCCTGGGGCGGCCGCTGGCCTGGGGCGGTCTCCTGTGCGGCATGGCGCTCGCCAACATCCAGTGGGGGGAGGCCCCCTCCCTGGCCCTGACGCACGGCCTGGTCGACCTGTCGGGCACCCTGGTGGCCTGGCGCATCCTGGCGCCCTTCCCGGCGCCCGAGGGCTCGCACGGCCCGTGGGCGATCGCGCACATCCTCCTCGCGGGGGCCGCCGCGGCCGCGACGAACGCCGCCGTCGCCATCACCCTCCTGCATCCGGACAACAGTTGGGGCCTGACCGCCGCCAACTGGTTCTTCGGGCAACTGCTGAGCTACAGCGCCTTCCTGCCGCCGATCCTGCTGTTCCCGCGGCGCAAGGCGGCCGGCGCGGTCGATCGCCGGCTCGCGCTGGCCGCGCTGCGCCAGAAGGCCCGCGCCGGATGGCTGCCGATCGCCGCCCTGGCCGCCAGCCTCGCGCTGTGCTTCCTGATCGGCGGCCCCGGGGCGGTGATCTTTCCCCTGCCGGCCCTCCTGTACTGCGCCCTCGTCCACCGCCCCTGCGCCACGGCCTGGCTGGCCTCGGCCACCGCCGTCATCGTCACCCTGGGGATCGCCTTCGGCTGGATCCCGCCCGGCGCCGGCGCGGCGCTCTCGGGGGACGCGCGCTGGAGCCTCGCCTCCCTGAGGCTCGGCGTCCTACTGCTGGTCGCCGCGCCCCTGCTGACCTCCGGCATCGTGGCCGCCCGCGGCGACACCATCGCGGCCCTGCGCCAGGCCCTGGACCACGACGCGCTCACCCAGGCCTTGTCGCGCCAGGCCTTCCTGAGGGACGCGCGGGAACACCTGCAGCGGCCTCCGGGCGCGGCCCCGAAAGGCCATGGCCTGCTGATGCTGGACATCGACGATTTCAAGCGCGTGAACGACACCCACGGGCACTCGGCGGGCGACCACGCCCTGCGCGAGTTCGCGCGCATCATCCGCGAGGCGGTCCGCCCGCACGACCTGTTCGGCCGGATGGGCGGCGAGGAATTCGGCCTGCTGCTGCCCGACGCGACGCTCGAGGACACCCTCGAGATCGCCGAGCGGCTGCGCGCCCACGTGGAGGCGGCGGAGATCCCGCTCGACGGCGGCCGACCCCTGCGCATCACCGTCAGCATCGGCAGCATCCACGGGTCGCAGGCGCCTTTCGCGTCCCTGGCGGCCCTTTTGGCGTATGCTGACCACGCGATGTACCAGGCGAAGCGCGCGGGAGGCAACCGCACGAGCAGCCACGGCGCCGGCTTCGAGCCGCCGCCGGGCCCCCTGCCCTCCCCGCCGCGAACGCCGGCGTCGCCCTCCCCGAAAGACACACGAGAGGCACCATGAACGGTCCCGCTTCCCCTGACCGCAGCTCGGGTCCGCCAGGACGCGAGAATGTCCCGATACTCCCCGCCACGCCCATCGCCGTACTCGAGGACGATCCCTTGCAGGCGGAATGGATACGGCAGATTCTGGCCGGCGCGGGCTTTGCCTGCCACATCTTCGGCGAGGGCAACGCGCTGCTCGCGGCACTGCGCGGCCGCAAGTCCTTCGACCTGCTGCTGCTCGACTGGGAGCTCCCCGGCATCGACGGCCTGGAGGTGCTGCACTGGATCCGCGCCAACCGCGGCCAGTCCATGCCGGTGATTTTCGTCACCAACCGCACGCACGAGAGCGACATCGTGCAGGGCCTGAACGCCGGCGCCGACGACTACATCGGCAAGCCCCTGCGCCCTGCCGAGCTGCTGGCGCGCGTGGGCGCCCTCCTGCGCCGCAACCGGCACGCCACGCCGCTGGAATCGGATTTCGTGCTGGGCGACTTCTCGGTCGAGGTGGCGACCCGGCAGATCCTCCTGGAGGGCGAGCCCATCCCCCTGACCCCCAAGGAATTCGACCTGGCGGCGCTGTTCCTGCGCCATCCCTGGCGGCTGTTTTCCCGCGACGACCTCAGCGCCCTGGTCTGGAACCGCGAGGTGCCCAGCACCTCGCGGACGCTGGACACGCACCTGTCGAACATCCGCAAGAAACTCCAGCTCGGGCCCGCCCGCGGCGTGCTGCTGAGCGCCTCGTACGCGCTGGGCTACCGGCTCGAGCTCCTGTCCAACTCCCGACCCGAGCCATGATCCCGTCCGACCATTCCGCCTTCCTCCGATTCCCGTGCCTGCGAGGGCTGTGGCTGGGCCTGCTGTGCGCCGGCCTGGCCTTGCCGCCCGCCACCTCGGCCCAGCCGCTGGGCGCGCGCGGCGAGGATTTCCTCTACCAGGTGCGGGCCGGCGACACGCTCGAGCAGCTCGCGCGCCGCTACACCTTGCAGGCCTCGCACTGGTCCACCCTGCAGCGCCTGAACCAGGTCGCGGACCCCTACGCCCTGCGGATCGGCCGGGTGCTGCGCATCCCGCTGGCCCTCATTCCAGAGCGCCCGGCGGAGGCGGATGTCGTCCACGTGGCCGGGGCGGTCACGCTGGACGGCCGCCCGCTGCGCGCGGACGGGGCGCTGGAGGACGGCCAGACCCTGCGCAGCGCCGCCGGAGGCACGGCCACCCTGCGACTCGAGGACCGCAGCCTGCTGACGGTGGCGCCGGCCACCGAGCTGCGGATCGAGCACCTGCGCGCCTTCCAGGGCACCGGGCTGACGGACACCGTCCTCGACGTCCGCCAGGGCTCGATCGAGACCATCGTGGCGCCCGGAGACACCGGCGTCGGGCGCTTCGAGGTCCGCACCCCGGCGACCGTCACGGGCGTGCGGGGCACGCGCCTGCGCATCCACGCGGACGCCGCCGGCTCGCGCCACGAGATCCTGCAGGGGCGCGGCGCCGTGAGCGGCGGCGCGACACAGGCCGAGCAGCACATCGAGGTCAACCAGGGCATGGCCTACGACGCGGCCGGCGCCTTCCGGGGCGCGCGGCCCCTGCTGCCGGCGCCCATGCTGCCGGCCCCGGAGGACGTGGGCGCGGACGGGACGCTGGACTTTCCCGCGATCCCGGGGGCGGTGGGCTATCGCGTCCGCATCGCGCGGGACGCCGACGGCGCCCTGCTGGCGCACGACCAGCGTGCCGCCGCGCCCCCGATCCGGCTGCCCGCCCTCGGCGGCGGCCCCTATCACGTGTTCGTGCGCGGCATCGACGACCTGGGCATCGAGGGCCGGGACGCCGCCATCACCCTGCGCCTGCGGGCCAGCCTGACCAGCGCCGACGGCCTGCCGGTGCTGAGTTCCGATGGCACGCCCGTCGCCTTGCAGGTCTTCTGAGCCGGCCGTGTCCAGCGCCGGCTATCCCGCGGGCCTGCACCGGCGCCTGCGGGCCGAATGGCTGGGCCTCACCCTGGCGCTGGCCCTGCTCGCCGCGGGCCTGTCCATCTGGAGAGACGTTCCGGGCATCCGCGACATCAACCGCCTGGGCTACGACCTGGGCATGCAGGCAACCGCGCACCCGGCCGCGAGCGGCGACGTCGCCATCATCGCCATCGACGACGCCAGCATCGAAGCCCTGGGATACTGGCCCTGGCGACGCTCGATCCACGCCGCCCTGCTCGAGCGCCTGGGACAGGCGCGGGCCGTCGGGCTGGATCTCATCCTGCCGGACCCGCATCCGACCCGGCCGGAGGACGACGCGGTCCTCGCGCGGGCCATCGCCCGCCACGGGCGCGTCGTCCTGCCCGAGGTCCTGGACCCTTCGGGGGACCACCGCATCACCCCCCTGCCCGGGCTGGCCGAGGCCGCCGCGGCCATCGGCCGGATAGACGCGCAGCCCGATCCCGACGGCACCCTGCGCTGGATCGAGCTGCGCCGCAGTCCCTCGCAAGGCGCCCCCCTGCCGCATTTCGCCCTGGCCCTGGCCCGCGTCGCGGGCGACGGCGACGCCCTGCAAAGCGCCGAGGCCATCCCCCCGGACACCGCCTCCTACATCCAGTTCACGGATCCCGGCCGCCGCTACGCGCTCTATCCCTATGCCGCCGTGCTGGACGGCCGGGTTCCCCCCGAGACCTTCCGCGACCGGATCGTGCTCATCGGCGCCTGGGCGTCCGGGCTCGGCGACCGCCTGCCCACCGCCATGGGCGGCGGCCTGATGGCCGGCGTCGAGATCCTCGCCAACATCCTCCAGAGCCTGCGGGATTCCTCGTGGATCCGCATGCCCCCGCCCCTGGTCCTGGCGCTCGCGGCGCTGCTGCCGGTCCTGCCGGTCTGCCTGGGCCTGCGCTTCCTGTCGCCGAGGTGGGGCCTGGCCGGCGCGCTGGCCGCGCTGGCGGCCTTTCTCGCCATCGACGCCCTGCTCATGCAATGGGCGCGCTACTGGCTGCCGCCCGCGGGCCCGCTGATCGCCCTCCTGCTCGCCTATCCCTTGTGGAGCTGGCGCTGCCAGGAGGCCTCGCTGCGGCACATCGACGCCGAGCTGGAGCGGCTGAGGATCCCTCCGCGCGGCGAGCCGCAGGCCGGCGGCCACTCGCGGGGGCCCGACACACTGCCCCAGCGGGCCGTCCGCCTGCACCACGCGATCTCGCGCCTGGAGCAGGCCGCCAAGGCCCAGGAGGAAACCCTGGGCTTCATCTCGCACGACATGCGATCCCCCCAGAGCACCATCCTGGCGGCCATCGAGCTGCGCCGCCGGACGCCGCAGCAGTGGTCCGAGGCCGACACCCTGGCCCACATCGAGCGGCAGGCCAACGCGACCCTGGGCCTGGTGGACCAGTTCGTCCAGCTCGCGCGCGCCAAGTCCGCCGCCCTGAACCTGCGCCCCTGCGACCTGCGGGACCTGCTGCGGGATTGCTGCGACCGGCGCTGCGCCCAGGCCATGCGGCGGACCATCGAGCTGCGCTGCGAGGAGGGGGACGAGGAGGCCGTCGTGCCGGTCGACTCCGACCTCATGGCCCGCGCCATCGGCAACCTCCTCGACAATGCCATCCTCTACAGCGCCGAAGGCGGGACCGTAGACTGCGCGCTGGAACGCGAGGCGCGGACCTGGCGGATACACATCCGCGACACGGGTCCCGGCATCGACCCCGAGCAGATCGGGCACCTGTTCACGCCGTTCTGGCGGGCCCCCGCCACGGCGGGCAGGCCCGGCAGCGGCCTGGGGCTGGCCTTCGTCCAGACGGTGGCCGTGCGCCACGGCGGGCACGCCGCCTGCGAGAGCCGCCCGGGCGAGGGCTCGCGCTTCACGATCAGCCTGCCGGCGCGCGGCGCCTAGGCGCTGGGCCCTAGGCGCCGCCGACCCGGCTGCTCAGCTTGTCCCGGTCGCGCAGCAGCAGCCCGGCGAGGATCATCATCAGGACGGACACCAGCAGCAGCAAGGAGGCGATGGCCGTGATCTCGGGATTGATGCTGTCCCGGATCCCGGAAAAGATCTGCACCGGTATCGTTTCCTTGCCCGGACTGACCAGGAACAGCGTGATCACGATCTCG
Organism: Alcaligenaceae bacterium; assembly: GCA_044508625.1. Taxonomy (GTDB): domain Bacteria; phylum Pseudomonadota; class Gammaproteobacteria; order Burkholderiales; family Burkholderiaceae_B; genus Castellaniella. The sequence goes on from JBIQHJ010000006.1 coordinate 29,664, forward strand.
TCGAAGGAAACGGCGAACGCAAAGAGGGCGCCGGCGAGGACGCCCGGCATGATGACCGGGATCAGTATCGAGGTGAACGCCTTGGCCGGGCTCGCCCCCAGGCTCAGGGCCGCCTTGATCAGGTCGTGGTCGAAGCCCTGCAGCGTCGCCGTGACGGTGATCACGACGAAAGGCAGCCCGACCAGGGCCTGGGCGATGATGATGCTGGCGTACGTGCCGGCGATCCCGAGATAGGCGTCGAGAAAGAATATGCCCACGCCCGTGATGACGATCGGCACCAGCATGGGCAGGAGGAGCAGCCCCAGGACGAGATTGCTAGCCCTCGAGCGGTATCTCGCGAGGCCCGCGCCCGCCAGCGTGCCCAGGCAGGTGGCGAGGACGGTGGCGCAGGCCGATATGAACAGGCTGTTCAGGCCGGCCTGCAGCCATCGCTCGCTGGTGAATATGCTCGCATACCACTTGAGGGAAAAGCTGCTGGGCGGGAACGAAAAGAACTTGTCCGGGCTGAACGACAGCGGGACGATGACGACCAGGGGCAGCAGCAGGAACAGCAGGATGAGGGCGCAGAGCGCCCGGAAGGCGAATATCCAGACGTCATTTCGAGCGAGCTTCATGATCCGTCCCCCGCGGCGTCGCCTCCAGGATCTTGAGGTCGGCCCTGTCCCAATACATGACGATGGACTGCCCGATGGCGAACCGGGAGGCCGCGCCGATCGACGACTTGACGATGAACGTCCGGCCGTCGCCCAGCGACACGCTCATCCGGTATTGCTCGCCGAGGAACATGAGATCGGCGACGGTCCCCTCGAGCCGGTTGAGGCCGGCCGGATGGCCCGCGGGCAGCTCGTCCGGCGACACGCAGGCCTTGACGTTCTCGGGCCGCAGCGAGGCGACGATGCGCAGCCCCTTTTCCAGGGCCGCCCCGGCCGGCGCCACCGCCTCGGCCCGGGTGCCGTCGTCCAGCGCCACGCGGACGGTGCCGCCGCCCGCGTCCTCGACCACGCCCGGCAGCAGGTTGCTCTCGCCGACGAAGGTCGCCACGTAGGAATCCCGCGGGTTCCGGTAGATCTCGTCGGGCGAGCCGATCTGGCTGATCTCGCCGTTGCGGTACACGGCGATCCGGTCGGACATCGTGAGCGCCTCGTTCTGGTCGTGCGTGACGTACACGATGGTGACCTTCAGTTCCCGATGGATGCGCCGGATCTCGATCTGCAGCGTCTCGCGCAGCTTGCGGTCCAGGGCCCCGAGAGGCTCGTCCATCAGGACGATCGAGGGCTCGAACACCAGGGCCCGGCTCAGGGCGACCCGCTGCTGCTGGCCGCCCGAGAGCTGGCTGGGCCTGCGGTTGGCGAAGTCGGCGAGCTGGACGAGCTCGAGGGCGCCGCGGACCTTTTCACGGATCTCGTGCTTGGGCCTCTTGCGGCACAGCAGCGGATACGCGATGTTTTCCGCCACCGTCATGTGCGGGAACAAGGCGTACTGCTGGAAGACGACGCCGATCCCCCGCCGGTGGGGCGGGAGCGTGTCGATGCGATTGCCCGCCAGCCAGATCGAGCCTTCGCTGGGCGACTCGAATCCCGCCAGCATCATCAGCGTGGTCGTCTTTCCGGATCCGGAAGGACCGAGCAAGGTCAGGAATTCTCCCTTGCGGATGTCCAGGTCCAGATTGCGGACGGCCAGCGCATCGCCGTCGTAGGTCTTGGAGACGTTCCTGAAACGAACCAGCACGTCGCCTTCCATTGCCGCACGCTCCGCGGGCGGGTTCGAGCCACCTTCCATGACTGCCCTTTCCAATCGTTTCAGCGCGAGACCCAATCCTGGAACCTGGCGTTCAGCTCATCGCCGTTGCGCAGCCAGAATTCGGCATCCGAGGCCACGGCATGCTGCAGATGCTCTTTGGTGGTCGGCATCTGGTCGCTCAGGGACTGCGGGATCAGGGCGTACGCCTTCTGGTTGGCCACGCCGTACGTGATGTGCTTCATGAACACGGCCTGCCGTTCCGGGTCGAGCGCAAACTTGATGTACTGCTTGGCGGCCTCCTTGTTGGGGCTGCCCTTGAGGATGGTCCAGCTATCCCACTGGAGGTAGTATCCCGCCTCCCAGACCAGCTTGAGCTTGTTGCCGGCCGCATTGGCGTCCGCCGTCCTCCCGTTCCAGGTGCTGCCGATGGCGCACTCGCCCGACAGCAGGTTCTGGATCTGCTGCGTGCCCGATTCCCACCAGACGATGTCCTTCTTGATTTCGCCCAGCTTGCTGAAGGCGCGCTCGACCCCCTTGTCGGTGTCCAGGATCTTGTAGATCTCCTCCTTGGTCGCCCCATCGGCCAGCAGCGCGGCGATCAGCGTCTCGGGATGCTTGCGCAGGCAGCGCTTGCCGGGGAATTTCCGGGTGTCCCAGAAATCCTTCCAGGACCCGGGCCCCTCCTTGAGCACATTGGCGTTGTAGGTCAGCACGGTCCCCGCGAATTCGGAGGCGATGCCGCATTCCGACACCGTATTGGGCAGGAGGTCGTCCACCGGCAGGCCGGCCAGGTCGATCTTTTCGAACAGGCCCTCGCTGCAGCCGATCGTCATGTTGCCCAGGTCCGTCTGCGCAACGTCCCAGACGACGTGCCCGCTCGCGACCTGCGAGCGCACCTTGCCGATGGATCCGTCGGACAGGCTTTCATTCACCTTGATGCCCGTCTTGGCCTCGAACGGCTCCCAATAGGCGGCGCGATAGGCGGCCGCGTCGGCCCCGCCATACGACGAGACGTTGAGCTCGGCCGCCCCGGCGTGCATCGAGAGCCCGGCGACTGCCAGCGCCACGGCGGACAATGCTGTTTTCGTACCAATCATGATGTTCACCCCACTCACAAATCAAATCGTTCATATCCGGCGCGATGCCGGGACGGTCCCATTGCCACTTCCTCCATGTCGCTACCTCCGGTCCTCCTCCGATGCTCCCGCCGCGGCGGGATGGATGATCATCTGGCCTTGTTCACTCCCACGAACTTGTTGACCAGCGCGAATGCAATCAAGGTGAATGCGAGCAGCCACACCCCCAGGGACGCGGCCATCCCCCAGTTGGCGTTCTGGTCCGTGAAATACGCGATGTAATAGCTGACCATCTGGTCGTGCGGGCCGCCCAGGAACATCGGCGTGATGTAGAACCCGAGGGCCAGCACCCCGACCAGGACGATCCCGGCGCCCACGCCCGGCATGGTCTGGGGCAGGTACACCGAATAGAACGCATACAGGGGATTGGCCCCCAGGGACAGCGCCGCGCGCGTGTAGATGGGCGAGATACCCCGCATGACGGAATAGATCGACAGCACCATGAACGGCAGGAGGATCTGCACCATCCCCACGTACAGCGCGCCGCGTGTATACAACATCGATATGGGCGCGGTGATGACGCCAAGCTGGGCGAGGACGGCGTTGGCGATCCCGTCCTTGGAAAATATGACGATCCACGCCAGCGTGCGCACCAGCAGCGAGGTCCAGAACGGGGTGAGCACCAGGCCCAGCAGCACCAGGCGCAGGACCTTGCCCCGCGCGCTCGCCAGCAGATAGGCCAGCGGATACCCGAGCACGAGGCACACGGCGGTCACGATGGCGGATATCCAGAACGTCCGCAGCAGCGTGTTCGAATAGGCGGCGCTGCCGGCGTCGCTGGCGTCCCCGTATCTGGTGCCGGTCAGACCGATCGTGCTGCGCAGGAAGAACGAGGTGAGGCTGGAGGACTCGCGATGGATCAGCCGCCAGATCTCCGGCTCGCCCCACTTGGCGTCGATGCCCGTCAGCGCCTCCCGGTAGGATGGCACGTCCTCGCGCGGCATCCTGCGCACGGTCTTGTTGATCAGCGCCATCGAGCCCGGCTGCTGGTAATTCAGGCGCCTCGAGAGGACGAACAGGTCCTGGGTGCCCTTCGCCTGCCTGAGATCCGCGGCCAGCCCCGCGTAGACGTCCTCGCCGGGCAGGCCGTCGCCGGACCAGCCCTGGATGGCCGCCGTCGTGCGGGGCAGCGTGTCGGGCACCACGGCGTTGTCCACGCTCTTGTACAGGAAGAATGCGATGGCCGAGATGAATGTGAGGCACACGAAGGCGACCGCCGGCAGCATGAGGAGAGCGGCGCCGAAGGCCTTTCTCCGTTCGTTCCTCCGGTATTCTTTTTTCAGTGTCCGCCAGTGGCCGTTCGTGTTCATCATGCCGCACATTCGTCGCTGTCGCCGCACCCGCCGCGGTCCTCAGGGGCCCTGCAGCCCCAGTTCCCTCGAAAAGCCGCGCATTCCGGCCTCGAGGCGTTCCAGCAGGACGTCGATCTCCTTTTCCGTGATGGTCAGGGGCGGCGATATGATGACCGCATTGTTGTAGGGCGCCACGCCGGCGGGATAGACGATGAGCTTTGCCTCGAAGCAATGGGCGACGAATTTCCTGGCCGCCTCGATCTCCGTCGCCAGGGGCACCCGGTTCCCGGGGTCGGCCAGCAGCTCGAATCCCCACAGCAGGCCGCGTCCCCGGACGTCGGCCATCCAGGGATGCGCGAGCGACAGGCGCCGGAGACCCGCCTCGAGCTGCGCGCCGCGGGCCCGCACATTGTCCAGGATCCTCCTTTCCTGCATGTAGCGCACCACGGCCAGGCAGACGGCGGATCCGAGCGGGTTGCCGCTGAACGTATGGCCCTGGGGCTGCGCATGGCGGTAGGTTTCCGATACCCGGTTGTGGTAGAGGACGGCGCCCATCGGCGTATAGCCCGAGCTCATGCCCTTGGCCGTCACGATCATGTCCGGGATCACGCGGTCGTGCTCGCAGCCGAACCACGTGCCCGTGCGGCACAGGCCCGTGATGACCTCGTCGGCGATCAGCAGGACATCGTATTTGTCGCAAAGCGCCCTCAGGCCCGACAGGTAGCCGTCGGGAGGCGTCAGCGCGCCGCCCGCGGCGCCCACGATGGGCTCGACGATGATGCCGGCGGTGGTGTCCGCGCGCTCGGCGAGCACCCGTTCCCACTGGGCCAGTATCTCGCCCAGGTACTCGGCCTCGGTCTGCCGGGCGCGGAACGAGTAGGGCGTCACCCCCAGGGCGAAGCCATGCAGCAGGCTGCCGTAGTCCTTGCGGCGGCTCGCGTGGCCCGACATGGAAAGAGAGCCCATGGTCATGCCGTGGTAGCTGATGCTCTGCCCCAGCACGTCGACCTTGCGCGGCCGGCCCTTGGTTTCCCAATAATGGATGGCCGAGCGCAGGGCGAGCTCGGTGCCCTCCGATCCGCTATTGACGAGGAAGGCCCAGTCGAATCCCTCGGGCGCGAGCCCGACGAGGGCCTCGATCAGCGCCCCCTTGCTGCGGCTGTTGAACTGCGTCCGGTAGGCGAAGCATATCCTGCCCGCCTGCTCGCGCATGGCCTCGAGGATCTCCGGCACCCCATGGCCCAGGGACACGGCCATGGGCCCGGCGGAGCCGTCCAGGTAGTCCTTGCCATCCTCGTCGTAGATGAAGACCCCTTCCGCCCGGTCCGCGTACGGCAGCTTCGGCGTCACCGCCAGGTTCACGCGGGAATGGACCCCGGCATCGGGTAAGCTCGTATTCATGGCGTTTGCGCCCCTCTCATGAAATGCAATCAGAAATCGACCTCGCCGCCGCCCTTGAGCCGCAGCAGCGCGCGCGCCTCGTCGGGGGTGGCCACCTCGAGATTGAGGGCCTCGAGTATGGTGCGGATGCGGTTCACCTGCTCGGCGTTGGAGGCGGCGAGCTGCCCCGGCCCGATCCACAGCGAATCCTCCAGGCCCACGCGCACATTGGCCCCCATGGCCGCGCCGATGGTGGCCAGCGGGATCTGGTTGCGCCCGGCGCCCAGGATGGACCACTGGTAGTCGTCGCCGAACAGCCGGTCAGCCGTGCGGCGCATGTGCATCAGGTCCTCGGGGTCGGGCCCGATGCCGCCGAGGATGCCGAACACCGACTGGATGAACGGCGGGCTCTGGACCAGGCCCCGGTCGACGAAATGCGCCAGGTTGTAGAGATGCCCGATGTCGTAGCATTCGAACTCGAAGCGGGTGCCGTTCTCGGTGCCCTTGCGCAGGATCGTCTCGATGTCCCGGTAGGTGTTCTTGAAGATCAGGTCGCGGCTGTTTTCCAGGTGCTGGCGCTCCCATTCGTGGCGAAAGGTCTTGAAGCGATCCAGCATGGGGAACAGGCCGAAATTCATCGAGCCCATGTTCAGGGACGCGAGCTCGGGCTTGAAATGCATGGCGGGGCGCATGCGCTCCTCGACGCCCATGTGGGGGCTGCCGCCGGTCGTGATGTTGATCACGGCATCGGTGGCCGCCTTGATCCTGCCGAGGAAGGGGCGAAAATGCTCGGGATCCTGCGAAGGCCTGCCGTCCACGGGATCGCGCGCGTGCAGGTGCAGGATGGCCGCGCCCGCCCGGGCCGCGCCGATGGCCGCCTCGGCGATCTCGTCCGCGCTCACCGGCAGGTGCGGCGACATGCTGGGGGTATGGATGGCGCCCGTGACGGCACAGGTGATAATGGCCTTTCTCTTGTTCGCCATGGCTTTCCTTGTTCGCACGAGAAGCAGTTGACGTACAGTACCGACTTCCGACACCATCTTAAGCAATTGTGATCACAGATCACACATGGTGATTACCCTAATGAAGAAAACGACCAACACCGTGCCGATCCCCCTCAAGCCCGCGCCTCGCTCCGAGACGCTGGGCGCGAACGTGCTGGGCCAGATCAAGGAGCTGCTGCTGACCGGCCAGGCGCAGCCTGGGGAATCGCTGTCCCTGCGTTCGCTCGCCGAGGCCATGGGGGTCAGCATGATGCCGGTGCGCGAGGCGGTCTACCAACTGGTGGCCGACCAGGCCCTCGAGGTCGCGCCCAACCGTTCCGTGTGCGTGCCGGTCATGACGGCCGAGCAGTTCGAGGAAATCACCCGGATCCGGCTGCACGTCGAGGGCTACGCGGTAGAGCAGGCCACCCGCCACGTCACGCCCGCGCTGCTGCGCAGCCTGCGGGACCTCAACGAGGCGCTGTCGCTGCGCATGGGCGAGGGCGGCGAGAGCCTGGGCCAGGCCATCCTGCTGAACAAGTCCCTGCACTTCCAGTTGTACGAGGCCGCGCGCATGCCCATGCTGCTCAAGATCATCGAGATCCTGTGGCTGCGCATCGGCCCGGTCCTGAACTACGACCTGAGGGTGGGATCCGAGCGCACGCGCGACCGCATCGCCGTGGGCCACCACGCCCACATGATCGACGCCCTCGAGGCCGGCGACGCGGCCGGCGCGCGCGAGGCCCTGTGGCAGGACATCCAGAGCGCCTACCGGCACATCGTGGCCAAGCAATACGCGAGGGACGGCACCACAGACCGCGCAAGGGCGAACGGGTCCGGCGAGCGCACGGGGACGAACGGATCGGGGGTGGCGAGCGGAGGCGAGGCCGCGGGCGGATCCGGAACGGCGGGCGGGGACGGATTGGGCTGAGGGGGGCGGTGGGCGGACGACACGCCGCGGGCTCAGGCGGCCGCGACCGACCGTGCCAATTCTATTTTCGCGGCCAGGCTCAGCGCGCACGCCAGCAGACGGCGGTCATCATAGGGCCTGGCGCACAGCATCGTGCCCATCGGAAGCCCGCGGCCGTCCAGGCCCGTCGGCATGGCGACGATGGGGCCGCCCAGCACTGTGAACGGGGTGATGTAGGACGGGTCCCCGGTCTGCATGCCGATGGGAGCGACATCCGGAGTGGCCGGCAGCATCAGCAGGTCGCAGCGTTCCCATGCGCGCCAGCACAGCACCTGCGCCTCGCGGATCCGGGATTTTTTCTCCAGGTACTCTTGCTCGCCCAAGACCATGCCCCGCTGGATCGCATCCAGCAGCGGCTGCTCCACGCGGCCTTCGCCGCCGGCAAGGAGATGTCCCTGGGTCTGCGCCAATTCATACTCGAAAACGGTCTTGTGCCAGGCATTCAGGCAGCTCAAGGAGACGGGCAAGGCCGGCGTTTCCACATGGAAGGCATGGCGGCCGATGGCATCGCATACCGCCGTCATGTGATGCCATGTCTCGGGACTCGCACTCTCCCGAATCTCGGCGTCGTCCAGGTAGCCAATGGTGAAATCCCCCGCCGGCTGGGCCTGGACGCGCCCTGATCCATGGATTGCCTCCCACAGGACGAGCACGTCGGCAACCCGGTAGCCAAACCATCCCGGCGTGTCGAACGAGGGCGCGAGAGGCAGGATGCCCTGCATGGACAGCGATTGGGACGTCGGCTTGAAAGCCGCGATCCCGCAATACGCGGCCGGGCGAATGACGGACGCCGCGGTCTGCGTCCCTATGCTGCAGGGCACGGTGCCGGACGCCACGGCCGCCGCCGAACCGGCGCTCGATCCTCCCGGCGTCCGATCCAGGTCCCAGGGATTCCGAGTCGGCGGAGGGCCGCTGAAATATGCGTATTCCGTGGTGTGGACCTTGCCCAGGATGATGGCCCCAGCCGCGCGCAGCGAACTCACGATATTGGCGTCCGCGGCGGCGGGCGCGACGGAACGGCGGCTGGGGCTATTGGCCCGGGTGGGCAATCCGGCCAGGTCGATGATGTCCTTGATGGCGATGGGAATGCCGTGCAGGGGACTGCGGATCGCCCCATCCCGTATTTCCCGCGTGCAGCGCGCCGCCTGCTCCAAGGCGTCATCCTCATCGACATACAGCCATGCCTTGACGTCAGGATCCTTTTCCTCGATGCGGCGGAGCAGGCGCCTCACGAGTTCCACCGGCGTATCCGCGCCCCTGCGGAAATCGGCCCCGAGATCCAGGATGGCGCCTGGATCCTGCACATGATTCTTCATCCCGCCCTCATTCACTGCCCCGCCTCGCCGGAAATCCGGCTCGAGCGTCAAACGATCTCATCCAGGTTCACCTCCTTGGTTTCAGGTCCGATGACCGCCCCGACGACCATCAGGACGCAGCCAATGCCGGCAAAGATGAAAGGCATCGCATTCGGCCCGATGATGTCCTTGGAAAGGTTCACATAAACCCCATACAACGATGGCAATATCACGGGGATGGAGAACACCATGCCGAATCCGCTCGATCGCACATTGGTCGGAAAGATCTCATTGGGATAGACCACCAATACGCCGAACACGGAGGTAAACGACAGGATGATCAGTGTCACGTATAGGATGATTTCCCCGTAGGTATTGTTCCCATACAGCAGCATGTAATACGCACCCATCCCCACCACGGCAGAGATGACCGCCCACAGGATGATCATGGCCCGCCGCCCGATGTATTGGCTGAAGACCGCGGCCGCCAGATAGCCTCCGATCAGAAAGAACGAGGCAACCATGATGGACATGACCATCTGCCTGGACGTCAGCCCCACGGTCGTCAGCAGTATCTGCGGCAGCATGCCGGCCGCCGCGGCCACCGTCAGGAACCACGCGCCCGACAGGACCAGGAAGACCTGGCCAAAGCGCTTCAGGTTCCTGCCCGTGAATACCTCTATGATCGGATTGTGCGTCTCGTGGCCGGATCCTTCTTTCCTTTCCACCTGCCACAATTTCGATTCATCCACGTTCCTGCGATAAGGGATCACCACAAAGAAAGCGATCAAGCCCCCGATGATGAAAGAGATGCGCCAGCCATATTTTACATACGGGGAATCCAGCGTTCCATCCGCCGGAAACCAATACAGCATCAGCAGGGTCAGCGCGGTGATGCTCAAGTAGGCCACGGGATATCCGCTTTGGATTATTCCGGAATACAGGCCGCGCTTTTGCTTTGGCGCGGCCTCCATGGCCAATACGTTCGCCGCCGTGTACTCGCCGCCCAGGAATATCCCCCCGATCAGCCTGAGAAAGACCAGCAGGGCCATGGAATAGACGCCGAGGATCTCCTGGCCCGGCAATATGCCGATCAAGAGCGTGCACGTGCCGAATCCGATGATCGACAGGATCGTAATGGGATGTCTGCCGACACGGTCCGACAGGTAGCCGAAGATGACGGAACCGAGCGGGCGCCCAATGAGCGTGGCGGCCAGGATGAGCGATCCGAACAGCACATCCAGTTCCTTGCTCATGTCCGCCGGGCGGAAATAGATCATGGCCGGCGCAAGCGCGATCACCGGCAGGAATACGTCGAACATATCGACGAAAAACCCCAAGAAGGCGCTGATGGTCGCCTTGAAGGCCTGTTTGTCGTCGGGCCCCGCCGAGACGGCGGCCGACGAGTCTGCCACGTATGCTTGCTCCATGCTTGTCTCCCGAAAATTTATGCGCCCATGCATAGGGGGATGTGAGCCGGCTTCTATTCCCCTCCCTGGAATCGCGTCATCGCCTCGCACCCTTTCTCATGCGGCGCCTTCCACCCGCATGATCGCCGTCCTCATCAAAGCCAGGTCTCCATCGCCCAGATTCCCCACCGGCGCGCGTTGCGGGCCCAGGGAATGGCCTCTGAGGACAGCGGCGGCTTTCACGGCGCGGGGCGTGCCGATTTTCTTGAAGGCGCGCAGGACGGGCAGCATGCGGTAATAGGTGTCTTTCGCGCCCTGGACGTCCCCGTCGACGATTCCCCGATAGATGTCGGAAACCTCCTTTGGGAATACGCTGGCGATGGCGACGCAGCAGCCATCGGCGCCCAGCATGAAAGCGGCGAACAAGAGGGATTCGGCACCGGACAAATAGCTCATCCGGAGGTCCCGGCAGGCATCGGTGACCGCCGGGACGTTGAAGAGACCGGGCCCGCCGTCCTTGGTGACGATGGCGCCCGTCCTGCGGACGATCTCGGCATACACCTGGTCCGTGATGTCGTAGCCCGTCGTCTGCGGATGGTTGTAGATGCCGATGGCGGTATTCAATTGGGCGGCTACGGCCTCGTAATGGGCGAGCACCTCGTCCGTGGTCAGCGGCAGAAACGACCTGGGCTGCACCATGAGCGCGGTGGCACCCAGGCCATCCACGGCGCGGCCCAGATCGATGGTCTCGGCCGTGCTTTCGCCGGTGATGCCGACCAGCACGGGTACACGCCCCTTGGCGGCCTCGATGACGGTTGCCGCGACCTCATATCGTTCCTCGGCGCTCAGGTACGTGAAACCTCCCGACCCCAGCAGGCAACTGATACCGTTCACGCCTGAATCGATGACCCAGTTCACATGCTCCGCCATTCTCACGGCATCCACATGCTTGCCATCATCGCTCAGGGCCGTCGGCATATTTGAAAATACGCCCCGGATGATCTTGTCGCTCATATCGATCTCCATGTTCAGGTTTCCATATCCGGATGCGCGTGCGGCATGCGCATCCCGTCACATTTCCCTGCCTCGTCCTCCATGGGATGCCCCCCCGCCACCCCCGCTCTCGGGCTAGCACAGCACGGCAATGGCCTGTATCTCGACCAGCAGGCCCGGCTCGCTCAGGTGGCTGACCTCCACCATGGTGCTGGTGGGCAGGCAGCTCGCGTCGCTGAATTCTTCCCGGGCGGCGACGATTTCCCGCAATTCCCGCATATCCACGGTGTAGACCGTCGTCCACACCACGTCGGACATTCCAGCGCCGGCCGCCCGGAGGTTGAGTTCCAGATTGCGCAGGCACTGGCGGGTTTGCTCCAGCATGCTGCCCGCGCCGACCTGCGATCCGTTTCCATCTCGCGAAAGCTGGCCGGAAACGAATATCAGGCTCTTGGGCTGGTCGACACGCACATAATGGCTATAGACGCCGGCACGGACATTCTTGAAATCAGGCGGATTGCCCCTGTTGATTGACATAGGTCTCCTCGAATTACTCAACGTGATGCCCATGGCTCTTGCGGCGCGGGGCCATGCCCTGGGCGGCCGGAATCATTGCTCATCGAACCCTCCCCGGGACCGCAGGGGCAGCGAGCCCTCCCCGGTCAGGCGTTCCACGAAGCGCCTCGCGAGCTCGCGATTGCCGGCGGCTTTCGGAATGGCCGCGGCGTAAACCGTGGACAACTCGAAGCCGGCCGGCAATGGCGCCACCAGGGAAACACCCGGCGTGTACAGGATCTCGGTGACCTGTGTGCAGCCGATCGCCCCTCGGGCGCCCCGGGTGGCCATTTCATGCATGGCGACCGCGCCATTCGGAAACGGCCTCAGGCGGTCCTCCAGGATCCGATCCAGGCCCAGGGCGGCCAATATCTTGGAGAAATGGATGCCCGCCGTCGATTTTTCCGGGTCGGGGAAATAGATTTCCGGCGCCTGGGACAAGACGCGCGCCAGGGCCTCCGCATCCCCCACCGCCACGCCGGGATCCTCCGCGCGGCGCGCGACGCCGGTACGCACGACACCCAGGCTGCGGGTTTCCTGGGGATCCAGCAGCCCTCCCCGGGTCAATTCGTCGATATGCTTTTGACTGAGGATGATGAAATCGCAGGCCCGGCCTTCCATGAGTTTTTCGCGCATCAGGCCCACGGCCCCGAAATCCCCGCTCAAGCGGCAATGCTCGTCCTCCTGGAACGGCCCGGCCAGGGCGGTCACCAGTCCCTTGGCGGCCCCGGCGCTCAGAAAATGCAAGGCGGCGGGCTGCCCCCCTGATCGGGAACGCGTCATGCCGATTCTCCCGTGGCCATGACGCGATTGCACAGGGCCCCCAGGCCGTCGGCGCTGATGCGCACCTCGTCGCCATCCTTCAAGAAGCGCGGCGGATCGAAGCCGATTCCCACGCCCACGGGGGTGCCCGTGGCAATCAAGTCACCCGGCTGCAAGGTGCAGACGTGCGACAGGGTTTCTATCAGGGTTGGGATGTCGAAAATCAGCTCCCCGAGATTGGCGTGCTGGCGCTGCTCGCCATTGACCCATGTATTCAGCGTGCAATCATCCGTCCGGATTTCATCCCGCGTCGCGATCCATGGGCCCAAGGGGCAGAACGTATCCAGGGATTTGCCCAGGAACCATTGGCTGTGCCGCTTTTGCAGATCGCGCGCAGTCACGTCGTTGAGCAGCACATATCCGAAGACCACGCCCATGGCGTCCTTCCGGGCCACCCGGTGGCAGGCCTTGCCCACCACGACGGCGATTTCGCCCTCGTAATCCACCGACTGCGTCAGCGCCGGATCGAAGCGGATCGGATCATTGGGCCCGCACAGGGCCGTGGTCGCCTTCGTGAAGACCTGGGGATGCTCGGGAATCGAAGCCGATCCGGCCGTCGCGTTGAAGCCGCTGTTGTCGAATTCCGCGACATGGGCGCGATAGTTCTTGCCCACGGCGAAGACATTGCGCCTCAAGGCGGAAAACGGCGACAGGAACCGGACCTCCGCCAGGTCGACGGTGACCCGTGTGCGCGTTGGGGCCGCCCCGCCCGCCGCCACCCAGTCCATCAGCGGGTTGGACCCATGGCTCTCGCAAGAGTCCACCAGGCACGCGAGGCCTCGCGCCTCGTCGATCGTCGCCAGGCGCACCCGTCCTTCCCAAATGCAACGGCCCATTTTCATCGTTCAGGTCTCCTTGTTGATCATGTGCCATCGGGTCATGATTCACGTCCCATCTGATCATGATGTAAGGTTATTATGACATGTTGACATCACGATGTCTATCGGCCTAAGATAGGATCCAAGACAGCCGGCAACACGGCCTCGGCCTCAAGCAGAACCGGCCCCCGCTCGCACAACGCAGGAGACCCTCCATGGACAAGATCAAGCTGGTGAAACCGCAGGACGCCACAGGCGAAATCGCGGAGATTTTTCAAGACATACGCAAGACGAAAGGCGACGGCTACCTCACGCCGACCTGGGGATTCTTTGCTCTGGACATCGACTTGCTGCGCCATTGGTGGGGCCTGACCAAACGCCTGCAAATGATGGACGGCGATCTGCCCCAGGCCCTGCGCAACTCCATTTCCCTGATTTGCGCGAGCGAGGTGGATTGCCCGCGTTGCATCAACAACCACCAATCCCACCTCATCGAGCACTTTCACATGAGCGAGGATGACGTGGCCGAGATCCTGGATTTTGAAAACTCCGACAAGGTGGATCCCAAGACCAAGGCCGTCCTGCGCTTCGCCCGCAAAATGGCCTTCACGGAGGGCTTGAACGAGGAGGACTTCCAGGCCTTGCGCGACAACGGCGTCACGGACCGCGGGGTGGCCGAAATCGTGTCCATGGCCATGATGGAATCCGGCATGGCCCGCCATGCCGTCGGCGTCGCCCAATTCGAAGACGGCGATGCCTGGCCGCGAAACAACCTGCCCTCGGCCTTTTACGGCGAAAACATCAACCGCTGAATCCCGCGCACGGCACGGCGGCCATCCGGCAGCCCGATGAACCATGCGGCCGAAGCCCACCCGTCCGAAACAGCAGGCCCGGCGCGGGCCACACAAGCGCGCCCTGCTCGTCCAGCGCCGCGAAGGCCACCCGTCCAAAACAGCGAGCCCGGCGCGAGGGCAAGCGATGACATTCAAGGAAGACACATGCTTTTTGAAGCACATGACGCGGACTTCAATGAAAAAGTACTCGGACATCCGATACCCGTCCTGGTGGACTTTTGGGCGCCGTCCTGCAAACCATGCCTGAGCATGGGTCCGGTGCTGGAGAGCCTCGCATCGGACATGGAAAACCGCATGTCCATCGCCAAGGTCAACGTCGACGAAAACCAGCTCACCGCCAAAGCCCACAAGGTACGCGGCCTGCCGACACTCATGATCTTTCGCGATGGCGAGATGGTGGACAAGAAATTGGGCGCCATGACTGGACAGCAAATCAGGGACTGGCTCATGCGCAGCCTCGATGCCGGGGATTCCCCGGTATTTCGCCCGTAGCCGGCGCGGCCTCGTGATTCATTTCCCATGCCTTAGAATTGGCCCATTTCACGGATCACCGTCATCATGAACATCAAGAACGCCGGCACCGCGCTCGCGCTGGATGAAATCACGGCTCGCCAGGACCCGCCTCGGGATCCACTGGCCACGCTGGTCGCGGCGCGCCCATTGAACCTCAACAGCCCCACGCCCTTGTACGCGCAACTGGTCTCGCTATTGGCCGACTACATCGCCCTCTTGGGCGCGCAAGGGGTGGGCCAACCCCTGCCGTCGGAAAATGAGTGCATCCAGATGTTCGGCGTGAGCAGGCCCACCGTGCGCCAGGCCATCAATGAACTCATGGCGCGAGGCCTCGTGCGTAAAGAGCGCGGACGCGGGACTTTCATCAGCGAGCCTCGCCTCGTCCACGACATTACCCATATCTTTGAAGACGACATGCGGGCGGCGCGCCGCCAGGTCGAATTCCACTTGCTCGAACACGGCGACGTTCCCATACCGCCCGAGCTGCGCGAAACCTTCGGCCGCCACATCAAGCACCTATACCGCATCCTGCGGCAGCGTTCGGTCGCCGGCCGCGTCATCGGGATCGAGCAACGCTTTCTGCCCGTGGAGTTCAAGCGCTTTCTGACGCCCAAGGCTCTCGCCGAGCAAAATCTGTTTTCCTTTCTGAGGCTCTGTACCCAGGCCGACAGATTCACATCGGTCAATACGGTACGCGCGGTCGAGCTGGAGGCCCATGACGCGGCACGGCTCGACGTGCCCAAAGGTTCCGCGGCATTGGTGCGCGAAACCGCCTACTACACCGATCAGGAAACCTCCACCCCCGTCATGTATGGGATCGTGACCTTCTTGGCGGGGCAATACCAATTGCAATTCCGCTCGAGCATCGAATTGCGCACATCGCCAGAGGATGGCCATCATGGCTGAGCCTCGGGACGGCCACGCCCGGCTGGTCATCCCGGGCTCGGGGCCCGCCATCGCCAGGGCCGGCAGCGCTTGCATGGCCGCCCTCGATGCGCGGCGCTGGCCGGATACTCTTTAACTCCCCTATTCCACCGTCACGCTCTTTGCGAGGTTGCGCGGCTTGTCCACGTCGGTGCCGCGGGCGCAGGCCGTGTGGTAGGCCAGCAGTTGCAGCGGCACGGTGTGGAGGATGGGCGAGAGCTTGCCGTAGTGCTCGGGCATGCGGATGACGTGCATGCCCTCGGCGCTGGTGATCTGGGAATCCGCATCGGCAAACACGTAGAGCTCGCCGCCGCGCGCGCGGACCTCCTGCATGTTGGACTTCAGCTTTTCCAGCAGCTCGTCATGCGGCGCGATGGTGATGACCGGCATGGCGTCGGTCACCAGCGCCAGCGGGCCGTGCTTGAGCTCGCCGGCCGGATAGGCCTCGGCGTGGATGTAGCTGATTTCCTTGAGCTTGAGCGCGCCTTCGAGGGCGATGGGATAGTGCATCCCGCGGCCGAGGAACAAGGCGTTTTCCTTGCTGGCAAAGCGATCGGCCCAGGCCATGATCTGGGGCTCGAGGGCCAGCACGGCCGAGATGGCCGCAGGCAGGTGCCGCAGGGACTTGATGGCCTGCGCCTCGGCGGCGTCGTCCAGGCGGCCGCGCACCTGGGCCAGGGCGAGCGTCAGCAGGTACAGCGCCGTCAATTGCGTGGTGAAGGCCTTGGTCGAGGCGACGCCGATCTCGACGCCCGCGCGGGTGATGAATGCCAGCCGGCATTCGCGCACCATGGCGCTGGTGGCCACGTTGCAGATGGTCAGCGTGTGCTCCATGCCCAGGCCCCGGGCGTGCTTCAGGGCCGCCAGGGTGTCGGCGGTCTCGCCGGACTGCGAGATCGTCACCACCAGGGTGCGCGGGTCGGGCACGCTGCTGCGGTAGCGGTATTCGCTGGCGATCTCGACGTTGACGGGGATGGCCGCCACCGACTCGATCCAGTAGCGCGCCGTCAGGCCGGCGTAGTAGCTGGTGCCGCAGGCGAGGATGAGGACGCGGTCGATGGCCTGGAAGACCGCATGGGCGCCGTCGCCGAACAGCTCGGGCATGATGGAATCGATGTCCTGGAGGGTATCGCCCACGGCCCTGGGCTGCTCGAAGATCTCTTTTTGCATGAAATGCCGGTAGGGGCCGAGCTCGGCCTCGCCGGTGTGCGCCTGGACGGTATGGACGGCGCGCTCGACGGGACGGCCCTGACCGTCGGTGACCCAGACCCGCGCGAGCTGCAGGTCGACGACGTCGCCGTCCTCGAGGTACATGATCTGGTCGGTGGTGCCGGCCAGGGCCAGCGCGTCCGAGGCCAGGTAGTTGCCGGTCGCGCCGCGTCCCACGACCAGGGGCGAGCCCTGCCGCGCGCCGACCACGCGGTGCGGCTCCTCGGCGCAGAACACGGCGATGGCGTAGGCGCCCTCCAGCCGGCGCGTGGCCTGCTGGACGGCGGCGAACAAGTCGCCGTCATAGAGATGGTCGACCAGGTGGGCGATGACCTCGGTATCGGTCTGGCTCTCGAACACGTAGCCGGCCGCCTGCAACTCGGCGCGCAGGGCATCGTGGTTCTCGATGATGCCGTTGTGCACCAGCGCGATGCGCGGGGTGCTCCGCACCGGGCCCGAGAAATGCGGATGGGCGTTGTGCGTGAGGGGCGCGCCGTGCGTGGCCCAGCGCGTATGCGCGATGCCGGTCAGGCCCTGCAGCCCGTCCCGCGCCGCCTCGGCGACCAGCTCGGCCACGCGCTGGGTGCTGCGCACGCGCCGCAGGCCGGCGCCGGTGTGCACCGCCACCCCGCAGGAGTCGTAGCCGCGGTATTCGAGGCGCCGCAGGCCCTCGAGGAGGATGGGAACGATGTTGTCTTGCGCCACAGCGCCCACGATGCCGCACATGGATGCACCTCTGTCCGATCAAGGAATGATGGGCGCTATTGTGGGCGAGACCGGATGGAATTTGATTTCTATTTATCGATGGATATGAGATAATCTTTCATATCCTATAGACCATGAAATTTCATTTCATGGATTTGTAATCCATGGAATAATGGATCGATCCTGTTTCATCTCCGCAGGACTGTTTCATCCCGGATACCCGAACGCCATGCCGCCTCCGCCCGCACTCGCACTGGACGAACTGGACCTGCGCATCCTGGACCAGTTGCAGCGGGACTGCAGCCTCAGCAACCAGGCCCTGGCACGGCGCGTCCACGCCTCGCCCCCCACCTGCCTGCGCCGCGTGCGCCGCCTGGTGGAGGGCGGCGTGATCGAGCGTCGGGTCGCCATCCTGAATCCGGCGGCGGTGGGCGCGGGCCTGACCGCCATCATCGAGATCACCCTGGACACCCAGGCCACCGAGCAACTGGACGCCTTCGAGGCGCGCATCGTCGCCGACCCGGCGATCGGCCAATGCTACCGTGTCGGCAGCGGCCCCGATTTCATCCTGGTGGCGCAGGTCGCCGACATGGCCGCCTACCAGGCGCTCGCCCGCCGCGCCTTCACGGGCGACGCCCGGGTGCGCAACGTGCGCAGCTTCTTTGCCACAGCGCGCGGCAAATTCGATACGCGCTGCGTCATTTCCTGAGACCTGCGGCCGCCGGCGGGTTATACTGCCTCCGCTGCAAGACTCTTGCGGCGGCATCCGGGCGCCGCGATCGGCGCCACCGCAGCCTTCGGCAACCAGCTCCACGCCGATTCCCCATGCCGCCCATCATCGCTTCCTGACCCCCCTGGCCTTTGTGTCGCGCCCGCGCCCTTCGCGCGCTGCGCTATGAGTAGGTTGATCCGGTCGGCACGATGCTCCATCAACCTGCCCGAGGCGACCCCTTTCACATCCCTCGCGCGAATTTGCCATCGATCGCATGGCATGAGGATCCGCATGTCTTTCGAAACCCTGGGCCTGGGCCCTTCCCTGCTTTCCGCCTTGCGCGCCGAAGGCTTCGACACCCCGACGTCCGTGCAGGCCGCCGCCATCCCGCAGGCCCTCGCCGGCCGCGACCTGATGGTGTCCTCGCAGACCGGCAGCGGCAAGACCGCCGCCTTCATGCTGCCCGCCCTCGAGCGCCTGTCGCATCGCGCCGCCCAGGGCGGCCGCGGCGTGCAGGTCCTGGTCCTGACGCCGACGCGCGAGCTGGCGATGCAGGTCGCCGACGCCACGTCCAGCTATGGCCGCCACATCGAGGGCCTGCGCGTGGCGACCGTCGTGGGCGGCATGCCCTACGGCCCGCAGATCAAGGCCCTGGGCCGCCGCGTCGACGTGCTGGTCGCGACCCCCGGCCGCCTGATCGACCACCTGCAGGCCAAGCGCGTGAACCTTTCCACCGTCCACACCCTGATCCTGGACGAGGCCGACCGGATGCTGGACATGGGCTTCATCGAGGACATCGAGGCCATCGTCGCGCGCATCGGCGCCGAACGCCAGACCCTGCTGTTCTCGGCCACCCTGGACGGCACCGTGGCCAAGCTCGCCGCGGGCATGATGCGCAACCCCCAGCGCATCGAGATCTCGCACGCGCACCAGCGGCACGCCAACATCACCCAGCACCTGCTGTACGCCGACGACAAGGCGCACAAGCTGCGCCTGCTCGACCACCTGCTGCGCGACACCGAGCTCGACCAGGCCATTGTCTTCACCTCGACCAAGCGCGGGGCGGACGACCTGGCCGATCACCTGAGCGAGAACGGCTTCGCGGCGGCGGCCCTGCACGGCGACATGAACCAGCGCCAGCGCACGCGCACGCTGGGCATGATGCAGAAAGGCCGGGTGCGGGTGCTGGTGGCCACCGACGTCGCCGCGCGCGGCATCGACGTGCAGACCATCAGCCACGCCTTCAACTACGACCTGCCCATGCAGGCCGAGGACTACGTCCACCGCATCGGCCGCACGGGACGCGCCGGCCGGGACGGCCAGGCCATCACCCTCGCCATCCACGCCGAGCGCCACAAGGTGCGCCGCATCGAGCATTTCATCGGCCAGGCCATCCCCACGGAAACCATCCCGGGCCTCGAGCCCACGCGCTCCGCGCGCCCGACCTACCGGGACCGCCCCCAGGGCGCCCGCCCGCAAGGCGGCAAGCCGCAGGGCAAGCCCTGGCACAAGGGCGGCGAGCACGCCGCCGCCCCCGCGGCGCGCAAGCCCTGGCACAAGGACGGGGCGGCCGCCCAGGACCCCAGGCCCGCCCGCAAGCCCTGGCAGCAGGACAAGCCGGCCGGCGCGCGCGGCGAACGCCCCGCCCGGCCGGAATACGCCGCGCGCCCGGAACGCCCCGCGCACGATGGATACGCCGAGCGCGCCGAGCGTCCGGCCCACCGCGGCCACGCGGAACGCGCGCGATCCGACCGCCCGGCCCACGGCTTTGCCGCCCGCGCCGACAAGGCCGGCAGGGCCGGCGCCAAGCCCGCCTTCGGGCGCGCGTCGCGGCACGGCGACTCCAAGCCGGCGCAGCGTCCCCGCTTCGCCTGATCGGCGGGGCGCCCGCGGGACTCGGCGGTGCGGCGGTGCGGCGGTGCGGCGGCGTGGCGGCATGACGGTGCGGCGGCGTGGCGGCACGATGACACGACGGCAAGATGGCGCGGCAGGGCGAACGCCTGATATCCTGTCGCCCATCATGGACCTGCCTACCATATATTTCCCCTCCGGCCTGCCGCCTCTCGACGGCGACGCGCATGCCCATGGCCTGCGCGTGCAGGCCGTGCTGCGCGAACGCATCCAGGGCGCCGGCGGCTGGCTGTCCTTCGAGGACTGGATGGGGGCCGCCCTCTACGCCCCCGGCCTGGGATACTACAGCGCGGGCAGCGCAAAGCTCGGGGCGCCGGGCGATTTCACCACCGCGCCCGAGACCGGACCCCTGTTCGGCCAGGCGCTCGCGCGCCAGGTGGCGCAGGTCCTGCGCGCCTCGGGCAGCGCCACGGTGCTGGAATTCGGCGCGGGCTCCGGCGCCCTGGCGGCATCCCTCATCCCCGCCCTGCGGGGCCTGGGCCAGGCGGTGGACTACCGCATCATCGAGCTCTCGGCCGACCTGCGGGCGCGCCAGGCCGAACGCCTCGCCTCCTTGGAAGGCGGCGCGCAATGGCTCGACGCCCCGCCCGAAAATTTCAGCGGCTGCGTGATCGCCAACGAGGTCCTGGACGCCATGCCGGCGGCGCTGCTGCGCTGGAACGCCGAGGGCCGGGTCGAGGTCCTCGGCGTCGGCCTGGATGAACGGCCGGATGCGCCCTGCCCCTTCCGCTGGGAGGCGCGCCCGGCGCCGGCCGAGCTGGCCGCCGCCCTCGCCGCGCGCATGCCGCCCCTGCCGGGCTATCGCACCGAGCTCAACCGGCAGGCCGAGGCCTGGGTCCGCGGCATGGGCCGGTGGCTGACCCGCGGCGCGGCGCTGCTCATCGACTACGGATTTCCGCAAGCCGAGTTCTACCATCCCCAGCGCGCCCAGGGCACCTTGATGTGCCATTTTCGCCATCACGCGCATGACCAGGCGCTGATCCTCGCGGGATTGCAGGACATCACCACCCACGTGGACTTCACCGCCATGGCCGACGCCGCACTGGAGGGGGGGCTCGAGGTCCTGGGCTATGCCTCGCAGGCGCGCTTCCTGTTGAACACGGGCCTGGCGGGCCTCGTCGGGACGCCGGGCGGCGATGCCGCCGAGCGCGCGCGCCAGCTCGCCGCGCTCAACCTCCTGGTCTCCGAGGCCGAGATGGGCGAGCTGTTCAAGGTCCTGGCCATCGGCCGCGGCCTGGACGAGCCCCTGCTGGGCTTTGTGCGCGGGGACCGGCGCGACCGCCTGTAGGGCCGTCAGCGCGGCAGCGCACCCAACGACGCTCTATTCGGCCGCCGGCAGGATGATCAGGGGCTCGCCTTGCGGCGTCACGCCGGGCA
>JBIQHJ010000006.1:51361-125581 GCA_044508625.1 Alcaligenaceae bacterium
CCAGATGCTGGAGTTTCATGGCGAAGGTCCTCATTTTTTGGTCAGGGTGATGGTCCGGCAGCCGTCCAACGGAGCCCCCCGCACCCACACCGCATAGACCCCCGCCGCCCAAGTATCCGTGGACGTGCTGTTCTCTCTCAAAGCCCCGGCGTACTCGCCATCGAGATGCAGGACCGCCCAGCTCTCGGTGCCTAGACCCGAAAATGTCAAGGTGTAATCGCCATCGGCCGGAATCTTCATTCGCAGGTACCGGTAATTGCCCAGTTTGGCGTTGTCCGTACTGCCGAAGTCATCCGTGCCGCAGACCACTGCGGCACCTCCATCGACCACCAGATCCGTATAGATCGGCAGGACGATAGCTTCGTAACCCGCAGGCAAGGAACCGGGATCAGTGGGATAGGTCTGATTGGTGCCCCAGATATCGAGCTTGTCCCCATTGACCGTATAGATCTCGCCCAGCAGAAAATCGATCACGCCCCTGGACACCCCGTCGGCAGCCTCGCGCAAATAGGTGGCAAACGAAAACAGACTGGTGAAGGCCGGGGTGTTCTTTTGCGGCCCGACCATCACCGCGTAGATCCGTCCGAAGCCGATCGACGGCGCCCTGTACATCTGGTAGAGCACGTGCTGCACCGAGGCCTCGTTGAACCAGCCGCGCGGCTCGCCGGCGGGGATCGTGTCCAGGTTCATGACCGCGCCGGGAACGCTTTGCCGCAGATCCATGGTATCGGCATAGATCGGATCGTCGCGCACCATGCCGGCCAGGGCATTGCCCCAGCCTTCGCCGAAGGCCAGGCGCATGTCCAGCACTTCCCCGCTGGTATGATGACCTCCCAGGCTGTCGGAGCGCGACAATCTGGATTCGAAATAGTGCCCCCACTCGTGCACGATCACCGCCGTATCGTATTCGTCGGTGTCGACGTCCTCCTTTCCAAGGATGTAGAGCCCGGGATGGTCAGTGGCCGCCTGCCAATGGCTGGTGCCGATCTCTCCCTTGGCCTTGTCGCCGCCGCCCGGCCGATTGTCGACACTCCAGTAGGTGTTCATGGGCGCAAAGACCGCATCCTCGTCGACGGCCAGGACCTTTTGCATGGCCGAGAAGATCTGGTCCAGGATGGCGAACGGCGCAGCCGAGCGCGGGTTGCCATATCCGGCGCCCGTCCACCCCGAGGCCGCATGCAGGTCGCGCGACAGATGCGCAACGCCCGTGCTGAACGCCTCGCCCTGCACCGCATAGATCGACGCCGCCTTGTCGGCATAGCCGGGCGAGGTGTTGTCGCGTATGGTGAAATCCCAACTGGCGCCGTCGCCCGGCGCCTTGAACAGGCGGGCGATCGCACGCAAGCGGATGTTGGCGTTCTTGGGCACGGTCAGGACGTAGCGGCCGTCCGCATCGGCGGTGCCCGTCGCCAGCTCGCCCCCGTCCTCGGCAATGGCGGCGACCTGCACGCCCCGCGCGGGCCGGGCGACGGTGCTGGCGTAGTCCAGATAGGCCTCCCGCGGAGCCAAGGATGCGACGGTCGGCACGAAATCATAGGTCACCCGGCCGCTGAGCTGCACATTCGGACCGGGCACCTCGCCGCCGGACCCGCCTGGCCCGCCGGAGCTCCCCGAACCATCACAGCCGGCCAGCAGCAGGGCCAAGGCAAAAACAACGAACGTCATCGGCCGGAATCCGGACATCAGCGCCTCCAATCCAAATTACAAACGAGGCGCATCATATCGCCCATTCTCAACAGCATGGCGGGCCCCACCGGCACCCATGCCCTCGCCATCCCCGCCGCCGGCCATGCGAGGACCAGCGCCACCGCCCATGTCCGCCACATCATCGCCGCCCCTCAGAACCGGTAGCTGGCCTGGAGGCGCAGGCCGTGCTCTTGCACGCCGCCCCCGACCGCGCCCAGGTAGCCCAGTTCGAGGCTTGCCGCACGGGTGCGCGCCAGGCTGGCCTTGAGCTCCACCTGCAAGGCGTTGCGCGCCTGCGGCACGCCCGACAGCTCGTAGTCCGCGCCGCCGGCATGGGCAAGCCGCGCCCGCGGCGACAGCTCGCCGTACGCATGCAGCCAGGCCGCGCCCGCCATCAGGCGCAGCTCGCCCGAGGATGTCTCCAGGCGCCAATGGGCGCGCGCGCCCAGAGCCGACTGGGTGAAGGAATCGCTGCCCGAGCGGCCCGACAGCGGCGCACTGCCGTCCTCGGAGAATCCCTTGGATCCCTGCCACACCTGCGACACCCCCACGTACGGCTCGATGACGGCCGCGCCGGCGGACAGCGCATACCCGCCCTCGGCGAACACCTGCGTCGCCCATGCCCCGTAGCGCGCCGTCTGCCGGCCCAGGCCGGCCGCGGCGATGTCGCGGCGCGTGTCCACCGTGAACCAGGACTGGCCCACCCCGCCGCGCAGGCGCCAGGGGCCGCTGGCCGCCGCGCCGTACGCCAGCACGTGATAGCCGTCGAGCGTCGCCTCGTTGTCCAGCTCGGCGCGCACCCGCGAGCGGGTGTAGCCCACCGCCACCCCGGCGCTGAGCCCCGGCGACCACTCGAGGTCGCGGCCGATCATCAGGCCCGAGCCGAAGCGGCTCGCATCCTGCGACACGCCCGAGCCGTCGTACCGGCCCCAGGCCGTCATCGCGTGGCCCCACAGGCCATTGCCGGACCCCGCGCCCTGCCGCGCGCCGGACCCCGCCGGGGGCTGCGCCCCGCCATTCATCGCCAGGCGGCCCATCACCCCGGCGCGCACCATGCCCGCGTCGGCCCGCAGCATCGAGCGCGCCGTCGCATGCAGTTCACCCGAGAACTGGTCGTACAGATTGGGCGCCCGCGTGGCGTCCCGCAGCCCGATCAGGGCCTCGTACGGCACGGCGCCCGTGCCCAGGCTCTCGATCGCCTGGCCCGCGCCGCGCTGGTTCGAGGTATCCCCCAGCGACGCGAACGTCGTCGCGCTGCGGTCCACGGCGAGCCGGTACCCTGTGCCCGTGGGCACCAGGCGCAGGTCCGCGAACACATAATCGTTGCGCACCCCGGCGAAGCCGGGCCCGGTGACCGCGCCGGTCACCGACAGGAAGGTGTACTGGCGCCCCAGCACCCCGCCCGAGAGCCCGAGCAGCTCGACCTCGCCGCCCAGCAGTTGCGCATTGCCCTGCACGTCGAGCCGGTCGGAATTGCCCGAGCCGTCGACCTCGACCTCCAGCACCGAACCCGCCCGCTGCGTGTAGTCGCCGGCGACCGTCAGCGTATCGATGGAATTGCCCGGCGCCATGCGGCCGTAGACCTCGGTCGGGCCCACCGTGCCATTGCCGCCCAGCGTGCCCCCGGCCCCCACCGTGAACGAGGACGAGGACGTGTCCCCATTGACCGCGAGGCGGCCGCCCTCGACCACGGTCGCGCCGGTATAGGTGTTGCGGCCGCTGAGCACCAGCGTGCCCGCCCCCGCCTTGACCAGCCCGCCGTCGCCGCCGATGTCGTTGCCGAACTGCGAGTCGAACCCCTTGGTGTCGGCCCGGAACACCTTGGCGAAGCCCTCGCCGCCGAACTCGCCGGGCCCCGCGATCGCCTTGCCCAGGTCCAGCAGGCCGCGCCCGTAGATGGCCGGGTCGGCATAGATGCCGCCGCGGTTGGTCGTCGTCAGGATCACCTCGATGATCTGGCGCGCGCTCATGTAGGGAAAGGCCTGGCGCAGCACCGCCGCCGCGCCCGCCACCACCGGCGAGGCCATCGACGTGCCGCTCATGCCGACGTAGTAGCCGTTGCGCGAATCGGGATTGGTGGACCAGATCGGGCCCGGGCCGTCCCCGCCCGGCGCCGCCAGGCACCACAGCGCCGCCTGGCCGCAACGGTTGCTGTAGCTCGCGATCGCGCCGGTGGGCCCCACCGACACGACCGACAGCAGGGCCCCGCCCAGGTCGGAGAAATCCAGGTCCTTGACGCGGGGGTCCGTGAAATCGAGGATGGTATACGTGGCGGGATCGTAGAGGTTCATGCCCGGCGCCTGGCGGTCCCAGAAGCGGAACATGGGGTCGACCCCGCCGGGCCGGTCCAGGAAGAACCTCGGCGTGATCAGGTAGTACATGCCGTAGCCGGACACGTGGGATGCCTGGCTCGGGTATCCCCCATAATCATTGCCGGCGGCGAACACCATCACGATGTCGGCGGCCGCCGCGCGCCGCAGCATGTCCGCCTGGGCTTGCAGGGTGTTGATCGGAACGTTCTGGTATTTCAGTAGGTCCGTCCCCACGTTATCCCGATACCCCGGATTATCGATCCACTCGCCGTTCGGATCATCCGGATTGGGCATGGTCATTGGCGGCGTGCCGTTGGGCCCATAGCTGCCGTTGAGGACCTGGGCGCCGGCCCGGATCGCATAGTCGAAGGCGGGCCGATCCTCGTCGAAAGCCAGGCGCAGGCCCAGCAGGCTCGCCTCGTAGGCCACGCCGTGCATCTGCACGCCGTCGCGGGCCGCCCCGATGATGCCGGCCACGTGCGTGCCGTGGCCCTCGATCCAGTGGGGATCATGGTCGTCATCCTCGTCCAGTTCGGTATCCGAATAGTCCCAGGGCTGCTGGTCGTTGCGGAAATTCCAGCCGCCGGCCACGCGGCCGCGGAATTCGGGATGCTGGGCGTACAGCCCCGAGTCCAGCACCGCCACCAGCACGCCCTTGCCGGTATAGCCGCGCGCATAGGCGAACTGGGCCCGGATCAGGTCCAGGGTGCCGCTGCGCTGGAATTCGGGCGTGACGAAGCTGGCGGGATCGAAGATCGGATCCCCCGGCGCGGCCGCGCCCTGGGCGCACAGGCCCAGGGCCAGCAGCAGGGCGGACACGGGGCGCATCAGGGGCCGCTGGAGCCTGCGGGCGAGCGAGGGCCGCGGAGCTTTGATTGTCATGGGGCGTTGATGAAACCGGCGTCCGCGTGGCAAGACGAGTCTCCGCAATTGAAAATTCGTATGTCTTTTGTACTTAAAAGTGACCTCGCGGCCCCGGGCTGAATCTTATCGGAATTTCGTTAAGAAAGCAGCTAAAGAATCGCCAGTCCGAAACCGTGCATCAGCCGGCGCGTCGCGGCGTCCGGACGCCCGCTGGTGAACAGCGCCGCGTCGCCGCGCGCCTCCCGCCCCGCGCCGGCCGGCCGCGGCAGGAGGCTGCGGGCGCGGCGGGCGATGGCCTCGGCCGGATCCAGCCAGTCCACCGGCCAGGGGGCCAGCCGCCGGAACACGTTCGCCAGGAAGGGATAATGCGTGCAGGCGAGCACCACGATGTCGGTGCGGCGGTCCCCCTCGGCCACGAAACAGCCGGCGAACTCGGCCCGCACCGCCTCGTCGGGGATCGGCTCGCCTCGGACGTAGGCTTCCGCCATGCCGGCCAGGTGCTCGGAACCCACCAGTTGCACGCGGCAGCGCGCGGCAAAGGACTGGATGAGCCCGCGGGTGTAGGCGCGCCGCACCGTGCCCGGCGTCGCCAGCACGGAAATCAGCCCCGAGCGCGTGCGCTCGGCGGCGGGCTTGATCGCCGGCACGGTGCCGACGAAGGTCATGCGCGGATAGGCGGCGCGCAGGTCGGCCCCGGCCAGCGTGAAGGCCGTGTTGCAGGCGACGATGCACAGCGCGGGGCCGTGGTCGCGCAACAGCTCGCCGAACAGGCGGATCAGCCGCGCCTTCAGGGCGCCCTCCTCCCAGCCGCCGTAGGGAAAGCCGGCATCATCGGCGACGTAGAGGAAATGCCGCTCGGGCATGAGCACGCGGGCCTCGCGCAGGACGGTGAGCCCGCCGATCCCCGAATCGAAGACCAGCACGGGCCTCGATGGGTCCATCGCCGGCATGGCGGCCGCCTCGCCCCGCCCGGCCGCGGCGCGGACGCGCGCCGGGCCCGGACACGCATGCGTCATGATCGCTGAGGCCCCGCCTCGAGCGCCTCCAGCGCCCGCATCCGCGCCGCCCGCAAGTCCTCGCGGATGCGGGCGGGATCGCCCGCGGCCGCGCGCGCGACCGCGCCCGCGTCGACGGCGCGCGCGGCCTCGATGCGCCGCGCCCACGCGGGGAGGTCGACGTCCCCGCGCACGCAGGAGGCCGCCTCGAGCAGCGCCCGGCAGCGGTCCGGGCGGCGCCACGCATCGCAGGATTCCAGCAGGCCGAGCCAGGCCTCCGCGCCGCCGGCGCCACCCTCCAGGCCTTGCAGGACCACCGGCAGCAGACGCGCCAGATCGCGGCAGGCGGAGGGCGCACGCAGCGCGTCCTGCAGGCCGGGCGCGGAGGAGCGGCACAGCAAGGCGTAGCGCTGGGCGAGGTCGAGCCCGCGGCGCGCACCCTCGCGCAGGCCCGCGCGCACCCCGTCGTCCCATGCCAGACCGGGCGCCACCCGGGGCAGCGCGCCGCACTCGGCCAGCACGTCGATCATGCGCTCGGGGTGCGCGCAGACCAGGCCCTTGGCGAATTCCTGCCAGACGCGCTCGGGCACCAGGGCATCGACCTCGCCGCTGTCGACCAGCGCGCGGCACAGCGCCAGGGTCTCGGGCGCGATGGAGAAATCGTGGAAGCGCGCCGCGAAGCGCGCCAGGCGCAGCAGCCGCACCGGATCCTCGGCGAACGCGGGACCCGTATGGCGCAGTATCCGCGCCCGCAGGTCGGCCACCCCGCCCAGGGGATCGATCAGCGTGCCGTCTGGCGCGCGCGCGATCGCGTTGACCGTCAGGTCGCGGCGCCTCAGGTCCTCCTCCAGGGTGACCTCGCGTCCCGCGTGGAACACGAAGCCCTTGTAGCCGCGCCCCGACTTGCGCTCGGTGCGCGCGAGCGCGTATTCCTCGTGGGTGCGCGGGTGCAGGAACACCGGGAAATCGCCGCCGACGGGCGTGAAGCCGCGCGCCGCCATGATCTCGGGAGTGGCGCCGACCACCACCCAGTCACGGTCCCCCGCCGGCAGGCCCAGCAGGTCGTCGCGCACCGCGCCGCCCACGACATAGGCCTCGAGACCCTCGGCGGCCGGGTCCTGGGACGGACTCATGGCAGCGCGGTGCGGGTCCCCGGCACGGGAACGATGGTGCCCAGGCGCTGCTTGAGCGACTGGGGCTGTCCCGAGAACAGCGTGGCGTAGTAGACCGCGTTCGACATGACGTTCTTGACGTATAGGCGGGTCTCGGTGAAGGGGATGGTTTCGGCGAAGATCGCCCCCTCGACCGGCGCCTGCAGGCGCGCGCGCCAGCGCTTGGGACGGCCCGGGCCGGCATTGTAGCCGGCGGTCGCCAGCAGCTCGGAGCCGTCGAGGTCCCTCAGCACCATGTTCAGGTACTGGGTGCCGAGGACGGTGTTGGTGTCGAAATCGTTGACCTCGCTGAGCTTGAAATCCTTCATGCCGATCTTGCGGGCCACCCAGCGCGCGGTCGAGGGCATGAGCTGCATCAGGCCCGAGGCCCCCACCCGCGAGCGCGCATCGGTGATGAAGCGGGATTCCTGGCGGATCAGCCCGTAGATCCAGGCCGGATCCAGGTCGATCAGGCGCGCCTTGGCCGCGACCTGCCCCTCGAACGGCGCGATGAAGCGCTGGCTGAAGTCCACCTCGGCGCGCGTGAGCAGCGAGGTGTTCACGACCCGGTCGTAGATGTGCTCCTCGCGGGCGAGCTCGGCCGCCGCGCGCAATTGGGGGTCATTCATCCCGCGCAGGGCGAAATTCCATTCCGGCACCGCCTCTCGGCGCCATCCCAGGCCGAACAGCGCGATCGCGCGCTCGAGGCCCGGATTGGCCCGCGCCTGCCGGACCAGCGCGGGATCCACCGGGGGCGGCTGGGCCGGCACGTAGGGCGGGCGGCCCAGTTCCTCGTTGGCCAACTGGCCGTAGAAGCCGAGATCGGTGGCGATGGACTCGAAATACTGCCGCGCGGCCTTCTGGTTGCCCTGGGCCGCCAGCGCCCGCCCGTACCAGTAGCGCCAGACGGGCTCGTCGGCCTGGCGCGCCGTCATCTTGCGGATCGCCGTGGCGACCCGCCCCCAGTCGATCTTGGCCTCGCGCAGCTCGGCCCGGACCTCCCAGGCGTGGTTGTAGTCGGTCATGGGGACGAAGCCCGAGCGGCGATACCAGTGCGTGGCGTCCGGATCGACGTTGAGGGCGGCCACCAGCCCGAACTGCCCCCAGACCCATTCCAGGTCGGGCTTGGGCAGGAATCCCGCCCAGCGTTCCTGGACGTCGCGCGCGGCCGCCACCCGGTCGTCCTCGCGCGCCAGCCGCGACAGGGCGATGGCCGTCAGCTCGATCTGGGTGCGGTTGCGCGGCTTGCCCTGGCGCTCGAGCCACTTGCGGGGGCTCTTGATCAGGGCGGCGTACTGCACCATGGCGGGCTCGTCGAAGACGATCGCCGCCACCCGGCGCGCATGCGCCTCCTTGCCGGTCTCGAGCGTGTCGCGCAGTAGCCCCGCGAGCTGGTTGTGGCTGAGGACGTGGTCGGCGGCCATCTGGTCGAGCATGTCCCAGCAGTCGGAATTGGGCTTGTAGACCTCGAGGACCTCGGCGGCGCGCGCCTTGCGCCCGCTCATGTGGTCGGCCAGCAGCCGGGCGCAGTCGAGGCGCGCATTGCTGTCGATCACCGGGCCGACGCGCTGCGCCAGGCCATAGTCGCCCGCCCGCACGGCCGCCAGGATCCAGTCGGCCTTGATCCGGTCGGCGAGATAGGTGTCCGGATTGTCGGCGAGGAACTGGCGCACCTCGGGCTCGGGCACGGGCATGGTGCGATCGGACAGTTTCTGGCGCAGGGACCAGTAGCGGGGATAGATGCCCAGCACCGGATCGGCCGCCGCGACCGCGGCCAGGCGCTCGACGTCGGCCCAGCGCTTTTTCTGCATGGCCTCGTAGGCGTCGACCACGGCCTGGCGCGCCGCCGCGGGGACCACGGGCGGGACGTAGGGCGCGGCCTCGCGCGCTGGTGCCTGCGGGGCGGCCCGGACGGCCTCCCCCTGGCCGGCCGGCGGGGCGGTGCCCGAGACCGGGGACTGGGAGGCCAGCGTCGGGGGCGGGACCTCCGGGGAACCGGGGGCCGCCAGCGCCGAGGGCGGGACGGCCGGCGCCTCGGCCCCGGCACAGCCAGCCAGGCCCAGCGCGATCGCCACGCCGGCGGCCACGCCGTGCCGCCGCCCACGGGCGGTGCTTTCCCGGTTTTTCTGATACCTTAGAAGGCTTGCCAACATATCGCCTGCGACCCCGCTGCCTACTACACCATGAACGACAATGCAAAGGATAACGCAGTCCCCTTGCGGATGCGACTCAAGCAGCGCCGCGCGCAACTGCCGCCCGCCGAGCGCGAGCGGGGCGCCCTGCTGATCCGGGGACGCCTGTACACCTGGCTGGCGACGACGCGCACCCGCCTGCGCGAGGCCGGCCGCCCCGAACCCCGCCACGTCGCCGCCTTCTGGTCCATGGAGCACGAGCCCGGCCTGCAGGCGCTGCTGCGCCAATGGAGCGAGGACGACGGCCTGGCGATCTCGCTGCCGGCGGTCGTCGCCCCCGGCCAGCCCCTGGAATTCCGCCTCTGGACGCCCGGGACCCCGATGCGTCCCGGCCCCTACGGCATCCTCGAGCCCCAGGGCGATCCCGCGCCCGCGCCCGACGTCGTGCTCGTCCCGACCCTGGGATTCACCCGGGAGGGCGACCGCGTGGGCTACGGCGGGGGATACTACGACCGCACCCTGGCCGCCCTCAGGGCCACGGGGCACCCGTTCACGGCCCTGGGCATCGCCTGGGCCTGCGGCGACCTCAGCGGCGAGGGCTACCGCGCCGCCGCGCACGACGTGCGCCTGGACGGCATCCTCACCGACAAGGGCTGGGCCGTCCCGGCCCCGGTCCTGGGCTGAGGCCGCCGAGGCCCTACGCGCAGGCGCGGCCCGGCGCCGCGCCCTCCAGGTTGGCGCAGATCGCCAGCACCGCGTCGGCGTTGTTCAGCGTGTAGAAATGCGCGCCCGGCGCACCCTGTTCGAGCAGGCGCGCCACCATGCGGGACACGACCTCGACGCCGAACGCCCGGATCGAGGCCTTGTCGTCGCCGAAGTCGGCCAGGCGCAGGCGCAGCCAGCGCGGGAGCTCGGCGCCGCACATGTTCGAAAAGCGCGCGAGCTGCGTGTAGTTGGTGATGGGCATGATGCCCGGGACGATCGGGACGTCGACGCCGCGCGCCCGCACGCGGTCGACGAAATCGAAGTACGCGTCCGGGTTGAAGAAATACTGGGTGATCGCGCCGTCGGCGCCCTCGCCCACCTTGGCGACGAAATGATCGAGGTCCTCGCTCGCGCTGAGCGACTGCGGATGCATCTCGGGATAGGCGGCCACCTCGATGTGGAAGGCGTCGCCGTACTCTGAGCGCACGAAGCGCACGAGCTCGCTCGCATGGTGCAGGTCGCCGGCATCGCCGCCCATGCCCGAGGGCACGTCGCCGCGCAGCGCCACCAGCCGGCGCACGCCGCGCGCCCGGTAGGAATCGAGGATCTCGCGCAGTTGCGCGCGGCTCGAACCGATGCACGACAGGTGGGGCGCCACCTCGGCGCCCAGGTTCTGCATGAGCTGCACCGTGTCGACGGTGCCTTCGCGGGTGGATCCCCCCGCCCCGAAGGTCACGCTGACGTAGGCGGGCCGCAGGGCCATCAGGCGCTTGGCCGAACGCACGAGCCGTTCCTGGGCCGCGATGTCGCGCGGCGGGAAGTATTCGAGGCTGAAAACCCGGGATGCGCTCATGCCAGCAGCAGGCTCGCCAGGGCGCCCGAGACGATGCTGTAGACCAGCGCGCCCAGCACCGCCCACCAGAACCCGTCGACCTGGAATCCCTTGAGGATGGACCCGGCGAACCAGAACACCAGCGCGTTGAGGACCAGCAGGAACAATCCCAGCGTCACCACCGTGATGGGCAGCGTGAGCAGGATGAGGACGGGCTTGACCAGGGTGTTGAGCAGGCCGAGGACCAGCGCGGCGATCAGCGCCGAACCGAAGGACGCGACGGTGATCCCCGGGAGGATGTAGGCCACGATCAGCAAGGCCACGGCATTCAGGATCCAGACGAGCAGGAGGGTCATGATGGGCTCCGGTGAAAGGCGATTGGGCGCGCGCCGCGCGCCCGGGACGTCAGTAGCGGTAGTGGTCGGGCTTGTAGGGGCCCTCGATCCCGACGTTGATGTAGTCGGCCTGCTTTTGCGTCAGCGTGGTGAGCCGCGCGCCGAGCTTGGCCAGGTGCAGGCGGGCGACTTTCTCGTCCAGGTGCTTGGGCAGCACGTAGACCTGGCCCTGCCGGTACTGCTCGCCGCGCGTGTAGAGCTCGATCTGGGCGATGGTCTGGTTGGTGAAGGACGCCGACATCACGAAGGACGGATGGCCGGTGGCGCAGCCCAGGTTCACCAGGCGGCCCTTGGCCAGCAGGATGATGCGCTTGCCGTCGGGGAAGACGATGTGGTCGACCTGGGGCTTGATTTCCTCCCAGCGCAGGTCCTCGACCGAGGCGACGTCGATCTCGCTGTCGAAGTGGCCGATGTTGCAGACGATGGCCTGGTCCTTCATGCGGTAGAGGTGGTCGCGGTTGATGACGTGGTAGTTGCCGGTGGCCGTGACGAAGATATCGGCCTGCTCGACGACCTCGTCGAGATCGACCACGCGATAGCCCTCCATGGCGGCCTGCAGGGCGCAGATCGGATCGATCTCGGTCACCCACACCTGCGCGCGCAGCGCCGCCAGCGCCTGGGCGCAACCCTTGCCCACGTCGCCAAAGCCGCAGACCACGGCGATCTTGCCCGCCACCATCACGTCGGTGGCGCGCTTGATGCCGTCGACCAGCGATTCGCGGCAGCCGTAGAGGTTGTCGAACTTGGACTTGGTGACCGAATCGTTGACGTTGATGGCGGCGACCTTGAGCTCGCCGCGCTGCGACATCTGGTAGAGACGGTGCACGCCGGTGGTGGTTTCCTCGGTGACCCCCTTGATGAGGGCCAGGCGCGTGGAATACCACTGGGGATCGCGGGCGAGCTGCGCCCGGATGGCGGCATACAGGACCCGTTCCTCCTCGTTGCCGGGGTTGGCGATCACCGAGGGATCGGACTCGGCGCGCGCGCCCAGGTGCAGCAGCAGCGTGGCGTCGCCGCCGTCGTCCAGGATCATGTTGGCCTGCTCGCCCGGCCAGTCGAAGATGCGGTGCGTGTACTGCCAGTAGTCCTCCAGGGACTCGCCCTTGACGGCGAACACCGGCGTGCCGCCCGCGGCGATGGCGGCGGCGGCGTGGTCCTGGGTCGAGAAGATGTTGCACGAGGCCCAGCGCACCTCGGCGCCCAGCGCCTTCAGGGTCTCGATCAGCACCGCCGTCTGGATGGTCATGTGCAGGCTGCCCGCGATGCGCGCGCCCTTGAGGGGCTGCGCGGCGGCGAATTCCTCGCGCGTGGCCATCAGGCCGGGCATTTCGGTTTCGGCGATGGCGATTTCACGGCGGCCCCAGTCGGCCAGGGCGATGTCGGCGATAACGTAGTCGTGTGCAGTGCTCATGGTGGTCCTGTAGAGCCTGCGCCGGCGGTGGAGGATGCGAGGGCATGCCCACCCTGCCCGCGCAGGGCAGCGATGGGCGCCGTTCGAAAACGAGATCCCGAGCCTGGCGGCGCGCGCGGGATCCGTCGGATCCCGTCGCCGCGCCGGTGCAGCGCCCCTCGGGCAAGCGGGAATTATACCGTGGGAGCCGCGGCACGGCGCGGCCGCCGCGAGTCTCCGGGCGCCGCCGGGCTCAGGATGCCGTGGGCGCCGGCGTGTGCGCCGCCGTCAGGAAGGCGTCCGAGAAGCAGGCGTTCTCGTCGAGCCCCTGGGCGATGAAGGCGGGCGCCGCCGCCTCGACCATCCGGACCGAGCCGCACAGATAGACCTCGTAGCCGCGCAGGTCGGCGAAGTCGGCCAGCATGGCCTCGTGCACCAGGCCGGTGCGGCCGGTCCAGCCGTCGCCCTCGACGGGCTCGGAGACCACCGGCACCACGGTGAAATTGGCGTGCTCGCGCTGCCACTGCTCGCAGAGTTCGAGCATGTACAGGTCCTCGCGCCGGCGCACGCCCCAGTACAGGCGCATGGGCCGCTGGATGCCGCGTGCGAAGGCGTCCTCCACGATGCTCTTGACGGGCGCGAAGCCCGTGGCGCCGGCCACGAAGAGAATGGGCTGGGGACTCTCGCGCAGCGTGAACTGGCCGAGCGGACCCTCGAAGCGCACCGTGTCGCCGACCTTCATGCCCTGGAACACGCGGGTCGTGAAGCGCCCGCCGGGGACGAGGCGGACGTGCAGCTCGATCAGCGCGTCGCCGCGCGGCGGGTTGGCGAACGAAAAGGCGCGCCGCTGGCCGTCCTCGAGCACGATGTTGACGTACTGGCCGGCCTTGAAATCCAGCACCATGTCGTCGGCCGGCCGCAGGACCAACAGCATCACGTCGTCGGACAGCGGCTCGAGGCGGACCACGGTGGCGGTGTATTCCTGCACGGCGAGGGCCGCCCCGCCGGTGAATTCCTCGACCTCGATGACCATGTCGCCGCGCGGCACGGCGCAGCACATCAGGGCCATGCCTCGCGCCTTCTGCTCGTCGGTCAGCGCGCTGGGGCTGTAGGGCCGGTGATCATAGGCGCCCCGCTGCACGGTGCAGAGGCACAGGCCGCAGGCGCCGTTGCGGCACTCGAAGGGCAGGCCCAGGCCCTCGCGCAGGCCCGCGTCGAGGATGGTCTCGCCCTCGCGCGCCTGGAACTGCGCGCTCGCGCCGGCCTCGCCGTGCACCACGAGCCGCGCCAGCCGCCGCTCGCCGCGCCGGAACCGCGGCGGCCACCAGGGCATCAGCGAGAGCAGCACGGAGCCGCCGATCACCAGGGCCCACACCCAGCTCAGCGGCCATTGCGTCATCAGCGGGAAGACCGCCATGTAGAACCAGTCGAGCTCGACCTGGACGACGGCCCTGGACAGGTCGCTGACGCCGCCCTGGCTGTGCACGGGCACCACGAGCGCGAGCGCCAGCAGGGTCGCGACCAGGCCCCAGACGATGGCGCGCGGCGGCGCCGTGCGCGCCTTGGGCACCCGCTGGGCGTGGATCGACATGACCATCAGCACCACCAGCGGCAGGCCCACGTGCATGAAGGACAGCAGCGTGAAGAAGCGGTTGCCGACGTGCTCGGTATAGAGGAAATTGCGCATCAGCGCGCCATCGAAGATCGGCAGCCAGTCGAGCCACTCGAAGCTCGTGACCGTGACGTACTGCGCGAGCTGGTCCCAGGGCAGCATGTAGCCGTTGATGCCGGTCGCATACACCATCCAGATGAGCATCACCCCGGTCACCCACGAGAACCAGCGGAAGCCGCGGTAGCGGTCGAAGGCGAAATAGCGCAGCATGTGCAGCGCCATGGTCAGCACCATCGCGTCCGAGGCGTAGCGGTGCAGGCTGCGCATGATGCCGCCCAGCCACCACTGCGTCGTGGTCAGCGAGATCACCGACTCGTACGCCTCGGTGATCCCCGTTTCGAAGAATATGTAGAGGTACAGGCCGCTGCCCCCCACCACCCAGAACAGAAAGAAGGTGATGGCCCCCAGGTGGTAAAAGGGATTGATGCGGTCGCCGAACGCCGCGTTGAACATTCCCTCGACACGCAGGAAGGCCCACTGCAGCAGGCCCTGGATTCTCTTGATCATTTGATTCCCTTCAACCTCGCGCCGCCGGCCGGCGGATGGCGCGGATCGCGACCACCACGAACAGCAGCCCCCCAATGATGGCGATGAGCCCGCCCAGGCCCATCATGCCCATGCCCACCACCTCGCCCGTGCTGCGCAGCACCTGGTCGGCGCCCGCCACCTTGCGCTGCACCCCATAGCCGCCCGACCACACCAGCCCGATGATGTGGATGAGCTGGCCGATGCCGTAGAGCCACGGCTGCCAGGTGGCCATGCGGCCGCCCGGCGCCTCGTAGCCCAGCGCGGGCAGGATGCGGTAGACCATTCCCATGAGCGCCAGCGTCACGCCGACGATGCAGCCGTGGTAGTGGGCCGGGATGCGCACGTTGCTGCCGTCGATGAAGACCCCGATCACGCCGCCCGCGGCGAACACCAGCACCGAGGACAGGAGCGCGGCGCGCAGGGGCCGCTGCGCGGGGTCGCGCAGCCGGACCGCGAGCACGCCGTAGACCACCGACAGGCCGGCCGGGAGGATGGCGGGGCCGCCCCCCAGGCGCATGGCCCAGGTGAGCAGCTTGCGATGCTCGACGGAGGCCACGTCGTGGGCGAGATAGGCGTAAGGCGTGACGAAGACCCCCGCGAGCGCCAGCGAGAACAGCATGATCGCGACGCGCGGGGTCAGCACGGAACGCGCGCCGCAGGCGCTGGCGAGCCACAGCCAGGACACCAGCATCAGCAGGGTCCAGGTGAATTGCAGGGCGTGCCCGCCGCCCCAGAATAGGATCTCGTAGTAGGCCTTGCCGTGCAGGGAGGTGGGCAGCACCGCCCAGGACCAGGCGAAGCCCAGCACGCCGACGGCCGCGGCGACGGCGGCCGCGCCCAGGCCGAAATTCAGCGCGCCGCGGCCGTCGTACCGCAGCCCCAGCCGCGGCGCCGCGAGCAGGCTGCGCAGCACCAGCAGCATCGCCCCCGCGCCGAAAATCACCAGGCCCGCGAGGAACAGCCGCGACTCGAGCACCGGGATGTAGTTGGCCATGATGGGCTCGCCCGGGGCGAGGAACGGCGCCAGCGCCATGACGAGGGTGCCGGCCGCGGTCACCCACAGGCCCGCCCAGGCCATCCATTGCATGCGCAGGCTGCCGTAGAGGCTCCACAGCAGCCCCGCCATCGCGACGAACCAGACCAGCACCGACAGGTCCACGTGCAGCACCAGCGAGATCTGGAAGAAATTGGCGGCCGGCAGCCATTGGTTCACGAAGGGGGTGCGCGAGGCCACCAGCAGCACCGAAAAGACCCCCGAGCCGATCAGGGCGGCGAGCCCCAGACCAAGCCAGCCGCGCCCGAGCGCGCGGCGCGCGTCCCGCGCGATGTCGAGCTGGTAGTCGGCGCCCAGGCGCGCCGGCGGCGGGGGGGAGGCCAGCCCGCGCGGCAGGCCGGTCACATGGGAAGGATTCGCGCTCATTGCAGGACGATGCCTCCCTTGTCGGCGTTGAAATCGATCACCAGCACCTGGGCCGGCGCGAGGTCGACCACCGCCTCGTGCGCATAGGCGTGCCCGCGCGCCGACTGGTCATCCTTGAAGCGCACGGCGATCCGGTGCTCTCCCGCCGGGACGTCCAGCCGCCGATACATGGTCGAGGCGCCGTCGCGCGACAGCCCCGACGGCGGCGAGACATGGCTGAGCACCGGCTGCCCGTCGAGGTCCACCTCGATGCTCACCGGCGAGCGCTCGCGCTCGCATTTCGTGGCCTTGCGCATATTGGGCGCGAGCTTGGCGAGCTCCTCGGCGGTATAGGGGCGGCAATCGGCGAGCCGCGCCCCGTGGTGCATGAAGCTGACCTTGATCTGCGCCATGTCGGGCGCCAGCGGATGGTAGACCGGCCAGCGCGAGAACACGCCGAGCGCCACGGCGAAACAGCCATACAGCAGGGCCTGGCCCGTCCAATTGAATACGCGCCTCATCAGGGGCTCTCCTTGGGAATGGTTGCGCGTGCCTCCGTGCCTCGCGGTCCGGCCGCCGGGATCGAAGCCCGCGGCCCTGCCGGACGAATTGCGTCAGGTGGCGCCGCGCCTCCTCTTTCTGTGCGGACCTTGCCGGCTCGCGCGCCACTCATTGATGAAAAAGATCATCATGAGGATAAAGAAGGTCACGCCCCCGGCGATCTGGATCGGCAAGGTGTAGTCGACCCGATAGGCGCCCGTCCTGGGGTCGTACACCGTGCACATGATGCGGACGCGGTCCATCAGGTTGTCGAGCATCGTGTTCGCCGGGCTCAGGGGCATGCCGGCGAGCAGCATCTTGAGCGGCTCGCCCAGCTCGCCCGCCGCGACGTCCTCGCCATAGATCTGGCGCACGATGCGCCCGTCGGCGTCCAGGACGGAGACCTGGAGCACGTGATCGAAGCCCGCCGGCGTGGCGACGTAGGCAAAGCCGAAGTCCTCGGTCAGCTCGGGGACGATGGCTGCGGGGGGACTGAGGAAATCCCAGTTGGGCACGGTGATCCCGTACTGCCTGGCGAAGGCCTTGAGCGCCTGCGGGGAATCCGCGGGCTGGTTGAAGCCGATGCTGACGATGTTGAACTGATTGACGCCCAGGCTCTTTTGCAGGCCCTCGACGGCCTCCTGGAGCGCGCGGGTGGTGGCGGGACACACCTGGAAGCAGCCGGTGTAGATGAAGCTCACCAGCAGGGGCTTGCCCCGGAACGAGGAAAGGGCCACGGGACGGCCCTCGCGATCCAGCAGGATGTGTTCGGCGATCCGGCGGCCGAGCGCCGCCTGGCTCACGCTGAGGGCCTGGGCGGAATCCAGCCCGGGGACCTCGGCGTTGGCATCGGCGCGGCCCGGAGCCG
This sequence comes from Alcaligenaceae bacterium, assembly GCA_044508625.1. Lineage (GTDB taxonomy): Bacteria > Pseudomonadota > Gammaproteobacteria > Burkholderiales > Burkholderiaceae_B > Castellaniella. The sequence goes on from JBIQHJ010000006.1 coordinate 68,831, forward strand.
GCGCCATCATGAGCGCCAGCCCCAGGCCGGAAACCGCAAGCCCATGCCACAGGCGGTGGAACATCGACAAACCGGACGACACCATCGTTCCTCAGCGCCGGACCTCCATCAACTCAGGCCCCACAGTTGGCTGAGGTATTTCCAGTTGACGAAGTAGTACAGCACGAAGGCCAGGAGGAAGACCATGGCCAGGACAAAGGTGCCGGGCGCCACGAACCCTGCCGAGCCATAGGTCTGGGCGGCGATGGTCGGCGCGGCGCGCTGGACCGGCGTGAAATGCGGGCTCACCGCGCCGGTGTCGAGTTTCTTGCCGAACAGCAGGGAGCCGAGCACGATGTAGACGAAGAGCGCCCCGCCGATGATGGCCACCACGCCGCCGATGCCCACCAGGCCCATCATGAGGTAGGCCGCGCCGGGCCATTCATAGGCCAGGGCATGCCCGCTGAAGGCCATGTCCCAGTGGCGGCGGGAAACGCCCAGCGTGCCGGCGCCCATCATCACGAGGCAGAAGAAGTACATCGCGAAGCCGAAGAAGTAGGGCTGGATCCTCGCCAGGTCGGGCGAGATGATCTCGCGCCTGAACAGCACCGGGATCAGGAAGTACGTCAGGCCCATGAAGGTCAGCGTGGACCCCACGACGACCGTGGCATGGAAGTGGCCGGGCACGTAGATGGTGTTGTGGATCAGCAGGTTGAGCTGCTCGGTGCCCATCATCACGCCCGAGATGCCGCCCAGGAAGCCGAAGCCCACCAGCGAGATGAACACGCTGGAGAACACCGGGTTGCCCCAGGGCGCCTTGCGCAGCCACTCGAACAGGCCCTTGTTGAAGCCCCTGGCGCGCTGCGCGACCTCCATGGCGCCCGGGATCGACAGGGCGTGGATCATCGAGGCCAGCACGGCGAAATACATGAAGTAGCTGGTGTTGACGATCTTCCATTCGGTGCTGACGCCCGGGTCGGCCAGGATGTGGTGGGCGCTCGCGAGCTGCAGGAACAGGATGTACAGCAGGAAGGCGCCGCGGCTGACGCGCTCGGACATGGGCTTGGCGCCGAAGGCGATCGCCGCCACCGCATACCAGATCGAGATGTGGGTGGCCACGTTGATCTGCTGGGACGAGTGGCCCAGCGCCCACCAGATCACCCGGTACACCAGCGGGTCGACGTTTTTGAGGACGCCGACCGACATGAGGAAGGTGGGGATCAGGATGATGGCGCCGGACAGCAGCGTGAAGACCGCGATGATCGCCGCCGTGATGGCGCCGAAGGTCACCAGGGGCACCGAGCCCTCGTAGGTCTTTTCCCGCTTGGCGACGACCAGGGTGCCGAAGAACACCCCGCAGGCCACCAGCGCGCCGACGGCGAACACGATCAGGCCCAGGTAGAACGACCAGTGGGCCATCATCGGCACGTAGGAGGTCATCATCACGCTGGAATCGCCGCGGAACACCGCGATGTTGTTGATCACGGCGCCGGCCAGCATGAGCGCGTAGCCGAGCCAGGCGATCCCGGGGGTGGCGATGCGGCAGCGCAGCAGGGTCGAGGCGGCGAAATACAGGACCGCGACCTCGAAAAAGATCATCCAGTAGATGAGCATGTCGAGGCCGTGCGCCGTGAGCACCATGTAGAAGGTGTCGGCCGGCAGCCAGTGCACCGCGGGCCAGCGCGTGAGCACCACGCCGATGGCCAGCAGGCCGCCGACGAGCAGGGCCACGATGGCGGTGACGGCGTTGATCTTGATGAGCTTTTCCGCCTGGTCCTCGAACTGCAGCCCCGAGCGCGGGCAAGTACGATAAGTGGTATGGACGGCCATGTTGGTCCTCGTTTTACTTGACGTACAGGCGGCTCACCATCTCGTGGTGGCCGATGCCGCAATATTCGTTGCACACGATGGAGAAAGTGCCGGATTCATTGGGCGTGATCTTGATCACGTGCTCGTAGCCCGGCACCACCTGGATGTTGATGTTGGTGGGCTGCAGCGAGAAGCCGTGGTTGTAGTCCATGGCCGTCAGGTGCAGCTTGTAGGTCTTGCCCTTTTCGAGCTCGAGGATGGGCCACCAGCTCCAGAGGCGGGCGATCAGGTAGATGTCGGCTCCCTCGGGCGGCGCCACCACGGGGATCTTTTGGTCGGTCTCGGTGCGCACCGTCCATTTGTCCACGAAGGCCTGCGTCTGGGACATGAACAGGGCGGGATTGGTCTTGTAGGTCTCGGTGGCGAGGTTTTGCTTGCCGTAGACGTGCCAGAAGACCATCATGAAGAACATGATCATGCACCACAGGAAGGCGATGATGATCCACGTGGCCTCGAGGCGGTCGAGCGGGTGCTTCCACCACAGCCGCTCTGATGGGGGCAGGATTGCGCTCATGGGTTGGTTCCCTTATTTGCTTATTGGGCGGTGGGGATGGTCAGGATGTCGATGAAGCCCCAGAGGTTGTAGATGACCATGGGGATCATCACGCCGAGGAACAGCAGCAAAAAGGGGTTGTCCAGCAACTGCTGGATAAGGGGAACTTTCTCGTTCTCGTCATCGTGGTGGCCCATGGCCGTCTCCTCTCGCAAGATCCCCGGGGTTTCTTGTATGCGGGATGTAAGTCCGGCAAATACCTGTTGCGGGGTTGGTGAGATTGTCCGGAACCCCATGGGCGCACGCCATGATCTGCGTCAAATTTTCGATATGAATGATCGGTTTCGCGCGGGCGGCTTCGCGAACCCTCGCCGAAAGATGTGAAAATGGCGTCCAGCCCGGCCGGCGGCCGGGATCCGCAACACTGAAAGGAGTCGCGAGCATGAGCGTCCCAGCCCCCCTTTCCGGCCGGATGCCGCCCGGCACGGCACGCCGGGCCGCCTGGCTGCGCCGCATGGCATGGCTCTGCGCCGTCCTGGTGCTCGCGATCATCGGCCTGAGCGCGCAGATGCGCCTGACCCGGGTCGGGCTGGGCTGCGAGCCCTGGCCCCAATGCTACGGAGGCCTGGCGCAGGCGCCCGGTGCGGGCCCTGGTTCGGAGGCTGCGCCCGTGGCCACGGGACCTGGTCCCGCGGGCGCATCGGCCGTGCGCCTGTCGCATCGGGTGGCCGCCTCGGCGGCCCTGCTGGTGGTGCTCGGCATGCTCGCCGTCGCGCTGGGCCGGCGCCCCTTCCTGTGGGCCGAGGGCCGCCTGGCCCTGGGCCTGCTGGGGCTGGCGCTGTTCCTCGCGGTGCTCGGGCGCTCGGCGGGCCCGTCCGGGCTGCCGGCCGTGACGCTGGGCAATCTGCTCGGGGGTTTCCTCATGATCGCGCTCAGCGCGCGGCTTGCCTCGACGGCGGCCCGTCCATCGGCGGACGGTGGGCGTCGTACCGCCGGAAAAGGGGCATGGCCGGCGAGGCGCTGGACGCGCATCGCCATCCTGCTGGTACTGGTCCAGGTGGCGCTGGGCGGCCTGGTGAGCTCGGGCCACGCGGGCCTGAGCTGTCCCGCCTTCGGCGCCTGCGACCTGGGCGCGGGCAGCTTGCAGGCGTTCAACCCCTGGATCGAGCTTCCCCCCGGAACACCGCCCACCCATGGGGGCGGCGCGTGGCTGCACATGGCGCACCGCGCCGTCGGGCTGGCGCTGGCGGTGCTGCTGCTGGCGCTGTCATGGCGGGCCTGGCGCCGGGGCGCCCGCGCCGTGGCCGCCGCGCTGGCGGGGCTGCCCATCCTGCTGGTGGCGCTGGGTTTCGGGCTCGTGGCGCTGGACCTGCCGCTGGGGCTGGTCCTGGCGCACAATCTCTGCGCCGCGCTGCTGATCGCGCTGCTGGCGTGGGCGCCGGGCGGCTATTCCTCGCTGGAACTGGACCGAGGCGCCGCGCCCGCATCGGGCGCGTGACGCCCGGCGGCGGGGCGCTTGCGCGGAAAACCCTGGGCGCGGATGCGGTCCCAGACCTCGCGCTTTTCGGCCTCGTCCATGAAGACCCAGTTGGCGACCTCGAAAACCGTGCGCCCGCAGCCCCGGCAGACGTCGTCGTACAGGGTCGAGCACAAGGCCACGCAAGGCGAATCGGTGGGGCTGAGCGAGCGGGAATCCTCTTGCGCGCCGGTGGCCGGGCATGCCCCTGGGGCCGCGTCCGCCCTCTCGGGCGGCCCGCCCGAGTCCCCCAGGGTTTCGCGGCGGCGGCCGCGCGGCGCCCCCTCGCCGTCCGCCGGGGACGGTGCGCGGGGGCCGCGGGGATCGTCCATGCCGGCCCTCAGGCGGCGGCCTTCAGCACCTGGACCTTGTCGGTGGCTTCCCAACTGAATTCAGGCTCGCTGCGGCCGAAATGGCCATAGGCGGCGGACTTGGAATAGATGGGGCGCAGCAGGTCCAGCATGTTGATGATGCCCTTGGGCCGCAGGTCGAAGTGCTCGCGCACCAGGCGCGCGATCTGGTCGTCGGGAATGACGCCGGTGCCCTCGGTGTAGACCGTGATGTTGATGGGCTCGGCCACGCCGATGGCGTAGCTCACCTGCACCTGGCACTGGCGCGCCAGGCCGGCGGCGACGACGTTCTTGGCCACGTAGCGGGCCGCGTAGGCGGCCGAGCGGTCGACCTTGGAAGGGTCCTTGCCCGAGAATGCGCCGCCGCCGTGGGGGCAGGCGCCGCCGTAGGTGTCGACGATGATCTTGCGCCCGGTCAGGCCGCAATCACCCTGCGGGCCGCCGATGACGAACTTGCCCGTGGGATTGACGAGGTAGCGGGTGCGGTCGGTCAGCAGGCCGTCGGGGAAGACCGGCCGGATGATCTGCTCGATCACCGCCTCGCGGATCTCGGCCTGCGAGATGTCGGGGTGGTGCTGGGTGGACACCACGACGGTATCGACCTCGGCGGGCCGGCCGCCGATGTAGCGGAAGGTGACCTGGGACTTGGCGTCGGGACGCAGCCAGGGCAGGCGGCCGTCCTTGCGCAGCTCGCTCTGGCGCTGCATGATCCGGTGCGCGTACCAGATGGGCGCGGGCATCAGGTCGGGCGTCTCGTCGCAGGCGTAGCCGAACATCAGGCCCTGGTCGCCGGCGCCCTGGTTGAGGATTTCCTCGGGCGAGCGGTCCACGCCCTGGGCGATGTCGGGGGACTGCTTGTCGTAGGCCACCAGCACGGCGCAGCCCTTGTAGTCGATGCCGTAGTCGGTGTTGTCGTAGCCGATGCGGCGGATGGTGTCGCGGGCGACCTGGATGTAGTCGACGTTGGCCGTGGTCGTGATCTCGCCGGCGAGGATCACCAGCCCGGTGTTGCAGAGGGTTTCCGCGGCGACGCGCGAGTTGGGATCCTGCGCGAGCAGCGCGTCGAGGATGGCGTCGGAGATCTGGTCGGCGACCTTGTCGGGATGACCCTCGGAGACCGATTCGGAAGTGAAGAGAAAATCGTTGTTTGCCACAGCGATGCGTCCTTAGGTTGCGCCGGCGCGAAGGCCGGGACGAGGTTGAACGAAACGCGTTGCACCTCATACCAAGGAGTCGGGGCGCGACGCTTTAGCGGTTTTTTGACGGCCTCCCCGGAGGGGCCGGTATCGCTCCGCAAGTTGTCGGTTAACTCAGCGATGGATCGGATTTTAAGCGAAAATAGCCGTTTGCCGCAGAATTCTGCTTATTCGCCAGGGTTATTGGCAGCCCGCCCATCCAAGGAGTCGCCGCGCACATGCTGCTGTTTTCCGTCAGGCTGCTGGCCGCGCTGCCCCTCGGGCTGCTGCAGGCCGCCGGCCGCGCGCTCGGCCTGTTCGTCTACGCATTCCCCGGCCGCTACCGCCGCCGCCTGCAGGGCAACGCCCGCCAGGCGGGCTACGCCGACCCGGCCTTCGCCCGGCGCGCGGCGGCCGAATCCGGCGCCATGATCCTCGAGATCCCCAAGGTCTGGTGGCGCACGCGCGAATGCCTGGCGATCACGCACAGCGACGAGGAATCCATCGTGCGCACGGCCCTGGCCGAAGGCCGGGGCATCATCTACCTGACCCCGCACCTGGGCTGCTTCGAGATCACCGCGCGCCACCTGGCGCAGTACGGCCCCCTGACCGTGATGTACCGCCCCTCGCGCAGTCCGCTGCTGGACCCGATCGTGGAATCCGCGCGCGACATGCGCAATCTGCACGCCGTGCCGGCGAACCGCCACGGGGTGCGCGAGTTCGTGCGCGCGCTCAAGCGCGGCGAGGCGGTCGGCATGCTGCCCGACCAGGTGCCGCGCGAGGGCGACGGCGTGTGGCTGCCGGTCTTCGGCCGCCACGCCCTGACCATGACGCTGGCCGCGCGCCTGGCGCTGCAGACCGGCGTGGCCGTGATCCTCACCGCCGGCGAACGGCTGCCGCGCGGGGGCGGCTGGCGCATGCACTATCTGCGCCTGCCCGAGCCCCTGGCGGACACGCCGGAGGCGGTGGCCGCCGCGATCAACCAGGCCATGGAAACCCTGATCCGCCGGTTTCCCGAGCAGTATCTATGGAGCTACAACCGCTACAAGCAGCCCGAGGATGCGCCCGCCCTGCCCGAGGGTGCGGCATGAGCCTGGACAAGAAGCCCCTGCTGCGGGCGGTGCTGGGCTACTTCGGCCGCTGCTCCACGGGTACGCGGCTGCGCTGGGGCCGGGTCCTGGGCCGGCTCACGCCGCTGCTGCTGCGCTCGCGCGCGCACATCGTGCGCACGAACCTGCGTCTCTGCTTCCCCGGCATGGACGAGGCGGCGCGCGAGGCGCTGCTGCGGCGCCATTTCCGCCTGCTCGCGCAATCCTTCGTCGACCGCGGCCTGTGCTGGTTCGGCACGCCCGAGCGCATCACGGACACCATCGCGCTGCATGGCGAGGAGCACCTGCGCACGCTGCTCGACCAGGGCCGGCGCATCCTGATGTTCGCGCCGCATTTCATCGCCCTGGATGCCGCGGCGACGCGCCTGACCCTGTTCCTGGAAGAATCGGCGACGCTGTACACGCAGCAGAGCGACCGCGACGTCGACGAGATCGTGCGCCAGGGCCGCGGGCGGTTCCATCGCGTGCACCTGGTCAGCCGCCGCGACGGGGTGCGCGGGCTGATCCGCCACCTGCGCAAGGGGATCCCCGTCTACTACCTGCCGGACATGGATTTCGGCCGCGACGGCAGCGCCTTCATCCCGTTCTTCGGCATCCCCGCCGCCACTCTGCTGTCGGCCGCGCAGATCGCCCGGTCCTGGGACGCCGCGGTGGTGCCCATCATCAGCCGGTTGGACGCCGGCACGGGCCGCTACCGGGTCGATATCGGGCCGCCGCTCGAGGCATTCCCCGGCGACGAGGACCCGGCGGCCGCCACCGCGCGCCTGAATCGCCTGATCGAGGACGAGGTCCGCAAGGATCCGGCCCAGTACTACTGGGTCCACCGGCGCTTCAAGACGCGCCCCGAGGGGGAGGCGAGGTTCTATTGAGCGAGCATGAACATTCACGTCAGCCGGCTGCGGGTGTACCAGGCGTCAGCTAAAATGGCTAGACTTTCCCGGGAGCCTGCCATGTCCGTCACCGCTACCGAAGCCAAGAATCGATTCGGCTATGTCTGCGCCCAGGCCAAGGCTGCCCCTGTGATCGTGGAAAAGGATGGGCGGCCTGATTCTGTGATCCTCTCCTACGACGACTATCTGGCGTTGACCGCTGCCGCTCGTACCAGGATGCTGACACAGCAGCGCAAGGCGTTCAATAAGGCCCACAAGGAATGGCTGGCTGAACAAAACCGCGACTTTGAACAGAACGGCCTGTGGTGCGACGGCCTGGTGGCCTGGCAAGGGCAAGGCTGATGCCGCAGTTCGACGTCTATCTCAACCCGCATGCCGCGTCGCGGGCAACGGTGCCTTTCGTGGTGGACGTGCAAAGTGGCCTGATCGAGGCGCTGCCCACCCGACTGGTCATGCCTTTGTCGCGCGTAGGCGCAGCGCTGGATGCCGTGCTGTCGGGCATTTGAGGGGATAATGCACCGATGATCTGGAACTTCACAAAGATGCACGGCGCGGGCAATGATTTCATCATGCTCGATGGCGTGCGCCAGCCCATCCACATGACGCCCGAGCGGGCCCGGGCGCTGGCCGACCGCCATTTCGGCATCGGCGCCGACCAGATCCTGCTGGTCGAGGAGCCCCTGCACCCCGAGGCCGACTTCCGCTATCGCATCTTCAACGCCGACGGCGGCGAGGTCGAGCATTGCGGCAACGGCGCACGCTGTTTCGTGCGCTTCGTCCATGAGCAGGGCCTCTCGCACCGCAATCCGCTGCGCGCCGAGATCAGCACCGGCCTGATCGTGCTCGAGGAGACCGCCGACGGCGAGGTGGCCGTCGACATGGGGCAGACCCGCTTCGAGCCCGCCGATCTGCATTTCGACGCCCGCGGGCTCGAGACCCGCGTCTGCGGGGAGGATACGCTCTACCGGCTCGATGCGGCCGGCCACGAGGGCCTGCTGTGGTCGCTGGTGGCGATATCCAATCCGCATGCCGTGCTCCAGGTCGAGGACGTGGACCTCTATCCGGTGGGCGCCGTCGGCCCGGCCATCGAGTCGCACCCGCGCTTCGCGCAGCGGGTGAACGTCGGCTTCATGCAGGTCCTCGGGCCGCACCACATCCGCCTGCGCGTCCACGAGCGCGGCGCGGGCGAGACCCTGGCCTGCGGCACGGGCGCCTGCGCGGCGGCCGTGGCGGGCATGCGCCGCGGCCTGCTCGAAAACCCCGTGCGGGTCGACACGCGCGGCGGCACGCTGCACATCGACTGGCGGGATGGCCGCCTGCGCATGCGCGGGCCGGCCGCCACCGTCTTCAACGGCCAGGTCGACATCGACGCCCTGGCCGCAACCATCAGGGGATCCACCAGGACATGACTCAAGACGCGCTGACCGCACAGGCTATCGCCGAATACCTCAGCACCCGGCCGGACTTCTTCGAACAGCACGCCGATCTGTTTGCCACACTGAACGTGCCGCACCCGCACCAGGCGCGCGCGATCTCGCTGGGCGAGCGCCAGATCCTCACCCTGCGCGACCGCGCCAAGGAACAGGAACGCCGCCTCGCGCAACTGCTCTACAACGCGGGCGGCAACGAGCGCATCAACCGCGCGATCATGCAATGGTGCGCCCGCATGCTGGCCGAGCCCGATCCCGCCCGGATTCCGGCGCACATCATCCGCAGCCTGGGCGACTTGTTCGACCTGCCCGCGCTGGCCCTGCGCGTCTGGGACCTGCCCCTCCTGGCCGACAGCGAATTCGCGCAGGACGTCACCCCGGGGATCCGCGACTATGCGGGCGCGCTCGAGCATCCGTACTGCGGACCGCTCGCCGGCCAGGAGGCCGCCGCCTGGCTGGGCTCGCCGCCCGCCTCGGTGGCGATCATGGCGCTGCGCCCCCTCGCCGGCCAGGCGCCGATCGGCCTGCTGGTGCTGGGGTCAGGGGATCCCGAACGGTTCACCGACGACATGGGCACCGCCTTCCTCGAGACCATCGCGCTGCTGGCGGGCGCGGCGCTGGGCCGGCTGGCCGCCCCCGTCCCCGCGCCCGGCGCCGCCTGAGGGGCGGGGGCCGCATGGCCGCCGGCGACGATACCCTGGTCGAGGCCTGGCTGGCCCTGCTGGGCGAGCAGCGGCGCTATGCGGCGCACACCATCGCGGGCTATCGCCGCGACCTGGCGGCCCTGCGGCGCTGCCATCCAGGCCTGGCGCTGGACGCGTTCACGGAATCGCACATCCGCCAGGCGCTCGGGCGCCTGCATGCCCAGGGCCTCAAGCCGCGCAGCCTCGCGCGCGCCCTGGCGGCGTGGCGCGGCTATTTCGAATGGCGCGCCCCCACGGCCGGCCTCGAGCGCAATCCCGCCCACGGGGTGCGCGCGCCGCGGATACCGCGCACGCTGCCCAAGGCCCTGTCGGTGGACCACGCCCAGGCCCTGCTCGATCGCAGCGGCCTGCCGCCCGTCGAATCGATCATCGAGCGGCGCGACCTGGCGATGTTCGAGGTCCTGTATTCCAGCGGCTTGCGGCTGGCCGAGCTGGTGGGGCTGGACCACGTCCCGCTGCGCGAGGGCGGCTACGTCTCGCATAGCTGGATCCAGCTCGACGAGGGCGAGGCGGTGGTGCGCGGCAAGGGCGGCAAGACGCGCATCGTCCCCCTCGGCGGCCGGGCGGTCGAGGCGGTGCGCGCCTGGCTGGCCGTCCGCGCCGAGCTGCTGCCCCCGCAGCCCGATCCCGGCACCCGCGCCGCGCTGTTCCTGGGCGCGCGCGGGGCGCGCATCAGCCCGCGCGTGGTGCAGTTGCAGCTCGACCGGCTCGCCCGGCGCGTCGGCCTGCCCCTGCGCGTGCATCCGCACAGCCTGCGCCACAGTTTCGCCAGCCACCTGCTGCAATCCGCGCAGGACCTGCGCGCGGTCCAGGAACTGCTGGGCCACGCGAACATCTCGACCACCCAGATCTACACCCGGCTGGATTTCCAGCACCTGGCCGCGAGCTACGACCAGGCGCACCCGCGGGCCCACCGCAAGCCGCGGAAATAGCCGGCATCGGCCCGCGCGCCTTCATCCGAATATCGTCCTCAGCAAGTCCCAGCCGACGCCGGCCGCCGCGGCGATCACGCCCGCCCCGGAAAGGCCGATCAGGCGCGCCGACGGCGCCTTGGCCGCGCCGCGGCCAAGCTGCGCCCCGCGCACGCGGCCGACCCACGCCAGGAGGATCGCGGCCACGCCGAGGAACACGGCCTGCGCGAGGGGCAGCATGGAGCCGCCCTCGAGGCCGGCGCGCAATGCCAGCAAGGCGCAGACGCCCATCGCCATGGCCGTCCTCTGCCAGGCCAGGCGCGTGCGCTCGGGCTGCAGGCCGGCATCCCTCGGCGCCATCATTGCAGGCCCAGGATGACGCCGACGCACAGCGCGATGGCGATCGCCGCTCCCGCCACGAGCGGCAGCAGGACGGATCGCGGCAGCGGGCTCCCAAGGCGCATGGCGATCTCGTTGCCCTTCCAGCGCCTGAACGCCCCGAAAGACAAGAGCGCGGAGGCGACGACCAGCGCCAGACTCAGCGCCAGGTTCACCCACTGCGGCTGGAGCCTCGTGGCGAACTGGTGGACCAGCATCGCGCCCGCCAGCAGGGCCAGCGCCGTCCGGATCCAGGCGAGGAAGGTGCGCTCGTTCGCCAGGGAAAACCGGTAGTCGGGATCGGCGCCCTCCTCCTGCCAATGCCGCCGCGGCCGCCGGGCGCTCATGCCCGCGTCTCCGACACGCGCCGTATGACACTGCCCTCGCGCTGGCGGCCCGGCTCGGGAATGGCGACGCCCAGGCCCGGCTCCGTGCCCGCAGAGGCAAATCCATCGCGGATGCACGCCGTGCCCGGCAGGTACAGATCCCGCAGATGGTCGTGGAAGCAATGGTATTCGGCACTGGCGACGTTCGGGCGCGCCGCCGCGAAATGCAGCGTGGCCGCCTGGGCGATGGACGTCGAAAAGCACTGTGGCGTCGAAGGGATGGCGCGATCCGCTGCCCATCCATCGAGTCGAATGCCTCCCGTGAAGCCGCCGCACAGCGTCAGGCAGAACTGCAGGAAGGAGACGGCGCCCGCATCCAGGAGCCGCAGGAATTCACCGTGCCTGTATTCCCCCTCGGATGCGATGACCGGCACGCCATTGCCGTTGAGATGGCGGAGCCCCTCGACCTCATCGGGCGGCAACGGCGATTGCATGGCCGACACGCCGAACGGCTGCAGTTCCCGCCAGAACTCGCTGGCGGTATCCACAGAGAGCTGATTGACCGCATCGACCCACAGCCGGGCCTGCGCGCCAATGCCCTCGCGCACGGCCGCCACGCGCAGCAGATCCGCCTCGCGAGGGATGCCGGCCACCTTCATCTTCATCGCCCCGAACCCCCGCTCTCGATACCCGCGAGCCTCGTCGCGCAAATCGGCCAACCCATGGCCGTCCCTGTAAAGTGCTCCGCTGGCGTACACCGGCGCCTCCGCGCACTGGCCGCCCAAGGCTCGCCACAGCGGCTCGCCACGCTCGCGGGCAAAGGCGTCCCAAAGCGCCATGTCGGCGGCGCTCCAGGCTGCCGCGCCATCCCAGCCGGCCTGCGCCTGCCCGTCCCGCACGCCTCGATCCCAGATTTCCGACGGATGGTCGATGCTGCGGCCGGCAAGGCTCGCGGCGAGTGCGTCCAGGGCATGCATCACCGTGTCGGTGTCGGTGTAGCGAGACCAGGCCTCGCCGATGCCCCTGGTGCCGCCGGCGAGCTCGAGGACCAGCAGCGGCGCACGCCGCCGCGTCCACCGGAAGGCGGGGTTCCAGGCGCGGCCATCGAGCCGGCGCTCGAAAAGCCATACCGAAGCACGCTGGATCTTCATGGTTCGATCAGTGTCGGGCCTCGAGGGCCCTCATTGCAACCCGCGCGGCGGCCAAGTCCCAGGCGGCAGTGCCGACGCTCTTGAACACCGCCGGGCGGGTCCGGCCATGAGGCTCGCGGAGAGCCGCCGCAAGTGAGCGGACGCCGGCCCAGTCGATACCTGCGCGCAGCAGGTCGCCCGCCTCATGCCGCGCGCCGGCCGGATCATCGGCGTACACATCGCTGCCGTGCAGCGTCGCATGGCCCAGCTCTGCCATTTCGGGCTTGAACGCGCCTACGCCGATTACCAGGCGATCCGCGCGGGCCGGCTCATTGTAGACCGGGGAAATGCTGGTGGTCAGGGTGATGACGACGTCGATCCCTTCCGGCGTATCCTGCGCGCACGGCGACACCAGTTCCGACGCGGCAGCCTTGCAGAAGGCTTCGCTGGCAGCCGGATCCCGTCCACGCACCCGGATACGGCATCGTGGATACATCGTCCGCAAGGCTCGCAGGTGGTGGCGCGCCTGTATCCCGGTGCCGATCAGGAGCACGTCCCCGGGCGCACGGCCCAGCAGCGTGCGTATCGCCAGCAGCGACACGGCGGCGGTCCGGCGGCCGGTGACTTCGGGGCCATCGAGCAGGCAGAGGGGCCGGCCGCTCGCCGAATCACACACGGTGACGATCCCGTGGATCGTGGGCAAGCCGCGCCTGGAATTGGCCGGCTGCACGTTCGCCAGCTTGTGGATCCCGATGTCGTGCGCCGTGGCCGGCATGCTCAGCATGACACCGCCGTCCCCCAGCGGCACCACCAGGCGTTCGGGGCTCGCGATGCGGCCGGCATCGTACTCGATCGCCACGAGGGCGAGCTCGTCGACGAGACCGTGAAAATCGAGCAGCGAGGCGGTGTGCTCTTGATCGCAGACCGCGAGTTCGGCCCTGGCGGAATCTTCGGTGGAGAGAAAAGGGACGGCCATGTAAATGTCTCGATGGGAATGGCGCCGCTCAGTGGCGGCGTATGTCGGAAAGGAAAGCCTGCGCCCGGGGATGCGACGGACGATCGAAGAACTGCTCCGGGGGCGCCTTTTCCAGAAGTGTTCCGCGATCCATGAACCAGACCTCGTCCGACACGTCGCGCGCGAATTTCATTTCATGGGTGACGCAGACCATGGTCATGCCTTCAGCGGCGAGCGCCCTCATGACCGACAGGACCTCGCCCACCATCTCGGGATCCAGCGCGCTGGTCGGTTCGTCGAACAGCATCACCGGCGGATTCATTGCCAAGGCCCGCGCGATCGCCACACGCTGCTGCTGACCGCCGGACAACTGGTTCGGGTAGGCGTCCGCCTTCTGGGCCAGCCCTACCTTGGATAGGAGATCCAGGGCCAGCCGATGCGCCCGCTCGCGAGGCATCCGGTTCACCCAGATCGGGCCGCAAGCCACGTTCTCCAGCACCGAAAGGTGCGGAAACAGATTGAACTGCTGAAACACGAAGCCGATATGGCTGCGGATGCGATTGATATCGACGCCGCGCCCCTGCACATCCTCGCCGTTGACGCGGATCGACCCCGCGCTGATTCCTTCGAGGCCGTTCATCGTACGGATCAAGGTCGACTTGCCCGAGCCGGAAGGCCCGCAGAGCACGACGACCTGGCCGGTCTTCACTTCCGCGCTCACGTCGACCAGCGCATGGTAGTCCCCATACCATTTCTCGATGCCGTCGAGGACGATCATGGCGGCACCCGCGCGAGAGGGCGCCTGCGGGGCGGGCGAGTCGGTCATATTCATCGTGCGGCGGCATCCAGCAGGGAATCGGGAGCGGCGGCCATGGTCCTGACGTTCCGGCGCGCGAGCCGGGCCTCCAGCATCCGGACCGCCTGGGTCAATGCGAAACAGATCACGAAATAGATCAGCGACAGGGCGAAGAACACGCTGAACGGCTGCGTGAGTACGCTGTTGTTCACTTGGTTGGCGGCGTACGTGACCTCCTGCACCCCGATCACGTAGCCGAGGGACGTGTCCTTTATGGTCGTGACGAACTGGCCGACCATGCTGGGCAGCATGTTCGTCAATGCCTGGGGCAGGATGATCTTGCGCACGCGCAGCCAATAGCCCATGCCGAGCGCGGATGCGGCCTCGGTCTGCCCGCGCGGGAGCGCTTCGATGCCGGCGCGGACGATCTCGGCCAGGTAGACCGACTCGAAAATGACGAGCGTCACCGCCATCGTCGTGAAGCCGGCCACCGGCCGCCCCAGGATCATCGGAACGATGAAATAGGCGCCGAAGATCAGCATCACCAGCGGAATGCTGCGCACCAGATAGCGTGCCACCGTCGCAGGCATCCGGATCCATCCGTACGGGCTGAGCTGCGCCAGCGCCAGCAGCACGCTGAGAGGAAACGCCACGCCCACGCCGATCACGGAGAGCAGCAGGGTCGCGGCCACCCCGCCCAGCGGCCCATTCGGATAGGCGCCGACGAGGAACAGCAGCCAGTAGTCGCTCAGGATGTCGATCATGGCTCAGCGCCCCTTGATCCGGAAGCGGCGGCCGAGCCAGCCTCCCATGGCGAGCAGGGCGAGCGCCACCACGACATAGAGCGCCGTGCTGATGCCATAGGACTCGAAGATCCTGAAGCTTTTGCTTGCCACCTCTTTGGTCACGTAGGTCAGTTCCATGACGCCGAGCACCATGGCCAGGCTGGTGGTCTTGACCAGCATCACCGCCCCGCTGACCAGCGGCGGGATGGCCACCCGCAGCGCCTGCGGCAGCACCACACGCCGCATGGCGCTGAAATAGCTCAGGCCGATCGCCCGGGCGGCTTCCAGTTGCCCGCCGGGAATGCTGCGCAAGCCGCTGCGGATGTCCTCGGAGATATAGGCACCATAGTAGAGACCAATGGCCAGCGCGGAAAAGTAGAACTCGCCATCGTTGGCATTGGCCCAGTCCTGCACGGATTGTGGCAGCACGCTGCTCACCCCGAAGTACCACAGGAAAATATGGACGAGCGGCGGCACGTTGCGCTGGTATTCCACGAATACGATGACGAGGAGCTCAAGGGCCTTGCTCTGCGCCATGCGCAGCAGCGACAGCAGGAGGCCGATGGCGAACGCCAGCGCCCAGCTCACGGCGGCCAGGGCCAGTGTCAGGGCGAGCCCTTTCAGAAAGAGCGGTCCGTATTCGTCGAGAAGCGGCATGGTGCGGGAACCGTCGATCGGCTATCGTTTTCAGCCTTTGATGGGCTCGATCTTGAAAGAACGTTTCATGTCGTACATGGTCCCGGCGCCCAGCCATTTATCGAAGATCTGCTGAGCCTCGCCCGACGATTCCATGTCGGCCAAGGCCCCGTTGACGGCATCGAGCAGTCCGCTTTCACCCTTTCGGATGCCCAGGCCCCAGACCTCCTGGCCCACGGGAGGCTCCAGTACCTCATACTGCGCCGCCTTGGGGCCGAGCTTGCTGATCAGCCGCCTCGCAACGATCTCCGACACGCTGAACGCGTCCACCTTGCCCTGGGCCAAGGCGGTGAAGGCGGTCGGCGTGTCTTCATAGCCGACGAGCTCGGCCCCAGGAACGGAGGCCCTCACGAACCCTTCGGTGATGCCGCCCTTGGTGAAGCTGACCCGCTTGCCGGCCAGGTCTGCGGTCGACTTGAAGCCCCGATCGGCCTTCACGGTCAGCTTGTGCTGGCTGATGTAGTAGCCGCTGGAGTAATCCACCTGCTCGGCGCGCTGGGCCGAATAGCCGAGGCCCGCGGCGAGTATGTCCATGCGGCCCTGCTGCAGCTCCGGAATGCGCGCCTCGATCGCGACCGGTTTCACCTCCGCCTTCACCCCGAGCCGCCTGGCGATGGCATGGCAGAAATCCACGTCGTAGCCGACCAGCTCGCGCTTGGCCAGATCCGAATACCCGAACGGCTCGAACGCCCCGAGGACGCCACAGACCAGCGTTCCACGCGATTTGATGTCGGCCAACTGGTCGGCCCGGGCACCGGCGGACGCCAGGCACATGACCGCGCCCACGAACAGCATTCCATAGCGCTTGTTCATCGATTTGCTCCTGTGGCGCCCAGGCGCCGATTGGTTGGAAAGAAGACCACATCACGAGGCTTGCCGATCCAGGCAAAACCTCTGTCAGGGGTATAAGAGGTCCTATAATTGACCAGATATCCTGTTTTTTCTTATTATCGGTTAATATACAAACCAGAAAAAGCAGGGGGAAACCCGAATTCCTAGGTAATTTGGTAATATTTGAAACCAGATGACCGCGTATCGGTCCAAAGCGGTCATGTCGAATCCATCCCGTCTGGTTAGACTAGGAGCATCTCATCCACTCAGGGGCAGGTGGTCATGGAAAAAGACCAGGATATGGCTCAACTCGGGTTCCGGCCCAAACAAATCTATGAGCAGGTGGCGGATCAGATCCGCGCCAGCATCGTCGATGGAACCTACCGGCCCGGCTCGCGGCTGCCTTCGGAAAGGGATCTCGCCCGGCGCCTGAAAGTCAGCCGGCCCGCCGTGCGCGAGGCGATCGGCGCCCTGCAGAACGAAGGAATGGTGGTGACGCGCCAAGGGTCTGGCACCTATGTCACCGGGCGGAGCGAACCAGCACGTACCGCCGCGGCATCCGAGCGGGCGGAAGCGGACTTCAGCCCTACCGGGACGCTGGAGGTCCGGCTGCTGATCGAGCCCGCGATCGCACGGCTCGCCGCCAGGCGCCGCAAGCGCGACCTGCTCGCGGAAACCTACCTGAGCAAGATGGCCGCGGTCAAGGACATCACCGATCCGCAGCAGCAGGCGCTATGGAGCGAATGCGACCGCCTGTTCCACCGCCAACTGGCGCTCATGGCCGAGGATGCGCTCATCGTCAAGATCGCCGACGAGATCGCCCGATCCATGCAGCAGCCGCTCTGGAACCGGCTGCGTGACGATGGCATCTACGACCCGGAGCGAATCCAACTGTACGTCGCCGAGCACCGCCTGATCTATGAGGCGATCGTTTCAGGCGACGAGGACTCCGCCGCCTTTTACGTCGAAGGCCACCTCAAGCGGGTACAGAAGGACATCGCCACGCGCGAGTGAGGCACCCCGGACCGTCTCCGGCTGGCCTCATTCCTGGAACGCCGCGAGGATCTGCTGCGCGTTCCAGCGGAACATGCCCAGGTAGGTCCCGGCCGGCGTGCCGGGCTCGTCCAGCGTGTCGGAGTACAGCGTGCCGCCGATGCGGACGCCGGTTTCCTGGGTGATGCGCCGCATCAAGGTGGGATTCACCGCTTTTTCGAGGAAGATAGCATGGATGCCGCGGGCGCGGATGCGGTCGATGAGGCCGGCGATGGTGCGCGCGGCCGGTTCGGCTTCGCTGGACAGGCCCAGCACCGAAATCAGTTCGATGCCGTAGGCCCGGCCCAGGTAGCCGAAGGCGTCGTGCGAGGTCATCATGACGCGGCGCGCCGGGGGGATGGCCGCCAGGCTGGCCCGCCAGGCACGGTCCTCGTCCATCAGGCGGGCGGCGTAGGCTGCGGCGCGCTGGTGGTATTCCTCGGCGTGCGCCGGATCGGCGGCGGCCAGGCCCCGGGCGATGTTGCGCACGTAAATCACGCCGTTGGACAGGTCCTGCCAGGCGTGCGGATCGACGCCGCCGGCGTGTCCATGGCCGTCGCCGCCATGGCCGTCGCCGCCATCCCCGCTGCCGCCCTGGTCACCAGCGCCATGGCCCTCGGCGCCATGGTCATCGGTCCCGTGCTCGTGCGCCTCCCGGGCCGCTTCCTCCTCGCTCAGGATGCGCGGGCGCACGCCCTCGGAGGCCACGACGTCCAGGCCATGGAAGCCCGAGGCCTCGAGCAGGCGGGGCAGCCAGCCCTCGAATCCCAGGCCGTTGCGCACGAGCACGCGGGCCGCGCCCAGGGCGCGCGCGTCGCGCGGCGCGGGCTCGAAGGCGTGGGCGTCCCCGTTGGGTCCGACGATGGTCTGGAGCGCGACATGGTCCCCTCCCACCTCGCGGACCATGTCGGCGAGGATGGAAAAAGTGGCCACCACCCGGATCCGCTCGGGCGCGGGCTGGGCCCGCGCGGCCGGCAGGCCGGCGCCGAAGGCGAGCAGCGCGGCGGCCAGGCCGGCGAGCAGGCCGCGCCTCCAGGCGCCGGCCCCGCCCGACAGGCGGGCAGAGCGGGCGAGGCGGACTACGATAGTTCGCATCATCATTCAGGACTCCATGGATTCGAGCAGGCGGGCGCGGCGCAGGCGCGCCTGCCGTGCGAGTTGCAGCACCCCGCCGTGGGGGCCGAAGGCGACCGAGACGAAATACAGGACCCCGGCGGCGAGGATGATGGCCGGGGATGCCGGCACGTCGTGGTAGAAGGACACCAGCAGGCCCGCATAGGACGAGAGCGCGCCCAGGGCGGCGGCCAGGATCATCTGCCCGCCCACCGCGCGGATCCAGAAACGGGCCGCCGTGGCGGGCAGCATCATGATGCCCACCACCATCAGCGTGCCCAGCACCTGGAAGCCCGCCACCAGGTTCAGCACCAGCAGCAGCAGGAAGGCCATGTGCGCCCAGGCGCCGGCGCCGCCCTCGGAGCGCAGGAAGGAAGGGTCCAGGCACTCCACGACCAGCACCCGGAACAGGCCGGCCAGCGCCAGCAGGGTCACGCTGCTGACCGCCGTCACCAGCAGCAGCGCCGGGTCGTTCAAGCCCAGCACGGTGCCGAACAGCACGTGGATCAGGTCCATGTTGGTGCCGCGCAGCGAGACCAGCAGGACGCCCAGGCCCAGCGAGACCAGGTAGAACGCGGCAAAGCTCGCATCCTCGCGCAGGGGCGTGAGCCGCGACACCAGGCCGGCCAGCAGCGCGACCACCACGCCGGTGACCAGCCCGCCCAGCGTCATGGCCGACAGGGAAAGCCCCGCGGTCAGGAACCCGACCGCCACCCCCGGCAGGATGGCGTGGGCCATCGCGTCGCCCATCAGGCTCAGGCGGCGCAGCACCAGGAACACGCCCAGGGGCCCCGCCGCGAAGGACAGCGCCCAGGCGCCGGCCAAGGCGCGGCGCATGAAGCCGTAGTCGATGAAGGGCTGCGTCAGCAGCTCCAGCCAGTGGCTCATTGCAGCCCCCCCGCGCACAGGTGGCGCGCCAGGTGCAGGTTGGCCGGGCTGAGGACCTGCTCGGTCGGACCCCACTCCACCACCTGCCCCGCCAGCAGCAGGGTCCGGGGGAAATGGGCGCGCACGATGTCCAGGTCATGCAGCACGGCGATCACGGTGCGGCCCTCGGCATGCCAGGCATGCAGCAGGTCCAGCAGGTCCTCGGTGGTCGCCCGGTCCACCGCGGAAAACGGCTCGTCGAGCAGGATGGCCCGGGCATCGCGCAGCATCAGCCGGGCGAACAGGGCGCGCTGGAGCTGGCCGCCCGACAGGGTGTCCACCGGCCGCCGGCCGAAGCCCGCCAGTCCCACCACGCGCAGCGCCTCGTCGACCGCGTCCAGCCCCGGCCCGTCCAGGCCGCGCCAGGCGCCCACGCGATGCCAGGCGCCCAGCGCCACCAGGTCGAAGGTGCTGATCGGAAAGCCGAGATCCAGCTCGGCCGACTGCGGCAGGCAGGCGAGGCGGCGGGCGACGTCCACCGCCAGGTGGATGCGCCCGCGCAGCGGATTCAGGCGGCCGGCGATGCCCTTGACCAGGGTCGACTTGCCCGCCCCATTGGGGCCCACGATGGCGGTGAGCGAACCCTGTTCGAACACGCCGCTGACGTCGCGCACCGCGATGCGGTCGCGCCAGCCCAGCCAGACCCGCTCGAGCTCGATCGCCGGCTGGCCTACCACCATCGCATCGCCCATCCGGTCAGCGCCCAGAGAAAGACGGCCGCGAACGAGGCGCGCAGCATGCGCCGGCCGGCGGAGTGCAGCAGGGCCGAGCCGCGATAGCGGCGCGGCCTCGAGAATAGAGGCAATCTGGGCATGATAGGATACGTGGGGCGCCGGATCGGCACGGCAAGTTTGTTATGTTATAACATAACTATCATGATATCGAACACACCTCATGCCCATTCCGGGGGGCACGCGCCCGAAAGCGCCCAGGCGATCCAGCGCCGCCTGGGCGTCGCCGAGGACCTGTGCCGGCGCCGGGGCACGCGCCTGACGCCGATCCGCCGGCTGGTCCTGGAAACGCTGCTGCGCCGCTCGACCAGCCTCAAGGCCTACGAGCTGCTGGACGCGATCCGCGACGCGCAGCCCGGCGCCGCCCCGCCGACAGTCTACCGGGCCCTCGACTTCCTCACCGAGCAAGGCCTGATCCATCGCCTGGACGCGATCAACGCCTGGACCGCGTGCAGCGACGCGGGGGGCGAGCCGCACGACCTGCTGGTCGTCTGCACCCGCTGCGGCGCCGTGGCCGAGCTCAGCGACCCCGGCCTCAGCGCCCAGCTCGCGGCCTGCGTGGCCCGCAGCGGATACGCCCTGGCCGGCCACGAGACCGAGCTGCGCGCCCTGTGCGCCGACTGCCAGGCGGCCGCCCGCGACTGAGGCCGGCGCACTGCCCGGCGAGGCGGACGCGGGACCCCGTGTTTGCCCTAAATCATGGGCTGTGATGTAATCGCACGTTGACTTTGATTGCGCGAGGCCTTACCAGCGGCTGCTTGGCGTACCCTGGAAAAGCTTTGATGAGTGCCTTGCGCAGCCTGCGAGGCACCTATGAAAGCTGCGACTGAACTGGACGAAATGATCCCCGTGACCGTCCTCACGGGATTCCTCGGCGCGGGCAAGACCACGCTGTTGCGGCGCATCCTGACCGAATACCATGGCCAGCGCATCGCGGTCATCGAGAACGAATTCGGGCCCGAGAACATCGACAACGACCTGCTGGTGCAGGACAGCGACGAGCAGATCGTCGAGCTGAGCAACGGCTGCGTCTGCTGCACCGTGCGCGGCGACCTGATCCGCACCCTCAACGACCTGGCCGAGCGGCGCGAGTCCGGCGGCCTGGCCTTCGACCGGGTCATCATCGAGACCACCGGCATGGCCAATCCCGGCCCCGTGTGCCAGACCTTCTTCATGGACGACGACATCGCCGAGACCTACCGGCTCGACGCGGTCATCACCGTGGTGGACGCCAAGCACGGCATGGCCACCCTCGACCGGCAGGAGGAGGCCCAGCGCCAGGTCGGCTTCGCCGACCGCCTGCTGATCTCGAAAAAGGACCTCGTCAACGAGGCTGACTACCAGGCGCTGCGCGCGCGGCTGGTGCGCATCAATCCCCGGGCGCCGATCACGCCGGTGCATTTCGGCGAGACCGACCTCAAGGCCCTCCTCGAGGTCAGCGGCTTCAACCTCGACACGATCCTCGACATCGACCCCGAGTTCCTCGAGGCCGCCGATCACGGGCACGACCATCACGGCCATGGCCACGAGCACCACGATCACGACCATGATCACGACGAGGACGGCCACGCCTGCGGGCCGGACTGCGGCCACGACCACCACCATGCGCACCACGACGACGAGATCGGCGCCTTCGTGTTCCGCTCCAACAAGGCCTTCGACCCCGAGCGCCTCGAGGAATTCCTGGGCGGCATCGTCCAGGTCTACGGCCCCGACCTCCTGCGCTACAAGGGCATCCTCTATCTCAAGGGGATCAACCGCCGCATGCTGTTCCAGGGCGTCCACATGATGATGGGCGCCGAGCCCGGAAAACCGTGGCTCGCCAGTGAAAAACCGAATACCCGCATGGTCTTCATCGGCCGTAAACTTCCCCAGGACATCTTCACCCAGGGGCTCGAGCAATGCCTGGCCTGATCCCACAATACATGCCACACTGGCAAGGTGGCAGCGGGTGAAGGCCATCCGGCAAGACAACCAGAGTAGAGGAAACACCATGGCTAGCAAATCCAGCACGAAATCCCAGGTCCGCCTGCTGACGGAAAAGGAACTGTTGGCGATGCCGGAAAAGGACTACATGAACGATGCACAGCTCGCGTTCTTTCGCGACCGCCTGCACCGCCTCGAGCACGAAATCCTCACCAATGCCGGCGCCACCACGGAAAACCTGCGCGAAACCCAATACGTGCCCGATCCCGCCGACCGCGCCACCATCGAGGAGGAACACGCCCTCGAGCTGCGCACCCGCGACCGCGAGCGCAAGCTCCTGAAAAAAGTCCAGCAGGCCATCGCCCGGATCGACGCCGGCGAATACGGCTGGTGCGAGGAAACCGGCGAGCCCATCGGCGTCGCCCGGCTGCTGGCCCGCCCCACGGCAACCCTGTCGCTCGAGGCCCAGGAACGCCGCGAAATGCGCCAGAAACTCTACGGCGACTGACGCCCCCTCCCCCGCCCTCCGGGCCTCCTTCCGGCGTCCCGGCGCCGGAAAGGGCGCCGGGACGCCTTGAATCCGGCTGCTGCGCCCCCATCTGAATGGTTCACAGCAAGGGATTCCCATGGAACA
This sequence comes from Alcaligenaceae bacterium, assembly GCA_044508625.1. Classification (GTDB taxonomy): domain Bacteria; phylum Pseudomonadota; class Gammaproteobacteria; order Burkholderiales; family Burkholderiaceae_B; genus Castellaniella. Next base: position 91,517 of record JBIQHJ010000006.1, read on the forward strand.
ATTTCACGCCACCACCATCGTCTGCGTCCGGCGGGGCCAGGAGGTCGCCCTGGGCGGAGACGGACAGGTCACCCTCGGAAACATCGTCATCAAGGGCACGGCGCGCAAGATCCGCCGCCTCTACCACGACCAGGTCCTCGCGGGCTTCGCGGGGGCCACGGCCGATGCCTTCACCTTGCAGGAACGCTTCGAGGCCAAGCTCGAAAAACACCAGGGCAACCTGATGCGCGCGGCGGTCGAGCTCACCCGCGACTGGCGCACCGACCGCATCCTGCGCCGCCTCGAGGCCATGCTGATCGTCGCCGATCGCGAGCACACCCTGATCCTCTCGGGCAACGGCGACGTCCTCGAGCCCGAGCACGGCCTGGCGGCCATCGGCTCGGGCGGCGCCTACGCGCAATCGGCCGCCCGCGCGCTGCTGGAAAACACCGCGCTCGCGCCCGCCGAGGTCGTCAAGAAATCCCTCGAGATCGCGGGCGACCTGTGCATCTACACCAACCAGAACCACATCGTCGAAACGCTCTAGGCCCGCACCATGTCCGCCACCATCATGACCCCCAAAGAAATCGTCTCGGAACTGGACAAGCACATCGTGGGCCAGGATCGCGCCAAGCGCTCGGTCGCCGTGGCGCTGCGCAACCGCTGGCGCCGCCAGCAGGTGCCCGAGCCCCTGCGCCACGAGATCGTGCCCAAGAACATCCTGATGATCGGCCCCACCGGCGTGGGCAAGACCGAAATCGCCCGCCGACTCGCGCGCCTGGCCAATGCCCCCTTCATCAAGATCGAGGCCACCAAGTTCACCGAGGTGGGCTACGTCGGCCGGGACGTCGACACCATCGTGCGCGACCTGGTCGAGGTCGCCGTCAAGCAGACCCGCGAGGCCGAGATGCGGCGCGTGCGCACGCAGGCCGAGGACGCCGCCGAGGACCGCATCCTCGACGCCCTGCTGCCGCCCCCGCGCAACGCCCGCGGCGAGCCCGAGCGCGACGAGACCAACACCCGGCAGGTATTCCGCAAGCGCCTGCGCGAGGGCCGCCTCGACGACACCGAGATCGAGGTCGAGGTCGCCCAGACCGCCCCGCAGATGGAGATCATGGCGCCGCCCGGCATGGAGGAAATGACCGAGCAACTGCGCAATATGTTCGCCGGCCTCTCGCAGGGCAAGACCAAGACCCGCAAGCTCACGGTCAAGGAGGCCTTCCGCCTGATCACCGAGGAGGAGGCCGGCCGCCGCATCAACGAGGAGGAGCTCCGCGGCCGGGCGGTGACGCTCGCCGAGGAGCACGGCATCGTCTTCCTGGACGAGATCGACAAGATCGCCTCGCGCCAGGAGCACGGCGGCGCCGACGTGTCCCGCCAGGGCGTGCAGCGCGACCTGCTGCCGCTGGTCGAGGGCACGACGGTCAACACCAAGTACGGCATGGTGCGCACCGACCACATTCTGTTCATCGCCTCGGGCGCCTTCCACCTGTCGCGGCCCTCGGACCTGATCCCCGAGCTGCAGGGCCGCTTTCCCATCCGGGTGGAGCTCGACTCGCTCTCGGCCGAGGACTTCGTGCGCATCCTGGACGCGACCGACGCCTCGCTGACCAAGCAGTACCACGCGCTGCTGGCCACCGAGGACATCGACCTGGACTTCACCGAGGAGGGCATCCGGCGCCTGGCCGAGATCGCCTTCGAGGTCAACGAGCGCACCGAGAACATCGGCGCGCGCCGCCTGTACACGGTGATGGAGAAATTGCTCGAGGACCTGTCCTTCGAGGCGGCCAATCCCGGTGCGCAAAAGGTGGTGATCGACGCGGCCTACGTCAACGACAAGCTCGAGGCCACGGCCGGCAGCCAGGATCTCGCGCGCTACGTGCTGTAGCGCCCGCGGCGCGGCGGCGGCTCACCGGGACTTGGACAGCTTGGTGACCACGTACTTGCCATCGCGGCGCGTGGCGGTGAACTTGACCTTGTCGCCCACCTGGATCCCCGCGAGCAGGCCGGGATCGGCCTGGTAGACCAGCGTCATCGCCGGCAGGTCGAGCTCGCCGATGGCGCCGTGCTTGATGGCGATCTTGCCCTGCGCGGCATCGACGCGCCGCACCTCGCCGCTGGACTCGGCCTCCTGGGCATGGGCGGGGACGGCATAGGCGGCAAGCGCCGCCAGGGCCGCGGCGCCCAAGCGTGAAAACATCGTTCCGGGCATGGACTACACTCCTTTTCACGGGCCCCTCGACGGGCCCAGCAAATAGCATACCGCCAAAGGAAACGCCTTGCCCCGCCCCGTCCCCGGCTACGCCTTGCGGCCCGCCGCCGAATCCGACATCCCCGGCATCCTCGCGCTGATGCGCGAAATGGCCGAATTCGAAAAGCTCACCGGCATCTTCAAGGCCACGGAGGACAGCCTGCGCGCCAGTTTCTTCGGCGCCCGGCCCGCGGCCCACTGCCTGGTCATCGCGCCCGACGAGGACGAGCGCACGCCGATCGCCTACGTCATGTGGTTCCATAACTATTCCAGCTTCCTGGACAAGCGCGGCCTGTACCTCGAGGACGTGTACATTACGCCTGCGCACCGGGGCCGCGGGCTGGGCGGCTGGGTCCTCGGGCACCTGGCGCGCATGGCGGTGGACCTGGACTGCGGACGCTTCGAGTGGGTGGTGCTGGACTGGAACCGGAACGCCATCGATTTCTACGAGCACCATGGGGCCGAGGTCCTGGACGACTGGCGCCTGGTGCGCGTGACCGGCGACGCCCTGCGGCGGCTCGCGCAGATTCCTTGAACCTTCAATCGATTGCGAGGACGCCCATGTCCATTCGGCTCTCCATCATCAGCACACGCACCGGCGACGACGGCACCACCGGCCTGGGCGACGGCACGCGCCTGCCCAAGGACGCGCCGCGGATCGCCGCCCTGGGCGACGTCGACGAGCTCAACAGCACGATCGGCCTGTGGCGCGCCGAATCCCTGCCGGCCGACATCGACGCGCTGCTCGGCCAGATCCAGAACGATCTGTTCGACCTGGGCGGCGAGCTGTGCATCCCCGGCCATGCCGCCGTGGCCGAGTCCCACGTGGCGCGCCTGGACGCGGCCGTGGCCCGCTACAACGAGGGCCTGGGCCGCCTGCGGGAATTCATCCTGCCGGGCGGCTGCCGGGCCGCCGCGCTCGCCCACGTGGCGCGCGCCGCCGCCCGGCGCGCGGAGCGCTCTGTGGTGGCGCTCGCCCGCGGCGAGGCCGTCAACCCGCCGGTGCGCCAGTACCTCAACCGCCTCTCGGACCTGTGCTTCGTGCTGGCGCGCACGCTGAACCAGGCCGCGCAGGTCCCCGACGTGCTCTGGACGGGCCCTCAGCGTTCGTCCGAGGAATGAACCTGTAAGGCTTCGAGGAAACGCGACACCATGTTGTAGGTGGCGATGGTGGCGGTCAGCTCGACCAGGTCCCGCGCATCGAAATGCGGCCGCAGGGCATCGAAGACCGCATCCTCGACCTGCACCGACAGGGTCATCGCATCGGTGTAGGCGAGGACCGCGCGCTCGCGCTCGTCGAACAGCGCCTCGGCCGGAACGCGCTCGCGCAGGGCGTCGAGCTGCGCCTGGTTCATGCCCTCGCGCAGGGCGATCGGCGCGTGCTGCTCGGCCTCGTAGGGCGCGCGGTTCAGGTGAGCGATGCGCATGATCGCCATCTCGCGGATCGCCCCGTCCAGCCGGGTGCGCTGGCGGATCCCGGTCAGGTGCGCGAGCCACCCTTCGGCCACGGGAGCGCTGTGCAGCAGCATCTGGTAGAGGTGCAGCACGCTGCCGCGCTCGGCGACGATGCGCTCGACCAGCGCCCGCGCCGCGGGCGCGCCCAGGTCCGCGTATTCGATTCTGGCCATGGGGATTCTCCGGGGTTCAGGCGGGCAGCACGTCGCGCACCGTGCGCGCCAGGCGCTCGACGATCTCGTCGATGTCGGCGGCCGTGCAGATGAAGGGCGGCGCGAGCAGCACGTGGTCGCCATGCACGCCGTCGATGGTCCCGCCCATGGGATAGATCAGCAGGCCATGGGCCATGGCCTGGCGCTTGAGCAGGGCGTGGGTCTTGCGCGCGGGATCCAGCACGGTTTTCGTGGCCTTGTCCGCCACGAACTCGATGCCGGTGAACAGGCCGCGGCCGCGCACGTCGCCCACGTTCGGATGGTCCCCGAAGACCTCGCGCAGCCGGGCGCGGAGCTGCTCGCCGCGGGCGAGCACGTTGGCGAGCAGGCCGTCGCGCTCGATCACGCGCTGCACCGCCAGGGCGGCCGCGCACGCGGTGGCATGGCCCATGTAGGTATGCCCATGCTGGAAGAACCCGCTGCCCCCGACGATGGTGTCGTAGATCCGGCGGCTCGCCAGCATGGCGCCGATGGGCTGGTAGCCCGCGCCCAGCCCCTTGGCGACCACCAGGATGTCGGGCGCCACCCCGTCCTCGGCGCAGGCGAACAAGTGTCCGGTGCGGCCCATGCCCGCCATCACCTCGTCGAGGATCAACAGCACCCCGTGGCGGTCGCACACCTCGCGGATGCGCCGCAGGTAGGTGCGCACCGGGGGCAGCACGCCCGCCGTCGCCCCCACCACGGTCTCGGCCACGAAGGCGGCGACCTTGGACGGGCCGATCTCGAGGATCCGGTCCTCGAGCTCTTGCGCCAGGCGCGCCGCGTACTGTTCCTCGGTCTCGCCGGGGCGCTGGTCGCGGTAGGCGTAGCAGGGCGAGACGTGATGGGCCGGGACCAGCAGGGGCAGGAAGGGCTCGCGCCGCCAGGCATTGCCGCCGATCGCCAGCGCCCCCAGCGTGTTGCCGTGATAGCTCTGGCGCCGCGCGATGAACTGGCTGCGGGCGCCCTCGCCGCGCTCGACGAAGTACTGGCGCGCGAGCTTGAGGGCGGCCTCCACGGCCTCCGAGCCGCCGGACACGAAATACACGTGGTCGAGGTCGCCGGGCGCGCGCGCGGCGAGGAAATCGGCCAGGTCCTCGCAGGCCTGCGTGGTGAAGAACGAGGAATGGGCGTACGCCAGCTCGTCGAGCTGCGCCTTGATCGCGGCGATCACGTCGGGATGGCCGTGCCCCAGGCAGGAAACCGCCGCCCCGCCCGAGGCGTCGATGTATTGCCTGCCGTCCTCGTCGAACAGGGAAATTCCCTGTCCGCGCACGGCGCGTTTCAGCGTATGCTGGGGATTGCGATGAAAGACATGTGTCATGAAAGGCGCCTCGGGCGCCCCCGGCCGATCGTCGCGGTACGCCGTTTATTCAACAAGTGTTTCTTGTATGATAATACTTGGAACATATAAATCAATCCCTCCGAGGCCTTTTCCCGTCCGATCGTCATGCAAGCGCCACAGTCCCTGGAAGCCCTGGTCCAGCACATCCAGTCCCGCTACAAGGACCTGAGCCCGCAGTTCCAGGTCGGCGCGCGCTACCTGATCGACCACCCCACCCAGGTGTCGATCCTGTCGATGCGCAAGATCGCCGCCCTGGCCGGCGTCCAGCCGGCGACCCTCGTGCGGCTCGCCCAGCACCTCGGCTACGAGGGATGGGAGCCCCTGAAAGCGGTCTTCAACCGGCAATTGCGCATGCTGCCGGGCGGCTACGCCGACCGCGCGCAGGCCCTGGTCGCCGACAGTCAGTCAGAGTCCGCGGACTGGGTCCGCTGCACCCAGGCGCAATCCGCCAACCTGCTCGCCCTCGGCACGGCCAACGCCCAGGCGATGCCCGACGCGGTCGAGCGCCTGCACCGGGCGCGGCGGCTGCACGTCGCGGGCTTCCGCTCGTCGCATCCCGCCGCCTTCAGCTTCAAGTACCTCTGCAGCCTGTTCCGGCCCGACGTCTACCTGCTGGACAACACCGCCGGCACGCTGGACCAGGACCTGCGCCACCTGGGCCCCGAGGACACCATCGTCATCATCAGCTTCGCGCCGTATTCCCGCGAGGTGCGCCACATCACCGAGGCCGCGCGGCGCCAGGGCTGCCCCATCATCGCCCTGTGCGACAGCAAGCTCGCGCCCGTGGCGATCGAGGCCGCCTGCGTGCTGACGTTCACCACGCACAGCGGCTCGTTCTTTCCGTCCACGGTCGCGGCCCAGGGCCTGGTCGAGGTGCTCGCCCAGCAATTGCTGCTGCGCGCCGGCACGCGCGCCGTGCAGGGCCTGGCGCGCGCCGAGGCGCACCTGCACGAAAGCGGCGCCTATCTCTAGTATCGGGAGGACCGCCATGCTCGCATGGCTCCACGCAGAAGGATCCCACTACGGCATCGGCCTGGCGCTGGGGCGCTGGGGCGCGAGGGCCTGCCACGAGCACCTGCTGGGCTCGCCCGCGTGGGCGGGGATCCAGCGATGGCGGGGCAGCCCCCGCGCGGCCGCCTTGCGGGCCAACCTGGATCTGTTCTTTCCCTGGGTCGGCGAGGAGCTCTCGGGCCTGGCCGCGGGGCTGGAGCTGCCGCCCGAGGAGGTCTTTCTGTGGAACTGCCGCGGCGATCTCTGGGCGCTCGCGCCCGACGGTTGCACGACGGTGCTGGCCCCCACGCGGCTCTCGCACAACGAGGACGGGGATCCGGGCTTCGCCGGCCGCTGCGGCCTGGCGGAGCTGCGCCCCTCCACGGGCCCGGCCTTCGTGTCCTTCGTCTATCCTGGGTCCATCCCCGGGCACACCTTCGCCGTCAGCGATACGGGACTGGCGATGACGGTCAACAACATCCGGACGCGCCAGGCGGCGGAGGGCGTCCCGCGCATGGCGCTGACGCGCGCCATCCTGGCCGTGCGCGACCCGGCGGAGGCCGTGGCGCTGCTGCGCGCCCATCCGCGCGCGGGGGCCTTTCACCTGGGCCTCGGCATGGCGGGCGCGGACGCCACGCACAGCGTCGAATTCTCGGCGGCCGGGGTCTCGGCCGAGCGCGTGGAAACCGGCAGGCGCGTCCATGCCAACCACGCGATCCATGCCTCGCAGGCCGGCCTGCCCCAGCTCGTCACCGCCTCGTCGCGGCGGCGACAGGCCCGAGGCGAGGCCCTGCTGGCCGAGGGCGCGAGCGCCCTGGACATCCTGGCCGACCAGGGCGACGCGGCCGAGCCCATCTACCGGGATTCGGCCGCGGACACGGACGAGGAAAACACCATGGCCACCGTGGACATCGACCTCGGTGGCCCGTTGGCGTCATGGACGGTCTACGGCCCGCCGGGGCGGGCCCAATACCGCTACGAGGGGATCCGTCGCCTGTGATCAGCGCACGCGGCTGACCATGTACTCGACGGCCGCGCGCAGGGTGGCGTCGTCGGCCTTGGTGCCGCCGCGCGCGGGCATCCCGCCCTTGCCCTTGATGGCCACGCTCATCATTTCGTCCATGCCGCGGGCGATGATGGGCTCCCAGGCCTTTTTGTTGCCGAGCTTGGGGGCATTGGCCGCGCCGGTGCTGTGGCAGGCGACACACGCGGACTTGTAGAGCTTTTCGCCCGAGGGGTTGAGGGCACCCTTGTCGTTCGCCATCGAGGCGAAGGGCAGCATGGCCAGCGCGAGAGCGGCGACGCCGAGGGTCTTGAACATGACGGTCTCCTGTGGGGGGCATGGCACCGCGCCATGCCCGATTGGTTTATGAGAGCTTGCGACGTTACTTGGCGGGGATCGGTCCGGGCGCGGCGACTTGCTTCATCAGGTCGTCGTTCCACTTGCCTTCCACCTTGACGTGTCCGGCGGCGCCCAGCTCGAACGCCTCGATCAGGTTGTGGTTCACGTAGGCATAGATGCCGGGCTGCTTGAAGGTGTAGAACGCGGCGCCCGCCGATCCGCCCCGGATGAACCAGGTTTCGAGGTTCTTTTCAGGCGCGTTGGCGAACTTGCCGGTCTCCCAGACCCAGTCGCCGTGGCCGCCGATCAGGTGCGGACGCGTGTCGCGGTTGGCGGACGAGTGGATGAACAGCACGCTCTCGCCGACCTTGGCCGTCATCGCGCCGTCGCCGGTGAGGGAGCCGACCTTGCCGTTGAACACCACGTGCGAGGGAATCAGGCCGCGCATGACCTCGACGGTGTCGCCGTAGCTGTCGAGGGCGGTCTCGTATTCCTTGTAGTTGCCGTTCTCGTCCTTGGGGATGTAGAGGTCGAACTCGCCGATGGTGTAGACCTTGTCGTAGTGCAGCGGCTTGCCGTCGGCATCCTTGAGGCCGTCGCGGGGCAGCACCATCAGGGTGCCGCTCATGCCGGACACCACGTGCCAGGGAACCATGCCCTCGGGCGCGCAGTGGTAGATGAAGGTGCCCGAGCGGTCGGCCTTGAAGCGCAGCACGACCTGCTCGCCCGGCTTGACGTGGGTCAGGCCGCCGCCGCCCAGCGCGCCCGTGGCCGCGTGGAAGTCGATGTTGTGCTCGAGGGCGTTGGTGGCCGGGTTGACGAGCGTCAGCTCGACGTAGTCACCCTCGTGGACGACCATGGTGGGGCCGGGCATGGAGCCGTTGAAGGTCATCGCCTGCAGGGTCGTGCCGTTTTCCTCGTCGATGACGATCTTCTTTTCCTCGATCACCATCCGGAACTGGACAACCTTGGGGGCCGCCTTGGTGGCCTGTTCGTGCGCATGCACGAGCGGCGGGGCGACGAGCTCGACCTTGACGTGCTCGAGCTTGTCGACCGGGTCGGCGAGGGCGGCGCCGCCCGCTAGGACGGAGGCCAGGGCCGTGGCGGCAATGCACAGACGAAAAACCTTCATATTCAGCTCCCTGATGAGTTGTGTCGCGTTCGTTCGACATTGCCATCTTGGCATGGTCAGGGTTAACGCCAGTTGCACTAGATCAAACGAATGACCGGGCCGGCGCTGGAAAGCGCGCCCGATTGATCTGGCGCAAGCAATTCAGCCTTCAAGCACCAGCCGGAAGCCGAGGTTGCTGGGCGGCAGGCCGATGGAGCAGGCGCCGTTGCGCGGATCGCGGATGAAATCCGGCATGGCGGCCACGTGCGCGCCGGCCAGGATGCGCACGCCGCAGTTCTCGCGCGGCGGCAACGGCAGGGCGCCGACCGTGTGGCTGGCGAAACAGGTGTTGGTCCATTCCCACACATTGCCGGCGACGTCCACCAGCCCCAGCGCGTTGGCGCCGAAATGGCCGAAGGGCTGGGCCGGCTTGATGCGGCCGCGGCCGCGGCCGGCCTCGCGCTCGTATTCGGCGAGCCAGCGCACCGACGGATCGCCGGGATCGGACGGCAGGGGGCCCTCCATGCGATAGCGGTCGGCGGCGGCGCGCACCCATTCCGCATAGTCGGGCAGCCGCCAGGTCCGGCCCGTGCGGGCCGACATCCAAGCGGCGTAGGCGGTGGCGTCGAGCCAGCTCACGCCCACGGCGGGCAAATGGGGGGCCGCGAGATCCCGGAAGCCCTTGTCCAGGCGCTTGCAGGCGCCGGCCTGCACGCATTGGGCGTACTCGGCCTGGCTGACCTGGCGGCTCATGATGGACCGCCCGGGCGCGGCCACCGCCTCGATCACCGGGGGATCGACCGGCATGCCGCGGTCGAGGAATTCGCCCGGCACCTGCAGGGGGAACGCGCCGGGGGGAATGGGGATCATGCGCAGCTCGGCCTGGCCGGCGCCAGCGGGGGCGCCGGCTGACGCGGCGGAGCCCGCCTGCCTGGAATCCGCGGCGGTCGCCGCCACGGGCACCATCTGTGATATCGCCACGGCGGCCAGGCCGGCCGCGGCGCAGCCTGCCAGGAATCCTCGCGCGCGCTTCAGGGGTTTCATAGAGCGATCCATCGTCGTATCGCTCCATTGGACGCGCTTTCGCGCGCGGACGCCTTGTGCTAGCGCAAACGCGCCGCCGATCGGCCCCGCGTCCGGCGGGTGCCCCTGCGGACTAGCGCCCCCGCCACCGCGGGGGCCGTTTCTCGATGAAGGCGTCGATGCCCTCGCCCACGTCCTCGGCCATCATGTTGCCGGCCATGATCCCGGCGGCATAATCGTAGGCCTGGGCGAGGTCCATGCCGAGCTGGCGCTGCACCATGGATTTGCCGATGCGCACCGCCAGCGGGCTCTTGGACTTGATCGCGTCGACCAGGCCGCCGACGGCGGCATCCAGCTCGGCGTCGGGCACGACGTGGTTCACCAGCCCGTAGGCCAGGGCCTGCTCGGCGCTGACGAAACGCCCCGTCACCAGCATCTCGAAGGCGTTCTTCAGCGGGACGTTCCGCGTCAGTGCGACGGCCGGTGTCGAGCAGAACAATCCGACGTTGATGCCGGACACCGCGAAGCGCGCCCCGGCCGAGGCCACGGCCAGGTCGCAGCTCGCCACGAGCTGGCAGCCGGCCGCGGTGGCGGTGCCGTGGACCCGGGCGATGACCGGCACCGGGCAGCGCACGATGGATTGCATCAGGCCCCCGCAGCGGGTGAACAGCGACAGATAGTAATCGCGGTCGCCGGCGTGGCCGCGCATCTGCTTGAGATCGTGCCCCGCGCAAAACGCGCGGCCGCGCGCCGCGATCACCACGGCCCGCAGGTCCTCGTCGCCCGCGCACTCATCGAACGCGGCCTGCAGGGCCGCCAGCACCTCGTCCGACAGCGCATTGAACTGCTCGGGCCGGTTCAGCGTGAGGGTCAGCACCCCCGCGCCGCGATCCACCAGCACGGGATCCCGCCTATCGTCCCGCGCCGTCCCCTCCTCGATTGCTCGATCCATGTCCTGCGGCTCCTGAAATCGCGCCGACGGGCCCTGGCCCGTCCGCTCATCGTCCGTCGCATCATTGCAGATCCGATGATACTAGGTGTGGATATCCAACGGGCCGTATCGCAGCCCAGGTCTGCGGCGCCACCGCACCGACAGCGCGCAAGTGGTCGAACCGATTCCTGACCCGAGGCGCGCCAGCGCTGCCAGATGCCCCTCACGTCCGATGCTCTCGCCCAAGGATATTGCGCCGGCCAAGGCATTGGCCAGAAGGACGAGGCCTCCCAATTATTCATACCATAAAAAGCATATATAGGTACCGTATTATTATTAAACGGCTTGATACCCATGCTAGAGTGGCAACAATAACCCGCCAAATAATCACATCGAGACAAGCCAAGCGAAACAGGCGGGCTCTGGACAGCTTTTGGATCGTGTCGACACAAGCAAAGGAGCTGAGGATGACGACGAGCACCGCAATATCCATTGACAGCCAGTTGGATAAAGAAATTAGAGAGGGATTTGCTCAATGGATGAGCAGCAAGCCGGTATATTGGCATTCCGATAGGAACGCATGGGTCGTTACGGGCTATGAGGAAGGGTTCCGTATTCTCAAGGAAGCCGAAACGTTCTGGAGGGACATTCCCGAGCGGGAAGGGGCAACCGAGTTCTGGGGACGGCATCTGCTGAACCTGAGTGGCCGGGACCATAGGCGCCTTCATACGATGCACATGCGCCTCACGGGGGAGGATTTTGCGGAATCCATCCGCCCGATGGCGTTTGAGATGGCGCAACGGATCGCCTCGGGATTGGTGAAAAAGGGGTCCGCAGAACTGGCTGTAGAGTATGCGGATACTGTGCCGATGTACATCGGGAGCCAATTCCTCGGTATTGATACCACCGATGAAACATTGATGCGGGATTTGAATCGGCAGATGCAGATCCGGGCGATATGGAAGGAGGCCCTTCATGCCGGCGAAGGTGTCCCGCTGGCCAGCAAGGCGGCGCAGGACGGGCAGAAGGCTCTCGAAGCAGTCACTCAAATCATTCTGCCCACCATAAGGGACAGGCGCAACAACCCTCGGGACGACCTGATCAGCAAATTCTGGGAAGAAGGCCCGACCGTATTTCCCGATTGGAACGAAAGAGACGTCATGACTTTGTGCTGGAGCTGTTTGGACAACGAAACCAAGCCGCTGCTGCGAGGCCTGCTGTACATACTGGCGCGCGACCAGGATCTGCAAACGAGGCTGCGGGAAAATCCCCAAGAAGTCCAGAACTATGTTGAGGAAGGATTGCGCTATCTGACGCCCTTCAGAACCATCCGCCGGACCGTCCTCAAAGATGTCGACCTCAACGGGACCAAGATGAAGGAGGGCGACGGAATCTATGTGATCACGCCACTGACGAACCGCAGCGAGGAAAAATGGGAGTGCCCCTATAGCTTCAATCCGGAAAGAACGCAAAGCACGCATTTCGCATTGGGCTTCGGTGCCGGATATTGCGTAGGCCGTTATGTCGGCAGGGCCGAGGCGGCGGAGACGATAAAAGCATTGCTGGCGGAAACGACCTCATTTGGGCTCGATCCCAATGGGCGTGAACCCAAATGGGCTGGTGAAATGTACCATTCAATTGCGCCGCTGGATATGCTGCTGAAGTAACGGAGTGGATTGATTGTGAATGAACAGGCTCGCTGCAGGACCTATCTTGCTTGATGATGGTCTTGATGAGGCCACAGGCAGGCGGCGAGCCTGGCTCGGTCATAGGATGCAGACGAGTCAGGAGACGGAATATGCCCCATGTCATCACCGAGTCGTGCATCGACTGCATACATAAGGAATGCGTAAAGGAATGTCCGGTCGACTGCATATATGAGGGCGTGCGTGCGCTATATATACAGCCGGACGAGTGCATAGACTGTGGGGCTTGTGTTCCCGCCTGTCCAGAGGATGCCATCTTTTTCGACCAGGATGTCCCCGCCGGTCTGGTCGAGTACATAGCGGATAACGCCAGGTTTTTTTCGGAAATCCTGGATGGGAAATCCGAGCCTCTCGGATCCCCTGGCGCCGCAGCGCCGATAGGCAGCTACGGCGCCGACACGAAACTGGTTTCTGAATTTCCGGAAAGACACAAGGCCTGAAAAACCGTTGATGGCATTCGGCGGGATCTCCGTGACGCCGGACAAAACCGGCCAGCAGGAATAGGCCATCGCGAGCAGATCGACATTGTGAGCAGATCGATGTACACGGCAGATGCCATCATATGGTGTGCGATTTCCCATAACGCGCAGATGCCAGGGAATATCTGGAATCGCAGATATTCATGATAGAGAGCCAGATAATAAAAATAGATGTTGCGCGGCACGTACGTCGGTCATGATGCGTGAGCCTGGTTGTCCCGGCCTCCACATATCCGGCACGGCGGATATCGATGTTTTGTATCTTCGGAATAGGCATTTATCGCCACCTTGCTTTGCTTTTTCATAAAAATCATATGGCTCAATTGAAATATGTCCACAGGAGGAAGCACCATGAACAGCAGGAAACATTCGCCCGGATTGATCTTTCTGGCGGCGGCATTGACGGTTGGTCTGGGTTGCCATGCTCAGGCCGCGCCAACCCCAGGAGTCACGGACAGCAAGATTCGCATAGCCGTTGCCGGCCCATACACGGGAAATGCCGCGGTATACGCCCAGACCCAATTGGGAGCGATCGCCTATCTTAAGAAGATAAATGAGGAGGGAGGCATCCATGGCCGCCAAATAGAAATCGTAAAGGCCGACACCGGGTGCAATGAGGTGACGGCAATTTCGATCTTCAAGAAATTGATCAACGACGATATCTTTGCGACTATCGGCCTCAGTTGCAGTGGCCCGACATTGGCGGCAAAGCCCACAATAATAGATGGACGAATGCCTACGCTGGTTACCCAGGCGGTAACGGACAGCATTGCCCAGCCTGCTTCTCCGTATATTTTCCGAGGTGTCCCGAATACCATAGACGCCGCTCGGGCAATGGTGGATTTCATAATGAGCCGCCCGGGGGAAAACAAGATCGGCATCATTTCGCATGACGACGAATGGGGAAGATCCTATCATGACCCTGAAGTGGCGTATCTGAAGGAAAAGTACGGTGCCGAGCCGGTGGCTGATGTCGTGATGGCCCGCGGGGCAACGAATGTCACCCCTCAGGTACTGAAGCTGAGGCAAGCGGGTGCCAACTACATCATTACCAATATCTATCCGGTCGATACGGTCGTTTTCCTGAAAGAAGCGCATACGCTCAGCCTGAAAGGCCCATTCATCAGTGGCTGGGTCACCGACCTGAAGACCACCATGGCTCGGGCAAAGGACTTCGAATTGGTTCGCAACTACTGTGTGCTGAGCCAGCTCAAGGCTCCGATTGCCGCGGACGTGATGAAGCCATGGACGGCAGTGATAGAGAAATATGAGCCGACGGCCACCATCACGGCGTTCAACTATCTGGGCGTAGGAAGCGCGGTAATCATGGTCGAGGCGCTCAAGAACGCCGGGCCCGAGCTCACCAGAGAGCGTTATCTGGATGCCCTTAACAATATAAAGGACTTCGACACCGGTGTGTTCGCCGGAAAGGTCAGCTTTTCGCCCGAAAACCACGAGGGAAACGGCGTTGCCGTGGCGGAATGCTACGACTCGAACCAGGTTCCGCAATTTTATGAGAAATGGGACAAGCCCGTGGCAGGCTAATGCGTGAAGCGCAACGCGGCACGGATGGTTGATGCATACCGGTCCATTCATCAGCCATCCCGCGGCGCATTTTTGGACATTGCTGCTTGAGGTGCTATCACATGCTTCTACAACTTATCGTAAGCGGGATCATGCAAGGCGCGTTATATGCGCTCGTCGCATTGTCGATGACTTTTATCCTAAGAAGCACGACGATCCTTAATTTCGGCCAAGGCGATTTATTGATGATGAGCGCCTTCATTCTTTTCGTTCTGGTGGTCGTGCTCGGGGTGCCATTCTGGATTTCGTTCGCCATATGCGTCATCGGTATGTTCGCCGTAGGCTGCGCCATCGAACGCTGGTTTATCCGGCCGATATTGAATGCCGATCACATCACACAAGTCTTGATGACGATCGTCATTGGGTTCGTGATCCATAGTGTTTCCGTGATCATCTGGGGCCATGACGTCGTTTCGATGAGCCTGCCGTTTGAAGTTCCAACATTGATGATCGGGCCGGTCGTCATCACGGGCAGCTCGTTACTGGTGTTCCTGTTGGCGTGCATAACCACGATCATGTTTTTCAGCTTTCTGTTTGGCACACGGGCGGGACTGGAAGTTCGTGCGTTGCACGAATCACGCCGTGGCGCCCAGTTGGTCGGGGTCAACGTGGACAAAAGGACACTGCTCGTATGGGGGACTGGCATTGGAATAGCGGCGGTAGCTGGAGCCATTCTTGCGCCCACCGTCCAGCTATACCCGGAAATGGGGCAGTCGCTATTGCTGAAAGGGTTTGCGGCCATGGCGATAGGCGGCTTCGGATCGCTATGGGGAGTGTTGGTGGGGGGAGTATTCCTAGGGGTGATGGAGAATCTGGCGGGCGCATATATAAATACCGCACTGCTCGATCTCACCGCTTATCTCCTGACGATAGCCGTATTGATTGCAAAGCCGTCGGGCCTCTTTGGAAAGCGCGAACTCACCAAGCTCTAGCGTGCATGTCGGCACCAACTTCCGCGTGATGCAGCAGCGCTTTCAATGGACCATCGAAATTTGCCGGCTCTATCACGGTCGGTATTCCACGAGCAAGCGAGCATACAGGTTCTGGCCCGCTCACTGCTTGTTTACGTTGCCGAACGGCCTTTTGTATCCGGTCCACATGCACCGAGGGCGTGTCATTATCAATAGCCAGGTGGAATATTATTATATGAATAACAGATCAAAATTGACTTCATGGCTGATCATATTGACAGCCATGATGCTGTCTTTGCCCATCCTCGTCAGCGATTATATATTATTCATCCTGACCAAAGCCCTCATGTACGTACTTGTGGCGACGGGCTTCAATCTCTTGTTGGGGTTCGCCGGCCAATTGGTATTTGCGAATGTCGCGTTTTTCGGGATAGGTGCCTATAGCTGCAGCCTGATATTGATGCATCTCAATGCGCCGTTCCTGGTCGCGCTATTCGGTGGAGCACTCATTACCAGCCTGATGGCGATGATCGTGTGCTTGCCCGCGCTGCGGGGAATAAAGGGACTCTATCTCGCCATCATCACGCTGGCTTTCGGCGAACTCATGCGCTGGATATACATATACTGGACTCCGGTAACGCAGGGCGCCGGCGGGTTTTCAGTTCCCACACCCTATATTTTCGGCGTATTGGACGCGAGCAAGCCAAAAGTCATTTACATCACGACGTTCGTGATAGTTTTCATCCTTTTATGGTCCTTCAGCAGATTCCTGAAGTCGAAATACGGACGCGGCATCATTGCCGCCCGGGATAATCCGTACGCGGCGGAATCTGTTGGTGTCGACACCCGTTCTTACCTGGTCATGGCGTTCGGCATCAGCGGATTCTATGTCGGCGCGGCGGGTGGGATCTACTCCGCCATCATTGGGCGCGTCGTGCCGGATGCTTTTGGCCTATCCGAGCTTTTGAACCAATTTGGGATGGTCATCGTAGGGGGCCTCGGCAGTTTTCTGGGATCCATCATAGGCGGCGTGGCGCTGTCGGTGCTCCCGGACCTGGTGTCGGGATTCCCGGGCTACGGAGAACTGATAGTAAGCGTGTTCATGCTTTTTGTATTGCTATTCATGCCCAAAGGCTTGGTCACCATCGTCACCAAGCGTTTTCCAAAAACCGTCGAGAACTATTACAGGAATCGGCCATGAGTGCAAATGACACACACTTCCTGGAAGTAGTCGATGCCAGCGTCCAATTCGGAGAGTTGCGGGCGGTTGATGGAGCGTCGCTCATCTGCGAGCGCGGCATCGTCCACGCATTGATAGGCCCCAATGGGGCGGGAAAAAGCACCTTATTCAACGCCATCACCGGCAATGTCGCATTGAGCGGCGGTGACATATTATTCAACGGCAAAAGCATCGTTGGGCTTGGGCCGAGCCGGGTGGCCAGCCTCGGGATACGCCGTACCTTCCAGCACGGGGGGCTCCTTCAGGGAATGACCGTCTTCGAGAATCTGCTTGTCGGGATGCACCAGGAGATCCATTACAGCGTGTTCTCCGCCATGTTCAGACCCTCAGTCGTGGGCGATATCGAGCGGAAGTGCTACGAGCGAGCGGAAGAAATGGCGAGTTCCCTGGGCATCGCCGAATTACTCCATCGGCCGGTATCCCAGCTATCCGGGGGAGAACGCCGCATGGTGGAGATCGCCAGAGCCCTGATCGCCGAATCCAATTTGTTGCTATTGGATGAACCAGCCGTGGGGCTCATACCGCCCGCCAGACTGGAGATAATGAAATTCATTACGAATCTCGCAAAATCGAGGAATGTCGGTGTCATATTGATCGAGCACTCTATCGACATGGTTCTGAGCGGCGCCGATCTCATCACAGTATTGAATTTTGGCAGAACCATAGCGACCGGCACGCCATCGGAAATTTGCAACAACAAGGAGGTGATTGATGCCTATCTCGGATATTGTTGATATGAAAGGTGGAGCGGGCGCTGCGCTGTCGGTTGCCAACCTGACGTCCGGATACATTCCGACCGCACCCGCGATAAGCAATGTGGATATTCAAGTCGAGGCGGGCGGACTGGCGGCCGTGCTGGGTGTCAACGGCGCCGGCAAAAGCACATTGCTCAATGCGATATTCGGCCTTTTGCCCGCATGGCAGGGCAGTATCCGTCTGGGCCAGACCGAGTTGAGCAAGATGGCGCCACACAAGCGATTCCGCGAGGGCTTGGCGCTTGTATCCCAGGATAAAGATCTGTTTCCATACTTCAGCGTCGAGGAAAACCTGATATCGGGTTCCAGGAGGGACGCATCGAAGCCTGAAAGAGAGGCGTTGCTGGAGCAGGTGTTCAGCTCTTTCCCCAGGCTCAGAGAGAGACGTTCGCAAAAGGCCTTGCTGCTATCCGGGGGCGAGCAACGGATGGTTGCGATCGGCCGGGCCTTGATGAGCCGTCCCAAATTTTTGCTCATGGATGAGCCGTCCGGGGGGCTCGCGCCTCAGTACGTGAATGAGATCGGAGAGATAGTCAAGAAACTGCATCTGACCGGGCTTTCGGTACTGCTTGTGGAACAAGATTTTCGCCTGGCCCTTTCGGTGGCCAAGCATGTCTTCGTCATGCGCGAAGGCACCATGTTGTCAAAGCAGCCGATCAAATCGGAGGATTTGACGGTGGATGAGCTGACCAGCCTCGTTTTCAACAAAGATTGAGCGGTTTCGGGAAAGATATTCCATCGTTTTGGCTGGTCCGTCGATACCGCCGATATAGCCTGTATGCTGGCATTTCATTCTTCTTAAATTCTGCTCGCTGGATATGGATAACATGCAATTCAAAAGGGTGGCAATAATCGGCGCGGGGCCTGGTGGATTTTATGCGGCGCTCGAATTGCTCAAATATTTTTCCGGACGGATCGATATCATCGACAGGCTGCCCACGCCTTTCGGCCTCGTCCGATACGGAATCGCACCCGACAATCAGCGGATGAAAACGGTGTCGAGGGTCTTTTCAGGATTGGTCGATGAGTTCAGCAATCTCAGATTCATAGGCAATGTCGATTTCGGTGTGGACATAACGCGGGGCGATCTACTGAGGAATTACGACTCCATCATATATGCCACCGGGGCCACCGATAGGCAATACTTGCGAGTCCCCGGTGAAGACCTGGCGGGCAGCTTCAGTGCGATGGATTTCGTGGATTGGTATAACGGACACCCTCTCAGACGGATTTCCGATTTCCCATTGGGATTTTCCAAGGCCGCCGTCGTGGGAGGGGGCAACGTCGCTTTGGATGTGGTCAGGATGCTCGTCAACGAAACGAGCGTCGTTAGATCGACTGACGTGCCCGATCGTGTCTTGAAGGTCCTGGAGGAAAACCCTGTCAAGGAGGTCTATCTCCTGGTGCGCAAAGGCCCTGCACAGGCAAAGTTCACGCCGGTTGAGTTGCGGGGACTCGGCAATCTGGAGAACGTGGATATCATTATTGATCCGAGAGACCTCGAACTCAACGAGGAGGAGGCCGGCTACGTCGAGGAAAACCAGCAATGCCGTCTGAATATGGACATTCTGAGATCTATTGCTGAACGACCAAGCGGTGGCCACAAAAAGAGGATCCATATCAAGTTTTGGCACTCTGTAGCCGTGATTGGTGGACGAGACTCGGTCGAGTGGCTGGAACTGCGCAGCAATGCTGCGCGCGGGCGATCCCGGGAACCGGAAGGTGATGCTCCGAGAATTTCTGTGGACGCGATATTTTCAGCCATCGGCAATGCCGTGGGGATGATTCCCGGCGTGCCGTTCGATGAACGCAAATCAGTGATTCCCAACATTCGCGGCCATATTCTTGATGAGAATGGTGAGGTTCTTCCCAAGGAGTTCGTGGCCGGCTGGGCCAAGCGCGGCCCATCAGGCACGGTAGGTACCAACCGGCAGGATTCGGCCGAAACGGTCACTACGATGCTGAGGAGCTGGGAGCACTCAAACGGCGACCGTGGCGCGAGGCCGGCCGGTATGGATATCACCGAGGTCCTCCGGGAAAGAGGCATCAGGTTTACATCCTGGGACGATTGGATGAGCATCGACGGAAAAGAGCTATCGGCCGGACGAGAGCAAAACAGGCCGCGAGTCAAGCTTTCGGAACTGGATGACATGCTCGATTGCTTGAACCGGCATCACCTTCAAAATGGCTGATATCGAATCGGGCGTTTCGTGGGTGTCCCGTTACGTTTTCATGAGATAAGGAGATCTCGCCATGGGATCTGTTCACGACGACAGCATGGTTGTCGATGGCCTGATCGTCGCCAAATGGGATCGGGCCGTCTTCGAGGACATGAAAAAGGGAGGGCTGACCGCCGCTAGCTGCACGGTATCCCTCTGGGAAGGGTTCCGGGATACCGTCAGCAACATCGCGGACATGAAGAAGCTCATCCGCGACAATGCGGACCTGGTCGCTCTGGTGCGGACCGTGGACGATATTCACCGAGCAAAGATGGACGGCAAGACCGGCATCATCATCAGCTTCCAGAATTCGCACGCTTTCGAGGACCTGCTGGGCAGCATCGAGGCTTTTTCCGATATGGGTGTCCGCATCGTACAGCTTTGCTATAACACGCAGAACCTGGTCGGTACTGGCTGCTATGAACGCGACGGCGGCCTTTCAGGTTATGGGCATGAAGTCATTGCGGAAATGAATCGCTGCGGCATCATGATCGATCTGTCGCACGTTGGCGCAAACACCTCTCGTGAAACCATTCTCGCTTCCGGCAAGCCGGTTTGCTATTCACACTGCCTGCCGTCGGGGCTCAAGGACCACCCACGCAACAAAAGCGACGCAGAGCTTCGATTCATCGTTGAGCACGGCGGCTTTGTAGGCGTCACCATGTTTTCGCCGTTCTTGCGGCGAGGCGCGGATGCCAATGTCCATGACTATGTGGAGGCCTTCGACTATGTCATCGATCTGATTGGTGAAGACCGCGTGGGCATCGGCAGCGACTTCACACAAGGCTACGACAAGGGATTTTTCGACTGGATCACCCATGACAAAGGGCGCTACCGCCGCTTGACCGATTTCGGCACCGTCCGGAATCCCGAGGGCATACGCACGATTGGCGAATTTCCCAATCTTACCCGCGCAATGGAGCGCGCTGGCTGGCCGGCTTCCCGCATGGAAAAGGTTCTAGGGGCCAACTGGATGCGTTTTTACGGTGAAGTGTGGAATGCCTGATTTACCCATCGGAAGATGAAATGGTGATTCTTGCCAAGCCGGCATAATGGTATGATTATCGTCCGGAACCGCGGGAGGTCATACATGGCCATGCGCTTCGAGCTGCGCCACCTTCGCGCTTTCGTCCTGCTGGCTGAAGAGCTGCACTTCGGGCATGCTGCCGAACGCCTCTGTATGACCCAACCCGCACTCAGCCGAATAATCCGTTCACTGGAAGAAGACATCGGTGTGGAACTCTTGCTGCGAACGACACGCAGCGTCGAGCTTACAGAAGCCGGGCGAGTGTTTTTGTCGGAATGCCGGGAGGTGCTGAGGCTGCTGGAGCGGGGGGTGATGCGGACCCATAGCGCGGCTTTGGGCGAGGCCGGAAATATTTCGGTGGCCTATACGGATTTTGCCATCAATGGTCCGCTTCCGCGGATATTGGAGGCCTTCCGGCGCGAACATCCCGGAGTACGGGTAGAGTTGAGCTACGTACCCACGGTGGTTCAAAAGGAGGAGATTCTGGCCGGCCACATTGACATCGGCCTGATGGTCGGGCCGTTTCAAAGCAAGGGCGTCAATTCTATTTCCGTAATGTTCGATCCCTTGGTCGTTTTGCTGTCGGACGGCCATCCTCTTGCTCGGCAAGAGACAATTTCCCTCAAGGACCTGTCGGAAGAACCCTTTGTCCTGGGCTCCAAGGGCAGTTGGGCGGCATTCAGGCACATCGTGTTCTCCGCCTGTCGAGAAGCCGGCTTTTCGCCCAACGTGGTTCAGGAGGCGTCGACCAGCGACGGCATCTTTGGTCTCGTTTCCGCCAATATCGGGGTCTCGCTCTATCCCGGGTGCGTGCGCAGTATTCAACGTCAGGGCTTGGCCATCAGGCCGTTGGAAGGAGGGGTGCACCAGGTTGAAACACTGGCTGTTTGGCGAAGCGACAGTGTTTCACCGAGTGTCCAGCGTTTTGTGAGCACGCTGAGCAATATCATCAGGCACCTTTGAGAGGCGGCGTGGCCCGCACCGACGGCTAGGCCTCGACCGCAATGCGCTGCCAGGCCCGTGCGAAGCACTCGGCCAGCCGCTCGCCGGCCTCGGCGGGATCGGCGGCGACCCCGCAGGCGGCCATGTCGACCGTGCGCAGACCCTCGTAGCCGCAGGGATTGATGCCCAGGAAGGGGCTCAGGTCCATCGCCACGTTCAGGGCCACGCCGTGATAGGCGCAGCCATTGCGGACCTTGATGCCCAGGGCCGCGATCTTGGCCAGCTCGGGGCCCGCGGGCTCGGCCAGGGTCTCGGGAGGGACGTAGATCCCCGGCGCGCCCGGCTTGCGGCAGGCGCCGGATATGCCGTAGGACCCCAGCACCTCCAGCACCCCGTCCTCGAGCAGCGCCACGAATTCCTTGACGAATACGTGCCGCCTGCGCAGGTCCACCAGGGTGTACAGGACGACCTGGCCGGGTCCGTGATAGGTCACCTGGCCGCCGCGATTGCAATGCACGACCGGGATGCCGCCGGGATTGAGGATGTGCTCGGGCCGGCCGGCCTGGCCCAGGGTGTAGACGGGCGCATGCTCGACCAGCCAGATCTCGTCCGGGGTCTCGGGCCCGCGCGACTCGGTGAAGTCCCGCATCGCATGCCAGACGGGCTCGTAGTCCGCGGGACGCGGCAGGCGCCGGATTTCCATGCCCACCCCTCCCCTCTCAGAGCACCACGGACACCAGCTCGTGCCCATGCAACGCCCGGTAGAGCGCGTCGAGCTGCTCGCGCGATTCGACCCGCACGGTCAGCGTCAGGCCGACGTAGTTGCCCCGGCTGCTGGGCCGGACCTCGATGGTGGCCGGATCGAAGGACGGGTCGAATTCCAGCACCACCTCGGCCATGGCGCGCGCGAAGTCCTCGCGGGCGCGCCCCATCACCTTGATGGGGAAGTCGCAGGGATAGGTGATGAGGGATTCCTCGGGCGGGATCGGCTTCATAGGGCGGCGATCGCCTCGTCGTAGGCCTCGCGCAATGCGCGGTACACCGGCCCGGGGCGGCCGGAGCCCACGGGACGCCCGTCGTGCCACAGGATGGGCAGGATTTCCTTGGTGGCCGAGGTCAGCATGAGCTCGTCGGCCTCCGCCACCTCGCTGCGCGGGATCGGCCGGCACTGGAAGGGGATTCCGCGCGCCTGGGCGAGCTCCTCGAGCAGGCCGTAGCGCACGCCCTCGAGGACGTGGCGGTCGCGCACGGGCGCCAGCAGCACGCCCTGGCGCGCCACCCAGACGTTGGCCGCCGAGGCCTCGCTGAGCAGGCCGTCGCGGAACTGGATCACGTCGTCCACGCCCGCCTCGACCGCGGCCTGCCTGGCCAGCACATTGCCCAGCAGCGACACGGACTTGATGTCGCAGCGGTGCCAGCGGATGTCCTCCAGGCTGATGGTGCGCAGGCCGGTCTCGCGCACCTCGCCCACGCGGGCGAAGGGCGCCACCATGCAGAAGACCGTCGGCCGCACGCCCTTGGGAAAGGGATGGTCGCGCTTGGCCACGCCGCGCGTCACCTGCAGATAGAGCATGACGTCGCGACCGCGGCCCTCGCGCGCCAGCATGTCGAGGATGAGGTTTTTCCAGTCCTCGCGGGACCAGCCCGTCTCGAGGCCAACCGCATCCAGGCTGCGCAGCAGGCGGGCCAGGTGGCCCTCCATGCGAAAGGGCTTGCCCAGGTAGGCGGGCACGACCTCGTAGATGCCGTCGCCGAAGATGAATCCCCGGTCGAGCACGGAAATCCGGGCGTCACCGAGGCGGACGTACTCGCCGTTCAAATATACGATGCTGTCGTTGTCGACATCCGGGATCATCGTGCGGGCCTCATGCGGGACGGATGGGAATCACTGGAACAGCAGGCGCACCTTGTCGACCAGGCGCCCGAAGAAACCCGCCTCGGGGACCGCCGCCTCGACCAGCAGGGGCACCGTCTTGAGCGTCCTGTCGCCCAGGGACACCTGCAGGGATCCCATCTCGTCGCCCTTGTCCAGCGGCGCGAGCAGGGGCTGGGTGTAGTGCGCGACCGACTGGATGGCATCGGCGCGGCCGCGCGGCACGGTCACCCACAAGGGCTCGCGCACCCCGAGCGCGACCGTGTCGGCCGCGCCCTCCCATACGCGGGCCTGGACGGCGGGCTGCCCCGGCGCCAGCAGGCGCACGGTGTCGAAGTTCTTGAAGCTCCAGTTCAGCAGCTTGAGGCTGTTTTCGGTACGGGCGGCGTCGCTGGCCGCGCCCACCAGCACCGCCACCACCCGGCGGCCGTCGCGCAGCGCGGTGGACACCAGGCAATAGCCCGCGGACTGGGTATGTCCGGTCTTGAGGCCGTCGACGGTGGAATCCGCCCACAGCAGGCGATTGCGGTTGCTCTGCTTGATCTTGTTGTAGGTGAATTCGCGCTGGCTGTAATAGTGCATGTAGTGGGGAAAGCGGCTGACCAGTTCGCGGGCCAGGCGCGCGAGGTCCTCGACGGTGGTCATGTGGTCAGGGTCGGGCAGGCCGGTGGAGTTGGTGAAGTGGGTGTGCTTCAGCCCCATGCGCGCGCCCTGCTCGTTCATCATGGCCGCGAAGGCCGATTCGCTGCCGGCCACCGCCTCGGCGAGGGCCACGGTGGCGTCATTCCCCGATTGCACGATCAGCCCCTGGAGCAATTCGTCGACGCTCACGTCGGTATTGGGACTGATGAACATCCGCGAGCCCTCGGTCTTCCAGGCCTTTTCGGACACGTGGACCTTCTGGTCGAGCTTCAGGCGCCCGCTGTCCAGGGCCTCGAAGATCACGTAGGCCGACATCAGCTTGGTGAGCGAGGCCGGCTCGACCGGCTCCTCGGGATTCTGGGCGGCGATCACCTGGCCGCTGTTGGCGTCCAGCGTCATCCAGGCCTTGGCGCCCAGCGTGGGCGCCGGGATATTGGAGAGCTCGCTGACCATGGACAGCGTCCCGGCCGCCGCGGCCGCGGGCGGCTCGCCCGTCCCCTGCGCGGGCGCCAGGGCCGGCGCGAGCAGGGCGCACGCGAGGGCGAAGCGCGCAAAAGGGAGGCGGAACGTCGGCAAGTGCGAAAGCGTGGTCATGGGCATGGAATGGGATCTTTGGATCGGTAGGCGGAACACCGGCCATTATAGGCAGGGGCGCCGCAGGCCCACGGGCGGCGCGGCGCCCGAAATCGAGACAAAAAGCAAGCAACTGCAACCGGATCCAGGGCCGCGGGCGCCGGATTCCCGCCCGCGCGCGGGCTCATCCGGGTCCGCGGCGGCATCTGGGACGACGGGGCGAACCACCGGATCCCCACCCATGCGCGGGCTCATCCGCCGCCTCCGCCCAGGCCGGCCAGGCTGGACTGGATGATGCGCCGCAGGGTCAGGAGCCTGCCATGGAAGAAATGCCCGGCATCCGGCACCACGATCACCGGCAACTGCCGGGTCCGCGCGAAATCCATCGCCTCGGCCAGCGGCACGACCTCGTCACGCTCGCCGTGCACCAGCAGCGTATCGTCGGGCACAGACACCGTGCGGAACCGGAAGCGCTCGACCGCGCAGCCGATCAGGATCAGGCGATCGGGCAGCGGCATCCCGCGATCGGCGAGCTCGGCATACAATTGGGCCGCGACCGCCGTCCCGAAAGAGAACCCGGCCAGCACCCAGGGGCCGCCGGCGGCCCGGGGATGGGCCTCGGCGAACTGCTCGACCAGCATGCGCATGTCGGTGGTCTCGCCCTCGGCGCGATCAAAGGCGCCCGCCGAGGCGCCGACCCCGCGGAAATCGGGGCGCACCGCCATCAGCCCGTGCTGGACGCAGGCCCGGGCCACCGTGGTGACGATCTTGTTGTCGCGCGCGCCGCCATGCAGGGGATGGGGATGCAGGACCAGGGCCCAGCCCGCGGGCTCGTCCCCCGGCAGGTCCAGGACGCAATCCACGGCGCCCGCGGCACCCTGGAATGTCGCTTTCTGGGTACGCAACAACATTTTGACGAGAATCCTCCACGCCGGCCGGCATACGATACGAGAGATCGTCCCATTCTATATGACACACGCCCCCATGGATCACGAAGACTCCGAATTCCTGCCGGCGCCCGAGGCCCTGGCCGAGGAATTGCGGGCGGCGCTGCCGGGCGCCTGGCGCATCGACTGGGCCGAGCGCACCGGATCCACCAACGCCGACCTGCTGGCGCGCGCGCGCCACGACCGGGGCGTGCCCGCGCGGCCCTGGCTGCTGGGCAGCCACCTGCAGGAACAAGGGCGCGGACGCGCCGGACGCACCTGGCAGAACCGGCGCGGCGCCAACCTGATGTTCTCCTGCGCCTTCGACGTCTTTCTCCAGGCCCGGCAGCTACCCACGCTGGCCCCCCTCGTCGGCATGGCCTCCTGCGAGACGCTGCGCGGCCTGCTCGGCCCGGACACCCGCAAGCGCCTCTCGATGAAGTGGCCCAACGACCTGCTCTGGGACCAGGGAAAGCTCGCCGGCATCCTGATCGAGACCACGCGCGCGGGCACGGCCATGGCGGCCGACCATTTCATCGTCATCATCGGGTTCGGCCTGAACCTGCGCGATGCGCGCGCCCTGAGCCAGTCCCTGGACCGCCAGGTCTCGGACTGGGCCGGCATCGCTGGCGCCGACGCCCGCGCGGCCCGCGCCGGCGCCGCCACCCTGGTCGCGCGGCTGGCGCTCGCCTGGTACGAGGACCTGAACCGCGCGACCGCCCACGGCTTCGAGGGCCTGGCCGCGCGCTACGCCGGGGTCGACGCCCTCGAGGGCCAATGGCTGGACGTGCTGGACGACGGACGCCTGCTGCACACCGGCATCGCCTGCGGCATCGATGACCAGGGGCGGCTGCTGCTGCGCGGCGCCCACGGCGAGATCGCCGTGTCCGTCGGCGAGATCTCCGTGAGGACGCGCCCATGAGCGCGGAGTCCTCCCCGATCCTGCTGGTCGACGCGGGCAACACGCGCGCCAAGTTCGGCTGGCTCGAGCCCGCCAGCGGCGCGCGAGAGAGCCAGGCCCAGGTGCTGGACTACGCCCAGCTCGAGGGGCTGGGAGCGCGCCTGGAGGCCCTGGGCGTGCGGCCGGGGCGGGTGCTGGCCACCAATGTGGCGGGGCCCGCGGTCGCGCGCCGGCTGGAGGCCGTCTGCCACCGGCAACTGAGCCTGCCGGTGCAGTGGCTGGACGGCCGCCACGGGCGCGGCCTGCTGCACAATCGCTACCACAACGCCGGCCAGTTGGGGGCGGACCGCTGGGTGGGCCTGATCGGCCTGCTGCACCGGGTGCGCGAATCGCCCGACTGGATCGGGGGCGCGCCCATGCTGCTCGCGACCTTCGGCACCGCCACCACGCTGGACACCATCGTCCTGCGGCCCGGCCGGGACGGCGTCCCCGAGGCGCAGTTCCTGGGCGGGCTGATCCTGCCCGGCCCGGTGCTGATGGCGCGTTCGCTGGCCGACCACACCGCCCACCTGCCCTTCGCCGAAGGCACGCCCACCGACTATCCGGTCGACACCCACAACGCGATCAGTAGCGGCATCGCCGCCGCGCAGGCGGGCGCCCTGCTGCGCCAGTGGCGCAACGGCCTCGAGGGCGCGGCCGCGCGGGCGGCCCTGGTCTTCGTGAGCGGCGGCGGCTGGCCGCTGGTGCGCCCCGAGGTCGAACGCGGGCTGGCACGCGCCCAGGCCGACCTGGGCCTGCCCCTGCGGCCGGCGCACCACCTGGCCAACCCGGTGCTCGACGGCCTGGCCTGCCTGGCCCTGGGGCCCGAGGATGCCACCGCGGGACGGCTGATATACTGAATGGGCTTTCGAACCACTGAACGGGCTTTCGGACCCGACGCTGCTCTCGAACCCAAAGCTCTCGCACCCGAACCTCAATCCATGCACCTGCTCCTGACGCTCGCCATCCTGGTCAATGTCGCGCTCTTTGCCTTCGGCCAGGGATTCTTCGGCACTCCGCCCGTCGAGCAGGGCCGCGACCCGCGCCCGCTCTCGCAGCGCAACCAGGCGGCCATCACCCTCGGCCCGCCCCTCGCGGCAGACTCCACGCAACCATGAAACCCATCCGCAAAGCCGTTTTTCCCGTCGCCGGCCTGGGGACGCGCTTCCTGCCCGCCACCAAGGCGATGCCCAAGGAAATGCTGCCCATCGTCGACAAGCCGCTGATCCAGTACGCCGTCGAGGAGGCCCTGGCGGCGGGCATCACCGAGCTGATCTTCATCACCGGCCGCAACAAGCGGGCCATCGAGGATCATTTCGACCGCACCCCCGAGCTCGAGGCCGAGCTCGAGGCCAAGGGCAAGCAGCCGCTGCTGGACATGGTGCGCAACGTCCTGCCCGAGCACGTGAACTGCATCTACACCCGCCAGGCCGCGCCGCTGGGCCTGGGGCACGCGGTGCTGTGCGCCGCGCCCATCATCGGCGACGAGCCCTTCGCCGTCCTGCTGGCCGACGACCTGCTGGACGCGCCGGTCTCGGTGACGCGCCAGCTCGTGGACGCCGCCCATCGCCACGACGGCAGCATCCTGGCGATCCAGACCATCGCGCCCGAGGACAGCCGCAAATACGGCATCATCGCGGGCACGCCCATCGACGAGCGCAACACGCGCGTCACGCGCATCGTCGAAAAGCCCGCGCCCGAGGACGCACCTTCCAACCAGGCCGTCGTGGGCCGGTACATCTTCGAACCCGAGATCTTCGATCACCTGCGCCGCACCCGCGCGGGCGTGGGCAGCGAGATCCAGCTCACCGACGCGATCGCCAGCATGCTGGACTCGCGCCCCGTATACGGCCACACCTACCAGGGCGAGCGCTACGATTGCGGCAATAAAGAGGGGTTCTTCCGGGCGACCACCGCCCTGGGCCGCAAATACCACGGGCTGGTGCCGGACTGATCGGACGGCGGGGTTTCCGCCTCACGAGGCCAGCAGATCCTCGAGGCCGTTGACCACCCGCGCCACCGCCCCGGCGTGCTGGCGCACCCAGTAGCTGCCGGCCTCGCCCATGCGCGCGAGGCAGCGCGGGTCATCCAGCCATTGCAGGGCCCGCTGCACCGCCTGGTCCGCGTCGTCCACGCGCTCGATCGCGCCCGCCTCCAGGGCGTCGGCCACCGCCTGCTCGAAATTGCCGGTATGGGGCCCGACCAGCACGGGCAGCCCCAGCGCGCTGGCCTCGATGAAATTCTGGCCGCCTAGGGGCGCGAAGCTGCCGCCGACGATGGCGACCTGGCAGGCGGCGTAATACCAGGGCATCTCGCCCAGGGTATCGCCCAGCACCACCGACACGTCCCGGCAGGCCCGCACCGCCGACGTCCCGCCGTCGCCCAGTTCGATCAGCGCGGACCGGCGCACGAATGACAGCCCGGCCCGCTGCA
Source organism: Alcaligenaceae bacterium (assembly GCA_044508625.1). Classification (GTDB taxonomy): domain Bacteria; phylum Pseudomonadota; class Gammaproteobacteria; order Burkholderiales; family Burkholderiaceae_B; genus Castellaniella. Next base: position 120,385 of record JBIQHJ010000006.1, read on the forward strand.
AGTGGTCGGCGGCCTCGTCGAAGCGCGCGGGATGGCGCGGGATCAGGTAGAACAGTACCTGGTCGCCCGGCTCGACGCCCTGCTGGCTCGCCCGCTCGATCTGGTGGCGCATGGCCTGGACGAACAGCGCATCCTCGCCCTCTCGCGTACTGGCGATGGCCACCGTCTTGCGGCCCACGCGCGCGGCGAAGGCGCGGCCGCGGGCGACGCGCTCGGTGTCCAGGCGGACGTCGAACTTGAAATTGCCCGAGACACGGACGGCGAGCGCGCCGGCGCGCTCGAGGCGCCCGGCGTCGCGCAGGGATTGCGCGTACACGGCCTGGAAGCGGCCATAGGCCTCGCGCATGATCCGGCCCATGCGCAGGCTCCGGCGCAGGGAGGCATCCGACATGCGCGCGCTGGCCAGTATCATCGGCACCCCGGCGCTGGCGGCCGCGTGGACCAGGTTGGGCCAGACCTCGCGCTCGATCAGCACCCCGGCGCGCGGCCGGTGACGGGCGATGAAGCGGCGCGTGGCGCCCGGGAAATCATAGGGCAGCCAGTCCTGGGCCAGCCGGCCCTCGGCGATGTCCACGGCAAAGGCGCGGGCCCCCTCCGCCCGCCCCGTGGCGGTCAGGTGGGTGAGCAGGACGCGGTGCCCGCGGTCGAGGACGGCACGCACGAAGGGCTGCGCCGCGCGCGTCTCGCCCAGGCTCACGGCGTGGATCCAGATCGCGCCGGGCGCGGGCGCAGGGCCCGGGAACCGGCCGAAGCGCGACGCGCCGCAGACCTCCCAGCGCCCGCCCGCCCTGCGCGCGCGCAGGGCCATCCACGCCAGCAGCGCGGGCGACAGGGCACGGATCAGCGCGGAATACAGGAATCGGTTCAAGCGTCCCACCCTCGAGAGAGGCCGTTCGCTTCATTTTATGGGGTTTTCCCGAGTTGAGGGCCCCTACGTCGATAGGGGCATCGGTCCGGGCGGCCGTCTCCCATCACCGCCAGGCGTGCCCGCGGCCACGGCCGGCCGGACTCCCCGCCGGCCCGAGCAGCCGTGCTCCCGTGGCCTCTGGCCGGCTATCCCGCCAGGGCCTGCTCGATGGCATCGAGCACCTGGCGCGCCGTGGGGGCCTGGCCGCGTTCGCCCAGGCTGGCCGTGTAGGCGGGGCCCTCGAGCGGCGTGCGCACCGGCGTCGAGGCCTTGTAGATACCGATGGTCGGGCGGCCGAGCCCCGCGCTCAGGTGGGTCAGGCCGCTGTCCAGGCCCACCATCAGGCGGGCGCGGGCGAGCTGCCCGGCCACCTCGCGCAGGCTCATGCGCGGCAGGACGATGGCGTTCTCGCGGCCCCGGATCAGGGCCTCGGCGCGCGCGCGCTCGGCCTCGTTGCCCGCCAGCAGCCGCAGCGCCAGGCCGCGCCGCTGCAAGTCATCGAAGACCCGCCGCCAGTCGGCCTCCGGCCAGAGCTTGTCGTCGCGGCTGGCCGAGGGCATGATCACGGCCGCGTCCTCGATCGGCACCCCGTCCGTGAGGGTGCCCAGGCCGAAATCGGGCGGACCCTCGAAGGTGTAGCCGAAGGCCGCCGCGGCCAGCGTGCGCTGCCGCAGGACCGCGGGCTGCCAGAACTCGACCCGGTGGCGCACGTCGTAGAACAGCGAGGCGAGCGGCTCGCGCGCGGATTTCCAATCCAGGCCGTGGCGCACCCCGCGCGCCTGGCGCACCAGCCAGATGGATTTCAACAGCGCCTGCATGTCCAGGATCACGTCGTAGCTGCGCGCGCCGAGATCGGCGCGCAGCGCGGCGCGCTCGCGGCGCGTGCCGGCGTCCCACCAGTGCCGGCGCCAGCGGCGATGCGCCACGCGGATGACCTCGGACACGGCCGGATGCCACGAGGGAATCTCGGCGAAACTCTCCTCGGCGATCCAGTCGATGCGCGCGTCCGGCACGTGCCGGGCGATGTCCGACATGGCGGGCAGCATGTGCACCAGATCCCCCAGCGAGGACGTGCGGACGATGAGGATGCGCGTGGTCATGGCGGGATTATATGCGGGCGGAAATGGAGTTCCGGGGCAGCCTTCCGCCCGTGAAAGCGAGCCCGGAGCCGAGCCCATGCAGGCGGAAACGAGTGCGGGGTCGGGTCCCATGCCAGGGCAATCGGGCCCGGACCGGTCACGCGGAACGCCTGCGCCATGGGGCGCCTGTGGCTCGGAGCACCGTGCTACGATCGCAAGGAACGGATTCCGGGCCGATCGCGCGCCGCCCGCCGGCCGATCGCGCGCGGCTCGTCTTTGGGAGGCGCCATGCCCTGTTACGCCCTGGGGGACCTGACCCCGCAGCTCGATCCCACGGCCTACGCCGCGCCCGGCTCCACGCTGATCGGCGCGGCCACGCTCGAGGCCCACAGCAGCATCTGGCCCGGCGCGGTGGTGCGCGCCGACAACGAGCCGATCCACATCGGCGAAGGCTCGAACATCCAGGAAAACGCCGTGCTGCACGTCGACCCGGGCTGTCCCCTGCGGGTGGGACGCAACGTCACCATCGGCCACCAGGCCATGCTGCACGGCTGCACCATCGAGGATGGCTGCCTGATCGGAATCCAGGCCATCGTCCTGAACCACGCCGTGATCGGCCGCCACAGCCTGGTGGGCGCCGGCGCCCTGGTCACCGAGGGCAAGGTCTTTCCCGAGCGCTCGCTGATCATCGGCTCGCCGGCCAAGGCCGTGCGCACGCTCAGCGACGAGGAGGTCGCCGGCCTCGCGCGCAGCGCGCAGTCCTACCGCGACCGCGCCGCGCTGTTCCGGCGCGCACTGCGCGAGATTCAAGACTGATCACAGCGCCTGGTACACGGCCAGGTAGGCGGACACCATCGCGGGCACCGAATAGTGGCGCGCCACGTGCTCGCGGGCGCGCCGCGCCATGGCGGCGGCCTCCTCGGGATGATCCAGCACCCGCGCGGCCTGTCTCGCCATTCCCTCGGCGTCCCCCGGCTCGCACAGCAGGCCGCGGCCCTGCGCCAGGGTCTCGAGGTGGCCGCCGACGGCCGTCGCCACCACCGGCACGCCCGCAAGGCAGGCATCCAGCACGCTGGTGCCCAGGGCCTCGAAGCGCGAACTGGACACGTACACCTGCGCCAGGGCCAGGAAATCCTCGATGCGCGGCTGGAATCCGGCAAAACGGTAGGCGTCCTCGAGGCCCAGCGTCCGGACGCGCGCACGCGCCTCCTCGCCCGCCGCGCCATCCGCCCCGCAATGCAGGCAGACCAGGTCCGGCCTCTCGGCCGCGAGGATCGCCACCGCCTCGATCAGGGTGCGGGGATCTTTCTCGGGACTGAGCGCCGCGGCCGTCAGCAGCACCGTGCGGCCCCCCAGCGCATGGCGCTCGCGCAGGGCCTCGACGGCCCGCGGATCCGCCGGCCGCGCCTCCACGGCGCTGGGAATCACGCGGACCTCCAGCCCGAGGTCGCGGGGCGCGCGGGCCGCCGCCTCGCTGATCGCCACCAGCGCATCGGCCCGCGACCATTTCCAGCGCGTGCGCCCCGGATGGCGCTTGGGACCGAAGGCCGTGCGGCGGGTGAAGACCACGGGCCGGCGCAGGCACGGACGCAGGAACGCGAGCATGCTCATGGCTTGCGCGGTCTGGGCGTGCAGGACATCGCAGCGCCGCGCATGGCGCAGCAGCCAGGCCGCCATGCCGGCGGCGCCCCTCACCTCATGGACGATGAATCCCTCGGCGCGGGCGCCGCGGGCCAGCGGGGCGTCCGCGCGGGCCAGCAGCTCGGCCTCGTGGCCGGCCTCGCGCAGGCCGCGCAGGGTCAGCAGGGTCTGGCGTTCCCCCCCGCGCCAGCCGCGCTCGAGGTTGAGCTGCAGGATGCGCATGCGCGCTAGGTCTTGGACTTGCGCGCCGGGCGCTTCCAGCCCTCGACGGTCCTTTGCTCGGGCCGCGAGAGAGTCAGCGCCTGCGCCGGGGCGTCGCGCGTGAGCGTCGTGCCCGCGCCCAGCGTGGCGCCCCGCCCCACGCGCACCGGCGCCACGAGCTGGGTGTCCGAGCCGATGAAGGCGTCGTCGTCGATCACGGTCTGGAACTTGTTGACGCCATCGTAGTTGCAGGTGATGGTGCCCGCCCCGATGTTGACGCGCTCGCCGATGGAGGCGTCGCCCAGGTAGGCCAGATGGTTGGCCTTGGAGCCGCGCCCCAGGCGGGTTTTCTTGAGCTCGACGAAATTGCCGACGTGGGCCTGCGGGCCGATGTCGGCGCCGGGGCGCAGGCGCGCGTAGGGCCCGATGCGCGCCTCCTCGGCCACCCGCGCGCCCTCGACGTGGCTGTAGGCCTCGAGCCGCGTGCCCGCGCCGATGGTGGCGTCCCGGATCACGCAGTGTGGGCCTATGCTCGCCCCGTCGGCCAGATCCACCTCGCCCTCGAACACGCAGCCGACGTCGATGAACACGTCGCGCCCGCAGCGCAGCCGCCCACGCAGGTCGAAGCGCGCGGGATCGGCCAGGGTCACGCCCTGCTCGAGCAGGCGGCGCGCCTGCTCGGCCTGCCAGATGCGCTCGAGCTCGGCCTGCTGGACGCGGCTGTTGACGCCGAGGGTCTCCCAGGGGGCCCCGGGCTGCGCATGGCCGACCGCGACGCCGTCGGCCACCGCCAGCCCGACGATGTCGGTCAGGTAATACTCGCCCTGGGCGTTGCGATTGTCGATGCGCCCCAGCCAGTCGCGCAGCGCCGCCGTGGGCGCGGCCAGGATCCCGGTGTTGACCTCGGCGATGGCCCGCTCGGCCTCGCTCGCGTCCTTGTGCTCGACGATGCGCACGATGCGCCCGCCGGCATCGCGCACGATGCGGCCATAGCCGGCCGGGTCCGCCGGCGTCTCGGTCAGCAGCGCCAGCCCGTCGCCGCGGGCCGCCAGCAGCGCCGCCAGCGTCGAGGACTGCACCAGGGGCACGTCGCCGTACAGCACCAGGCAGGCGTCGTCCGGATCGCCCTCGAGCAGCAGGGGCAGCGCCTGCATGACCGCATGGCCCGTCCCCTGCTGGGGCTGCTGCAGGGCAAAGTGCAGGTCCTCGCCGGCATACGCCTCGCGCACGCGATCGGCGCCATGCCCGACCACCACCACGATGCGGTCGGGATCGAGGCTGCGCGCCTGGTCGAGCACGTGGCTGAGCATGGGGCGCCCGGCGATCGGATGCAGCACCTTGGGCAGGTCGGATTGCATGCGCTTGCCCA
>JBIQHJ010000051.1:0-26342 GCA_044508625.1 Alcaligenaceae bacterium
CTTGAGGGGGTAGTGGCGAAAGCTGTGCGAGTTCGAGTCTCGCCGACGGCACCATCAAACGATTAGAATTTGATCGCATACAATCAAATTCCATCAATTTCAGTCAGTTGAGCGGCAGGGCGGCAATCGGTGATCATCAGGATCACCACAATTTAGCGTCAAATGCCCCAATGCGGCCCCAGACAATGCCCCATGGCCTCGATCGGCTCTACCCCATAAACGGGGGATGGGCACACATCAGACGCGGTTGATGACACCGTTCCCGCCGCATTGAGCCAAGACGCGCATGCGGTAATTCTCAAAGTTCCTGAAGCCGTACGGGAGATGCGGACGAAAAGTTGGACACCGACAGGCCGGACAGGCCGCTGCCCCGCTTGCAGTGTTTCAGCTTCCGTCGCACCTGGCGACCACCTTCTTGGCGAACCGCTAAGAAATTCTTGGCAGTTGCGGATTCTTCCAACTCCTTGTCCGCGTACATGTTTTTCAAGTGCATGAGTACGTTTTCAGGGGTCGTCTCGAAGTCGAAACCACCTAGAAAGGCGCCCCTTCGAAGTCATCGGAGGATGGGTCCTCTGGTGCATTGACGGCGTTCACGTCGATCGAAAGAGCGTTGTCGTGGCCTTTGCATGACTTGCGCATGATGATCTTGGTGTGCTTGTAGACCACGAGCCCTGTGAAATCCCAGCCTTTCCCCAGGCCGCTATATGCGACATAGCTGTAGGGGCCCGTCGAAAACCGTACATAGCTGGCGCCGCCGCCCGAGAACATGGCCGAGCCTTTGTAGACCTTTACATCGCGCTGCCCGGCGGTTAGGGTCATTTCTTCCTTTTCGGCGGTGCCGTAGCGGTAGGTGGGTGCCGTGTCGAGACTGTCCAAGGAAATGATTTTTCCGTTTTCCAAGGTGCAGCCAGCCGTTCCTGCGGCGAGGGCGGTAGAAGGCAGAATGGAGGAAGCCAATAGGCATGCAAGTGATCCGGCGTATCGTTTCATATCAAGCGTCCAAAATTCGCTTCAGGCATGCCTCCGCATCGCCGATGACGATCTCTGCGCTGCAGGCGATCATCAGGTTCAGGTTCAGGCCGAAGTCTTCCACGGTGTAGCCTTGCGGATCGACGAGCCTCGATCCTTGGCGCGTGGAGGGTATTTGCGCGATCAGGGGGTCCGAGACGTCAGTGTAGGCCCATACCGGCATCCCGCGGGCCACGGCGAAGCCCACTTCGAAGACGGTGCCCGAATCGGGTTCGGTTCCTCGAAAGGGGTTGAGGTTGGCCATGACGAAGTCGGCGCGCTGCAGGAGCTGGATGTTGGCTTGGAAGATCCATTGGGCGAGGTCCCGGCCGCTCAGGTCGGCGGGGGGCAAGGCGATATGAGGGGGCATCGGGTCTCCTGTCCTTTTGTCCGCGCGCACGCATCCGGACGGCGCTGCGGTCGATGCGTGGGCATATGCGGGATGTTAGCGCTTCGGGGTATGGGCGGCATGCGACTCTCTCCGCAATGGCATTGGCCGTTGGACGGCGCGATGATGGCCATGCCCGTGGCCGTGCGCCGCCGGCCGGAACTGCTCGCTCCGGCCGGCGGCTTTCAGCGGGTCCGGAGTAGCCATTCTCAATCAACGGGCCTGGAGCAGCCATTCCCGGAACGCCGCGAGGGAAGGCAGACTTGCATTTCTTTCGGGGTGGACCAGGTAATAGCCGCGCTGGCTGGGGATGGTATCCCCCAATGTCACCAGGTCCCGGCGGGATAGTTCGTCCTCCACCAGGAATTTGGGTACCAGGCCGATGCCCATGCCCGCCGAAACGGCCTGGATCAGGTGGGACGTTAGTTCGAAGCTGGGTCCCATCCGCATTTGCCGGTGGTCGAGGCCGTGACGGGTGAACCACTCGCTCCATGCCTGCGGGTTGCTGGCGACAGTCAGCAGTGTCTGCTTCATCGCCCATGCCGGCTCGAGCACTTGGCCATCATCCACGGCGCCGGGGCTGGCGACGGCCACCAGGAATTCAAGGTGGAGGCGATGCGCAATCAGGCCAGGCCAATCCTCCGCCCTCCCCACGGTGATCGCGGCGTCGATCTCTCCGACGTCGAAATCGATGCCGCCGATTCTCGAATGGATGTGCACCGTCACGCCCGGATGGGCCCGATAGAACTCGTGCAGGTGGGGCAGCAGCCATTTCGAGCCGAAGGTGGGCAGTGTCGCCAGGCTGAGCGCTCCCCCGCCGGTCCGGTGGGACATCGCCTGCAGGGTGGCGCCCCGGATGCGGCCCAGGGCGGCGCTGATTTCGGCGAAGTAGCGGCGCCCGGGATCGCTCAGCCGGACGGTCCGGCCCTCCCGGCGAAAGAGACCGACGCCCAACTGGGCCTCCAGCGCTTGCACCTGGCGGCTGACGGCGCTTTGGCTGAGCGACAGCTCCTCGGCCGCGCGAGTGTAGCTTTCGTGGCGGGCTGCGGCCTCGAAGATCAGGAGCAGGGACATGGAGGGGGTCAGGCGCCGGTAATTCATGAGTTTTATGAATGATTGAAGGAATAAACTTTCGTTTGTTTTTAAGAGAAATCCTGGGGATACTGATGCACGAGCTGATGCAAAGCCATGTATGCAACTCATCAATGTGGTGCATCGGATCCACGCTGTCAAGACTTCGGGAGCCACTTTCCATGCAGATCGCCGCATTGCCGGACGTCGCCGCGCCTTTTCCCGCCGAATACGATGATTTCCTCGCAGCGGTCCGGGCGGCGGGGTTCGCAGGGGAAATCCAGACGGATCATGCGAACCGGACCGTCCTGTCCACGGACAATTCCATCTACCAGCGCCTGCCCCAGGCCGTCGTCTACCCCGCGCATGCCGGCGACGTGGCGCTCCTGGCCGAATTGCTGGCCCGGCCCGCGCATCGGCAGGTGGTGCTGACCCCGCGCGGGGGCGGCACCGGGACCAACGGGCAGTCGTTGACGCAGGGCGTCGTGGTGGATCTGTCCCGGCACATGAATCGCATCCTGGAGATCAACGTCGAAGAGCGCTGGGCGCGCGTGGAGGCGGGAGTCGTCAAGGACCAGCTCAATGCGGCGCTCGAGCCGCATGGCTTGTTCTTCGCTCCGGAACTGTCCACCTCGAACCGGGCGACCATCGGCGGCATGATCAACACCGATGCGAGCGGCCAGGGTAGCTGTACCTACGGCAAGACCCGGGACCACGTCCTGGCGCTGGACTTCGTGCTGCTGGGCGGAGAGCGGCTGCACAGCGAGGCGCTGGACGACGATGCGCTGGAGCGGATGTGCGCGCGCCGGGACAGGATCGGCGAGGTCCATCGCACGGCGCGGCGCATCGGCCAGGAGCAGGCCGGACTCATCGAGGCTACGTTTCCCAGGCTCAACCGCTGCCTGACCGGCTATGACCTGGCCCACCTGCGCGAACCCGACGGACGGTTCAATCTCAACAGTGTGCTGTGCGGTGCGGAGGGCTCGCTGGGTTTCGTCGTCGGGGCCAAGCTCAATGTGCTGCCGATTCCCAAGTATGCGGTGCTGGTGAACGTGCGCTATGCCGGTTTCATGGATGCGCTGCGCGACGCCCGCGCACTGATTGCGCACCGGCCCTTGTCGATCGAGACGATCGATTCCAAGGTGCTGCTGCTGGCCATGCAGGATTTCGTCTGGAACAGCGTGGCCAAATACTTTCCGCAGGACGACAGCCGCCCGACGCTGGGGATCAATCTGGTGGAATTCAGCGGCGACGACGCGGCCGAGGTCGATGCGCGGGTCCGAGCGTTCACCGAATATCTGCGGGCGGATGCCGGCGCGGAGCGCCTGGGCCATACCCTGGCGGTCGGCCATGCTGCCGTCGAGCGCGTCTATGCCATGCGCAAGCGCGCGGTGGGTCTGCTGGGCAACGTTCGGGGCGAGGCCCGGCCCCAGCCCTTCGTCGAAGACACGGCCGTGCCGCCCGAGCACCTGGCGGACTACATCGCGGAATTTCGCGCCCTGCTGGACGGCCATGGGCTGCAGTACGGCATGTTCGGCCACGTCGATGCCGGCGTGCTGCACGTGCGGCCGGCCCTGGACATGAAGGATGCCCGTCAGGCCGCCCTGGTGCGGCCGATATCGGACGCCGTGGCGGCGCTGACGCGGCGCTACGGCGGTCTGCTGTGGGGGGAACATGGCAAGGGCGTGCGCTCGGAGTACGCGCCCGACTTCTTCGGCGAACTGTATCCCTCGCTGCAGCGGCTGAAGGCCGCGTTCGACCCCCACAACCAGTTCAATCCGGGCAAGATCGCGACGCCGCCGGCGGGCGTGGCCGGCTTGCTGAAGATCGACGAAGTGCCCACGCGCGGCGGGTTCGACCGCCGGATCGACGAGCGCGTGTGGCGAAGCTATGGCGCGGCGATGCATTGCAACGGCAACGGCGCCTGCTACAACTTCGATCCCGACGATGCGATGTGCCCTTCCTGGAAGGCGACGCGCGAGCGCATCCATTCCCCCAAGGGGCGGGCCTCCCTCATGCGCGAGTGGCTGCGCCTGCAGGGCGAGGCCGGGGTCGATGTCCTCGACGTGGCACGGCACTCGGGGCCGTTCCTGCCCGGCCTGTTTCGCCGCTGGCGCAACACCCGGGCGGCGCGGCGGGGCCGGTCCGACTTTTCGCACGAGGTCTACGATGCCATGGCCGGGTGTCTGGCCTGCAAGTCCTGCGCTGCGCAGTGCCCGGTCAAGGTCGATGTGCCGGAATTCCGTTCGCGTTTCCTGGAGCTGTATCACGGCCGCTACTTGCGACCGCTGCGCGACTACCTGATCGGCTCACTGGAGTTCACCTTGCCGTGGATGGCCAGGCTGCCCGTCCTGTACAACGGCCTGATGGGCGCTGCGTGGGTGCGCAATGTGCTGGAACGGCGCGTCGGCATGATCGACAGCCCGCTGCTGAGCCGCCACGATCTGGCGGCCACTCTGCGGCGATGGGGCGTGCGACCGGCCACCGAGCGGGCGCTGGCCGCTCTGGAACCGGCGCGGCGCGAGCGCAGCGTCATCCTGGTCCAGGACACCTTCACGCGCTACTTCGATACCGAGGAACTGGCGGCGTTCATCGAGTTGGCTGCGCGCCTGGACTACCAGGTCTGGCTGGCGCCCCTGCTCCCCAATGGCAAACCCTTGCATGTGCAGGGGTTCCTGAAGGCCTTCGCCAGGGCGGCGATCCACAACGCCGCGGAACTGGCGCGCCTGGCGCGGTCGGGCATCCCGCTGGTGGGGCTCGATCCCGCCATGACGCTGACCTATCGCCAGGAATACCTCAAGGTGCCGGGCATCGGCGACGTACCCCACGTCGCGCTGCCTCAGGAATGGCTGCTCCAGGCGCTGCCGATGGCGTTGGCGGAAGGGCAGGCGCCGGCGCCATCGTACCGCCTGCTGCTCCATTGCACGGAGAGGACGCATGTCCCCGACGGCGGCAGGCAATGGACGCAGCTTTTCGAGCGCCGCGGACTGCGCCTGCGGGTCGAGGCCACCGGCTGCTGCGGCATGTCCGGAACCTATGGGCACGAGGCCCGGAACCTGGAGATGTCCAGGACGATCTACTCGCAATCCTGGGCCGCGCACGTGGAAGCGCCCGAGGACCGCGGCGAGGCGCTGGCGACCGGCTATTCTTGCCGCAGCCAGGCCAGGCGCCTGTCGGCGCGCCGGCTGCGGCATCCGCTGCAGGCCCTCCTGGATCACGTGCGGATCATCTGCTGAATGCCCTCTGACGGGCGGCGTGGTGCCTCCTAGGGAATACCCCTAGGGGGCGCCGATGTCATAGCAATTGCCATATTCCTTATATGCGGATGCCGGAGCCGGGTCCGATACTGTGGGGGAAAAATTTGGTGCGCTTATGAAAAAAGTGGATTGCCTACCCGCCGATGACCCGTCCTGTGCGTGGTTCCATCTCAGCCCGAAACGGGAAGCCGCCGCGCCGCACTCTGGAAAGACGTCCGCCCGCTGGGTGGTGATCGGCGCGGGGTTCACGGGTCTGGCCGCCGCCCGGCAGATCGCGCATCATCACCCCGGCGATGCGGTCGTCCTGCTCGAAGCGCAGGAAGCCGGCTATGGTTCCTCGGGACGCAACTCCGGGTTTGCCATCGATCTGCCCCATGACATCGGCGCGCCGGACTATATCGGGGATCCCGCCACGGCGGCCATGAACCTCCGGCTCAACCGGGCCGCTCAGGAAATCATCAAGAAGCAGGTCGCGGATCATGGCATCGATTGCCAGCTCCATCCTGTCGGAAAGTACCAGGCGGCGATCGAGCCGCGCGGCATCGCCGTCCTGGACGCCTATCGCAGCGGCCTGGACAAGCTCGGCGAGCGATACGAAGTGGTCGCCGAGGCCGATCTGCCGGAGCGCATTGGCACGCGCTTCTACAAGAAGGCGCTTTTCACGCCAGGAACCATCCTGCTGCAGCCGGCGGCCCTGGTGAAAGGACTTGCCGACAGCCTGCCGGCCAACGTGGCCCTGTACGAACACACGCCGATCACCGAGGTGGAATACGGCGGGAAAACCATCCTGCGCCATGCCGGCGGGGAGATCGTCGCCGACAAGCTGATCCTGGCCAACAACGCGTTCGCCTCGGGTTTCGGCTTTCTGAGGCGCAGGCTGCTGCCCGTCTTCACCTATGCGAGCATGACGCGGGTGTTGACGAGGCAAGAGCAGGCGGACCTGGGCGGCGCGCCCGTATGGGGCATCATTCCCGCCGATCCGTTCGGCAGCACCCTGCGGCGTACGCCCGACAACCGGCTGCTGGTGCGCAACGGCTTCAGCTTCAATCCCGACGGTCGCCGCAATGATGGTTTCCTGGGCCGCGTCGCGCGGCATCACCGGATCTCGTTCGAGCGCCGGTTTCCCATGCTGCCGAGCGTGGAGTTCGAATACACCTGGGGCGGCGCCATGAGCATGTCGCGCAATCACATGGCCCATTTCGGCCAACTGGCACCCAATGTCTACGGCGCGCTTTGTTGCAACGGCCTGGGTATCACGCGCGGCACCATCACCGGCACGCTGCTCGCCGATTGGCTGGCCGGGGAGCGCAACGAGATGATCGATTTCCTGCTGTCGTCGCCGGGACCCAATCCGAATCCTCCCCAGCCCTTCCTTTCCGTCGGCGTCAATCTCAATCTTTCCTGGGGCCAGCGCCGTGCCGGGCGGGAAAGTTGAGCGCCCTGCATTCAAACTGGAGACCTGCGGCATGATCAAGATCGGAGTTCTCGGCGTGGGAGACCTTGCCGACAAGATGGTGCGGGGCTGGCTGCGCGACGCGGATGGAATCGCCGTTTTCCTGTCCCCCCGCAACGAGGGGAAGGCGCGGATTCTAGCGACGGAGCTGCCGTGCCGCGTAATGCCGGACAATCAGGCCGTCGTCGACGCGGCCGACGTCGTCCTGGTCAGCGTCAGGCCAGCACAGGTGGCCGGCCTTGCGCGGGAGGTCGCGCTGCGTCATGACCAGAAGCTGATTTCCGTGGTCAGCGGAATATCGGTGGCGGAGCTGTCGCGCCTGTTCGGCACGCGCCGGTGCTTTCGAGCGATGCCGTCCTATGCCGCCGAGATCGGTTGTTCCACGATCGCCGTCTATCCCTCGGATCCGGATGTGCGCGAAGTGCTTCGGCGCCTGGGCACGGCGATCATCCTGGCGAACGAACGCGAATTCGAGCTGGCCACCGTCGGCGCGTGCATGAATGGCTGGCTGTATTTCCTGCTGCACGATCTGCAGCATTGGCTGATCGAGAAGGGGCTGCCTCCGGATCATGCCAGGACGCTGGTTCTTGGCAGCGTCGCGGATTGCGTAGCCTACGCCAAGCATCATGATTCGCTCTCGATGCGGGATCTCGGCCGCTCCATCGCCACCTCCGGCACCTTCACCGCGCAGGGCCTGGAGATGCTGGGATTGCATCAGGCCAATGCAGCCTGGAGTGCGGCATGCGAGGTCGTCCTGGATGGACTGCTGGCCAGGTTCGAAAGCGGCCTCCATGCGGATGCCGCTCGGATTTCCCGCTGATGCCGGCCCCTTGAACCCTTCGCGGGAGCGTGGCCGCGCGGGGATATCCGTCTGCACCTGGAACGAATTTTTTATCAAGCAACATTGCCCGGCCCATCGGTTCAGGTGAGGCCCGGAGGGGAAAAAACCATGGGATTCAAGAGAACGATCCACGTCGTCGATACACATGCGGGCACGCCGATGCGCGTCATCACCGGGGGAGTGCCGCATATTCCCGGCGATACGGTCTTCGACAAAATGAAGTGGCTGGAGGCCAACGACGACCAATTGCGTAAGCTGATGCTGCGCGAGCCGCGCGGCTATCCGGCGCATTGCTGCAATATCATCGTGCCCCCCGGCCATCCCGAGGCCGATGCGGGCTTCATCATCATGGAGCAGGTGGAATATCCCGTCATGTCCGGCGGCAACACCATTTCGGTGGTCACGGTCTTGCTCGAAATGGGCATGCTGCCCATGAAGGAACCGGTCACCGAGCTGGTCCTCGAAGCGCCGGCCGGCCTGATCCGGGTCAAGGCCGAATGCAGGGATGGCAAGGTCAAGAGCGTCACCTTCCAGAACGTTCCCGCGTTCGCCGCGCATCTCGATGCGGTGATCGACGTGCCACACCTGGGCAAGGTCACCGTCGATGTCGGCTGGGGCGGCATGTTCTACGCCATCGCCGACGTCCGGCAGTTCAAGGGCCTGGAACTGATTCCGCAGCATGGCAAGGAACTCGCGCGGATCGCCTCCATGATCCGGCAGGCGGCCAGCGAGCAATTGCCCGTCGCGCATCCTGACTACCCGGGCGTGGGGATCACGATTTCCCAATTGTCGGGGCCGTCCGACGATCCCAGGGCCGACTGGAAGAACTCGGTGACCATGGCGTCGGGAGACTTTTCCTGGGACGATCCCTCGACTTGGACCGGGGCGCTGGACCGCTGCCCCTGCGGCACCGGCACCTGCGCGAAGATGGCGGTGCTCCATGCCAAGGGAGAACTGCCGCTGAACCGGGATTTCCGGCACCAGGGGATTGTCGGAAACATCTATACGGGCCGGCTCGTCGGGGAGACGACCCTGGGGGGCAGGCCGGCGGTGATTCCCACCATCACCGGAACGAGCTGGATCTATGGTCTCAATACCTTCGTGCTGGATCGGGACGATCCATTCACGGAAGGGTTCACCGTCGGCGATCTCTGGGCCTGAACCCGCGTTCCATCCAGAAACTTCATGAGGAAAATCATCGTATGACGCACCAAGCCCTGACCGTCGTCCGCAATGCGGGCCGCGCGGTGATGGGGGAACCCCAGCCCGCCCGTCTGCCCATCGGCAGCCCGGTCGCCCTCCAGCGCACGGCGCAGCATCAGGAGGCTGCCGCGGTGGGTGCCAGCGCGGGCGTCTGGGAAAGTTCGCCCGGCGTGTTCCGACGACATCTCAAGCAACGCGAATTCAGCCATATCGTCAGCGGCTGGTGCGTGTTCACGCCGGATGGCGGGGAGCCGATCGAGTTGCGCGCGGGGGATGCCGTGCTGTTTCCCGCCAACCTGCAAGGGGTGTGGGACATCCGCGAGACCTTGCGCAAGACCTACGTCCTGTTCTGAGACGCCAGGGGATGCGCCTCAAGCCGCGACGAGCAGGCGTTCGACCTCGTGCCGGCGCCTGCGATAGGCGGAAGGTGTTTCCCCGTATTGCTTGCGGAACCAGAGTATGAAATGCGACGCGTCGGAGAAACCGCTTTCGATGGCGATGGTGGTGACGCTCAGGCTGGTGTCTGCCAGTTGCTGCCGCGCGTACTCGAGCCGGATCTTGCGCCAGTAATTGGCGGGCGCGTCGTTGGTGTTGCCGAGGAAGGCCCGGTGCAATTGCCGGGGGCTGGTGCCGGCGTATTCCGCGACTTCTTTCAAGGTGGAGGCGGAGCCCAGGTTTTCTCGCATGAACGTGATCGCCTTCCGGACGATTTCGTTATGGTAGACGTGAGGGTCGAGCTCGGGCTCGTGTTCCGGTGTTTTCTTGAGTTCCTCATCGGCGAGCAGATACTTCAGCCCTTTCTGTGCGCGGATCTCGCCGCAATGGCGACGGATCATGTTGGCGGCCAGGTCGATGGCGGTGCCCCCGGGACAAGTGATGATCCCGTCGTCATCGACGTAGCTCCTGTCGATCAGGGCCGTGGTGGCGGGAAAGCGCTGTGTGAATTCTTCGCGGATGGTGAAGTGGACGGCGCAGCGACGGCCGTCCAGCAGGCCGGCCTTGCCCAGGACGAAAGACCCGGAGCAGAGCGCGATGATGGGCGTTCCGCTCGCGCGCACGTTGCGCAAGGCGTCCAGAAGCCAGTCGGGCGGATTGCGGGTCTCTCCCAGCAGGCCGCCGGCGACGACGATGTAGTCGTACGTCTGGAGCTGTCCCAGGGGCTTCGTGGGCAGGATGGGCATGCCGCAACTGGCCGTCACGGGCTGGTCGTTGCAGGTCATCCAGTCCCATTGGCAGAAGATCTGCCGGCTGCGGAATGACTTGTCCGCGGCGAATCTCAGGGAATCGACCAGGCCCGCCACGGGGACCAGGGTGAATTGGTTCATCAGGATGAAGCCGACCCGCAGGTCGGGCCGGGCGGGCGGGGGATCCGCGATCTCCAGGTCCCTGTCTCCGTAGTCTTCGTCTTCTCTCGTCATCGCCTGTCTCCGGCATTGGAGGCGGGAATCCCGCGCCTCGTCCGGATTTTACGATTTGAAAATCGTCCTGTATACAACAGAAAGACGGAAAAATATAACGAAAAGGACATTCCTGTCTTTCCGGAAAATTTCCCGGGCGGTGGGCGCCGTGGCGCTAGGGAAATCCCTAGGAGGAGATGCTGCGGTGTTCTAGGATTTGTCCTTCTCCTGATAGCCCTCCCGGCGCCGGATCCGGAGAATCCTGCTTCATGGACATTTCAATTGGGGCATGAGTCATGTACCGTGGTTTCTGGTATGCGCAGGCGCTGGATCGGGATTGCGCCCTGGCGCCGCCGCTGGAAGAAAACACGCAGGCCGATGTGTGCATCATCGGCGGCGGCTTCCTGGGGCTGTGGTCCGCAATCCGGCTGAAGAAGGGCGATCCGGGCCTGGATGTCGTGGTCATCGAGAAAGACCGCTGCGGTTCGGGCGCCAGCGGGCGCAACGGCGGCCTGGCCAACAACTGGTGGGCCAAATACCTTTCCTTGATGGGTATTTGCGGCGAAAGCGAGGCGCGGCGCATCTGCCAGGCGGCTGAGTCAGCCATTGACGAGATCGGCGAATTCTGCCGCGAGCACGGGGTCGATGCGCAGTATCGCAAGGATGGCTGGCTGTGGACCGCGAGCAACCGCCGCCAGCACGATTCCTGGCTGGTGTTGACCGAGAGCCTGGAAAAATACGGCGCCAACCCATTCCGTCCCATCGATCCCGAGGAGGCGCGGCAAAAGTCGGGATCGCCGCGCATCCTGTCGGGCATCTTCGATCCCAATGCCGCCACCGTGCAGCCGGCGATGCTGGCGCGGGGCCTGCGCCGGGTCGCGATCGAGCTGGGCGTGCGTATCTATGAAAAGACGCCGCTGACCCGCCTGGAGCGCAGCAAGCCCCCGGTGGTGCATACCCCGCGCGGACGGGTCCGGGCCGGGAAGGTGGTCATCGCCATGAATGCCTGGGGTGCGCAGTTCCCCGAGCTCAAGCGGATGATCGTCGTGATGTCCAGCGACATGGTGGCGACCTCTCCCGTCAAGGAGCGGCTCGATGCGACGGGTTTCAAGGACGGCGTATGCGTCACCGATTCGCGCACGGTGCTCAATTACTGGCGCAATACGCCGGACGGCCGCATCGTGTTCGGCAAGCCCCTGGGACAGTTCGCCTTCGCTTCGAAGATCGGCAGCCTGTACGACA
The DNA here is from genome assembly GCA_044508625.1 of Alcaligenaceae bacterium. Taxonomy (GTDB): domain Bacteria; phylum Pseudomonadota; class Gammaproteobacteria; order Burkholderiales; family Burkholderiaceae_B; genus Castellaniella. The sequence continues at coordinate 11,861 of JBIQHJ010000051.1, forward strand.
AGCCGTGTCCGGCCGCCGATGGCGTGACCGCCGAATTGCGTTCCTTCTATCCCCAGTTGGCCGATGTGCCCGTGATCAGCAGCTGGACCGGTCCGCTCGACCGTGCCATGAAGGGATTGCCCAACTTCGGCTACCTGGCGGGCCATCGGGACATCGTCTTCGGCATCGGTTTTTCGGGCAATGGCGTGGCGACGACGGTGTTCGCCAGCCGGATCATCCAGTCGCTGGTCAAGGAGGCCAATGACGAATGGGCCAACTGCGGCCTGGTCGGCCAGAAGATGAAGCTGCTGCCTCCCGAGCCGTTCCGTTTCGTGGGGGCGCGGATGGTCCGCGATGCCCTGGTGCGCAAGGAGTCCCTGGAAGATCTGGATCGTGACGCGGGGCTGCTCATCAATTTCCTGTCGTCGTTGGCGCCCGCCGGCTATGTGCCCAAGAAAATCGTCGGCAAAGGATGAGTATGTCCCATCACATCGTGTTTCTCGACAGCGAGGGCATCGCGCCTTCGGTCAAGGTTTCTCGGCTGCCGTTTCCGCATGCCTGGACGAGCCATGAGTACACATCGACCGATGATCTCGTGGACCGGCTGCGGGACGCCACCGTGGCGATGACCTGCAGCGTGCCGCTGCGGGCGGAACACCTGAGGCAGTTGCCGCGCCTCGAGATGATCTCGCTGGCCTTGACCGGTACCGACATCGTCGACCTGGATTATTGCCACGAGCATGGCATCGTGGTGACCAACGTGCCCGGTTATGCCGCCAATACGGTGGCCGAGCATGTACTCGCCATGATGTTCGAGCTGCTGCGCAGGCCCTGCAGCTATCACCGTTTGATGCAAAAGGTGCACCGCGGCGTGGCCAGGCCGCGGAATATCTATTTCGATTTCCGCATCCGCGACGTGGCTGGAAAGACGCTGGGCATCATCGGCAATGGCGTGATCGCCCGGCGGCTGGCTGAACTGGCACGGGGCCTGGGCATGCGGGTCTGGTTCTATGACAAGGAAGGCGAATTCCAAGGGGACGAGTTCATTCCCCTGGCAGATCTGCTGGCGCGCAGCGACGTGCTGTCGCTGAATGTGCCGCTCACCGACGAGACCCGGGACATGATCGGCGCCAGGGAATTCGCGCAGATGAAGCGCGACGCCATCCTGGTGAATACCGCGCGCGGTGGCATCGTCAACGAGGCGGCGCTGATCGAGGCGCTTCGCGAGGGCGTGATCGGCGGCGCGGCGCTGGACGTGCTGGCCAACGAACCCGTGCGTCCGGACGATCCGATCTTCCAGTTGATCGACCAGGACAACTTCATCCTGAATCCGCATGTGGCCTGGAGCAGCGAGGACGCCATGCAGGGCTTGATCGACCAGGCGCTTGACAACATCGCCCAGTTCGTCCGGGGCGAGACCCCCCGGTTCGCAGTTCAAAAGGTACCCGCATGACATCCAATCTCAAGACCAGTTTCGTCGATGGCCGGTTCGTCGCCGCAGACGGCCAGGGCGACGTGCTGGAGAATCGCAATCCATCCGATCCTTCGGAGGTCGTCGACCGCTTCGTGCGTGCCGATGCGATCCTGGCGGAAAAGGCCATCCAGGCCGCCAAGGCGGCCAGCCGGGAGTGGGGCGGAAGCAATCCGCAGGCGCGCGCCGATATCCTGGATCGCATTGGCAGCGAGATCCTCGAGCGCCGTCAGGAAATCGCCGAGCTGCTGGCGCGCGAAGAAGGCAAGGTCCTGCGGGAAGCGCTGGGCGAAGTGGATCGCGCCGGCCGCTCGTTCAAGTTCTACGCCCAGGAAGCGCTGCGCGCCAATGGGGAAAAATACGATTCCGTGCGTGGCGGCGTGAGTATCGACGTGATCACCCAGCCGATCGGCGTCGTGGGCGTCATCAGTCCATGGAATTTCCCGATCGCCATTCCCGCTTGGAAGATCGCACCAGCCCTGGCGTTCGGCAACACGGTGGTGTTCAAGCCGGCCGAACTGGTGCCTTCGTCGGCCTGGGCCCTGGCGGAGATCATTTCCCGTTCGGGATTGCCCGCCGGCGTCTTCAACATGCTGATCGGCCCGGGCCGCACGGTGGGCGACGCCATGCTGCGGTCGCCGCTGGTCGATGCCATCACATTCACGGGCTCCGAGTCCACGGGTCGCCAGGTCGCGCAGATCGCGGCGCAGCGGCTGGTGCGGGTCCAATTGGAAATGGGCGGCAAGAATCCCCTGGTGGTGCTGGACGACGCCGATCTGGATGTCGCCGTCGAAGTGGCCCTGAATGGCTCGTTCCATTCCACCGGCCAGCGCTGCACGGCCAGCTCGCGGCTGATCGTCACTGCCGGAATTCACGACATCTTCGTCCGGCGGCTCGAGAAACGCACACGGGCGCTGCGCGTGGGTGACGCGCTGGATGCCGGAACCGATATCGGTCCCGTCGTCGATCCGGGCCAGTTGCGGCAGAACCTGTCCTACGTCCGGTCCGGTGTGGAGGAAGGGGCGACATTGGTGTGCGGTGGCGAGCGCCTCGACAACGACCGGGGCGCCTACCATTTCTCGCCGGCGCTGTTCACCGACGTGCGGCCGCACATGCGCATCTACCGTGAGGAGATCTTCGGGCCGGTGCTGTCGGTGCTGAAAGTGGCGGATTACGAGGAGGCGCTGGCGGCGGCCGAGGACACGCCGTTCGGGTTGTCTGCGGGGATCGTGACGACCTCGTTGAAGCACGCCGAGGATTTCAAGCGCCGGTCTTCAGCCGGCATGGTGATGGTCAATCTGCCCACGGCCGGCGTGGACTACCACGTCCCGTTCGGCGGCAACCGCGGATCGAGTCTGGGACCGAGAGAGCAGGGAACTTATGCCCGACAATTTTTCACCCGTGTCAAGACGACCTACCAGGCGGCTTGAAGGCCGGGCAGCGGGTGTTCGGCATGGCCGACTCCTACCGTCCCAGCTTTTCGAGCAGACGGTCTGCGATCATCAAATCCAGATGCGCGCCGCCGCCGTTCTTGAATGCCGTGATGCAGGCGGGCGCGCGGACGGCCTGCGTCCCGCTGGCGATCAGGTCGTAGAGATCGCCCAGCACGTGGCTGGCAGGCACCGCGCCCGCAGCGATCGGACTCGCGATCTCGCCGATGTGGCGGGTCGTTTCGCGGCTGTCGACGTAGAGCCTTGCGGATGCTATCAACGCATCGTCGGCTTCGCGCATGTCCGCTGTGAAGGCGCCGACCAGATCCACGTGTGTTCCCGGGCGGATCCATGCTCCATGGAGAACAGGCTGCCGCGCCATGGTCGCCGTCGAGACGATGTCCGCGCAGGCCAGAGCCGTCGCCAGGTCGGCGGCTGCGGCGACTGGAGTGGGCATGTCGTTCAACTGGGCGCTCAGCGCCTGTGCCTGATCAAGCCGACGCGCCCAGATCGAGATCCTTTCCAGTTCCGGGAACAGCGCGCTGTACGCCCTGGCCAGATTACCCGCGACGGCGCCGGCGCCGATGAGCACCAGGTGGCGACTGTCCGGGCGTGCCAGCAGAGTGGCGGCCAAGACGGAATCTGCGGCGGTCTTCAAATCGGTGATAAGCCGGCTTTCGATGGCGGCGCGCAGGACGCCCGTGTCGGGGGCGTAGAGCAGCATGGCGCCGTGCGTATTCGGCAGGCCTTTGGACGCGTTGGCGTTGAATACCGCCTCCGCCTTTACGCCGTAGCCGATCCCTTCGATCCGGGCTGCGCGGGACAGCATCATCCCTTCCGGCGGCCCGAAGAGCAGGTCGTGCATTTCCGCTCTCGGCCGCAGGTGCCCGCGGCGCAATGCCTCGACCGCCTCGGACCAGCTCAGGATGCCCCATGCGTCCTCGTAGCTCAGAAAAGTGGGTGTTGCCATGCGTGTGTCCCTGAATCGCCCCAAAGGGGTTGTATACCCTCCCGCAGCCGCGGCCGCATAGAACGGATGAGGCAATCGACATGATATGCGTGCCATGGCTTCGTCCTGGGCAGACCGGAAGTGCGGTGAGGGGTTTTTGATGTGTTTCTTTCAACAGGAATAAAGGAGTAGAGACATGAAATCGATATTGAAAATGCCGGTGGCGGCCTTGCTGCTTGCTTCCGCCGCAGTCGCCAATGCAGCGGATTGCGGGCATGTGACCATCGCTGCGCTGAGCTGGCAGAGCAACCAGTTGCAGGCCAACGTGGACCAGTTGATCCTCAAGGAAGGGTACGGGTGCAATGCCGAGACCGTCATGGGCGATACCGTGCCGACGATCACCTCCATGCGGGACAAGGAAAAGCCCGACATGGTGTCCGAGATCTGGGTCGATACGGTCCCGACGCAGATATTCCGGGAGGGAACGGCCAGCGGCAAATTGGTGCCGGTCACCGAATCCCTGTCCGAGGGCGGGATCAACGCATGGTTCATTCCCGAGTATTTCGCCAAGGAACACCCCGAAATCAGGACGATCGCGGACGTCATGAAGCATCCCGAGCTGTTCCCTTCGCCGGAGAATCCCGAGCGAGCGGCGATCTTCAACGGGACTGAAGGCTGGGGCTGGACCGTCATCACGGCGCAGTTATACAAGGCGTTCAACATGCAGGATGCCGGCTTCGACCTGGTCTCCACGGGTTCCGGGGCGGCGCTCGACAGCACGGTAGTGCGGGCGGCGGCGCAGAAGAAAGGCTGGGTCGGCTATTACTGGGCGCCCACGTCGCTGATGGGCAAGTATCCGATGGTGCAGCTCGATCCGGGGGTGCCGTTCGACAACCGCGAATGGGAACGCTGCACCACGAAGGCGAACTGCCCCGATCCCAAGCCGAATGGATGGCCGAAGAAGAGCACCGTGAATACGATCATCACGGGCAAGTTTGCCAAACGCATTCCGCCGGAGGTGCTCGAATATCTCAAGGCGCGGTCCTATACCACCGTCGAGATGAACCGGATGCTGGCGTGGATGACCGACAACCAGGCGACGGGCGAGGATGCCGCGAAATACTTCCTGCGGACATACCCGGAAATCTGGACGAAATGGGTGCCGGCCGATGTCAAGGCGAAGGTCGAAAAGGCCATCGGCTAGCCGCATGAAGCATTCCGGCTGAAGGATGCCGTGACGGGGGAGGAAGGCCGGCCCTTGTCGCGGCGCTCCCCGCCCGCGGGCCGAAGGCGCAGCGTAGCTTTTCCTGGTCGAGACGAAAATGAACTGGTTACATAACTTTCCGCAAATGGACGGCACCACTCTGCTGGGGCTGAAAAACACCATCGATAACAGTTTCAAGGAACTGATCGCTGCCTATGGAGATCAGCTGGACAGGCTGATCGCGCCCTTGCAGTCCGCGTTGCTGTCCCTGGACAAGCTGTTGACAGGGACCTCCTGGCTGATCGTCACCGGCGTCATTCTGCTGGTGGCCTGGGGTGCGAGCCGCAGTTGGAAGACCGTCCTGAGCTGTCTGGTCGTGCTCCTGCTGGTTGGATATTTCGGCATGTGGGACGACACCATGCGCACGATTTCCATGACTCTGGTGGCGACGGTCATCTCGATCATCGTCGGGATCCCGATCGGTATCCTGATGTCCCGGTCCATGCTGGCGATGCGGATTCTGTATCCCATCCTCGACATGATGCAGACCATCCCCAGCTTCGTGTACCTGATTCCGGTGGTCATGCTGCTCGGGATCGGGAGGGTTCCCGGACTGATCGCCATCATCATCTACGCCATTCCTCCGGTGATCCGGCTGACCAACCTGGGCATCCGACTGGTGGACAAGGAGATCTGCGAGGCGGCGGACTCCTTCGGCGCATCCGATTTCCAGAAACTCTTCAAGGTGCAGTTGCCGCTCGCCCTGCCGACCATCATGGCCGGGATCAACCAGACCATCATGATGGCGCTCGCCATGGTCGTGATTGCCGCGATGATCGGCGTCCAGGGCCTGGGTCAGCCAGTCTTGAAGGCCATCGCCAACCAGTATCTGGCGCTTGGGGTATTCAACGGCCTGGCGATCGTGGGCATTGCGATCATTTTCGACCGGGTGAGCCAGGCCTACGGCCGCCGGCTGCAGAAACACGAGGAGGGGCAACGTGGATAATTCTTCTTTGCGTGGAGACATCCAGATCCGCAATCTCTACAAGATCTTTGGCCGCCGCGTGCGTGATCATATCGCGGCGGTCCAGGCGGGCATGAGCAAGGCCGAACTTCGCGAGAAGACCGGCCACATCCTGGGGCTGAGGAACATCAACCTGACGATCCGCGGCGGCCGGATCCAGGTGATCATGGGCCTGTCGGGATCGGGCAAGTCCACCTTGATCCGGCACATCAACCGCCTGATCGATCCCACGGTGGGCGAAATCCTGATCGATGGCGTCGATGTGATCAAGATGAGCCAGTCCGAGCTGCGCGATTTCCGCCGGCGCGAGATCGCCATGGTCTTCCAGAAGTTCGGCTTGCTGCCGCACCGGACCGTGCTGGACAACGTGCTTTTCGGGCTGGAGATTTCCGGCATGCGGCGCGCTGCGGCGGAGGATCGGAGCCACGAGTGGATCGAGCGTGTCGGCCTGAAGGGCTTCGAGGCGTGCTACCCTTCCCAGCTTTCCGGCGGGATGCAGCAACGGGTCGGCCTGGCCCGTGCCCTGGCGATGGATGCGCCCGTGCTGCTGATGGACGAGGCATACTCCGCGCTGGACCCGCTCATCCGGACCGAGATGCAGGGCGTGCTGCTGGACCTGCAGAAGACGATCCGCAAGACGATCATCTTCATCACGCACGATCTCGACGAGGCCTTGACCCTGGGCGACCAGATCGCGATCCTGCGCGAGGGCGAGATCGTTCAGCAGGGCACGCGGGAGGAGATCGTGATGAAGCCCGCGGATGATTATGTCGAGCGGTTCGTGCGGGACGTGAATCGCGGCAGGGTCATCACCGTGGACATGATCATGAGTGGCCTTCAGCGTGGAATTGAGGATGATGCGATCGAGGTCGAGTCCGGCACGATCGTGAACGAAGCCATTTCGAAACTGAGCAAGCAAGCCGACAAGAATGCCTGTGCCGTGGTCGCCCCGGATGGTCGTCCGCTGGGTTTCGTGGGCATGCGCCAGCTTCTCGAAGCCGTGGCAGTGCCAGAGGCGCGCGCTTAGCTTTGCGGCCGGGCGGCGCCCTCGCCTACGCCGAGCGTATCTCGGCCCGGATGACGATCGCCAGGCCGGTCAGCAGGGTGGCGAGGCCGGCGTAGGCGAGGATGCCGGGGCGTTCGCCCACCACGAGGATGGCCAGCAGGAAGGCGGTCACCGGCTCCATCAGGGCCAGCGATACGCCGCTGGCGGCGCTGATGTTGCGCAGGCCCGTGCTGAACAGCAGGTAGGCCAGGCCGGTGGCCGCCACGCCGAGGAAGCCGACCACCAGCCAGTCCGAGGCGGTGGTCCGCAGCGGCCCGGCCTGCAATCCCGCCGCGGCCAGGGCCAATATCGCTCCCACGGAAAAAACGGCCAGGGTGGTGGTGGCGGGCGCCGAACGATGGACGAGCCGCTTGTTGAGCAGCGCGTACAGGGCGTAGGCGAGGCCTGCCGCCAGGCACAGGGCGATGCCCAGGGGGTCGGCCTGGACGTCGCCGCCGCGCCCGAAGACCAGCAGCACGCCGCCCGCGACGGCCAGCAGGGTGCCCGTCCACCATCCGGAGCCCGGGCGCGCGCCCGCCGCCATCTGCAGCAGCCCGGCCCAGATCGGGCCGCTGCCCAGCGCCAGCGCCGTGCCGACGGCCACCCCCGTGGCTTTCACTCCGGCGAAAAAGGTGAGGTTGTAGCCGGCCATGCAGGCGCCGGCCCAGATCGCCTGTTTCCAGTTCAGCTCGGCGAGTTCGCGGCGTAGCGTGTCCGGTCCCAGGTGCCAGACGGCGTAGGCGAGGAAGAAGAACGCGGCCACCAGCAGGCGCAGCGCGCCCACCCAATAGGGCGAGAGCATGGCGGAGGAAAAGCTCTGTGCCGTGCCGGTGGTGCCCCAGAGCATGGCGGCGCAGAGCACCAGCAGCACGCCGCCCAGGGGCGTGCCCGAGGCCGGGGAGGGAAGGGGGCGGGGATGTCGCGGGGTGCTCATGCCGCCATGATGACAGCTCGTCTGGCCCGCGATTGTCGAGAAACTCGCATGCTTGGGGGCGGGCGCCGTGGCTGTCGTCGAGCAACTTGCGTGCTCGGTGAAACCCGTGACTGTCCCCGAGAAACTCGCGCGTCCGCTGGACGCCGAGGACCGCCGGCCGCAGCTCCGCGGCGCCGCAGGCGCTGCGCCCGCCTCAGTGCGAGAGCCGCCGCAGGGCGCGGGCGCCGGTGCCGCGGTCGCGCCGCAGCGCGTAGGCCAGGGCGCTGGCGGACCGGTAGCCGACGCGCGCCGCGGCGATTTCCAGGGAAACCCCACGCGCCAGCAGGCGGCTGGCCTGCTCGAGCCGCAGGGCCCGCAGGTAGTCGCCCGGCGTGCAGCCGGCCAGTTCCCGCAGGCGGGCATGGAAGCGCTGCGCGCCGAGATGGAACAGGCCGGCCATGCGGGCCGTGGTCCAGGGCTCGTGCAGCGCCTGCAGGAGGGCCGCGTCCAGGCGGGCCAGGTCCAGGCCCCGGCGGGAGGACAGCACCGTGGGCAGGTCCAGCAGCAGGGCCAGTTTGCGGCCGGCATCGCCCGGCTCGCCCAGCGCGCGGCAGGCCGGGGTGAGCGCGAAGCGGCGCAGCCGCTCCAGGCCGGCCGCCTCGGGAGCATCGATGACCAGGATGCGGGTGCCGGGCTGCGCCTGGTAGGCGTGCCGGGCGCCCGCGGGAATGATCATGCCGCAGGAGGGGGCCGTGAACAGGGCCTGCCCGTTGACCTCCAGTTCCATGCGCCCGGCCATCGGCACCATGACCTGGACGTGATCATGCACGTGGCTGTGCGCCTGTCCGTCGTAGTGGCGCAAGGAGCTGACCGGTTCGGTGAGGGCCATGTCGAGGGGCGGGGTTCGGAACGATGGGTAGATCTTACAGCGCCGGGCGCCGCGCGTCCCCTGCTAAACATCCACCCCGTCCGGCCGTAGATCGTACGGAGGCCGCGGCATCCGGCCGCGTCCCGCCGGCATTTTCGAGGAGGCATCGTTCCATGAGCACGCTCGACGCGCTGGGTTTCCCGATCGCGCCCGCCGCCGCGCCAGCCGCGCCCGCCGCGGCCGATCCGGCGGCGGCCGCCCGGCCGCAGGGCGCCCCCGGGGGCGGCGCGCACGTCGAGCTGCGCCCCGCGCCCGTGTCGTCGATTTCATCCATGGGGCGGGCGCTGTCCAGCGCATCGGCGCCGGCGGGTGGCTCCGATGACATCGAGGACAGCGGCTTGCCCGACACCATCAAGAGCATGTTGCGCCACATCCGCGAATTGCGCCGGATGCTCGAAAAGCTGGTGGAGGAACTGCAGCGGATACAGGCCGATCCGCGGATGAGGCCGGAGGCCCGGCAGGCCCGCGTGCAGCAGTTGCAGGCGCAGATCTCGACGATCAACGGAGCCCTGATCTCGGCCATGCACAAGCTGAGCGGCCTGATGGCGCGCCTCGGCCTGGATGACGATCAGAAAATGGCAGCGTCGCGCCTGGCCTTGAAATAGCCGGGCTCGCGATGCCGATCGTGCGGTGCCGATCGATGGCCTGCTCGCGCGGGGCATCGCGGTGGCGGCCGCCGGCATGTGACCCCGGCGGCGTCGAGGCGGCCCCGGGGAGGCGCGTCGCGCCATGTCCGCGTACCCCGAGCCCCCGTGCTCCGAGCCGCGCATATCCCGAGCCGCGATGATGACAATATTTTCGTGGTTAATATGTCTCTTTGCTGAAGGACCTCGCGGGGCGTGACGCGCCGCCGCGGTCCTGGATGGCATCATCGGTTTTGCCGGACCGCGATCGCCGGGCGATCGCGGCGGGCCGTTTGGACGATCGGGAGGCGGCATGGACTTGAACAGCGACCTGGGCGAGGGTTTCGGGCCGTGGAAAATGGGCGACGACGCCAGCATGCTGGACGTGGTGACGAGCGCCAATGTCGCTTGCGGCTTCCATGCGGGGGACCCGGCCGGGATTCTGCGGACTTTGCGCGCGGCGGCGGAGCGGGGCGTGGTGGTCGGCGCCCATGTCGCGTATCCGGACCTGGTGGGCTTCGGGCGGCGCGAGATGAATCCGTCCAGCGAGGAGCTCGTGGCCGATGTGATCTATCAGATCGGCGCGCTGCAGGGCCTGGCCGCCGCCGCGGGCACGCGCGTGCGCTACGTCAAGCCGCATGGCGCGCTGTACAACACCATCGCGCGCGACGCGCGCCAGGCGGACGATGTGATCGCCGCGATCCTCGCGGTCGATCCCGGCCTGGCGCTGATGGGGCTGGCGGGCTCGCCCCTGCTCGACCGGGCCCGGGAACGCGGGCTGCGCGTGGTGGCCGAGGCCTTTGCCGACCGGGCGTATACGCCGCAGGGGGCGCTGGTCTCGCGCCGCGAGCCGGGCGCCGTGCTGCACGATCCCGCGCGGATCGCCGACCGCATGCTGGAACTGGTCCGGACGGGTTGCATCCCCGCGATCGACGGCAGCCCGGTGGCGCTGCGCGCGGACTCGATCTGCGTGCATGGCGACAGCCCCGACGCGGTGGCCATGGCGCGCGCGCTGCGGGCCCGCCTGCTGGACGCGGGGGTGCCGCTGCGGTCTTTCGCGGACGTCGTGGGGGAGTAGGCGGCCGTGCGTTTCCTGCCCGCGGGCGATCAGGCGCTGCTCGTCGAGCTGGCGTCCCTGGACCGGGCGCTGGCCCTGTTCCAGGCCGTGCGGCGGCAGCCGCCTCCCGGGGTGGAGGAGGTGGTCCCGGCGGCCCGGACCCTGCTCGTGCGCTATCGGCCGGCGGCGGTGTCGGCCTCGCGGCTCGCGGCCGCCTTGCGCCGGCTCGAGCAGTCCCGCGGCGATGCGTCGGCGCCCGTCGCAGACGCGGCGGGCGAGCGCCTGGTCGAGATTCCGGTGCGCTATGAGGGCGAGGACCTGGACGAGGTGGCGGAGCGGCTGGGCCTGTCGCGCGCCGAGGTGATCGAGCGCCACACGGGCACGGCATTCCGGGGCGCTTTCGCGGGCTTCGCGCCGGGCTTCGTGTATCTGGCGGGTGGCGATCCGTGCTTCCATGGGATGCCGAGGCGGCCCTCGCCGCGGACTCGCGTGCCCGCGGGATCCGTGGCGATGGCGGGCGATTTCAGCGCCGTCTATCCTTCCGAGAGCCCCGGCGGCTGGCAATTGCTGGGCGTGACGCCCCGCCGGATGTGGGACCTGGCGCGGGCCGAACCCGCCTTGGTGCAGCCCGGCTTCCGGGTGCGCTTCCTCGATTTGGCGCGCGGCGCCGTGGCGCATAGTCTGCCTGCCGCCGCCACGTACGCCAAGACCGCTACAGCCGCCTCGCCTGCCGCAACGGCGGAAACTGCGGCGGCCGCCTCGGTCGATCAAGCCGCCCCGGCCGCCTCGGCCCCCACGCCCGCCGCAGCCGCCGCCACGATCACGCCGCCGTGCCGGCTTTCGGGAGGCAATCGCATCGAGGTCCTCGTCGCCGGCCTGCGGACCCTGGTGCAGGACCTGGGCCGGCGCGGGCAGGCGGGCCTGGGCGTGCCCTCGTCGGGGGCCCTGGACCAGGGGGCGCTGCGGGCGGCGAACCGCATCGTCGGCAACCCCAGCGACGCGCCCGCCCTGGAAAACCTGCTGGGAGGCCTGGAACTGCGCTGCCGTGGACGGGCCGTGCTGGCGGTCACGGGCGCCGAGGCCGATGTGGCGATCGTCACGGCCGCGGGCCGTCGCGTGCCGGCCGCGGCCTGGCGGCCGCTGGCGCTGGACGATGGCGACACGCTGCGGATCGCCGCGCCGCGCGCGGGGGTGCGCTGCTATGTGGCGGTGCGCGGCGGCTGGGGCGTGGAGCCGGTGCTCGGCAGCCATTCGACCGATACGCTTTCCGGCCTCGGGCCGGCGCCCTTGCGGGCGGGCGACGTGCTGGCCGTGGGCTCGGCCATCGCCCGGACCTCGCTGGCGGCGGTGCTTCCCGATCCGGAGCCGCCCCGCGCCGCGCCGCGCGCGGGCGAGGTGGTGGCGCTGGACATCGTCCTGGGACCGCGGGCCGACTGGTTCACCCCTCAGGCGCTGGCGCTGCTGTCCGGCCAGGAATGGGTGGTGACGCCGCAATCCGACCGGATCGGCATGCGCCTGGCGGGCGCCGAGCCGCTGGCGCGGCGGGTGGCGGGCGAATTGCTCAGCGAGGGCACGGTGGCCGGGGCGGTCCAGGTGCCGGCCAATGGGCAGCCCGTGCTGTTCCTCGCCGACCATCCCCTGACGGGAGGCTATCCGGTGATCGGCGTCCTCGCCAGCCATGAACTCGACCGCGCCGCGCAGATCCCCATCGGCGCCCGCTTGCGTTTCCGGCCGATCGGGCCGTTCGAGGAAATCCAGCCATGATACGTAAAGTCCTGATCGCCAACCGGGGCGAAATCGCCGTGCGCATCGTCCGGGCCTGCGCCGATTACGGAGTGCGCTCGGCCGCCGTCTACGCCGACGGCGATGCCGAGGGCCTGCATGTCCGCCTGGCCGACGAGGCCTGGGCCCTGGAGGGCGAGCGGCCGTCCGAGACCTACCTGGACATCGGCAAGCTGCTCGCGATCGCGCACAAGGCCGGTGCCGATGCGGTGCATCCCGGCTATGGCTTCCTGTCCGAGCGGGCGGAATTCGCGCGGGCCGTGATCGATGCCGGATTGACGTGGATAGGTCCTCCGCCGGCGGCGATCGATGCCCTGGGCAACAAGGTGGCGGCGCGGCGCATCGCCCAGGCGGCCGGCGCCCCGCTGGTCGAGGGGACGCCGGGACCGGTGGGCTCGGCCGCCGAGGCCCTGGCCTTTGCCGAGGCCCACGGGCTGCCGATCGCCATCAAGGCGGCCTTCGGGGGCGGCGGCCGGGGCCTGAAGGTCGCCTGGCGCATGGACGAGGTCGCCGAGCTCTACGAATCCGCCGTGCGCGAGGCGACGGCGGCGTTCGGGCGCGGCGAATGCTTCATCGAGCAGTTCCTGGACCGGCCGCGCCACATCGAGGCGCAGGTCGTGGCCGACACCCACGGCAAGGTCCTGGTGCTGGGCGACCGGGACTGCTCGCTGCAGCGGCGCAACCAGAAGCTGGTCGAGGAGGCTCCGGCGCCGTTCCTCGACGATGAACGGCGCGCGCGCATCCACGAGGCCGCGCGGGCCATTTGCGAGCGCGCCGGCTATGTCGGCGCGGGCACGGTGGAGTTCCTGCTGGCGCGCGACGGGCGGATCTCTTTCCTCGAGGTCAATACGCGCCTGCAGGTCGAGCATCCGGTCACCGAGGAAACCACGGGGCTGGATCTGGTCGTCGAGCAGTTGCGCATCGCCGACGGCCTGCCCCTGTCCCTGGACGCCACGCCGGCGCCCCGCGGCCATAGCATCGAATTCCGCATCAACGCCGAGGACCCGGGACGCGGCTACCTGCCCGCGCCGGGCCGGATCGTCCGTTTCGCGCCGCCCGGCGGACCGGGCGTGCGCCTGGACAGCGGGGTCGAGACCGGTTCGGTCGTGTCCGGTGCTTTCGACTCGCTGCTCGCCAAGCTGATCGTCAGCGGCGCCACGCGGGAGCAGGCGCTGCGGCGGGCCCGCCGCGCGCTGCGCGAGTTCCGCATCGCGGGCGTGGCCAGCGTCCTGCCGTTCCATCGCGCCGTGCTCGAAGCCGCCGATTTCGTCGGCGACGAGGGTTTCCGTGTCCACACCCGCTGGATCGAGACCGAATTCCCGGTGGACCTCGAGGCCGCCGACCGGCCCGAGGCGCCCGGCCACGCGCCGCTGCTGCGCACCTTCGTCGAACTGGACGGCCGCCGGGTGAGCCTGGGCCTGCCCGCCGCGCTGCTGCGCGGCGCCGGGCCCTCGAACGCCGGCATCGCCTCCGCGCCGGCCGATGCCTCCGCCGGCGCTGCCGCCAACGCCTTCGCCTCCGATGGCGCCGACGTCCATGCCTTCGCCTCTGGTGGCGCCGACGTCCATGCCTTCACCTCTGGTGGCGCCGACGTCCACGCCGACGCCAACGCCTTCGGCAACGCCAACGCCTCGACCGGTTCCGCCGCCCGCGCCGCGTCCGCGGCCGGCCCGGGCGATGTGGCGGCGCCCATCACCGGCACGCTGCTGGCCTGGAAAGCCGAGGAGGGCGCCGAGGTCGGGGCGGGGGACGTGATCGCCGTGATGGAGGCCATGAAGATGGAAACCCGCATCGTGGCGCCCGTCGCGGGTATCTTGCGGCGCCTGCGGGCCGCCGGCGAGGGACTCGAGGCGGGCGCGCCGCTCGCGCGGATCGAATAAGACCCGGCGGGAGGATTTGCGCCGACCGCCCACGGCTTCTCCGGCGGGTTTCCCCCTTCCAGCGCACCGCACCTCCCTTCGTGCGCCCTGGCGTGTTCCCGTCCTCCCCCGCTCGCCGCGGTCCCTCCGGCGACCCGCGCCGCCCGCGCGCGCCCGGCACGCCCCCTTCCTCTCCGCTCCCAACTCCCAGCCCCATC
>JBIQHJ010000052.1:0-26313 GCA_044508625.1 Alcaligenaceae bacterium
GCGCATCGTCATCTGCGGCCCCTCGGGCTCGGGCAAGTCCACGCTGATCCGCTGCCTGAACAGCCTGGAGCAGTACCAGCAGGGCACCATCCTGGTGGACGGCATCGACCTGGGAGGCGACGCGCGCAACGTGCGGGCGGTGCGCGCCGAGGTGGGCATGGTCTTCCAGCAATTCAATCTGTTTCCCCACATGACGGTGCTCGAGAACTGCATGCTCGCCCCGATGCGGGTGCGCAAGGCGTCCCGCGAGCAGGCGCGCGAGCTGGCGCTGAAATACCTCGAGCGGGTGCGCATTCCCGACCAGGCGGGCAAGTATCCCGCCCAGTTGTCGGGCGGCCAGCAACAGCGCGTCGCCATCGCGCGGGCGCTGTGCATGACGCCGCGGATCATGCTGTTCGACGAGCCGACCTCGGCGCTCGATCCCGAAATGGTCAAGGAGGTCCTGGACACCATGATCAGCCTGGCCCAGGATGGCATGACGATGCTGTGCGTGACGCACGAGATGGGTTTCGCGCGCAGCGTCGCCGATCGGGTGATCTTCATGGACGGCGGACGCATCGTCGAGCAGGGCGCGCCCGAGAGCTTCTTTTCCAATCCTGAGCACGAGCGCCTGCGGGAATTCCTGGGGCAGATCCTGCACAAATGAGAGTGGCGCGCGCCATCCGGCGCGCCGGACGACTTGGAGGAAATGACGGAACATGGAACATGAAACGATGATGAAGGCCGTCGTGCTGCGCGCCTTCGGCGAACCCGAGGTGCTGGAGTACGGCGAGGTGCCCCGGCCGGCGCCCGGGCCGGGCGAGGTCCTGGTCGAGATCGGCTGCTGCGGGGTCTGCCACCTGGACCTGATCCTGCGCAAGGGGATGCGCTCGCGCCTCAAGCCGCCCCGGATCATCGGGCACGAGCTGGCGGGGACGGTCGCCGAGGTCGGCGAGGGCGTCGAGGATTTCGCGCCCGGCGACCGGGTCGCCTCCTTCAACTTCCAGGCCTGCGGCGTGTGCGAGGATTGCCTGCGCGGGCGTCCCTCCCTGTGCCGCCAGACCCACGGCGACATCGGCCAGACGCGCGACGGCGGCTACGCCCAGTA
Source organism: Alcaligenaceae bacterium (assembly GCA_044508625.1). Classification (GTDB taxonomy): domain Bacteria; phylum Pseudomonadota; class Gammaproteobacteria; order Burkholderiales; family Burkholderiaceae_B; genus Castellaniella. The sequence goes on from JBIQHJ010000052.1 coordinate 1,088, forward strand.
TGCCTGCCTGCGCCAGGGCAACCTGGTCGAGCTGCCGGAGGGCATGCCTTTCGAGCATGCCTGCTTCGGCGCCTGCGTGTTCGCGCCGCCCTACAAGGCGATCCGGCACGTCGGCCAGATCCGCGCCGGGCAGTGGGTCGTGATCACCGGCGCGAGCGGCGGGCTGGGCCTGGCGGCCATCCAGATCGTGCGCGCGCTGGGCGCCCGCAGCATCGCCATCACGGGCAGCCAGGGCAAGGCCGAGGCCCTGCGCGCGGCCGGCGCGGACGAGGTCGTCGTCAGCCCCGACGGCGCCTTCGGCGAGGACGTCCGGCGCCTGACGGGAGGCAGGGGGGTCGACCTGGTCGTCGAGCTGATCGGCTCGCCGACCTTCGACGGCGCCATGCGCAGCCTGGCGCCGGGCGGCCGCTGCGCCGTGATCGGCGAGCTGCACGGGACGCCGGTCAGCATCAACCTGGGCCTGCTGATCCTCAAGGAATGGGAGATCCGGGGCGTCCAGAGCGCGACCCGCGAGGAACTGGCCGAGGTGCTGGACTTCATGCACACGCATCGGATCGAGCCCGTGGTCTGGCAAAAGCTGCCCCTGGCGCAAGCCGCGCAGGCTCATCGCCTGCTGGGCGATCGCGAGGCGGTCGGCCGCATCCTGCTGGTGCCCTGAGCCTGGCGGCCCGAGCGGCCTGTGGAACACCGGACGGCGCGCCCGGCGCGCGCCCCCACGATATCGAGGATCGAGATGCTACCCGGAAAATACTATGACGAGATCGCGCTGGGCGAGGAACGCCTGAGCCCGCGCGTGACGGTGACCGAAGGCCACATCCTGGCCTACGCGGGCGTGTCGGGGGATTTCTCGCCCCTGCACATGGACGAGGAATACGCGCGCTCCACCGAGTTCGGCCAGCGGATCGCCCACGGCCTGATGGGCCTGTCGCTGGTCGACGGCCTGAAAGTGCAGTCGGCGTTTTTCCAGGACGGCATCGCCCTGGGCTGGAACTGGCGGTTCAGGCGGCCGATCCGCATCGGCGACACCTTGCAGGCGCGGCTGCGGATCGCCGAGATGCGCGTGCCCCGCAGCCGTCCCCACATGGGCATCGTGCACGTCGAGGTCACGCTGCTGAACCAGCGCGGGGAGGTCGTCCAGGAGGGCGAGCACCAGCTCATGGTGCCGCGCCGGCCGCGGGACGCGGCGGGAGAGGCGCAAGCATGAAAGGCAGCAAGTTCAGGACCGCCGAGCAGGCCGTCGCCTTGATCCGCGACGGCGCCACCGTGGCGCTGATCGGCGGCGGCGGAGGGCTGATGGAGCCCACCTGCGTGTTCCGCGCGGTGTCCCGGCGCTTTCTCGAGACCGGCGCCCCGAGGAACCTGACCGTGGTGCATGCGCTGGGCATCGGCGACAAGAAGACCGAAGGCATGAACCACTTCGCCCACGAGGGCCTGGTGCGGCGCGTGATCGGCGGCCACTGGGTGTGGTCGCCGCGCATGCAGGCGCTGGCCCGCGATGAAAAGATCGAGGCCTACGTGCTGCCCAGCGGCTGCATCATGCAGCTCTACCGCGAGATCGCGGGCGGGCGCCCGGGCCTGTTCACCCACGTGGGGCTGGGGACCTTCGTCGATCCGCGCCACCAGGGCGGCAAGATGAACCGCTCGGCCACCGCGGACCTGGTCGAGGTGGCCGGGATCGGCGGACGCGAGCTGCTCTGGTACAAGTCCTTCCCGATCGACGTGGCCATCATCCGCGGCTCTTTCGCCGACGCCGACGGCAACATCAGCCTGGACCAGGAGGCGGCCAACGTCGACGTCTACGCCGCGGCGCTGGCGGCCCACAATTCGGGCGGGCTCGTGATCGCGCAGGTGCGCACCGCCGTCAACGTGAACTCGCTGCCGGCGCGCTCGGTGCGGGTGCCGGGCGCCATCGTCGACGTGGTGGTGGTCGATCCCGAGCAGCGCATGAGCTACGACCTGCCCTACGATCCCACGATCTCGGGCGAGCGCGCGGGGCCCCCGCGCGCGCTGGCGGCCGAGTCCTCGCCCGTGCGCGCCCTCATCGCGCGGCGCGCCCACCGCGAGCTGCGCGACGGCGCGATCCTGAATTTCGGCGTGGGCATCGGCGAGGGGGTGGCCCGCCTGATCGCCGAGCGCGGCGAGGGCGAGCGCTATTACCAGACGATCGAGCACGGCACCTACGGCGGCTCGCTGCTGGTGGGCATGCTGTTCGGCTTTGCGCAGAGCCCCTCGGCGATGATCGACGGGCCTTCGCAATTCGATTTCTACGCGGGCGGCGGCCTGGACATCGCCTTCCTGGGTTTCGGCGAGCTCGACGCGCGCGGCGACGTCAACGTGTCGAGGCTGGGCGGCCTGACGGTGGGGCCCGGCGGATTCATGGACATCGCCCAGAACGCCCGCAAGGTGGTGTTCTGCGGCACCTTCGAGGCCAAGGGCGGCGAGGCGAGCGTCACGCCCGAAGGCCTGCGCGTGAACCGGCACGGCGCCGTGCGCAAGCTGGTCGAGCGGGTCGAGCAGATCACCTATTCGGGCGCCCAGGCGCTGCTGCGCGGCCACCAGGCCGTGGTGGTCACCGAGCGGGCCGTGTTCGAGCTGAGCCGCGAGGGACTGGTGCTGACCGAGGTCGCGCCGGGCGTGGACGTGCGCCGCGACGTGCTCGAGCGGATGGGCTTCGCCCCCCTCATTCCGGCCGAGCCCAGGCGCATGGACCTGTCGCTGTTCGAGGACACCGCGGCCTGCGCCGAGCCGGCCTGAGGCCGGATGCTTCCATGGGAGGAAAGATCATGAGGTTCGAGGACAAGACCGTGGTGGTCACCGGGGCAGCCAGCGGCATGGGCCGCAGCGCCGCCCTGGCGTTCGCCCGCGAAGGGGCCGCCGTCGTCGCCTGCGACGTGCTGGAGGAGGAAGCCGGCGCGCTGCTGGCCGAGCTGGGTGCCGCAGGCGGCGCGGGCGCGCGGTTCGTCCGCCTGGACGTCGCCTGCGAGGACGATTGGGAGGCGCTGGCGCGGACGCTGCGCGAGACCCGCGGCGGCCTGGACGTGCTGTTCAACAGTGCCGGCATCAGCGGGACCTTCGATCCCGACCTGAACAGCACCCTGGCCTGGGAGCGGCTGATGGACGTCAACGCCAAGGGCGTCTTCCTCGGCATGAAGCATGCCGTGCCCCTGATGCGCCTGCGCGGCGGCGGCGCGATCGTCAACATGTCCTCGATCTCGGCCTCCGTCGGGCAGCAGCGGGTACACATGGGCTACAGCGCTTCCAAGGCGGCGGTGCAGGCCATGACCCGCGCGGCGGCGGTCCACTATGCGGAGGACGGGATCCGCGTCAACGCCGTGGCGCCGGGCATGCTGCCGGCCATGCGCACGTCCCGGGGCTCGGCCGACCCGGCCTGGCGCGACAAGCAGATCGACGCGGTTCCCCTCAAGCGCGCCGGCCGCGTCGAGGAGGTGGCTGCCGCCGTCCTCTTTCTGGCCTCCGGCGAGGCCTCGTACATCACCGGCGTGGAGGTCGCGGTGGACGGCGGCTTCCTGTCCATGTGATCTCCGCAAGGTTGGAATATATACAATGTATAGAATAGGATTGATCGGCGTCGGCCAGATCGGCGCCGTGCACGCGCGCAACATCGCCCGCCATCCGGCGCTGGCCCTCGCCGCGTCGTACTCGCGCTCGCCGCGGGGCCGCGAGGCCTTCGCCGCCGAGTTCGGCGGCCGCGCGGCGCGCAGCCTCGAGGACCTCCTGGAGGCGCCCGATGTCGATGCCGTGATGATCGCCTCGTCCACGGACAGCCACAGCGAGCTGCTGCAGCGGGCCGTGCGATCGGGCAAGCCGGTCTTCTGCGAAAAGCCCATCGACCTGAACCTCGACGAGGCGCGCCGGGCGGTCGCGGTGGCGCGCGGCTGCGGCGCGCGCGTCATGATGGGATTCAACCGGCGCTACGAGGAAAGCCATGCGGCGGTGCGCGCCCAGGTCGCCGCCGGCGGGGCGGGGCGGCTGCAGATCGTGCAGCTCACCTCGCGCGGCCCCGGCCGCCTCGCCAGCGTCGAGTACCTGCGCACCAGCGGCGGCTTCTTTCGCGACAAGGGGGTGCATTTCTTCGACCTGGCGCGCTTCATCACGGGCGACGAGGTCGAGGAGGTCTCGGCCATGGGTGCCGCCCTGGTCCACCAGGACGTGCGCGATCTCGGGGACTTCGATACGACTATCGTGAACCTGCGCATGCGCGGCGGCGCCCTGTGCCAGATCGACAACAGCCGCACGGCCAGCCATGGCTACGACGAGCGCATCGAGGCCTTCGGCTCGCGGGGCTGGGTGGAATCCTGCCGCCAGCCGGCGGCGGCCGTGCGCCGCGCGGTGGGCGCCGAGGTGGCGTCGGCGCCGTTTCCGCAAAACATACATGAGCGCATCGGCGGCTCGTATTATCGGATCATCGAGGCCTTTGCCGGCTTTCTGGCCGGGTCCGGGGATCCCGTGCCCACCATCGAGGACGGCTTTGCGGCACAATGCATCGCGGAGGCGGCCATCCTGTCCGCGCAGGAGGGCCGCAGTGTGAAAATCGAAGAACTGGAAACACGATGAACGACATTCCCAGCATCCCCAGCCCCACGGGCACGACCCGACTGTACGCCATACTGGGCGACCCGATCGCCCAGGTCAAGGGGCCGACCCTGATGAACCGGCTGTTCACCCAACTGGGCGTCGATGCGGTGATGGTGCCCGTGCACGTGCGGCCCGAGGCCCTGCAGGCCGTCCTGGCCGCGCTGCGGCGGATCGAGAACATGGACGGCATGCTGGTCACCATCCCCCACAAGTTCGCCGTGTGCGACGGGGTCGAGCGCCTGAGCCCGGCCGTGCAGCTCGCCGGCTCGGCCAATGCGCTGCGCCGCACTCCCGACGGTAGCTGGGAGGCCGACAATTTCGACGGCCGGGGATTCGTGGCCGGCCTGCGGGCGCAGGGCCGGGATCCGGCCGGCCGGGTGATCGGCGTGGCCGGCTCGGGCGGGGCCGGGGTGGCCATCGCGGCGGCCCTGGTCGAGGCGGGCGCCGCGGCGATCCGCGTGCGCGATGTGCGTCCCGAGCAGGCCGAGCGGCTCGTGCGGCGCCTGAACGCGCACCGCGCCGGGGTCGCGCAGGTCGAGCCCGAAGGGACGGACTGGCGCGGCGCGGACGTCGTGGTGAACGCCACGCCGCTGGGCCTGCAGCCCACGGATCCCTTGCCCTTCGATCCCCTGGCCCTGCCGGTCGACACGCTGGTCGCCGACATCATCATGCAGCCGCGCGAGACGCGCCTGCTGCAGCTCGCCGAGCGGCGCGGGATGCCGGTGTTCCATGGCGAGCACATGCTCGCGCACCAGATCGAGATGTACCGGCGGTTCTTCCTCGGGGAGGACTGAGCGGCGCACGCCCTTGCGTGTGTCCACGGGCTCGTATTCAGTCGCCGGGCCCGCGCAGGCGCGCCGCTCAGGCGTCCGGCGCGCCTGCCGCCGCCGCGGCGAACAGCTTGAGCGTGCGGTCCCAGGCCAGCGCCGCCGAGGCCGCGTGGTGGGCGGGCGTGCCGGCCCGCCCGAAGGCGTGCCCGGCGTGGCGGTAGGTGTACAGGTCGACCTCGGGATGGGCGTGGCCGATGGCCTCGACGTCGCGCATCGGGATCGACGGATCGTCCTCGCCGAAATGCATCTGGACCGGGCACTTGGGTGCGCCGTCCAGGGCCTTGGCGATGCCGCCGCCGTACCAGCACGAGGCGGCCGCGAAGGTATCGTCGTGGCATGCCGCGAGCCAGGCCAGCGTACCGCCCCAGCAGTAGCCGACGATCGCCCGGGGGCTGTGCGCGGGCAGGGCGCCGGCCGCCGCCTGGATGTCGAGCAGGGCCTCGGACTCCGGGATCCGGCTGCGCAGCGCCAGTCCCAGGTCGCGGCCGGCGGCATCGTAGCCCAGTTCGGCCTTGCGCTGCGCGCGGTCGAACAGCGCCGGGCAGATCGCGCGATAGCCGTGCGAGGCGAACACGTCGGTCATCTCGCGGATGTTGGCATTGATGCCGAAGATTTCCTGCAGGACCACGACGCCGAGGCGGGCGTCCTCGGGGCCGGCGATATAGGCGTCCAGGGTGTGCCCGTCCGATGCGGTCAGGGTGATGTCGCTCATGCGTGTGCCTCCACGGTTGTCCAGCGTGTTCAAGGAATCGATGCTCGAAGTGTAAAGGGCTGGGGGGCGCTTGCGCCAGCCGGCGCGGCTCAGGGGATGCGCCGCGCGCCGTCCAGCAGGCGCCGCAGCGGATCCTGGCGGTAGTAGCGCGACAGCAGCGCATACCAGTCGGGCAGCGCGCGCGCCAGCGGCTCTGGATCGATGAAGAACGTCTCGGAGCTGACCGCGAAGAACTCCGCCGGGTCGGTCGCCGCGTAGGGATCCAGCGGCAGTGTGTCGTACCAGGGCGAAGCCTCGTCGGATTCGGGGTCGACGTCGTGCGGGATGGCGTCCTCGACCCGGGTCACGGCCTCGCAGAACGCCTCGTACGACGCATCCAGCACGCGGCGCCACTGGCGCGGCCGCAAGTCGGCGTGCGCGTGCAGCCCCGGCATCCCGTCGGCCTCGCCCGATTGCTGGTCGAGCTTGTGGGCGAATTCGTGGATCACCACGTTGCCGTAGCGCGCCGTGTCCGGGTCCGCGTCCTCCCACGAGAGGATGACCGGCCCGCCGTCCCAGGCCTCGCCGGAGGACTCCTGCAGGTATTCGTGCACCACGCCGCTCTCGTCGACCTCGATGCGCGGGATCAGGAAGCCCCCCGGATACAGCACGATCTCGGTCCATCCCTCGTACAGCGCGGGATCGAGCTCCAGGATGGGCAGCGCCGCCTGCAGGGCGATCGACAGCATGATGTCGTCGTCCACCGGGAAATCATGGGCGCCGTGGAAGGACTTGCTCGCCAGGATCCACGCGGCCCGCCGGCGCAGGGCCTCGTCCTCGCGCGGCGACAGGCCGTCGAGGAAGAAATGCGCCTCGATCGCGCGCCGCCATTGCTCGTCCCCGATCAGGGCGAGCGTGTGCTCCACCTTGCGCCGCGAGGCGCCCTTGCCGGCCAGCCACCTGAACATGCATTCGTCCCCCGATTCCCTCCACCGGAAGGATACCAGGAGAGGTCCCGGGCATGTCGCCGCGCGGCCCCTGACGTGGATACAATGGCCGGATGGCGCCCCGCGGGGCATTGGCCGGACATTCACTCAGCGAGGAATCGGACATGAACGACGACCCCATCGAACGTCGCCTCACGGACCTCGAGGTCAAGGCGGCATATGCGGACGACCTGCTGGACCAACTGAACCAGACCATCTTTCGCCAGCAGCAACAGATCGAATACCTGGCCCGCGAGCTGGCCGCGCTGCGCCAGCAGCACGGGCCCGACGCGGGCCTGACGCCCGGGGTCCCGGGCGACGAGCGGCCGCCGCATTACTGAGCCGCGCCGCCCCTGGGAGCGCAAACGGACAAAACAGGAGGAGCGGGACATGTCGGTAGCCGGCCAGCGCAGGTTCACGGGTTCGAGGTCGGGATCGCGGATCACCGCCAGGATCTTTTTCCTGGGGCTGGCCGGAGGCGCGGCCGCCGTCCTGGCCGTCTTCATCGCCGGCCGCATCGGCGGCCTGCTGGCCGAGCGCAACCTCGCGCGGCAGCAGTCGCTCGAGAAGGCGGCCATCGAGCGCTGCCTGCAAAGCCAGGACGACGAGTTCGACTCGCTCGAGCAGCGCCGGTTCGCCCGGATGGCCTGCAACAAGATGAGGAACGACTACCGGCAGAGGTACGGCGAGAGCCTGTGAGGGGCATTTCGCGGGCGGGGCCGCTCAGCCGGCCCCTCCCGTCAGGTGCGACACCAGCAGGGCGGCCGAGCCTTCCAGCGGGCGGTTCGCCGCCGTGGCGATCACCAGCTCGCGTTGCGCCCAGGCGTCCTTGAGGCGCACGGCCTTCAACTGCCAGGGCCCGAGGCGGCGGGCGCAGGCCCCCAGGGGCAGCACGCCGATGCCCAGGTTGGCCGTGATCATCTCGCACATGGCGTCGAAACTGCGGACCTGCACGCGCAGGCGCAGGGGAAAGCCGGCCTCCTGGGCCGCGTTGCCGATGGTGCCCAGCAGCGAGCTGCCGCGGTTCAGGCCGACGAAATCGTAGACCAGGCAGGACTTGAAATCGACCTCGTCCAATTGGGCCACGGGATGGGCGAGCGAGGCCAGGATCACCAGCTCGTCGCGCCGGTAAGGCCGCACGTTCAGCCCGTGGGTCGCCATGCCGCCATCGGCGAATATGCCCACGTCGGCGATGCCCTCGATGACGGCGCGCACCGTATCGCCCGAGAGCTGCTCCTCCACCTCCACCCGGGTGTCGGGGTAGAGGGCCAGGAAGCCGGACAGGTCGGCGGGGAGGAATTCCACCAGGGCCGACATATTGGCCCACAGGCGGACATGCCCCCGCGATCCGCTGGAATAATCGCTGAGCTCGTTGCTGAACAGCTCGAAGCCCTGGAAGAGCCGCATGGCGTGCTGCAGCGCCACGTGGCCGGCCGGCGTCAGGCGCACCCCCTGGCATGTGCGCTCGAGCAGGACCGTCCGGGCGGCGGCCTCGAAATCCGCGATGCGCCGGCTGGCGGCCGACAGGGCGAGGTGGCAGCGCTCGGCCCCCCGCGTGATGCTGCCGGTCTGCGCCACGGCGCAGAACAGCCGCAGCGTGACGAAGTCGATTCTCGCGGGGTTGATGTGTTCGCCGGCCATGGGCGCATTCTAGCAGGATGCGGCGCATGCCTTCGCAAAACGCGAAGGCTGCATGCGAATTGAGGAATTCCCCTCCATGGCGCCCCTGCCTTAGTCTAGCCTCCATCGACGAAATGGCAATACGGAGGCAGTCACGATGGACCATTTGTCCTCGGGGCCCGGAGCAGGGCCGTCCGGAATCCCCGAAAGGAGGCCGCGATGACGCGGCGAGAGCGCGTCCCGGTGGGCTTCATCGGGCTGGGCCAGATGGGCAGGCCCATGGCGCTGAACCTGCTGCGGGACGATACCGAGCTGCGGGTGCTGTCCCGCGACCGGGCGAGCTACCCCGAGCTGCGCGAGCGCGGCGCCAGTACCCTGGAAACCGCCGCGGGCCTGGCCGATGCCCGCATCGTGTTCCTCAGCCTGCCCGATACGCGGGTGGTGCAAGAGGTGCTGTTCGGCGAGAACGGCCTGGCCGGCATCCTGGCGGCTGGCGCCCTCGTGGTGGACACCAGCACCATCGAGTATGGCGCTACATTGGAGATCTATCAGCGCCTGGCCGGGGCCGGCCTCGGCTTCCTGGATGCGCCGGTCTCCGGCATGCAGTCGCGCGCCGAGGATGGCACGCTCACCGTCATGTGCGGCGGGTCGCGGGCCGCCTTCGACACGGCATCGCCCTGGCTCGGCCGCATGGGCGACAAGGTGCTCTACATGGGCGAGGCGGGCAGCGGCCAGCTCGCCAAGCTCGTCAATCAATTGCTGTTCGACATCAATTGCGCGGCCCTGGCAGAGATCCTGCCCATGGCGGCCCGCATGGGGCTGGATCCCGAAAAGACGGCTGCCGTGGTCAACAGCGGCACGGGCCGCAGCTACGCCTCGGAATTCTTCCTGCCGCGCATACTGCGGGACCATTTCTCCGATGGCTATCCCTTGCAGGCCGCCTACAAGGACCTGGTCAGCGCCGCGCAACTGGGCGCGAGCCACTGCGTGCCGATGCCGGTGCTGGCGGCGGCCACGGCCACCTACCAGATGGCCCTGCTGCGCGGCAATGGGCGGCGCGACAAGGGATCGATGATCCGCCTGTACGAAGAACTGCTGGGCGTGCGCTTCCGCGCCGCCGGCGCCGAGGGCGAAGACGATGAGCAAGCATGAACCCCTGGGCCTGGACAATGGCCTGACGAACTACGGCGACCGCGACTTCGCCAGCTACCTGCGCCGCTCCATGGCCCATTCGATGGGCATTTCACGGGAACTGCTGTCCAAGCCGGTGGTGGGCATCGCCATGTCCCCGAGCGATTTCAACAACTGCCACCGCTACATGCCCGACCTGGTCGAGGCCGTCTCGCGCGGCGTGCTGGCGGCCGGCGGGCTGCCGCGGGCCTTTCCCTCCATCTCGCTGGGCGAGGTCTTCCTCAACCCGACCAGCATGGTGTATCGCAACCTCATGTCCATGGACGTCGAGGAGATGGTGCGGGCGCAGCCCATGGATGCCGTCGTGCTGATCGGCGGCTGCGACAAGACGGTGCCCGCCCAGCTCATGGGCGCGGCCTCGGCCGGCCGGCCCGCCATCCAGTTGGTGACCGGCCCCATGTCCACCGGCCGCCACAAGGGCGAACGCCTGGGGGCGTGCACGGATTGCCGCCGCTTCTGGGCCAAGTACCGCGCGGGCGAGATCGACCAGCAGGAGATCGCCACCGTGGAAAGCCGCCTGGCCACCACGGCCGGCACCTGTGCCGTGATGGGCACGGCCAGCACCATGGCCTGCATCGCCGAGGCGCTGGGCATGTCCCTGCCCGGCACCGCGGCCATCCCGGCCGTGGCGTCCGAACGCCTGGTGGCGGCCGAGGAGACCGGCAGGACCGCGGTGCGCCTCGCGCATTCGCCGATCTATCCGGCGCAGATCATGACCGCGCAGGCGGTCGAGAACGCATTCCGCGTGCTCATGGCGCTCGGAGGATCCACCAACGCCATCATCCACCTGACCGCGATCGCGGGCCGGCTGGGCATCGAGGTTTCCACGGCCAGGCTCAACGAGATCTCCGACGAGACGCCGGTCCTGGTCGATCTCAAGCCCGTGGGCGAGGGCTACATGGAAGACTTCCACGCCGCCGGCGGCCTGGGGGCGGTGCTGCGCGAGCTGGCTCCGCTGCTGCATCTGGACTGCCTGACGGTCGACGGACGCACGCTGCGCGAGCGGCTGGAGGAGCCGGCGGGATGGGTCGACCGGCGGGTGATCCGCAGCCGCGAGGATCCCGTGAGCCCGGTGGGCGGCCTGATCGCGCTGCAAGGCAGCCTGGCGCCGGACGGCGCGATCTTCAAGCGGGCGGCCGCCACCCCCGCGCTCTTCGAGGTCGAAGGGCGGGCCGTGGTGTTCGAAGGCCTCGAGGACCTGGCCGATCGCATCGACGATCCGGACCTGGACGTCGAGCCCGACGACATCTTGGTGCTGAAGAATTCGGGGCCGCTCGCGGCCGGCATGCCCGAATCGGGCTACCTGCCCATTCCGGCCAAGCTGGCGCGGGCCGGCGTCAAGGACATGGTGCGCATATCCGATGCGCGCATGAGCGGCACCGCCTACGGGACCATCGTGCTGCACGTCTCGCCCGAGGCGGCGGCGGGCGGGCCGCTGGCCGCCGTGCGCAACGGCGACCGCATCCGGCTCTCGGTCGCCGGCAAGTCGATCGACCTGCTGGTGCCGGCCGACGAAATCGCCCGCAGGCTGGCCGAGCGTCCCGCCGCGCCCCGCAAGCAGGGCGGCTACCGCGCGCTGTACCAGCGCACGGTGCTGCAGGCCCCGCAGGGCTGCGATCTCGATTTCCTGGCCGGGCCGCGCGCCTGATCCACCTCCATTCCGACAGGGATTCCATCCATCATGAACTTCCATACTCAACTCCTCGCCCGCGCCGAGCAGGGCCGGCCCCTGCGTGTCGGCCTGATCGGCGCAGGCAAGTTCGGCGCCATGTACCTCGCCCAGGTGCCGCGCACGCCGGGCGTGCACCTGGCCGGCATCGCCGACCTGGTTCCCGCCAACGCCCACGCCAACCTGCGGCGCATCGGCTGGGAGGCCGAGCGCACCCAGGCCGATTCGCTGGACGCGGCCCTCAAGGCCGGCACCACCTTCGTGAGCGACGATTGGCAGGCGCTGATCGCGCATCCGGCGGTGGACATCATCGTCGAATGCACCGGCAATCCGATCGCCGCCGTGGAGCATTGCCTCCATGCCTTCGAACACGGCAAGCACGTCATCAATGTCACCGTCGAATCCGACGCCTTCTGCGGCCCCCTGCTGGCCCACAAGGCCCGCCAGGCCGGAGTGGTCTATTCGCTCGCGTACGGCGACCAGCCGGGGCTGGCCTGCGAGCTGGTCGATTGGGCGCGCACCTGCGGCTTTCCCATAGTGGCGGCCGGCCGGGGCCACAAGTGGCTGCCGAAATTCCGCGAATCCACGCCCGACACCGTCTGGGACCACTGGGGCGTGACGGCCGAGCAGGCCCGCGTGGGCGGCATGAACCCGAAAATGTTCAATGCCTTCCTGGACGGCTCGAAGCCGGCCATCGAAAGCACGGCCATCGCCAACGCCACGGGCCTGGAGGCCCCCGAGGGCGGCCTGAGCTTTCCGCCCGCCGCCATTCCGGACATCCCCACCGTCATGCGCCTGCGCAAGGACGGCGGCATGCTCGACAAGAAGGGCGTGGTCGAGGTCGTCTCCTCGCTGAACGCCGACGGCAGCCCGGTGGGCTACGACATCCGCAAGGGCGTATGGGTCTGCATCGAGGCGCCCACCGACTATATCCACCGCTGCTTCAAGGAATACCAGGTCTTCACCGACCCCGAGGGCCGCTGCATGGTGCAGTACAAGAAGTGGCATCTCATCGGCCTGGAACTCGGGATCTCTGTGGCCAGCGTGGGCCTGCGCGGCGAGCCCACGGGTGTGGCCCGCTATTTCAACGCGGACGTCATCGCCACGGCCAAGCGCGACCTGAAGCCCGGCGAACTGCTCGATGGCGAAGGCGGCTATACGGTCTTCGGCAAGCTGTTTCCCGCCCGGGAGTCGCTGAAGCACGGCAGCCTGCCGCTGGGCCTGGCCCATGGAATCCGGCTGACGAGGCCCGTGGCAAAGGACCAGTCGCTGACCTGGGACGACGTCCAGATCGACCCGGACGTGAAGGCGTATCAGTTGCGCAGGGAAATGGAGAAAATCATCCCCGGCTCATGGGCTGGATAAAGGGGGCAGGGGGCTCGCCAGTGCGCTGATATCATAGGCGGATTTTTTTGGCGGCCACGAGATAATGGGGACAGGAATGGCGAAAGAGGAATCAAAGCCTTTTGAAGTGTATGCGATCAAGTATGCGCATCATGAAAGGCAGGCCCGGGAAAACTACATCAATCCCGATATCCACGACAGCAGCATGCCCATGGATTATTTCATATGGGTGGCCAGGAATGAAGACCGCGTGGTCGTGATCGATACGGGATTCAACGAGGAGGTCGCAAGAAAAAGAGGCCGGGAGTTCCTGCGCTGCCCGGCGGCCTCCCTCTCGCTGCTGGATATTTCGGCGGCTCGGATTCGCGATGTGGTGATTACCCACATGCATTATGACCATGTGGGAAATTTCCTGCTCTTTCCCAACGCGGATTTCCATGTGCAGGACCGGGAAGTCAATTTCGCCACGGGCAGGAACATGCGCCATGCGTGCATGCGAAACGCCTATGAGCCGCGCGACGTGGCGGATCTCGTCATGAAGGTGTTCCAGGACAGGGTCGTGTTCCATGACGGGGATTCGGTGCTTTGCCCCGGCCTGTCGCTGCACCTGATAGGCGGCCATACGGCGGGCCTGCAGGTCGTCCGGGTGTGGACCCGCAAAGGGTGGCTGGTGCTGGCTTCCGACGCGGCCCACTACTACGGGAACATGGAGCACGGCAAACCATTTCCCATCGTGTTCAACATGAGCGAAATGCTCGAAGGCCATGCTCGCTTGCACGAGCTCGCGGATTCCGCCGGCCTTGTCGTTCCAGGCCACGATCCGGCGGTCCTGGAACGTTTTCCCGCGGCTGGCGCGGGCCTGGAAGGGATCGTCGCCCAGCTTGCATGATCGTCGTTTACTTCGCTCCGTGACCGGCCCGTCGATGGCCGATCCGCCGTGCGGAACATCAATCCAACAAAAGTGGAGACTGCTATGCCTACATATTCCAGCAAATTCGCCTCCGGCCTGACGGCCATCGCCATCGGCATGTCGATGATGGCCGCGAGCATGCCGGCCTTTTCGAAAGTGCTCAGATTGGGCGTCCTGTCGTCGAACGAACATCCCTCCGTCCTGGGGGCCAAGAAATTCGCGGAGCTGGTCGAGGCCGAAACCGGCGGGAGCCTCAAGGTAAAGGTCTACGACAATTCCCAGCTGGGCCCCGAGTCGCAGCAGATCGCCGCCTTGCAGGGCGGGATCCAGGACATGTTCGTGTCCCCCACCACGACGCTCGTCAATACCATCCCGTCCTTTGGGATATTCGACCTGCCGTTCCTTTTCGAAAATGCCGCGGAGGCAGACAAGATCCTCGATGGCAAGGTCGGGGAACAGCTCCTGGAAAAAATGCCGGAAAAAGGCATGGTCGGCCTGGCGTATTGGGAAAACGGATTTCGCAACGTCACCAACAGCAAGCATCCGATCAATGTCGTCAAGGATCTCGAGGGGCTCAAGATCCGCGTGATGCCGAATCAGGTCTACGTGGACATGTTCAAGGCGCTGGGCGCCAATCCCGTTCCCCTGCCGTTCGCCGAACTGTTCACCGCCCTGGATACCAAGACCGTCGATGCGCAGGAGAATCCGTTCGGCATCATCGCGGCGGGGAAATTCTACGAGGTGCAGAAATACCTCACGATCACCAACCATTCATACAATGCGTTCGTCCTCACCTTCAGCAAGCGCAAATGGGACGCGCTGTCCGATGGCGAGCGCGAGGCGATCCAGAGGGCGGCGCTGAAGGCGCGCGACCATGAACGCAAGGTCAGCCGCGATCAGGACCAGAAGACACTGGCCGCGCTCGAATCGTACGGCATGCAGGTCAATGAAATGTCGGCCGCAGAACGCCAGAAGATGCGCGACATGCTGCGTCCCGTCATCGACAAGGTCGGCAAGGAAGTGGGCGAGCCCCTGATGAACCTGCTCGACCAGGAAATCGAGGCCTCGCGCAAGCCTTGACGGGCCGATCCCCCGGCAGCGGCGCAGGACTCCGGCTTCGGGCCGGAGTCCTGCGCCGTGCTTCAACCGCATCCGAATTCCGGAGCCCGCAATCATGCATCGAGACACCAAAGAAGATTCGGAACCCTTCCTGTCGGAATCCCTGCCGATCAGGGCGCTCGAGATTCTCATGATCGTCGCGGTGATCGCGATGGTCGTCCTCGTCTTCCTCAACGTGGTCCTGCGCTACGGCTTCAATTCGGGGATCGTCATCTCCGAGGAAGTGTCCAGGTTCCTTTTCATATGGCTGATATTCGCGGGCGCCGTCGTCGCCGTGAAAAACCATGAACACCTGGGTTTCGACAGCATCGTCCTCATGCTGCCGGCCAGGATGCGGTTCGCATGCGGGATCCTGTCGAATGCCCTGATGCAGTTTTGCAGCGTGCTCCTGGCCATCGGGAGCTGGAAGCAGATGCTCATCAACATGGACAACGTATCGCCCGTCGCGCAGATGCCGCTTTCCTGGCTGTATTTCGCCTCTCTGGCCGCGGCCGCGAGTTTCGAGCTGATCTTCCTGCGCCAGATGATCGGCATGTTCCGCTCCGGCCGCCTCCGATAACAACGATTAGAAAAGGGAAACATCATGACCCTGCTGATTTTCCTCTCGGCCCTGCTCGGAGCCCTCGCCGTGGGGGTCCCGATCGCCTTTGCGCTGCTGCTTTGCGGCATTGCCCTGATGTATCAGATGGACATGTTCGATACTCAGATCATTGCCCAGAACGTCGTGACGGGCGCCGATAATTTCGTGCTGCTGGCGGTGCCTTTCTTTATCCTGGCGGGCGAGCTGATGAACAGCGGCGGCATATCGCGGCGCATCATCAATCTTGCGATGGCCCTGTTCGGCCACATCCACGGGGGCCTGGGCTACGTCGCCATATTCTCGGCCTTGATATTGGCCAGCCTGTCGGGCTCCGCGATCGCGGATGCCGCGGCCCTTGCCGCCTTGCTGATTCCCATGATGCGCGACGCCGGTTTCAACGTCAATCGCTCCTCCGGCCTGATCGCCGCGGGGGGCGTCATTGCCCCCGTGCTGCCTCCGTCCATCGGATACATCGTCTTTGGCGTCGTCGGCGGAGTCTCCATTACCAAGCTTTTCCTCGCCGGCATCGTGCCGGGGGTTTTGATGGCGGCGGGCCTCGTGTTGACCTGGCGCTGGTCGCTGCGGCACGAGAAGACCACCGTCCTCGAGCGCAAATCCTGGCCCGAGATCCGTGATCAACTGTTCAAGAGCTTCTGGGCGCTGCTCATGCCGGTCATCATCATCCTGGGACTGAGGTTCGGCCTGTTCACCCCCACCGAGGCCGGCGTCGTGGTGGCCGTCTATGCCGCCCTCATCGGATTCTTCATCTACCGCGAGCTGACCCTGATGAAGTTCTTCCGCTCGTGCCTGGCTGCCGCCAAGATGACGGCCGTCATCATGTTCCTCGTCGCGGCGGCCCTGGTCTCGAGCTGGCTCATCACCATCACCGACCTTCCCGACCAGGTCTCCAGCCTCACCCAGCCCCTCATCGACAGCCCCATCCTCCTGATGCTGGCCATCATGGTTCTCGTGGCGGTACTCGGATCCGTGCTGGACTTCATCCCGACCATCCTCATCCTGACTCCCGTCCTGATGCCGGTGGTGCTCGAGGCCGGGATCGACCCCATCTATTTCGGAGTCATCTTCATCCTCAACAACTCCCTCGGCCTGCTCACGCCCCCGGTCGGCACCGTGCTCAACGTCGTCTGCGGCGTCGCGCGCATCTCCATGGACGACATCATGAAAGGCGTATGGCCTTTCCTTGCCTCGCAATTCATCGTGCTGATCCTGCTGACCGTATTCCCACAGATCATTCTCTTTCCCCTGAAGCTCATGATGCCGTGATCGTTCCGCGGGCATGCGGATTGCTGCCGAGATACCGGCGTCGGGGATGCCGAACCGGCGGACCCATGCGACAGGAGGTGTCCTTATGCCGGCGAAATCCAAGGCCCAGCAGCAGGCGGCCGGCATCGCGCTCGCAGGATGGGCGGGTTGCCGGTCGCGCCGCAGTCAGGATTGAATCAGCACCGCGCCCGGCAATTGCGCGGCGCTTTGATCGAAGGTCGCCAAGGTGCAGTCGTTCTGTGCGGCGGTGGCCACGTGCATGCAGTCCGCGAAATCGGAGCCGGGCCAATCGCGCCAAAGCCTCAAGGCCTCCTCGAGCACGTCCGGAGATTGCACGGAAAGCTCTTGTGTTTCCAGGATGGCCGTGAAAGCCTGCTGGATCTCCGCTGCCGGCAGCTTGTAGCGGCTGCGCAGGACCCATTCCGTTTCGAGCAGCACACCCAGGGATAGCCACACGGGCACGCCTTCTTGCCCGGCGGTCTGAACCAGCCGCAAGGCGGCCGCGCATTGGGGCTCGTCGTCGCGAGTCAGCAGCCGGACCAGGACATTCGTATCGAGAGCCAGGCTCATGAATGCGCGCCGTCCTCCGGCAGTTCGACCCGCATGGCCGCGAGCGGCATCGGTGCCTGCCCCGGCTTGTGCAGCAAGCCCGCGATGTCCGCAACCCGGCGCATCCTGGGCCTGACGACCAGCGTGCCATCGCTCAGCAGTGAGAAAGTGATTTTATCGCCGGGCTTGAGCCCCATCCGTTCCCGGATGGCTCGTGGGACGGTAAGCTGGCCCTTGGATGTGAGTGTGGTGGCGTCGGCCATGATGGGGAGCCCTCGGTATGACGGAATTACTTATAAGAGGATCGTAATACTTACGGGCCGTTGAAACAAGGCCGCCGCTCGCGGGCATGCGGATTGCTGCCGATACCGGCGTCGGGGATGCCGAACCGGCGGACCCATGGTGAGGCAGGAGGTGTCCATATGCCAGCGAAATCCAAGGCCCAGCAGCAGGCGGCCGGCATCGCGCTCGCCGCCAAGCGTGGCGAAAAGAAAGTCGGCGAGCTCAAGGGCGCGTCGAAATCCATGTATGACTCCATGAACAAGAAGGAGCTGCACGAACTGGCCGATACCAAGACCAGGGACAAGCCCAAGCATCAGTCGAAGAAGTCTTGAGGGCCTGGTGGGGTGGATGTGGATCGGGCGCGATGAGACGCGCGAGGCGATCACACGGACCCCTTGATCGATGCGATCGGGCACCTCTATGCGCATCAGGCGCAATCCGTCTGAAATATCGTCCGGATCGATCTCCAGGTGTACCAATACCTCCAGCATGGCGGCGGCCTGCAAGGTACTGAGCATCGCCATGGGGGTCTCGCCGCTGAATCGCTCTTTGGGCTTGTTCAGCCAGCGTTTCACCTTGTCCTTGTTCCCGAAGACCGTCTCGGCCATGGCGGTGATATGCGCCGCCCGATAGAGCCTGTCGCTCTCGTCGACGGTCAGCCGCTGATCCTTGCTGAGGCGGGTCTTGAGCGTACGGAGGGGAATGATCCGTAGAGCCGTAAAGAATCCGGCGTTTACCGGGTTATATCAGGCAAACGCCGGGTCGCCGGCCGCACCCATGGGGCCAAGGCGTGGTTTGCCCGGATCCAGCGGGGCAATCCACGCTCCCTCGATCAGGCCGCGAGCGAAGCGCAGTCGATCACGAAGCGGTACCTCACGTCGCCCTCGAGCATCCGCTCGTAGGCGTCATTGATCTGGTCGGCGCGGATCATTTCGATGTCGGCGACGATGCCGTGCTCGGCGCAAAAGTCCAGCATTTCCTGCGTCTCGGGGATGCCGCCGATCATCGAGCCCGCCAGGCTGCGGCGCTTCGTGATCAGGCTGAAGACTGCCGGCGAGGGGTGAGGGGAGGCCGGCGCGCCCACCAGCGTCATGGTGCCGTCCCGTTTGAGCAGGGCGAAGAACGCATCGAGATCGTGTGGTGCCGCCACCGTGTCGAGGATGAAATCGAAGCTCTGGGCGTGCGCGGCCATCTCGTCGGCGTTGCGCGACACGACGACCTCGTGGGCGCCCAGCGCCCTGGCCGCGTCGCGCTTGGACTCGGACGTGGTGAATGCGACCACGTGCGCGCCCATCGCGTGCGCCAGCTTGATGCCCATGTGGCCCAGGCCGCCGATGCCGACCACGCCCACCTTGCGGCCCGGCCCCGCTTTCCAGTGGCGCAGCGGCGAATAGGTGGTGATGCCCGCGCACAGCAGCGGCGCCACGGCGGCCAGTTGCGCTTCGGGATGGCGGACGTGCAGCACGTATCGCTCGTGCACGACGATCCGCTGGGAATAGCCGCCCAGCGTATGGCCGGGGGCGTCCGGCGTCGGGCCGTTGTAGGTGCCGACCATGTGGTCGCAGTAGTTTTCCAGGCCGGCGTCGCAATCGGCGCAGTGCTGGCAGCTATCGACGATGCAGCCCACGCCGACGAGGTCGCCGGCCTTGTGGCCCGTCACGTGCGCGCCCACCGCCGAGACGCGGCCGACGATCTCGTGGCCCGGCACGCAGGGATAGAGCGTGCCCGCCCATTCGGAGCGCACCTGGTGCAGGTCCGAGTGGCATATGCCGCAGTAGGCGATGTCGATCTGCACATCGTGGGCGCCCGGCGCGCGTCGGGTGATGTCCATCGGTTCGAGGGGAAGGTCGCCCGCATGGGCGCCATAGGCTTTGACGGTCATGATGTTTCTCCTGATGAAATCTGATCGATGGTGCTCAGCCGGCTGTCGGGCCGGACGGGCCATCCGAGCCATCGGAGCCATCCGGACCCATCCGAGCCATCCGGACCCATCCGAGCCATCCGGACCATCCGGACCATCCGGGCCGGCCGCGGGCGGGACGCGCGCAGGGCCGGCAAGTCAGGCCGTCAGGGCCGCGAGCCGGGCCGGCAAGGCGGCAAGCCGGCAAGCCAACAAGCCGGCAAGAGTGCCCCACTGGCCGCGCCGCGATGGCCCTCCAGCGGCCAAAGCCGGCCGGCGCCGGGGCCACCGAGGCCACCGGGGTCATCCGCCGCGGGATGCCGATCGGCGTCTTCTGGTCAAGGCCTTGTGGCAAGACCCAGTCGATGAATGCGGTGACGGCGGATCCCGCCATGTCGATCACCAGCAAAATGAGCGGTATCGCGGTTCCATGCACACATTGTCAGTGCCCGCCATACGCGTTGCCACTTGGATGGCAGATGAGGCTTTCCACTGCCATGTTAATGCAATCGGCGACATCGGCGCCAGGCAAAGAAAAGCGCCGCGCCAGCCGACGAGAGTGCCGAGATAGGCACCCGGCAAGGCGGCCATCGCGGTCGCGAGCGTTTCCAGGGAATGATCCCGAACCGAACCTTGAATCGGATTTCGTCGAACCAGGCGCTTCGATAATGGCGGGCCAGATTGTCGATCCGGCCGCGTGTCACGCCGGCGTCCTGCGCGAGCCGTTCGAGCGACACGAGCGAATCCAGGCCGCCGAGGCGGCCCGTGGCGACGATGGCCGCCTTGTCGGCGGCCGACATCAGGACGAGGACGTGGGGTAACAGCCCTCGTGCGTGCAAGCAGGCCAACAAATGCAGTTCACCGTCGTCGAGTCCATGGCTCTCAGGATGGTCGAGCACCAGCGCGGCGAGCTCGCGTTTGCCCACGGCGTGGCGGGCGGCCAGCCCCGCTGTGAGACCCCCGCGTTCTACATGGATGCGG
Organism: Alcaligenaceae bacterium; assembly: GCA_044508625.1. Classification (GTDB taxonomy): domain Bacteria; phylum Pseudomonadota; class Gammaproteobacteria; order Burkholderiales; family Burkholderiaceae_B; genus Castellaniella. The sequence goes on from JBIQHJ010000052.1 coordinate 21,620, forward strand.
CGCGGATCATCGGGATCGCCGGTCAGGGTTTCCTCGATGCGCTTTTCCACCGTCTCGATGGCGTAACGCTGGCAGATCGTCGCCCAGCAGCCGGTACGGAAAGCTTCCAGAATGGCGTTGGTATCGACGAAGACGCGGGTCCTGGGCATGCGCCCCAGTTGAACTGGGCCTCGCCGGCCACGGCGAAGGGATCGAGGAAGAAATCGAGGTCTCGCCCAAGCTGCTCGGAGAGCAGCACCAGCTCATCGGGCTGAAGCCGGCGCTTGCCGGTTTCCAGATCCAATACGCTCCGCCGGTCGTTGAGCCCGAGCAGCTCGGCCAGGCGGTCTTGCGTCCAGCCAGCAGCCTCGCGAGCGGCCTTGATGCGAAAGCCGGTGAGGCGGTGGGAGAACGCCTGGCTCGATGCGGCTGGAACGGTGTCATCAACCGTGTCTGATGAGTGCCCATCCCCCGTTTATGGGGTAGAGCCCGTGGATCAAAAGAAAACCCATGAGCCGGCCAGATGGCCGAGTCATGGGTTTTGAATGGTTCTAGTTATTGCTTGGATCGCGGAATCTGGTGGAGCCGGGGGGAATTGAACCCCCGTCCGCGAGCCCTCCACAAGCAGCTCTACATACTTAGTCGGCCTATTTTGGATTTAGCCTTGGATCATGCCGGACGACAGGCCCTTCCTTGGCGATTCACACTGATTTAAGATCCGGCCCAGTGACCTGGCCGAATCCGATTCCCTGTAGATGACGCTGCTGTGGGTTTGACCCCACCCGACCCAGGGACCAGTCGGTGCAGCGGCTCACCGCTTAAGCGGCCAGAGCGAAACGCTCGTCGTTGGCGTTTGTGGTTTTCCAGTGGATTTACGAGCGAACTGGTGCTCGGTATGCACTATCTTGCTTTGTGACCCACGTCGAAGCCGTGTCGGCCCCAGATGCTCAATTCTACCGGAATTTTTCGGATAATGAAATGAAAGTGTGGTGCGGACGCATCCGGCGCGGCGGCAGCCGTCGGGCGCCGCCTTGGACGAACTGCCTCGACCGCTTCAGGCAAGCGGGCAGACGCCGCCTCAGACGCACAGCCTCCGCCGCCTCAGACGCCCAGCCCCCGCCGCCTCAGACGCACGTCCTCGACCATTGCCGGATGATGGGCCAGAGGTCTGGGGCCTGGCGGGCGATGGCGTCGGGTTGCCAGCTCACGGGGTCCTCGAGCGCGCAATAGCCGTAGGCGGCGGCGACGGTGGCCATGCCGGCCGCCTTGCCGGCCACGACGTCGCGTTCGTCGTCGCCGATGTAGATGCACTGGACGGGCGCGTAGCCCGCCTGCCGGGCGGCGTGCAGCAGGGGCTCGGGGTGGGGCTTGATGTGGGGGGTGGTGTCGCCGCCGACCGTGACCACGCAGCGGGACTCGAGTCCGAGGTGGCGGATGATGGGCCGGGCGAGGTATTCGACCTTGTTGGTCACGATGCCCCAGGCGTAGCCGTGCCGGGCGAGCTCGTCGAGCAATTCGGGGACGCCCGGGAACAGCCGGGTGTGGACGGCGATGGCGTCGGCGTAGTCGCTGAGGAAGCGCTGGCGGCAGTCCTCGTAGCCGGGGTTGTCGGGCCGCAGGCCCAGGGCGGCCTGGAGCAGGCCGCGCGCGCCGTGGGAGGCGTACGGCCGCAGGGCCTCGTAGGGCAGGGGAGGCAGCCCCCGGCGGGCGCGCTGCTTGTTGGCGGCCGCGGCCAGGTCGGGCGCGGTATCGGCCAGGGTGCCGTCGAAATCGAACAGGACCAGGTTCTGCATGGCGGTCAGTCGGGGCGCCGGGCGGCCATCATGTAGTTCACGCTGGTGTCGCGCGTGATCCGGTAGCGCCGGGTGAGGGGGTTGTATTCCAGGCCGGCGAGGGCGGCGGGCTCGAGCCCGGCGGCGCGGGCGGCGGCGGCCAGCTCGCTGGGCTTGATGAAGTGCTCGTAGTCATGGGTGCCGCGCGGCAGCATGCGCAGCAGGTATTCGGCGCCGACGATGGCCAGCATGAAGGCCTTGGGATTGCGGTTGAGCGTCGAAAAGCACACCAGCCCGCCCGGGCGAACCAGGGTGGCGCAGGCCTGCACGACCGACGCCGGATCGGGGACGTGCTCGAGCAGCTCCATGCAGGTCACCAGGTCGTAGCGGCCGGGGTGCCCGGCGGCGTGTTCCTCGGCGTTGGCCCGCTGGTAGTCGGCCGCGATGCCGGTCTCGAGGCCGTGCAGGCGCGCGACCTGCAGGGATTCCTCGGCGAGGTCGATGCCGGTGACCGCGGCGCCTTCGGCGGCCATGGCCTCGGCCAGGAGGCCCGCGCCGCAGCCCACGTCGAGGATGCGCAGGCCGTCCAGGCCGCCGGCCTGCTCGCGGATCCAGTCCAGGCGCAGGGGATTGATGTCGTGCAGGGTCTTGAGCGCGCCGTTGGGATCCCACCAGGTCGAGGCCAGGGCGCTGAATTTGTCGAGTTCGGCCTGATCGGCATTGGCGGTCTGCATGGATGGCGGCTCCAAAGACAAGGGCTCCGTGTGAACGGAGCCCTTATTGTACCCGCCAGGCCAGGGGCCCGGCAGGCGCGGCGGCAGCCGGCAAGGATTACTTGCGGGTACCGACGATCTCGATTTCCACGCGACGGTTCTGGGCGCGGCCCTCACGCGTCTTGTTGGAGGCGACGGGCTGCAGTTCGCCCTTGCCTTCGGCGTAGATGCGGTCGGCCGGCACGCCCTTGCTGATCAGGTATTGCTTGACCGAATTGGCGCGGCGCTCGGACAGGCCCTGGTTGTAGGCCTCGGTGCCGATCGAGTCGGTGTGACCGGTGGCGATCACCGTTTCCAGGTTGATCGAGGAGGCTTGCGACGCGACCTGATCCAGCACCTGGCGGCCTTCGGGCTTGATGGTGGACTTGTCGAAATCGAAGAAGGTGTCGGCGTTCAGGACCACCTTGCTGGCGGTCGGGGCGACCACGGGTGCCTGAGCGACGGGCGCGCCGCAGCCTTGGGCGGCGGTGGCCGGAGTCCAGAACGCATCGCGCCAGCAGTTTTGGCCGCTCGCATCCTTCCAGACGTTGCCGTCGACGTTCGTCCAGTTGTCGCTGGCAGAAGCCGAACCGACGACCGACATGGCTGCGATGGCGAGTCCAATAGCGATTTTGGAGGGTTTGTTCATGTTTCTCCTCGTTTGAGCATGATGCTTGAAAGTGACCGCAGCGAACCCCCGCCGCATATCGATAAACGCTTCCAGTATAGCAATGTCCTGTTTGGATACTCAGAATTTGCGCTGGGTTTCATGCGTGTTAGCCGAAATCTTAAGGCATTTTTCCGCCGTGGGTTAAGTCATCTCGGGCATACGGGCCCAGATCGGGGGATTTCGCCGCCGGCGGCCGGATTGTTGTGGGGTTTTCGCAACGGCCCGGGGCCGGCGCCGGATCGGCGCGCCGGCGGGGCGCGCCGGGCGGCCGCCGAGGGGCGGAAGGGTGCGTCAATGCTAGAATTTACGATTGGCCCGTCATGGGTACTCATTTACGCCTCAAGGTCTCGGATACACCATGGACTCCTTTGCGAAAGAGACGCTGCCCGTCTCGCTCGAAGACGAAATGCGCCGCAGCTACCTCGATTACGCCATGAGCGTGATCGTGGGGCGGGCGCTGCCCGACGTGCGCGACGGCCTCAAGCCCGTCCACCGGCGGGTGCTGTTCGCGATGCACGAGCTCAACAACGACTGGAACCGTCCCTACAAGAAGTCCGCCCGCATCGTCGGGGACGTCATCGGTAAATATCACCCCCATGGCGACACGGCCGTCTATGACACCATCGTGCGCATGGCCCAGGATTTCTCCCTGCGCTACATGCTGGTCGACGGACAGGGCAACTTCGGCTCGATCGACGGCGACAATCCGGCGGCCATGCGCTATACCGAGATCCGCCTGTCCAAGATCGCCCACGAGCTGCTGGCCGACATCGACCAGGAAACCGTGGATTTCGGCCCCAACTACGATGGCAGCGAGCAGGAGCCCCTGCTGCTGCCCTCGCGCCTGCCCAATCTGCTGGTCAACGGCAGCGCCGGGATCGCGGTGGGCATGGCGACCAACATCCCGCCGCACAATCTGTCCGAGGTGGTCGAGGGCTGCCTGTATTGCCTGCGCAACCCCGAGTGCTCGATCGACGAGCTGATCGAGCGCATCCCGGCGCCCGATTTCCCCACCGGCGGCATCATCTACGGGATGAGCGGGGTGCGGGAGGGATACCGCACCGGCCGCGGGCGGGTGGTGATGCGCGCCAAGGCGCACTTCGAGGACATGGAGCGCGGCAACCGCCAGGCCATCGTGGTCGACGCCATTCCCTACCAGGTCAACAAGAAATCCCTCCAGGAACGCATCGCCGAGCTGGTCAACGAAAAGAAGATCGAGGGGATTTCCGACATCCGCGACGAGTCCGACAAGGACGGCATGCGCCTGGTGATCGAGCTGAAGCGCGGCGAGGTCCCCGAGGTCATCCTGAACAACCTCTACAAGAACACCCAGTTGCAGGAAACCTTCGGCATGAACATGGTGGCGCTGGTCGATGGCCAGCCCCGCCTGCTGAACCTCAAGCAGATGGTCGAGCATTTCCTGCTGCACCGGCGCGAGGTGGTGACCCGGCGCACCATATTCCAGTTGCGCAAGGCGCGCGAGCGCGGCCACGTGCTGGAAGGCCTGGCGGTGGCGCTGGC
>JBIQHJ010000053.1:0-26301 GCA_044508625.1 Alcaligenaceae bacterium
GGCGGCCGGCGGCACGGTGCAGGGCGTGGAGGACACGGCGCTGGTGCTGGACTGGAGCCGCTTCAACGTGAGCGACGATTCGCCAGCGACCGAGCAGGGGATCGTCATCACGGGGCTGCCGGCCGACGGGATGTTGCAGTTCAACACGGCAGGGCCTGGACAGGCGGCGGCATGGACGCGCATCGAGCTCAGCGAGGGCCGCTACGAGGTCTCGGGCGCGGACATCGAGGCCGGGCGGCTGCGCTTCGTGCCGGATGCGCACGAGTCGGGGTGGGATGGCTCGGCGGGCTCTGGCGTGGGCGACCAGCAGGCCGATTATGCGCGGATCTCGTATCGCCCGAGCGATGGCGAGTTCGAGGGCGCCGAGGCGACGCTGAGGGTGGACATCGTGCCGGTGGCCGATGCACCGGTGGTGGGCCTCGAGGTGGGTGCCACGAGCACAGTGGAGGGTGCGGGGGCGAGCTACGGCCTGGGCGGCGGGATCGTGCTCTCGGTGGTGAACGGGACGTACGCGGCCACGGGCCTGGAGGGCGGGCGGCTGCTGCTGCCGCCGTTTGCCGCCAATACTGGCGGCAACATCAACCCCAATGATGCGATGCAAGGCAAGGCCGACATCATTGCGCTGGTGGGGGACTTCGATACGCTGGTCGCGGGCCGGGATGGAAATGCATGGCAGCCCTTGCATGGAATCAACGGCGAGAACCGGGACTACGTATTCCTGAGCAAGCCGCACGATCGGTATGAACTGACGAACGCGACCTACAACCAGGGCTTCTTGAACGGCAGGCTGACGGATCTGGATACGGGCCTGTCGATCAACCTGAACAACGTCAAGGGGCTGGTCTACGGGGACGGCCATTCGGTGGGCGGCGTGGCGGTGGACTACCAGGCGGGGGAATCCTACGACCTGGTGGCGCTGCAAGTGCACGCGGGGCTGGTGGACCGGGACGGCAGCGAGACGCTCTCGGGGGTGACGCTCACGGGGATTCCGGAGGGCGTGGCGATCGAGGGGGCGCAGCGGCTTGCCGATGGGAGCTGGTTCGTGGCGAATGCGGACGGGCTGGCGTCGCTGGATCTGTCGCTGGTGCTGCGGGTGCCGGCGGGCACCGAGCCGTTCACGGTGACGGCGAGCGCGAGCGCGAGCGAGCAAGGCGTTGCCACGGTGGCCGTGGGCAGTGCGGCGGCCGGCATCGGCGGCGGCTCGGGCGTGGAGGTGGCGCTTGCGGTGGACGCGATCGCGGGCGACGGGGTCATCAACGCGGCTGAGGCGGGTGCGCCGGCGATCGCGGTGAGCGGGACGGTGACGGCCGATGTGGGCACGTCGACGACGGTGACGGTCACGGTCAATGGTCAGGAGTACACGGCCACAGTGGACGCGCTCAACGGCAGGTGGACGGCGGAGGTTTCGACCAGCGACCTGCTGGCCGACAGCGCCGTGTCGGTGAATGCGACATCCACTGATGCGGCGGGCAATAGCACGACCGTATCGAGCGCCCAAGGCTATTCCGTTGATATCACCGCGCCTCGGTTGTCGGTGTCCGTCGACCCGATCACGTCCGACAACGTCGTCAACGCCGCCGAGTCCGGCGCGCCGATCGGCGTCACTGGCAAGGTCGCTGGTGAGTTCAACGAAGGTGATGCGGTCACCCTGACGGTGAATGGTGTTCAGTACACAGCTACGGTCGATGCCGGCGGTCTGTGGACGATTGCGGTTGCCGGATCCGATCTTGTCCGGGCCGGTTCGTTGAACGTATCCGTGACGACGACCGATGATGCTGGCAACAGCACGACTGTTACGGCGGTTCACGGCTACAGCGTGGACACTGTGGCGCCCGAACTGACGGTGTCAGTGAATCCGGTGACTGTCGACAACACCATCAATGCTGCTGAGGCGGGTGCCGCGACGATTGCCGTGACAGGGACGATTGCCGCCGAGGCGGGTACGTCGACGGCAGTGATGGTCACGGTCAATGGTCAAGACTATGTGGCTAGCGTGGACGCAGCCAGCGGCACTTGGACCGCTGAGGTTTCGACCAGCGACCTTCTGGCCGACAGCTCGGTGGCTGTCAGTGCAACGTCCATCGATGCCGCAGGCAATAGCACGACGGTCTCGAGCACCCACGGCTATTCCATTGACACCACGGCGCCCGACCTGACGATCTCGGTTGATTCGATCGCATCCGACAATGTGATTAATGCTGCTGAATCTGGCGAGTCTGTTGATGTCACCGGCAAGGTGGTTGGAGAATTCAACGTAGGCGACACTGTTACGCTGACGGTGAACAGCATCGAATACGCGGGTACTGTCGCTGCGGATGGAACTTGGACGATGGCGGTGCCGGGCGCCGACCTGGCCTCGGCGAATTCGCTGAACGTGTCCGTGACGACGGCCGATGATGCTGGCAACAGCACGACAGCCACGGCAGTTCACGGCTACAGCACGGATACGGCTGCGCCTGAACTGACGGTGTCAGTGCATCCGGTGACTGCCGACAACACCATCAATGCTGCTGAGGCGGGTGCCGCGACGATTGCCGTGACGGGTACGATTGCCGCTGAGGCGGGCACATCGACAGCAGTGACGATCACGATCAATGGTCATGAGTACACGGCCACCGTGGATACGATCAATGGTACGTGGACGGCGGATGTTGCCACGGATGACCTGCTGGCCGACAGCGCCGTGTCGGTGAGCGCGACCTCAACCGATGTGGCGGGCAATCGTACGACGGCGACAGCAGTCCATGGTTACTCGGTTGATACCGAATCGCCTGAGTTGGAGGTATCTGTTGATCCGATCACCTCCGACAACGTTATCAACGCAGCCGAGTCAGGCGTGTCGATTGATGTTACTGGCAAGGTGGGGGGTGAATTCAGCGAAGGTGATGCGGTCACCTTGGCGGTGAATGGTGCCGAGCACATCGGAACAGTCGATGCTGCTGGCTTGTGGACGATCTCTGTCCCAGGATCTGAGCTTGCGACGGTCGACGCGCTGAGCGTCTCCGTGACGACGACGGATGCTGCTGGTAACAGCACGACAGCTACTGCGGTTCGCGGCTACGGTGTGGATGTCACAGCACCTGAGCTGACGGTGTCGGTGAATCCGGTCACCGCCGACAACACTATCAATGCTGCTGAGTCGGGTGAGTCGACGATTGCAGTGACAGGGACGATTGTCGCTGAAGCAGGTACGTCGACGACGGTAACAATCACGGTCAATGGTCAGCAATACGCGGCCACGGTGGACGCTGCCGCGGGCACGTGGACCACGGATGTCGCAACCAGCGACTTGCTGGCAGACAACTCGGTGGCTGTCAGTGCGGTATCCAGTGACGCCGCGGGCAACAGCACGACGGCCACTGCCACTCATGGTTACGGCGTCGATACCACGCCGCCCGAGCTGGTGGTGACCATCGATCCGATCAGCGGCGACGGTTATCTCGATCGCGGCGAGGCGGCTTCGGCGGTCACGGTCACGGGGCGTGTGAGCGGCGAGGTCACGGCCGACACCGCGGTGCGGGTGACGGTGGGCGGGCATGTCTACGAGGCCACGCTGTCGCCGGACGGGAGCTGGTCGGTGCCGGTCGCCGGCGAACACCTGGCCGCGGCCGATAGCATCCAAGCGACGGCCACGGCGACCGATGCGGCGGGCAACAGCGCCAGCGACTCGGCGACGCAGTCGTATGAGGTGCAGCCGCCCAACGAGGTACCCGTGGCGGCCGACGGCGCGGTGCAGGGCGTGGAGGACACGGCGCTGGTGCTGGACTGGGACCGCTTCAACGTGAGCGACGACTCGCCGGCGGCCGAGCAGGGGATCGTGATCACGGGGCTGCCGGCCGATGGGGTGCTGCAGTTCAACACGGCGGTCTCGGGCTCGGTCGCGGTGTGGACTCAGGTCGAGCTGGCCGGCGGCGAGTACCAAGTCTCGCGCGCGGACATCGAGGCGGGCAGGCTGCGCTTCGTGCCCGACGATCATGAGTCGGGCGGCGACGCCTATGGCGGCAGCGGCGTGGGCGACCAGCAGGCCGATTATGCGCACATCGTTTTCCGGCCGACCGATGGAGAGAACACCGGCGAGGAGGCCACCTTGCGGATCGACATCGCGCCGGTGGCCGACGCGCCGGAGGTCAATGTCACCCTGGCGCGCATCGAGACGGACAGCGGCCCGGCGATGGGCTCGGAGGTCCTCCAGGTGAATGGCGGCAGCGGCGTCCCGGGCGGGTTCGACGTCCAGGACGGCAAGATCGTCAAGATCGGCGAAGGCGTCCGGGTGTGGCTCACTGAGGGGGATGCGGCGCCCGAGGCGGCGAATCCGGCCGAGCAGATCCGGTATTACACCCAGGGCAACCAGGGCGGCGATGCGAACTACGCCGACATCTACGTGGTGCATTCCCAGAGCGGCTGGTTCTACCGCCAGAGCGACTGGGCGCCGGACCGCAAGGAACTGCGCAAGCTGGATTCGGTGGGCGGCAATCGTGAATCGAACGCCGACGGCGACAAGGACTATATCTTTGTCCAGCGGGAAGACGGGTATTCCTACAGCGCGAGCCACAGCACCAATAACAACGACGCCACCCACGTGAACACGCTCGATGGCGTGCGGGTGTCGTACACCGGCCCCGGTGGCTCGGGTTCCCTGATCAGCCAGGTCAGCAACAATCTGGAAGGCGTGATCTTCGGCAACGGCAGCCCGGCGCATCTCGCCGATTCCAGCGGCACGACGTTCGAGACGGTCGCACCGTCCTCCGGCGTCGAGGTGTCGTACGAGATCGCCATATCCGCCGCGGTGACCGATACGGACGGCAGCGAGTTCCTGGGCGATCTGCTGCTGGCCGGCATTCCCGCCGGGGCCACGGTATCCGCCGCGGGCGCCCTGCCCGAGGGCCTGAGCCTGGTCCAGGCCGGGCAGGACTGGGCCCTGCGCTGGGACGCGGGCGCCGCCGGCGAGGCCCGGCAGGCGGTGGACGTCGTCCTCGAGGTCAGGGGCGTGCCGGAGGATGCGGCATTCAACGGCGTGACGGTCAGCACCGAGGCGCACGAGGCCAATGGTTCCGTGGCCTCGGCCTCGGGCAGCGCGGTGCTGGGCCAGGGCGATCCGGGCGCCGGATCCGAGCCCGAGGCGCCTGGCGTCCCGGGCGACGGCGGCGGGGATCCGGGCACGGGCGGCGAGGATGGCGAGGGCGGCGGCCCGGTGGGCGACATCCCGCATTCGGGCACGGACCTGCTGGTCAACGGCGATTTCTCGCAGCTCGCCAATGCCAATGAGTACGGGTGGTCCGGCAATAACGACCAGGGCTATACGGCCTGGACCCATACGGGACCCTTCCTCGAGAGCACGTGGAGGATGACGGGCAGCTCTCACAGCATCGAGGATGGCGGCCCCTATGTCGGCGCCTGGAACAATGACGCCCGCGACATCACGCTGTCCCAGCACGTTTCGGGCGTGCCCGCCGGGTCGGTCCTGCAGCTCGACGTCGCCTGGAACAACCCGAACAACGGGATCCCGGGCGATCCGTGGAATGCCCCGAAGGATACCGGCAACGGCATGCGGCTGGAGATTTCCTTTGGCGGCGTGGTGTACGCGGTGATCGCGACCCCCGAGGCCGGCGTGCCCGTGGACCAGGCGGGCTTCGCCACGGTGACGGCGATGAACGGTGCCGCCGTGAGCATCGACCGGATCGAGACCTGGAGCCACGACTACAGCACCGATCACGGGAACGACGACTTCCATCCGCGGGGCCTGACGGGCTTCCAGACCTTGCAGATCCAGTTGCCGGCGGATGCGCCGGAGACCGGCAGCCTGACGCTGCACTGGGATCCGCAATCGGAGGGCAGCCAATACACCGATGATCTCATGGTGGCGAATCTGCACCTGTACGCGGGCGACGGAACGGTCCAGCCCCTGTCTTCGCCGCTGGTCGACGGCGGCCTGCCGCCGGAGGCGGGCGCCCCGGGCGGCGACGGGAGCCAGCCGCCGGCCGGCGCGGACGAGGATGGGGAGGACGGCCAGTCCGCCATGCACGTCCTGGCGGGCACGCCGGGCAACGACGTCTTCGAATGGTCGCTGGGCGACGGCGGCGTCACGCACGACGTGATCCGGGACTTCGGCACGGGCGAGGACGGGCGGGGCCGCGACGTGCTCGACCTGCGCGATCTGCTGGATGGCGAGCAGAACGGGGAGCTGACCCAGTACCTGCATTTCTCGACGGCGCTGAACGACCAGGGCCAGGCCGACACGGTCATCCACGTGCAGACGCAGGGCGGACTGGCGGCGGACGGCAGCGGCTACAACCACCAGATCACGATCGAGAACGTGGACCTGGTGGGCGCGGCCACCGATCAGGCGCAGCTCATCCAGAACCTGATCCAGGAGGGCAGGCTGCGGGTCGATCAGTGAGCACGACGCCGCGGGCGCCCGGCGCCCGCGGCGCCGCTGCATCATGCGGGTGCCGAGGCCGCTGCGCCATGCGGATGCCGCCGCGCCATGCGGGCGCCGGCCGGGCGATCAGTGTATGCCGTGCACGCGCAGGGCCAGTTGCAGGCGGTCCTGGACGCCGAGCTTCTCGAAGGTCGCCGACAGGTGGGCGCGCACGGTGCGCTCGCTGATGCCCAGGGCATCGGCGATGTCCTGGTTCGAGCGGCCCCGCGCCGCCTGGCGCGCGACCTCGATCTCGCGCTCGGTGAGGCCTTGGGCCCATTCATTGCCCGCGGGCAGGCGGCGGCCGATGTCCTTGAGCATGCGCGACACCAGCGAGCGGCCCATCCAGATCCCGCCGGAGGCGATGCTCTCGAGCGCGCGGCCGATGACCTCCGGAGGGCTGTAGGCGTGCAGGTAGCCGCAGCAGCCGGCGGCGAGGGCGAGGGCCGCCTGCTCGTCGTCCGGCCGCGAGCTGGCCACGATGATGTTCGTGTCCCGGCTGAGGTCGCGCCAGGCCGGATCGTCCCAGGCGGGGCGCCGCGGCAGGTGGCTGTCGAGGATGACGAAGGATCGCCGCGCGTCGCGCCAGCGGACGAGGTCCTCGAGGCTCGCCCCGCGCGCCGGCATCCAGCGGCCGGCGTCGATGCCGCGCCAGCGCTGCCACAGGTTGGCGTCGTGGGTGAGCAGCAGGACGGGGTTCGCGGTCTCCGGCATCCCTGTAGGCCTCAGCGTTCGATGAGGGAATCGGACTTGGCGCGCAGGATGGGCTTGAGCAGGTACTGCATGACCGTGCGCTTGCCCGTCAGGATGTAGACCTCGGCCACCATGCCCGGGATGATGGTGTTGACCGGATCGCGCACGTAGTTGCGTTCGGTGCGGACCTTGACGATGTAGAAGGCGTTGCCTTTCTCGTCGACGGTCGTGTCGGCGCCGATCTGCTCGACGTGCCCGTCCAGCCCCCCGTAGATCGCGAAATCGTAGGCGGTGAACTTGACCTCGGCCTCCTCGCCGTCGCGCAGGAAGCCGATGTCGCGGGGGTGGATGCGCACCTCGAGCAGCAGGGTGTCGTCGGTCGGGACGATCTCGAGGATGTCCTTGCCGGGCTGCACCACGCCGCCGATGGTGTTGTAGGCCAGGGACTTGACGGTGCCGCGGACCGGCGAGCGGATGTCGGACAGCTTGACCTTGTCCAGCAGGGCCAGTTGGCCTTCGCGCAGGGCCGAGAGCTTGGCCCGGGTGTCCGAGAGCTCGCTGCGCGCCTGGTTGCGGATGTTCAGCTCGGCTTCCTCGATCTTGCTCTTGGCCTCCTCGATCGCCGCCGACAGGCGGTCGATCTGGGCCTCGGCGGCCTTCTGGTCGCCGCAGTAGCGGGCGACGTCGCGCTCGAGGCGCAGCAGGTCGACCTGCGAGACGGCGCCGGTCTTGAGCAGCGGCCGGGTGACCTGCAGCTCGCGCGAGGTCAGGTCGCAGCTCGCCTTGGCCTGGTCCCGCTTGGCGCCCGTCTCGCGCAGCTCCTGCTCGCGCTGGTTGAGCTGCTCGCGGGCGATGTTCACGGTCGCCTCCATCTCGCGGGACTTGGTCTGCCAGATGCGCGCCTCGAGCTCGATGATCTGCGGGGCCTCGCGCTCGACCTGCGGCGGCGCGACGAAGGGCTTGCCGGAGGCCAGGGCCTCGAGCCGCGCGGCCTTGGCGGCCAGCGCCAGGGCCTCGGCCCGGTTCTCGCCCAGCGAGGAGGAATAGCGCGTCGGGTCGATGCGCAGCAGCACCTGGCCGGGCTCCACGTGCTGGCCCGGCCGCACCAGGATTTCCTTCACGATGCCCCCGTCGAGGCTCTGGACGACCTGGACCTGCTGGGATGGGACGACCTTGCCTTCGCCCTTGACCATTTCGTCGATCTCGGCGAGCGACGCCCATGCGATCAGCGAACCGATGGCGAGCAGCGAGATCCACAGCAGCAGGCGCGTGCCACGGGCCTGGTGCTGCCCGGCCGACCAGTAGTCGTCCACGGAGAAAGGGCCGGAGGCGCCGCCGCCGGCCGTCTCGCGGCCGCCCGTGGGCCGGGCGGGCGCCCGCCGGGACGGGGAAAAACGGCCGCCGCTCATGCCGCCCTCGTCGCGCGGGTGATGCGCCCCTCGCGCAGGGCGTCGATCACGTAATCCTTGGGTCCGTCGGCGACGATCCGGCCCTCGTCGACGATGATGAGGCGGTCGACCAGGCTGAGCATGGCGGTGCGGTGCGTGACGATGATGAGGGTCCGGTCCTTGCAGGCATCCCCGAGGCGGGACTTGAGCGCGGCCTCGCTCTGGCTGTCCATGTTGCTGCTCGGCTCGTCCAGCAGCACGATCGGTGGATTGTTGATCAGGGCGCGTGCGATGGCGATGGCTTGCCGCTGGCCGCCCGAGATCGAGTCGCCGCGCTCGCCGATGATCATGTCGTAGCCATCCGGATGGCGCGCGGCGAATTCGTCGATCCCGGCGATCGCGGCGGCGGCCAGCATGTCGGCATCGTCCACGAAGGGCGCGCCGAGGGTCAGGTTGTGCTTGAGGGTGCCATAGAACAGGATGGGATCCTGGGGCGCATGGCCGATGGCGCGCCGCAGGTCGATCGGGTCGATCTGGCGGATGTCGACGCCGTCGATCAGCACCGCGCCCTCGCTGGGGGTGTACAGCCCGAGGATCAGTTTCTCGAGGGTGCTCTTGCCCGAGCCGATCCGTCCGATGATGCCGACTTTCTCGCCCTTCCCGATCTTGAAGCTGATGTCGCGCAGCGACGGCTGGGCGCTCTCGGGATAGCTGAACGAGACGTTGCGGAACTCGATGTCGCCTTGCAGGGCGGGACGCGCCACGTAGGCCTTGTCGACGGGGTGCTCGACCGGCATGTTCATGTAGTCGTCGATCGACCCCAGCGAGGCGCGGGCGTTCTCGTATTGCATCATCAGGCCGGCCACCTGGCCCAGGGGCGAGAGGCAGCGCCCGGCCAGCATGGACGAGGCGATGATGCCGCCCAGCGACAGCGCGCCGTCCTGCAGCAGGTAGACGCCGACGATGATCACGGCGACGCTGACGAGCTGCTGCAGCATCTGCACGAAGCCCACGGTGGCCGATGAGATGAGCTTGATGCGCGTCCCCAGGTGCGCCAGGAACCGGGTCGCGTCCTCCCACGAGCGCTGGGCGTGGCCTTGCGCGTTCAGGGCCTTGACGGTCTCGAGGCCGCCGATCGTCTCGACCAGCACGCCGTTGCGCTGCGAGCCCGCCTTGAAGGTCTCGACGACGAGTTTCTTCATGCGCATCTGCGAGATCGCCGAGACGGCCAGGGCGATGACGATGGCGGCCGCCGGCGGCAGGACGAGCCAGGGCGAGATCCAGGCCAGGGTCGCGAGGAACAGCAGGATGAAGGGCAGGTCGACCAGGGTGGTGAGGCTGGCCGAGGCGATGAAGTCGCGGATGGTCTCGAACGAGCGGACGTTGGAGGCGAAGGACCCGACCGACACCGGCCGGCTCTCCATGCGCAGGTCGAGGATGCGCTCCATGATCTGGGCCGAGAGCCGGATGTCGATGCGCTTGCTGGCGGTGTCGACGACGTGCGCCCGCGCGGTGCTCAGGGCGTAGTTGAAGCCCAGCGCCAGCGTGATGCCGATGACCAGCACCCACAGCGTCGCGATGGCGTTGTTCGGCACGACGCGGTCGTAGACGTTCATGGTGAACAGCGGCATGACGATCGCGAAGATATTGATCAGCAGCGCCGAGACGAGCGCGTCGCGGTAGAGGCGGCGGTTGTCGAAGATCGCGGACCAGAACCAGTGGCCCACGCGCGGCTCGTCGGTCCTGGGGGCGCGCGCATCGAAGCGGAACCGGGGCTGGACGAAGCACACGAGGCCGGAGTATTCGGCGTCCAGCGCCTCGGCCGGCGTCCGGCTGGCCGTGCCCGTTTCGGGACGCTGGATCAGGTAGTGGCCATCATGCGCCTCGAGCAGCAGGCAGGCGCGGCCGTTCTCGAGCAGCAGTATGGCCGGCAGCAGGCCCTGCTCGATGTCGCGCAGCGAGCGTCGCACCACTCGCGCCGAGCATCGGGCCCGGGCGGCCGCGCGCGGCAGCAGCGCGGGCGTGAGGCGATTGTCGACCAGCGGCAGGCCGCTGGAGAGCGACTGCGCGGTGCAGGGGTTGCCGTGGAGCTGCGCCAGGTCGACCAGGCACGCGAGCAGCGGATCGTCGTGCGTGACGTGGGGCGGCAGCCGCCATGCGGGGCGGGTTTCCGCCGGCGCCGCGTCAGAGAGTGGTGTGGTCGTCATCGAGCAGGTCCAGTGCGTCGCGCAAGCGTTGCCGCGCCCGCTTGCGTTGGCTGAGCTTCCGGATCGCCTCCGGCGGCAGGTCCGTGAGCCGGATCGTGCCGTTGGCCAGCAGCGCGTCGATCAAGTCCTCGAGCACGCGGATGAACTCCACGTCCAGGGCGGGGAGCGACTGTTTGTCGGATTCGTGTTCGTCCATGGGCCCCTCGCGGTTCAGTGTCCGGCCGGGACGGCCGGCGTGCGGGCGCCGGCCTCGGCCTCGCCCGGCGACAGGGTGGGCGGCGCCATCCCCTCGTGGTAGGTGATGGACATGGGCCGCAGGCCCCGGGTGTCCGGCACCGGCGCCGCGCAGGCGGCGAGCGTTTCCCGGCCGAGCTCCAGCGCCTGCGCCTCGTCCGGCGCCCGGGCGGCGGGCGAGGCGATGCCCAGCGTCGGGAGGACGCGGTGCGACAGCGCGAGCCAGCGGTATTGCTGCTGCGTCATGTCGAACTCGCCGTTGAGGCGCGCGCGGCGGGCCTCGAAGAGCTCGTTGGAGGTGTCGAGCAGGTCCAGCAGCGAGCGCTGGCCGATCCGGAACTGCTCCTCGGCGGCGATGCTGACCTTGGACATGGCCTGCTCGCGCTGGCGCAGGAAGGGTAGCTGCTCGCGCAGCCGCATCATGTTGCTCCAGGTCAGCGCGAGCTCCTGCTGGGCGTTGCGGCAGGTGTAGTCGCGCACGTCGCGCGCCGCGTAGCGGTCGGCCGCGCTCTGGCGCAGGCGCGCGGCGTCGGCCCCGCCGCGGTACAGGTTGTACGAGAGCACCACCGCGACGCTGGAGCTGTGGAGATTGCGCGAGCTGTCGTCGGGCAGGGCGGTGTCCACGCCCGTGCCGGCGCGCAACTGGATGGTGGGCGCGAAGCGCCCGCGCGCGGCGTCGCGCGCCGCGTCCGCGGCCAGCATCAGCGCCTGCTTGGCCAGGATGCCGGGGTTGCCGGCCAACTGGGGCAGGAAATCATCGGGCCGGGCGGGAATCTGGCCGGCGACATCGGGCGCCGGGGCCAGGTGTTCGGGCGCCGCCTCGCCGGTGATGCGCCGGTAGCGCTGCTCGACCGAGATCAGGTTGTTGGATTCGGTCATCAGGTTGGTCTGGGCGAGCGCGAGGCGGCTGACGGCCTGCTCGTAGTCCACGCCGCGGCCCACGCCCGAGCTTTCCCGCTCGGCGAGCAACTTGAGGGTGTGCGCGTGGATCTCGTAGTTGTCCTTGGCCAGCACGATCATCCGGCGATAGCGCAGGAGGTCCAGGTAGGCGTTGACCGCGTCGGCGGCCAGCGTGTCCGTGGTGGCCAGCAGCTCGTAGTACTTGGAGACTTTCTCGAGGCCGAGCTTGCGCACGCTGCTGAGGGATGTGAACCCGTCGTACAGCAGTTGGGTCAGTTGCAGGGAATAGGCGTTGCGGTGCCAGTCCGTCGGCGGCGCGCCGGGGGTGTCGCCGCGCCATTCGTGGCCGGTCTGGCCCTGGAGCTGGAGTTCAGGCCGCAGCGCGCCCCTCGAGATGTTTTGCCCCTCGAGCGCGGACTGGAAGGTCTGGAACTGGGCGAGGACCTCGGGGTTGGTGACGATCGTGCGTTCGACCACCTCGCGCAGCGTCACGCCGGCGGGGGTGGGCTCTTGTGCCGCGCCCGCGCAGCCGCATGCCGCCGCCAGGCCGAGCAGGGCGGCCGGCAGCAGGCAGCGGGTACGCCGCCGATGTGGCCTGCGGGGTGGCGTTTGCGGGTAGGCGCGGCCCTCCGGGAGGTCACCCGGCAGGATCGCATCTGGTCGAACGTGCATGCCAACGTATCGTCATCTGGCACGGCGGAGCTACAGGTTTCTGGCCTTGTATTCTTGGGGCATGACCGTGCATCTGGGGTTTGGCGCGCCGCCATGCGCCACGCCGGGAAGCCATCCGGCATGGAACCATGGGGGGCACCGGCAGAGGCAAATTGGATTATCCCTGAAATATATGGATTTCACAAATATTTACGGTCGTGCCGCGGGCCTTGCTAGGAGCGCGTTTCCGGGTCTTGCCGCCCACAGCCTCCCGCCGCGCAGGCGTCGGCCGGCTGCGGGGCGAGCGCCGCGTGGAAGCGCGCGACGTACTCCTCGAAGGTCTCGGTGTCGCCCGCCTCGAGGGCGGCCTGCTCGTCGATCGAGCGGCGCGCCGCCTCGTCGTAGGCCGCCAGGGTCTGCGGCGGGAGGCCGCGCGCGCGCAGGGCCGCCCAATGGGCCTGGCTCTGGCGCAAGGTCCAGTCGTGGAATTCGGCGCCGCTGTCGCGCAACTGCGCGAGCAGGCGGGCCGAGGGCGTCGCCTCGGGATCGAGGACCTTGGCGCGCTGGGCCTCGAGCGCCGCGGCGTGGACCTCGCCGCCCTGGGCCTGGTCGAGCAGCGCGGCATAGGGCCGCATGCGCTCCAGGATCTCGAGCCCCCAGTCGCGCAGCGGCGTCTCGCGCCCGTCGCGCACCAGGGCCAGCCCCGGGCGGCGTCCCTCGCGCGCGACCAGTGAGAAGTTGTCCTGGCTTTCCTGGCAGAAACCCGGCGGCGGGAACAGGGGGCTGTCCTCGACCGCGCAGTGCAGCAGGAAGGCGTCGAGGAAACGGCTCGTTTGGACCTCGATGCCCGCGGGCGCCTCGGGGTCGATGTCCATGCAGCGGACCTCGATGTACTGGATGCCGCGCTGGCGCAGTGCCGTGAGGGGGCGCTCGCAGCGGCCCGTGACCTGCTTGGGCCGGATGCTCGAATAGTATTCGTTCTCGATCTGGAGGATGTTGGCGTTGAGCTGGATGCGCCGGCCGTCGCGGTGCGTGCCCAGGGCCTCGTAGGCCGGCCAGGGGGTGGTGACCGCGGCGTGGATGCGCGTCGAGAAGGTGTCCAGGTCGTTGTAGCAGAGGGCGAGCTCGGACTGGATCGGGTTCTTGTACCCCAGGTCGCTCATGCGCAGGCTGGTGGCCCAGGGCAGGAAGCGGGTGTCGGGGCCCAGGGCCTGGAGCTGGTGCTCGATGCCCGCATGCTGGAGAAAGCTGCGCGAGACGGCCGGCGAGGCGCCGAACAAGTACATCAGCAGCCAGGCGTGGCGCATGAAATTGCGGATCAGCGCCATGTAGCCGGCGTTGCGCCGTTCCATCGGGGTCTCGCCCTCGGCATCGAGCAGGTCCCAGGCCGCCTCGGGCAGGGAAAAGTTGTAGTGCACGCCGGCGATGCACTGCATGACCTTGCCGTAGCGCCAGGCCAGGCCTTCGCGGTAGACGTGCTTGAGCATGCCGGTGTTCGAGGTGCCGTACCAGGCGACCGGGATCTCGGACTCGGGCGGCAGGTGCGCCGGCATGGACTGGTTCCAGATCACCTCGCCGGGATTGCGCAGCGCCACGAAGGCGTGCGTGTCCAGCAGCTCGTCGACCAGGGACTGCGCGCTCGTGTGCGTCCCGGTGATCAGCTCGAGCAGCGCCTCGGAGTAATCGGTGGTGATGCGGGGATTGGTCAGCGCCGAGCCCAGCGCCCGGGGATGGGGCGTGCCGGCGAGCAGGCCGTGGGCATCCACCCGCAGGCCCTCCTTTTCAATGCCGCGCAGAATGCCCCGCAGGAGGTCGGGCCGTGCGGCCAGGCGCGCACGCCGTTCGGTGGCATTGGTCATGATGGGATCGGGTTGATGTCGGGGGCGCTCATTTTAACCGAGGCCGTACAATGCACGGATGGCCTGGAAGGGAGGTTGGGGTCTTGGTTCGATGGATATTGGGCGCGGTGTGCGCCCTGGCCCTGGCGGGGTGTTCGCCCGAGTTCGATTGGCGTTCGGTCGAGGTCGCCGATGGCGCGATCACCGGCGTGCTGCCGGCGCGGCCGCGCTCAGAGACCCGGCAGGTGGATTTCGAGGGGCATCCGCTGGACCTCACCATGACGATGGCGCAGGCGGGCTCGGTGCTGTTCGCGCTGGGCCATGCGCCCCTGCCCGAGGCCCTGCGCGCGGATCCCCGCGCGGCCGAGGCGCTGGCGCGCGGCGTCATCCGGTCCTTTTACGGCAATCTGGGCGTGCAGCCGCCCGATCCCCTGCCCGAGCCGGGCGAGCGCTTCGTCATCGAGGGCGGGCCGGTCGAGCGGCCCGTCCGGCTGGAGGCCCTGGTGGCGATCAATGCGCGTGGCTTGCTCGAGGCTGTGGTGACTGCCGAGCCGGGCGCTTTCGACCGGGCGCCGGTGCGGGATTTCTGGCTGGGGCTGAAGATCCCGGCTGCCCCGCGCTGATCAATCCCCATTCCAGGGCCATCGTGATCGCCGCCTGGCGGTTGCGCACGCCGAGCTTGCAGCAGATGTTGCCGATGTGGAAATTGACGGTGCGCTCGGCGATGCCCAGGATGCAGCCGATTTCCCAACTGGTCTTGCCCCGGGAAGCCCAGAGCAGGCAGTCCCGTTCACGGAAAGTCAGGGGTTTCATCAGCGTCGTCCTCCTCTGATTTCTCGTTCTTATTCAAGGGCGTTAGCAAAAGTATCAGCTTCGCCGGGAGGGGTAAACCCATAGGGCGCGCATCCTTGATTCAGATTCAGCCGTAGGGTCGAATGGCGGGGCCGGCGGCCGCGAGTGCTAGAATAGGCCCCACGAATTTGCGCCGATTTGCCTGATCCGCTTGCGGGCGCTCCATAAATCCAGCTAAAGAGGTCCCATGACCGTGATTTCCATGATCCCCGCCTCCGCCGCGCGCGCCGAGGCGCCCGAAGGCAGCGTGGGCTACGTGTCCCCCGAGTTCCTCTCCTTCGACGAACCCCTCGCGTTGTCCAGCGGCCAGGTGCTGCCCGCCTACACCCTCGCGGTCGAGACCTACGGCGAGCTGAACGCCGAGCGCAGCAACGCGGTCCTGATCTGCCATGCCCTGAACGCCTCGCATCACGTGGCCGGCATGGACGCCGGCCAGCCCGACAACGTGGGCTGGTGGGACAATATGGTGGGGCCGGGCAAGGCGGTGGACACCGACCGGTTCTTCGTGATCGGCATCAACAACATCGGCTCGTGCTTCGGCTCGACGGGGCCCGTCAGCATCAATCCCGAGACCGGCAAGCCCTGGGGCGCGTCCTTTCCGCTGCTGACGGTCGAGGACTGGGTGCGCGCCCAGGCGCGGGTGGCCGATTACCTGGGGATCGACAAACTCGCGGCCGTGATGGGCGGCTCGCTGGGGGGGATGCAGGCGCTGAGCTGGTCGATCACCTGTCCCGAGCGCGTCGGCCATTGCGTCGTGGTCGCCAGCACGGCGCGCCTCAGCGCCCAGAACATCGCGTTCAACGAGGTGGCGCGGCGCGCCATCATCACCGATCCGGATTTCCGCGGCGGTCACTATTACGAGCACGGCGTCGTGCCCACGCACGGCCTCTCGGTCGCGCGCATGGTGGGGCACATCACCTACCAGTCCGACGAGGTGATGGCCGAGAAATTCGGCCGCGCCCAGCGCGCGCCGGGGCCCGACGGCCGCTTCCACTACAACTACGACGTCGAGTTCGAGGTCGAGTCCTACCTGCGCTACCAGGGCGAGAAATTCTCGCGCTACTTCGATGCCAACACCTACCTGCTGCTGACGCGCGCGCTCGATTACTTCGACCCGGCGCGCGATCATGGCGGGGACCTGGCGCGCGCGCTGGCGCGGGCGCAGGCGCGCTTCCTGCTGGTGTCGTTCACCACCGACTGGCGCTTCGCGCCCGAGCATTCCCGCGAGATCGTGCGCGCGCTGCTCAAGAACCAGCGCGAGGTGACCTACGCCGAGATCGACGCGCCGCACGGCCACGATGCCTTCCTGCTCGACGATCGGCGCTACCACGCGATCGTGCAGGGCTATTTCGACGGCATCGCCCATCGGCTGGGGCTGCCGGCGCGGCGCCGCACCACGGGGGTGCTGGCGTGAGCGCGCGCCCGGACGTGCCGCGCCCGGCGCCGCGCGCCGACCTGCTGCGCATCGCGGAATGGATCGAGCCGGGCAGCCGGGTGCTGGACCTGGGCTGCGCGGACGGCACCCTGCTCGCCCACCTGCAAGAGACCCGGCAGGTGCGTGGCGCAGGGGTCGAGCTCGACGACGACTGCGTGATCGCGGCGGTGCGGCGAGGCGTGCAGGTGATCCAGCAAAACCTCGAGGAGGGCCTGGCCCTGTTCGGCGACGGGCAGTTCGACACGGTCGTCCTGTCGCAGACCCTGCAGTCCATGCGCCATACCGAGCACATCCTGCGCGAGATGGCCCGCGTGGCGCGCTACGGCATCGTGTCCTTCCCCAATTTCGGCTATTGGACGCATGGCTGGTCCATCCTGTGCGGGCGCATGCCCGTGACCGGGCAGATGCCCTACGAGTGGTACAACACGCCCAACATCCACCTGTGCACCTTGCGTGATTTCCAGCGCCTGGCCGCAAAGCTCGGCCTGCGCATCACCCACCTGGCGACCTTCCACGGCCAGCGCGAGATCCGTTTCCTCCAGGGATGGCGCAGCACGCTGGCGGTGTACCGGTTCGAGTCGCCCAACGTGCGGGCCGAGGCGTGAGCGAAGGCTGGCGGGTCTATGCCAGCCGGCGGGTCGCGCCCCTGCTGGTCCTGGGGTTCGCCAGCGGCCTGCCCCTGGCCTTGACCGGCGGCACCCTGCAGGCCTGGGCCACCGTCGAGCAGGTGTCCCTGCAGCAGATCGGCTTCCTCACCCTGGTGGGCTCGGCCTACACCCTGAAATTCCTCTGGGCCCCGCTGGTCGACCGCTACGCGCCGCCCTGGCTGGGGCGCCGCCGCGGCTGGGTGTTCCTGACCCAGGTCCTGCTCGCCCTGTCGATCGCCGCGATGGGCTTCTTCGCGCCGGGTTCGCACCTGGGGCTGCTGGCCCTGCTGGCGGTCTGGGTGGCGTTCCTGTCGGCGACCCAGGACATCGCTTTCGACGCGTACAGCACGGACGTCCTGCACAAGGACGAGCGCGCGGCGGGCGCCGCCCTCAAGGTCCTCGGCTACCGGCTGGCGATGATCGTCTCGGGGGGGCTGGCGCTGATCCTGGCCGACCAATGGCTGGGCTGGCGGGGCATGTACATCGCCATGGGCGGGGTGATGGCCGTGAGCTCGCTGTCGACGCTGTTCGCGCCCGAGCCCGAGCAGGTGGCCGCGGCGCCGCGCACCCTGCGGCTGGCGGTCGTCGAGCCGCTGCGCGAGTTCTTCCTGCGGCGCGGGGCCCTGTGGATCCTGCTGCTCATCGTCCTGTACAAGCTCGGCGATGCGTTCGCCGGCGCCTTGTCGACCACCTTCCTGTTGCGCGGCGCGGGTTTCGACGTCACCGAGGTCGGGATGGTGAACAAGGTGTTCGGGCTCGCGGCCACGATCGTGGGCGCCTTGCTGGGCGGCGGGCTGATGACGCGCCTGGGCCTGTACCGTTCGCTGATGCTGTTCGGCGTCCTGCAGGCGGTGTCGAATTTCGGGTACTGGGTCCTGGCGGTCACGCCGGCGCACCTGTATTCGATGGCCACCGTCGTGGCCGTCGAGAACCTCTGCGGCGGGCTGGGCACGGCGGCGTTCGTCGCGCTGCTGATGGGCCTGTGCCGCCAGCAGTTCTCGGCCACGCAGTTCGCCCTGCTGTCCGCCCTGTCGGCGGTGGGCCGCACCTACCTGGCCGGCCCGCTGACGCCGGTCCTGGTCGAGCGCTATGACTGGCCGCTGTTCTTCGTGCTGACGGTGCTGATCGCGCTGCCGGGCCTGGCGCTGCTGTGGGCGCTGCGCCGCGAGGTCCGCGCCCTCGATGCGCCGGAACCGGACTGAGGGGATGGACGGGGGACGGCGCCGCCTGCCGCGGGCCCGGGGCGCGGCCTGGCCTTCAGGCTGGCGCGGAAGGCCGCGCGGGCGTGTCCAGCCCGGCGGCGGCCATGAAGGCGCGCGGGGTCACGCCGGTCGATTCCCGGAAGGCCGCGATGAAGGACGACAGGCTGTCGTAGCCGCAGGCCAGGGCCACGTCGGTGATGCGGTCGCCGCGCTCGAGCAGCGGCAGGGCATGGACCAGGCGCGCGCGCTGGCGCCACAGCCTGAATCCCAGCCCGGTCTGCTGCACGAACAATCGCGTCAGGGTTTTTTCCGAGATCCCCAGGCGGCGGCTGTAGTCCGTCAGGGACAGCGCCTCGTCGGGGCGGCGGTGCAGGTGCTCGCAGATGGCGTGCAGGCGGGGATCCGCCGGCCAGGGCAGGACCAGCCCGGCCTCGGGCGCCTGGGCCAGCCGGTCGAGCATGACCTGGACGAGGCGTCCTTCGGCCCCCGCCTCGTCGTATTCGATGGGCAAGGTGCTGAAGGTGCGGATGAGTTCGTGCAGCAGGGGATCGATCACCAGGATGCGGCAGTCGGGCCAGTGCACGGGCGGCGCCTGGGCGTCGAGGTACAGGCTGCGGATGATGGTGTGGGGCGTGGTGCGCACCCTGTGCTCGATGCCCGGCGGGATCCAGACGGCCCGGTGGGGCAGTGCCACGAAGCGGGCGTGGGCGGTCCAGACCTCGAGATAGCCCTGGATCGCGTACGACAACTGCGCCCACGTGTGCTTGTGGCGGCGCGGGATGATCATGTTGGACTGGCTCTGCACGTGGCCGTAGACCCGCCGCGGCAGCTTGCGCAGCAGTTGGCGCAGCCCCAGGAGGGGCGCTCCGATGTCCGTTGGCGAATGTTTCATATCCTTTTGCGGCCAAACATTGGTCCCCATCCAGTTTAATCTACGCCTCGAGAGCCCCGGACCGCCGGAGCATTCCAAACCATGTTGTCGAAATTACGCCTGCTGTTCGATCGTTTCACCATCATCCTGATCCTCGTCGTCACGGCCGCTTCGGTGGTCCCGGCGCATGGGCGGGGCGCGGTGTTCTTCGAATGGCTCACGACCGCGGCAATCGCCCTGCTGTTCTTCCTGCATGGCGCCAAGCTTTCACGCGAGGCGATCATCGCGGGGGCCACGCACTGGCGCCTGCACGGCGTGGTGTTCATCTGGACGTTCGTGATTTTTCCAATCCTGGGATGGGTGCTCCGGCCGGTTCTTTTGCCTATGCTGGGCGAGCCCCTCTACATCGGCGTCGTCTACCTGTGCGTGCTGCCGGGCACGGTGCAGTCGGCCATCGCCTTCACCTCGATCGCGCGCGGCAATGTTCCTGCGGCGGTGTGCGCGGCCTCCGCGTCGAGCATCGTCGGCATCGTCGTCACCCCGCTGCTGCTGCAGCTCATGCTGAGCGCCGACACCCAGGCGCTGGGCAGCTCGTCGCTGCTGCATTCGATCCTCAAGATCAGCGTCCAGATCCTGCTGCCGTTCATCGTGGGGCACCTGATGCGCCCCGTGATCGGCCCCTGGATGGACGGGCACCGCAAGCTCGTGGTCAGTGTCGACCAGAGCTCGATCCTGCTGGTGGTCTACACGGCGTTCAGCGAATCGGTGATCAGCGGCCTGTGGCAGGCCGTGCCGCCGGACGCCCTGCTCAAGCTCTTTGTCGTGTGCTGCGCGCTGCTGGCGCTGGTGCTGACGCTGAATACCTGGAGCACGCGCCGGCTGGGATTCAACCGCGCCGACGAGATCACCATCGTGTTCTGCGGCTCGAAAAAGAGCATGGCGACCGGGGTGCCCATGGCGCAGGTGCTGTTCAGCTCCGCGGCGATCGGGCCGGTGCTGCTGCCGCTGATGATCTTCCACCAGATCCAGCTCATGGTGTGCGCCGTGCTGGCGCAGCATTACCTGCGCTCCGCCCCGGATGCGCCGTCCGCCCGCCGGGCGACGGCCTGAGCGTGTCGGGCCCGGGCGAATGCGGCTCCCGCGAGTGCGGCCCGGGCGAGCGCGGTCCGGTGGATGCGGCCCGGCGAGTGCCGGTTTTGCCGGATGCGGGCGGCTCGCCTGGACGTCCTCAGATCGTCCAGTCGTAGTCGATCGTCAGGGGCGCGTGGTCGCTGAACCGCTCGTCCTTGTAGATCGATGCGGAAACCGCCCGCGCCGCGATGCCCGGCGTGGCGATGTGGTAGTCGATCCGCCAGCCGACGTTCTTGGCCCAGGCCTGGCCGCGGTTGCTCCACCAGGTGTAGGCCTCCCCGCCGGTCTCGGGATGCAGGCGGCGGTATACGTCCACCCAGCCCAGCTCGCCGAACACCTTGCTCATCCAGGCTCGCTCCTCGGGCAGGAAGCCGCTGTTCTTGAGGTTGCCCTTCCAGTTCTTGAGGTCGATTTCCTTGTGGGCGATGTTCCAGTCCCCGCATAGCACGAACTCGCGTCCGGTCCGGCGATGCTCGTTCATGAGGTTTCCTAGCCAGCCCTCGTAGTGGTCGAGGAAGCGGTACTTGGCGGCCTGGCGCTCGTCGCCGCTGGATCCGGAGGGCAGATAGGCGCTGACGATGCTCAGGCCCGGCCAGTCGGCCCGCAGGATGCGGCCCTCGGCGTCGAATTCCGGGCAGTCCATGCCCGCCGCCACGGCCTCGGCGTCGCGCGCCAGGTACAGGGCGACCCCGCTGTAGCCCTTCTTTTCCGCGTAGTGGAAATGGCCGGTATAGCCGTCGGGATGCCGCAGCTCGTCGGTGAGGTCGCCATCCTGGATCTTGATTTCCTGGAGGCAGGCGACGTCCGGGCGGTTGCGCGCCAGCCAGGAGGCCAGGCCCTTGCGGAAGGCCGAGCGGATGCCGTTGACGTTCAGGGAGGTGATGCGCAGCACGGGAGGCTCCTCGAGTTCATTCAACCCTGAACTGTACCCGAATGGAAGCGCTACCCGAAACGGAAGCTCGAGACCGTGATGCCTCCGAAGGCGCCGGTCTCGTGGTGGAAGCAGGCGGCGGCGTCGCCGTCGGCCGCGCCCAGTGCCACGTGCAAGGGGATCAGGTGGTCCTCGCGGGGATGGGCGATGCGCGCCGCGGGGGCTTGCTCCCAGACGCACAGCGCGGCCTCGCGCTGGCCGGCCGGGCCCTCGGCCAGGGCCGATTGCAGCCAGGCGTCGAACCGCGCCGAGGGCTCCGCGCCGTCGGGCCCGAGCCTGCGCAGGTTGTGATAGCTCAGGCCGCTGCCGATGATCAGGACCTTGCCGTCGCGCAGCGGCGCCAGCGCCCGCCCCACGGCGATGTGCCAGGCGGGATCGAAGCCCGCCTCGATCGAGAGCTGCACCATGGGGACGCCGGCGTCGGGCGCCATGAGGTAGGCGGGGACGAAGGCCCCGTGGTCGTAGCCGCGCTCTGGATCCGCCTTGGCGGGGATGCCGCGCGTCGCCAACAGCCCCAGCACGCGGCCGGCCAGGGCCGGATCGCCGGGCGCAGGGTATCTGATCTCGTACGTGTGGGGCGGGAATCCGTAATAGTCATGGACCATCCCGGGATGCGGATGGCTGCCCACCCGCAGGCCGCCGTGCGTCACCCAGTGCGCGGACACCATGAGGATGGCGTCCGGCCGGGCCGCCGGGTCCGCGAGGATGGCCGACAGCGATGCGGCCAAAGAGGCGTAGGCCTCGCGGGCCTCGGCCATCCATGGCCAGGGCCCGCTGCCGTGCGAGATGAAATAGACGGGCTGGCGCATGAGGATGGGTTGGCGCGGTCGTCAGTCCTTCTTGCCCATCAGGGCGTCGACGCTCCAGGGGCCGGGGCCGTACAGGAACAGCAGGAAGAACACGAAGGAAAACAGCAGGGCCGCCTCGCCGCCGTTGAACATGGGCAGGAAGAAAGAACCCTTGGCCGCCACGTGGCCGATCAGGTAGGCGGCGGCGCCGAAACCGGAGGCGACGAAGGCCGCGGGCCGGGTGAACAGGCCGATCAGCACCAGCGCGCCCGCGACCAGTTCGATCAGGCCGGCGACGCCATACAGGGAAAAGAGCTGTAGGTTGTCGAACATGGGGGCGTGCGGAACGCCGAGCAGCTTGGCCGTGCCGTGCAGCAGCAGCATGTAGCCGCTGCCGATGCGGATCAGGCTGGTGAGCCGGGGCGCCCAGGTGGCGCAGCAGGTGTTGTCCATGGTGGTTTCCTTGTTGAGGGCCGTGGGGACCGGCCGGGGTGATGATGCAAGAAATCTTAAAAGAATCACCCTGGGAAATAAATAATAAAATTATTACTGAATCGTTTCTTATGAGGAAATCATCCATTGGGCGTCCGCCAAATGGCCATGGAGAGTTCATGGATACTTTGTTGAGCATGCGGGTCTTCGTCGAGATCGTCTCCTCGGGCAGCTTCGTGGCGTCGGCCGAGCGCCTGTCCCTGTCGCCTCCCATGGTCAGCAAGCACCTGGCGCACCTCGAGGGCCAGCTCGGGGTGCGCCTGCTCAATCGCACCAGCCGGCGCATCAGCCTCACCGAGGCGGGCGAGCTCTACATCGTCCAATGCCGCCGGGCGCTCGATACCCTGCAGGAGGCCGCGGCGGTGATCGGCCGCACCATCGAGGCGCCGCGCGGGGTGCTGAAGGTCACCGCGCCGGTCTGGTTCGCCAACGCGCATTTCGCGGAGATCGCCGGCCGGTATCGCGCGGCGTATCCCGAGGTCGTGCTCGACCTGCGCTTCGCCAATCGCAAGGTGGACCTGGTGGCCGAGGGCTACGATCTCGCCCTGCGCGTGACGCGCGATCCCGCCCCCCAGCTCATCGCCCGGCCGGTGTGCGCCATCCCCTTTCGCCTGGTCGCGGCGCCCGCCTTGTTCGAGGGGCGCCGCGCACCGCGCACGGTCGCCGACCTGGCGGATTGCCCCGCCATCCTCGCCAGCTACCTCGAGACCGACGAGATCGGACTGGAGGGGCCGCGCGGCGCCGCCGTCGCGCGGCCGCGGGTGGCGATGCGCTCGGACGATTCCAATTTCACCCTGCACGCGGTGCATGCGGGGGAGGGGATCGCCAACCTGCCGGCCTGGCTGGTGGACGGCGACCTGGCGGCGGGGCGCCTCGTGCGCGTCCTGCCGCGCTACGCCTCGCGCACGCAGTGCCTGTACGCCACCTACGTCAGCCGCAAGTATCTGACGCCCAAGGTGCGCACCTTCATCGATTTCCTGGTGGGCGAGATGGGGGCGGGGGGCGCCGCCGGAAATATCGGATAATGGCGGTTTCGCACGCACGGAGGCCAGATCGATGCCGGGAACCCACGCCGAGGAATTCGTTCGTTTCGCCCTGGAGCACGGGGTGCTGCGCTTCGGCGAGTTCAAGGTCAAGTCGGGACGCCTCAGCCCGTATTTCTTCAATGCGGGCCTGTTCAACGACGGCGGCTCGGTCGGACGCCTGGGGCAGTTCTACGCCCAGGCGCTGGTGGCCTCCGGCACCGGTTTCGACATGCTGTTCGGGCCGGCCTACAAGGGCATCCCGCTGGCGACGGCCACCGCGGTGGCGCTGGCCGGGCATCCGGACATGGCCGGCCGCAGGGTGCCCTTCGCCTTCAATCGCAAGGAGGCCAAGGACCACGGCGAGGGCGGCATGCTGGTGGGCGCGCCGCTGGCCGGCCGCGTGGTGATCATCGACGACGTGATCACGGCGGGAACGTCGGTGCGCGAGTCCGTGGCGCTGATCCGCGCGGCCGGCGCCCGGCCGGCGGCGGTCCTCATCGCCCTGGACCGCATGGAGCGCGCGGGCGCCGACGACGCGCTCTCGGCGCACTCGGCCGCGCAGGACGTCGAGCGGACCTACGGCATTCCGGTGATCAGCATCGCCTCGCTCGCCGACATCATGACGGTGCTGGAGGGCGACGCGGCCCTGGGGGCGCATCGGGAGGCCGTGGCCGCCTACCGCGCGCGCTACGGCGTCTGAGTCGCGGGGCGGCCCGCCCGGGGTCCCGGCGAGGGCCGGCTCGGCCCGATCCAAGCGGCCTTCTCGGCCCGATGCGCGCGGTCGCCTCGGCCCGATGAGCGATGCGCCTGGACGGCCCCTCAGCCGCCCAGCTTTTCCAGCAGCAGGGCGTTGACCTGCTGCGGATTGGCCTTGCCGCGCGCGGCCTTCATGACCTGGCCCACCAGCGAGTTGAACGCCTTTTGCTTGCCCGCGCGATATTCCTCGACGATGGCGGGATGGGCCGCCAGCACCTCGTCGATCATGGCGCCGATCGCGCCCGTGTCGCTGATCTGCCGCAGGCCGCGCGCCTCGATGATGGCATCGGGAGAGCCGCCCGATTCGCCGGCCCACATGGCCGCGAACACGTCGCGAGCGATCTTGTTCGAGAGGGTGCCGTCGATGATGCGCGCGATCAGCGCGGCGAGCCGCGCCGCCGCCACCGGCGAATCGCCGATCTCGAGGCCGTCGCGGTTGAGGGCGGCCGAGAGCTCGCCCAGGATCCAGTTGGCGGCGAGCTTGGCCTGGCCCGCGGGCAGCGCCCCGGCCGCGGCCTCGAAGTAGTCGGCCATCGGCCGGTGCATGGTCAGTTGCGCCGCGTCGTAGGGGCTCAGGCCCATGTCGGCCTCGAAGCGCGCGCGCTTGTGCGCCGGCAGTTCGGGCATGCCGGCGCGGACCCGCTCGATCCATTCGGGCGTGACGATGAGCGGCGGCAGGTCGGGATCCGGGAAATAGCGGTAGTCGTGCGAATCCTCCTTGCTGCGCATGCTGCGGGTCTCGTCGCGGTCGGAGTCGTACAGGCGGGTTTCCTGGACCACGGTGCCGCCATCCTCGATGAGCTCGATCTGGCGCCGGACCTCGTACTGGATGGCGCGCTCGAGAAAGCGGAAGGAGTTGAGGTTCTTGATCTCGCAGCGGGTGCCGAACGCGGCCTGGCCCCTGGGGCGCACCGATACGTTGGCGTCCACGCGGAAGGAGCCCTCCTGCATGTTGCCGTCGCAGATGCCCAGCCAGACCACCAGGCCGTGCAGGGTGCGGGCGTAGGCCACCGCCTCGGCGGCCGAGCGCATCTCGGGCTCGGAGACGATCTCGAGCAGCGGCGTGCCCGCGCGGTTGAGGTCTATGCCGCTGGAGGATTCCCCGTGCGGACCCGTGAAATGCTCGTGCAGGGACTTGCCGGCGTCCTCCTCGAGGTGGGCGCGCGTGAGCCTGACCGTGCGTTCCTGCTCGCCGACGAAGAACGACAGCGAGCCGCCGACCACGATGGGCAGCTCGAACTGGCTGATCTGGTAGTTTTTCGGCAGGTCGGGATAGAAATAGTTCTTGCGCGCGAACACCGAGCGCGGCGCGACGGTGGCCCCGACCGCCAGGCCGAAGCGGATCGCGCGCTCGACGGCGCCGCGGTTCATGACCGGCAGCGAGCCGGGCAGGGCCAGGTCCACCGCGTCGGCCTGGGTGTTGGGCGCCGCGCCGAAACGGGTGCTGCTGCTCGAGAAGATCTTGGATTCGGTCGACAGCTGGGTGTGCGTTTCCAGACCGATGACGATTTCCCATTCCATCATTGCTGTCCCGGGGTGCGTTGGTGCCAGTCGGTGGCCTGCTGGTAGCGGTCGGCGAGCGCCAGCAGGCGGCCTTCGTCGAAATGGTTGCCGATGATCTGCAGGCCGATGGGCAGGGGGCGGGCATCGCCGCTGAAGCCGCAGGGGATCGACATGCCCGGCAGGCCGGCGAGACTCACGCCCAGGGTGTAGATGTCGCCCAGCCAGTCGGCGATCGGGTCCTGGCGGTTGTCGCCGATGCGCCGCGCGACGGCCGGCGTGACCGGCCCCATGATGAGGTCGCAGTCCTCGGCGAAGGCCCTGCGGAAATCGTCGGCGATC
>JBIQHJ010000054.1:0-25217 GCA_044508625.1 Alcaligenaceae bacterium
TGGGACTTGTTCAGGTTCCCCTGGGCAACCAGGGAGAGGTAGTTAGTGTTGATAATCGATACGGGAACACCCGACTGATCTCCTGATAGAGAGTGGGCGGTCGCGTATATACCTTGATGCTCTTTCAACTGAGGAGGAGCATCACATGGCTTCGGGCCTTTTGTCCATGCGCAGGGTTGGTACCGTCCGGATCGGGAATGGTTCCGAATCGGAGGGCGGCGATTTGTTTTTGTTCGTCAAGCCCAGGAACGGCAAGCGCTTGCATTTTCGCCATCGAAAGGCTCGACGGGTTCGGCGGCCGCATGCCGCTGGTCAGTGCACTTTTAGAGAGGTGGCCGGGCAGTGGGTGGCTGCGAACGATCAGTGGAGCGTGGGCTATGTTCGCCAGGTTCGCAGTTATCTCGACAGGGACATCCTGCCCGCGATTGGTGGTTTGCCGGTGGAGGAGGTCACGCCCCTCCACGTGCGCGCGATCGTCGAATCGGTTGCCGGCCGAGGCGCGCGTTGCGCCGCCTTGCTGGTTTCGCAGTGGATTTCGCAGATTTTTTCGCATGCGGTCCTGAAGGGGCTGCGGGAGGATGATCCCGCGAGGCTCTTGAAGGGATTGGTCAAGCGGCCGACCGTTCGCCATCATCCGCCGCTGGCCTGGCCGGATATCCCCGGATTTTTCGAATGTCTGGAGGCATGGTCCGGCCGTGCCAGCGTCAAGATCGCGCTGCGCTTGCTGGCGCTGACGTTCGTGCGGCCATCGGAACTGCGGCTGGCCCGCTGGGAGGAATTCGATCTCGCCAACCGGCTCTGGACGATTCCGAAAGAGCGCATGAAGATGCGCAGGGTCCACATGGTGCCCCTGTCGCGGCAGGCGGTGACCCTGCTGCGTGCTTTACGCGCGCAGACCGGCGATGGGGCGGTGCTGTTTCCGAATCACCATGCCGCGGGCCGCGCCCTTTCCGCCAGCACCTTCAATCGCGCGATCGATTGCTTGGGATACGGAGGCCGCTTTTCGGCTCACGGTTTCCGGGCCACCGCCACGACGCTGCTCGGCCTGCTGGGCTATCCCGACAAGCTGGTGGACCTGCAGCTCGCCCATCGGCGGCGCGACACATCCCGCGCGCCTTACGATCATGCGCGTTTCGTGGGGTCGCGCACCCTGCTGATGCAGGACTGGGCCGATATCCTCGACGCCTTGATGGCGGGGCAGCATTATGCCCAGGTTTCACAGGCTTTCGGTCCGCTGTCGCGGCGCCGGACGCGGATTTTGAGGGTGATTGAGAGAGAGTGAGGAGAGGGCGCCGGTAGGGATGATGCTCTCCTCATGCTGATGACGCGGCGGGGCTTGGCACGTTTCGCAGGCCAGACAGTTCGCATCTGATTGAACGCCTGGAACCCCGATGATCAAAAATGGCGAGACCAGGGGGCGGCACCGTAGGCCCGACGCTACTCCCCCTGTCCCTCCGAGGCGCTTTCGCCGCGTGGATCTCGCCCCGCCGTGATGCCAGCCGCAATACCATTCGACTCGCCCAGGCAGGCCGCATATCCGTCCAGGGCATTCGGCCACGTCGGTGCCCAGCCGCTGGCCCGCAGCCGGGCGTTCGACAGGCGTTTGCCGCTCGGGGGCCGGGGCTGGCGGGCGGGTGGGGGGCCGCCGGCCAGCCGGGCGATTGCGTCGTACAGTTCCGCCGTCGGCAGGGGGTGGTCGTCCGTCCCTATGTAGAGCGGCTGAGGGTCGGCCATGGCGAGCAGATGCGCGCAGGCCCGCGCGGCATCGTGGATGTGCAGGCGGTTTGCCCAATGGCCGGGGCCGTCGGGCGCTGGGATCGTGCCGGCGCGCAGGCCTTCGGCCAGGCGCAGGCGTCCGGGGCCGTACAGGCCCGACAGGCGTAGGGCGACCCCGATGCCTGGAGGGAGGGCGGTGCGCAGCGCGGCTTCGGCAGCCAGGAGGGCGCGCGCGCGAAAATCGGTGCCGTCGGGCGGGGTGTCCTCGTCCACCCAGTCGCTGGAAGGCCCCCAGACCGCCGAGGATCCCACCAGCACGCAGCGCCGCAGCCGCGCCCGGCAGCGGGGCGCCAGGCTGTCCAGCAGCCTGGGCAGACCGAGCGGGTAGGTCTCGGCATAGTCCGCCATGGTCCGCGCGTCCGGCGCGGGCGCGTAGAGGATGTAGGAAATCCGGGAAAATTCCTTTGCGCCCAGAAAGGACAGGGTCTCGCGGTTTCGCAGATCGGCCGCGTGCCAGGCGATCCTGCCGTCCGCCGCGGGCCGCGCGCGGCGGCGCAGTCCGATGCAGCGCCAATGAGCGGGGTCGAGCATTTCCGCGGTGCGTTCGCAGAGTTCGCCGCCCACCAGCAAAAGGGTGTTCCCGTCGGCCATCGTCGGCTTCCTCGCATGCATGGGAAAGCGCCCATTATGGACGAGGCCGCTGCCTGGGGCACTTGGCGGATGAGGCGGCAGTTCCGGGAAATCGATGCGTGCCGGACGCCGCCGGGATTGCGGCTGCCCGCCGACTTGCATTACCGTGCTGATTCGCACCGCCTCCCGCGGCGCCGTTTTTCGAACTCGATACTCGATAGGTGACTCGACCATGAGCATGGATTCCCATTCCTCCGAGCCTTTGCGCCTCGGCATCCTGGGGTGCGCCAATATTGCGCGCCAGTTCGCGCGCGACGTGGCGCCGAGCACGGCGGTGCGCCTCGTCGCCGTGGCGAGCCGCAATGCGGACACCGCGGCGCGCTTTGCGGCGGACACCGGGATCGGCCGACACCTCGGCAGCTACGAGGCCTTGCTGGACGATCCGGAGATCGATGCGGTCTACATCCCTTTGCCCAACAGCCTGCATGCGGCCTGGGCGATCCGCGCGGCCGAGAGCGGCAAGCATGTCCTGTGCGAAAAGCCGCTGGCGCTCGGGCGGGCCGAGGCGCAGGCCATGTTCGATGCCGCGCGGCGCCACGGGATCATGCTGCTGGAGGCCTATCCCTATCAGTTCCAGCCCCAGACCGCCGACATGCTGGCCTTGCTGCGCGAGGGGGCGATCGGGCCGGTGCGCTCCGTGCAGGCGGTCTTCGGGTTTCCGCTATTGGGCGGAAACGCCAATATCCGCATGCAGCCGGATCTGGGCGGCGGCGCGCTGCTCGATGCCGGCAGCTATCCGCTGAGCCTGATCCGGCTGGTGATGGGCTGCGCACCCAGCCGCGTGCGCGCGGATGCGAGCTGGGCCGAGACGGGGGTGGACATCAGCATGTGCGGCACCCTGTTCTACGCGGATGGCCGTCGCGCCCAGTTCGCCTGCGCCATGGATACCGCCAATCATCGCCGCGCGACGATCGCCGGCGCCCAGGGAACGATCGATACGGAGTTCCTCAATCACACCGGCGACCGGGCCGGCGAGCATCCCTACGGCTACCTGCCGAGCCAGTTGCGCATACGCCGGGGCGGTGCCGGGACGATTCCCTTCGAGGAGATCCGGTCCCCATCGGGCAGCGGCTTCTTCTTCGTGGCCGAGGCGTTCGCCAAGGCCGTGGCCGACGGGGACGCGGAACTGATCCGCCGCCACGCCGAGGCCAGCCTGGATACCGCCGCCACCCTCGAGGCGCTGGCGATCAGCGCCCGCGAGGGGCGGGAGGTGGCGCTCTGAGGGAACGCACTGTTTTGCCACAGGTTTGTCGATAGGGCAAGGCCGGCGGGCCGGGCTGGCAGACCCGGATGAACCAGGCGTTGAGGCGCCTCGTGCTCCGTGGCCGGTGAGCGGCGGGCGTCCGGGGTTCTGTCCTTCGGCGCCATGCAGTAGGATGTCCGGGTCCGAGGATCAGAGATTTATATATCAAGGAGAATGGATTGAAAGCGATTGGCCATGTGGAAAACCTGCCCATAGGGGATGAGCGGTCCTTGTTCGATTTCGAATGTCCGGTGCCCGAGCCGGGCGAGCGGGACCTGCTCGTCAGGGTCGAGGCCGTGGCGGTCAATCCGCGCGACGTCAAGAGCCGCAAGGCTTTTCAGGGCACGCCGGAGCAGCCCTTGATCATCGGCTACGACGCCTCCGGCATCGTCGAGAAGGTCGGACGGGGCGTCACTTTGTTCCAGCCCGGCGATGCGGTGTTCTATGCGGGGGTGCTCGATCGCCCCGGCTCCAATGCGCAGTTCCAGTTGGTCGACGAGCGGATCGTGGGGCGCAAGCCCGCGACGCTGGATCACGCGATGTCGGCCTCGCTGCCGCTGACCTCGCTGACGGCGTACGAGATGCTTTTCGATCGCCTCGAGGTCGACGTGCCGCGTCCGGCCTTGCCGGGCAAGTCGATCCTGATCCTGGGCGGCGCGGGCGGCGTGCCGTCGATGGCCATTCAACTGGCGCGCAGGGCCGGCCTGACCGTGCTGGCGACCGCCTCGCGTCCCGAGAGCGAGGCCTGGGTGCGGGACCTGGGGGCCCACCACGTCGTCGATCACAGCCAGCCGCTCGATACGCAGGTCCAGGCGCTTGGGTTCGAGACCGTCGATTACGTGTTTTCCTCGCACACCAGCGCCAAGGCCTGGGCCGAGATCTCCAGGATCATCACGCCCCAGGGGCGGTTCGGCCTGATCGACGATCCGGATCCGCTCGATTTGCGCCCCTACAAATCCAAGAGCGTGTCCTTCCACTGGGAGGCGATGTTCACTCGGCCGATGCAGGGCACGCCCGACATGATCCGCCAGCACGAGATATTGAACGAGATCGCGCGCATGGTGGATGCGGGGGAAATCCGGGCGACCTCGACGAGGAATCTGGGCGCGATCAATGCCGCGAACCTCAGGTCGGCCCACGCCTCGATCGAAGGCGGGCACACGATAGGCAAGATCGTCCTGTCGGGATTCTGACCGCCGGGGGGATCCCGGGGCGATCCTACGGCGCCTTGGATTTCCTGGATTGCCTGCGGGCGCGTGCCCGCGGGCGATCGAATTCCTGCTTGATCTCCAGCAGCCAGTCACGGAATAGCTGGACGATGCGCGAGTCTTTCTTGTGTTCGGGATAGACGAAGCAATAGCGTTTTTCGTGCTGCAGCTCGACCTCGAAAGGGATCACCAGGTCGTGCCGGTGGATCTCGTTGTTGACGTAGAAGCGCGGCACCAATCCGGCGCCCAGGCCCGAACGCGCAGCCTCGATGATCATGCCGTACATGTCGAACCGTATGCCGAGGGCGGAGGTGCTGGGCGCGTGGCCGGACAGCTCGAACCAGCGCCGCCATGCCTCGGGGCGCGAGGCCTTGTGCAGCAAGGGTATGCGCAGCAGATCCTTGGGGGAGGTGAGTTGCGCGACATCGAAGAATGCGGGGTTGAGCACCGGGACCAGTTGTTCCTCGAACAGGTCGACCTTGACGACGCCCGTCCAGCTCGGGTGCTCGAAGTGCAGCGCCGCATCGAACTGGGTGTCCTGGAACAGGAAAGGCAGCGGCTTTTCGGTCATGTTGACCGTGATGTTCGGATGCCTCTCCTGGAAACCCCTCAGCCGGGGCAGCAGCCAGCGGTTGGCGAAGGTGGGGATGACGGCCAGCTCGAGCACGCCGTCATCGCCCTTGTTGGACATCAGCGAAAGGGTATGCGCCTCGATGTCGGCGAGGCTCTTGCTGATGTTCCTGACGTAGGCGCGCCCCGCGTCGTTGAGCACGACCTGCCGCTTGACGCGCGTGAACAGCTTGAGCTCGAGGTATTTTTCC
Source organism: Alcaligenaceae bacterium (assembly GCA_044508625.1). Lineage (GTDB taxonomy): Bacteria > Pseudomonadota > Gammaproteobacteria > Burkholderiales > Burkholderiaceae_B > Castellaniella. The sequence continues at coordinate 5,679 of JBIQHJ010000054.1, forward strand.
AGGGCGGCGATCTGCCGGCTGATGGCGCTTTCCGTGAGGCAGAGCTCATTGGCCGCCCGGGCGAAGCTGCCGTGCCGTGCCGCCGCCTCGAAGACCGCCAGCGAGGTTGTGTTGGGTATCTTGCGTCTCATGCCTCGTCCCGGGACGGATGCTTGCAAAATGCTCATCAACTATTGATTATTAATCAATTTACGCATCATCTCAGGGCCATCATACTCGATCTCGTCTTCCTATTTCGAGAGTCTTCACAGGAGCCCGATGATGTTGCGTTATCAGATGTTCATAAACAATGAATGGGTTGACCCGAATTCGTCCCGCTGGTTCGAGAGCCTGGACCCATTCTCCGGAGAGGCCTGGGCCGAAGTGCCGCGGGCCGATCAGGTGGACGTCGATCGCGCCGTGGAGGCGGCCGCCGCGGCATTCGAGGGCCCTTGGTCCCGCTTGTCCGCCTCGGATCGAGGGATGCTGATCCATCGGCTCGGCGCCCTGGTCGAGCGCGATGCGCAGCGCCTGGCCCATGCCGAGAGCCGTGACAACGGAAAGTTGATGAGCGAGGTGCTGGGCCAGGTGAAATACATGGCCAAGTATTTTTATTACTATGGCGGACTGGCCGACAAGATCCAGGGCTCGGTCGTGCCCATCGACAAGCCCGGCGTATTCAACATGGTCCGCTATGAGCCCATGGGCGTCGTCGCCAGCATCACGCCCTGGAACTCGTCCCTGCTGCTGACGGCGTGGAAGCTCGGCACGGCGCTGTGCGCCGGCAACACCATCGTGTGCAAGCCATCGGAATTCACCTCCGTCTCGCTGTACGAACTGGCGAAGCTCGTGCAGGAGGCCGGTTTCCCGCCCGGCGTCATCAACGTGATCAGCGGATTCGGCAAGGAGATCGGCGATCACCTGGTGAGCCATCCCAAGGTGGCCCGCATCGCCTTCACCGGCGGCGACGACGCCGGCCGCAAGGTCTACACCACCGCCGCGGCCCACTTGAAGCGCGTGTCCCTCGAACTGGGCGGCAAGTCGCCGAACATCATCTTTGACGATGCGGACCTGGACAAGGCGGCGAATGGGGTGATCACGGGTATCTTTTCCGCCGGCGGCCAGACCTGCATGGCGGGCTCCCGCCTCTTGCTGCAGGAATCCATCCATGACGAGTTCATCGATCGGCTGCTCAAGATCACGGGGGCGGCAAAGATCGGGGATCCGAGCGATCCCGCGACGCAGATTGGGCCGGTCGCGACGCGCCCGCAATTCGAAAAGGTCCTCAGCTACATCGACATCGCCAAGCGCGAGGGAGCGCGCTGCGTGGCGGGCGGACGCGCGCTGGAGGGCCCGGGATTTGGCGCCGGGCAGTTCGTCGAGCCGACCATCTTCGTGGATGTCGACAATTCGATGCGCATCGCCCAGGAAGAAGTCTTCGGCCCCGTGCTGTCGGTATTGAAATTCAAGGACGAGGAGGATGCCATCCGCATCGCCAATGACATCCGTTTCGGCCTGGCCGCCGGCGTCTGGACCAAGAGCCTGCACCGCGCGATGCTGCTCTCCGCCAGGCTGCGCGCCGGCACGGTGTGGGTCAACAACTATCGCTCCACCAGCTATACGACGCCTTTCGGCGGCTTCAAGGAAAGCGGGCTGGGCCGGGAAGGGGGCGTGGAGGCCGTCAAGGAGTACATGGAAGCCAAGAGCGTCTGGATATCCACCGATCTCGACATGCCCAACCCGTTCGTGCGCCGCTACTGACACGGCCCTGTCCGGCTACAAACGATTGCAAACGGAGGAAGCCCCATGTCCCCACATGCGGATAACATGAATTTCGATGTCGTCATCGTCGGCTGCGGCGTGGCCGGCCTGTCGGCGGCCCTCCAGGCCCTGGAGCAGGGGGCCAGCGTCGCCCTGCTCGAGCGCTCGGATATCGAGGAGCGCGGCGGCCAGACACGCTGGACCGAGGCCCAGATGCGGATGAAGAACGACATGGAGGTCGCCGACGACCTGGAAAGCCATTTCGCCGAGAACGCCGGCCACTACCTGGACCCCGTGCTGGTGTCCGAGGCGGCGCAGGATTTCGAGAACTGGTCGCCGATCGTCAAGGTGTTGAACTTCACCGACCCGGAGCTCATCAGCACGCTGGCCGACCGTGCCGGGCCGACCCTGCAATGGATGAAGCAGTTCGGCGTGCGCTTCGACAGCCAGCCGGGATATTTCATCACGACCTGCACCACGCGCCTGAGTCCGGTCGGTGGCGGCCTGGCCATCGTCGAGGCCCTGGCCCCCGCCGCCGAGAAGGCGGGCGCCCGGTTCTTCTACCGGACCACCGCGCGCCGCCTCGTGCAGAATGACGAGGGCGCGGTCGTCGGGGTGGAGGCGAGCGGCCTGGGCAACCGGCGCCTGCGCTTCACCGCGAAGGCGGTGATCCTCGCGAGCGGCGGCTTCCAGGGCAACCCCGAGATGCTCGTGCATTACATCGGCCCCGATGCGCGCTACCTGCGGCCCGTCGCCCGCGGGGGCTACTACAACAAGGGCGAGGGCATACGCATGGCGCTGGAGATCGGCGCCGCCCCGGCCGGCGATTTCAGCGAGATCCACGCCGAGCCGCTGGATCCCAGGTCGGGCGCCACCGAGCCCATCGTGCTGGTGTTCAGCTACGGCATCCTGGTCAACAAGCGTGCGGAGCGCTTCATCGACGAGGCCCCCAGCACGGTCGACGCCACCTACGAGAGCATCACCCGCCGGATCCTCAGGCAGCCGGAGGGCATCGCCTGGGTGATCCTGGACTCGAAGATCGACGACGTGCCGAACTGGAGGCGGTCCGTGCGTTCGGACCAGCCGCCCATCAGCGCCCCGAGCCTGCCGGAACTGGCGGCCCGGCTCGGGCTGGATCCCGATGCCCTGCAGGCCACCGTCGAGCGCTACAACGCGGCCTGCGTGGACGGCGCCTTCGATCCCCTGCAGGAAGACGGGCTGGCGACGGCGTCCGGCTACTCGCCGCCCAAATCCCATTGGGCGCGGCGCATCGACCAGGGCCCTTTCCTTGCCTATCCCGTGATTTGCGGAAATTGCTTTACCTTCGGCGGCATCAAGGTCAGCCCCCGAAGCGAGGTGCTGAATACGGATGGCGAACCCATCGACGGCCTCTATGCCGCCGGAGAGATGACCGGTCTGTACTACGGCACCTATACCGGTGCGACCTCGGTCATGCGGGGAGCGGTCTTCGGGCGCATCGCCGGTGCGCAGGCGGCCAATCGGCGCCTTGGATGATCCATCGACAGACCAACGACAATTCCAGGAGGAACACATGAGAAAACTCTTATCGACGGCCGCTCTCGTCTTGACGGCTTCCTTGTCGGTCGCCGTGACGCCGGTCTCGGCGGAAACCGGCGTCACGGCGGACACGATCCGGATCGGGATGTTTGGGCCCTTGACGGGGCCCACCGCGGTCGGTTCGCTGCCCTTGTTCGGGGCCGCGGCCGTCTACAAGGACGTGAACGCCCACGGCGGCATCAATGGCCGCAAGATCGAGCTCTTTATCGAGGACGACGCCTGCGATCCGAACAAGACCATTTCGGCGACCAAGAAACTGATCGCGCAGGACCAGGTCTTCATGGTGCATGGCGGCTGGTGCAGCGGCACGGTCATGGCCATCAAGCCCGAGCTCGCGCGCAACCCCCAGTTGCCTTACATGGTGCTGGGCGCCGCGAGCGCCGCGATCTCCACGCCCGTCATGCCCAACCTGTTCCACCCGATCGCGACCACGAACACGGTGACCCGGACGATGCTGGATTTCGCGCTCTCCAAGCCGGATGCGAAACGGGTGGCGATCATCAGCCATTCCGACGAGTGGGGCAAGTCGCACATCAATCCCCTGCTCGAGTACATGAAGATCAAGGGCATCGAACCCGTCGAATCCGTCTGGCTCGAGCGCGGCAGCACGAGCGCGACCTCCCAGTTGCTCAAGCTGCGCAACGCGAAGCCGGATGTCGTGCTGGCGATCCTGTATCCGCCCGAACTGACGCTGTACCTGCGCGGCGCCGACAAGTACGGGATCAAGGCGCCGACCGTCACGACCCAGGGCGTTTCGATCGAGGACATGGTCCATCGCGTGGGGAATCCGGCGGCGACCAAGGACCTGTTCGTCTTCTATCCCTTGTCCAGCACCCTGGATGCTCCCGAGTTCAGCAAATGGGTGGACATGTACCGCAAGTACTACCCCAACGAGCCCGTGGAGACGCTCAGCTTCATGGGCATGACGGGCGCGCTGGCGATCGTCGAGGCGATCAAGCGCGCGGGCCCGGACCTGACGCGCGAAAAGGTCATCGATGAGCTGAACAAGCTGCGCGATTTCGATCCCGGCCTGCAGTCCGGACCGCTGACCTTCACCCCCGAGGTCCATGCGGGGATCACCAGCGGCAAGATGATCTACTGGCCCAAGGACCACGCCGAAATCGTCGCCACGTATCCGGTCGATCGATAAGGTGCCGCGCGCCGCATGATAACTTGTCCGGCCGGCCGTCCTCGCGGGGGCGGCCGGCCGGCTACGGATGAGGGTAGTGTATGCTGGCTCAGCTTATTGTCAGTGGGCTCGTGAACGGCAGCGTGTACGCCGTGGTGGCATTGGGCATGACCGTGCTCTACCGCTCCACGACTGTCGTCAATTTTTGCCATGGTGAGTTCTTCATGCTGGGGGCCTTTGCGATCCTGGTTTCCCAGCAGGTCCTGGGCTGGTCGTATACCGCCTCCATTTTGTTCGCGCTGATCCTGCTGATGCTGTTCGGCAGCCTGGTCGAGAGGCTGCTGATGCGTCCCCTGCAGAACGCGCCGCACATCAGCCTCGCCATGATGACGATCGCCCTGTCGTATCTCTTCAAGGGCATCTCGCGCTTTTTCTATGGCCGCGAGGTCGTGCCGCTCGAGCCGCTGGTGGACGGCGGCCCGATCGAGCTCGGCTCGGTCATCCTGCTGCCGCAGGACCTGCTGGTCGCCGGCTCGTCCTTGCTCATCGTCCTGGGATTCTTTTATTTCTTCCAGAAGACGCAGGCGGGGAAAGTCATCCAGGCGGCCTCCCAGACGCCGCGCGGCGCCGCGCTGGTCGGCATCAACGTCCCACGGTTCCAGAACTTCATGTGGGGCGCGAGCGCGGCCCTGGGCGCCGTGGCCGGAATACTGATCGCGCCGAGCACGCTGGTCTATCCCGACATGGGCGCCCACATGCTGATCCAGGCCTTCGCGGCGATGACGCTTGGCGGCTTCGGGTCCCTGCCGGGCGCCGTGCTCGGGGCCTTGACGCTCGGCGTGCTGGAAAACCTCATCGGTGGCTATGTGTCGAGTTCCCTGGTGGAAATCACGGCGTACCTCGCCATCATCGTCGTCCTGGTCGTGCGTCCCCAGGGCTTGCTTGGAGAATGGAGGCAAGGTCGTGGATAAATCACTGCCCGCATCGACGGGGCCGGCTTCGCGGGGGCCGCGCGTGCGATACATCCTCGTCATCATCCTGGCGGCGCTGCTGGCGCTGCCGCCGATGGTCAATGATTACCAGCTCTTCGTGGCCAACACCATGCTGGTGTATTGCCTGGTCGCCGTCGGCCTGAACATGGTCCTCGGCTACCTCGGCCAGCTCGCGTTCGCCAGCGCCGCGTTCTTTGGCATAGGCGCCTATGTCGCCGGCCTGTCCATGGTGCACCTGGGCCTCGGCAGCCTGCCGGCGATCCTGGCGGCCGCCGTCTGCGGCGGCCTCGCGGGGGCCCTGGTCGGCCTTCCCGCGCTGCGGGTGCGGGGCTATTACCTCGCCATCATCACCCTGGCCTTCGGCGAGCTGATGCGCTGGCTGTATGTCCACGCCGACGGCGTCACCTTCGGCTCGGGCGGCTTCAACATGCCGGGGATCGCCCTGTTCGGGTCCGAGCTGAGCGGCACGGGCAAGTACTATCTGTTCCTCGCCGTCGTCGTGATCGGCGTCGGGGCCAGCGCCTTGCTGCTGCATTCGCGCTACGGGCGGGCGTTCGTCGCCGTCAGGAACAACGAGGCGGCCGCCGATTCCCTGGGCATCGCGGTCAATCGGACCAAGATCATCGCCTTTGCCTGGAGCGGCCTGATCACGGCCCTGGCCGGCGCCCTGTATGCGATCCTCAACGGGCGTGTCTCTCCGGATACGTTCGGGATCTCGCAGATGCTCATGCACTTTGTGATCGTCATGATCGGCGGGCTGGGCAGCCTGGCGGGTTCCGTGATCGGCGCCGTGCTGCTCACCGGCTTGCCCGAATTGCTGCGCAACTTCCCGGGCCTGGAGGAAATCGTCTTCAGCCTGCTGCTGATCGTGGTGCTGTTTTTCATGCCCAAGGGGGTCGGCGGCTTTCTGTCGTCGCGCCTTCCCTGGATGCGGGAGCGCCTGTACCGGGAGGGACGCGGGAATGCTTGAGGTTCATCATCTGACGGTCCGATTTTCCGGCTTGACCGCCGTCGACGACCTTTCTTTCAGCGTGCGGCCGGGCGAGGTGTTCACCCTGATGGGGCCGAACGGCGCCGGCAAGACCACCGCGTTCAACGCCATCGGCGGCTTCATCCCGGCGACGCAGGGCTCGGTGGCCTTCAAGGGCAAGCCGATCAGCGGCCTGCGCCCGGCGCAGATCGCGGCGCTGGGGATCCGGCGCACTTTCCAGAACAACGGCATCCTGCGCGAGATGTCGGTGCTGGAGAACGTGCTGACGGGCCTCGAACTCGACACCCCGAGTTCATTCTGGGGGTGCGTGACGGGATGGCCCGCCTCCACCAGGGCGGAACGCAATGCGACGGCCAGGGCCCGCGCGATGCTGGACAAAATGGGCATCGCCGATCTGGCCGAACGACCGGCGGGCGACCTGTCCTTTGGGCAGCAGCGCCTGGTCGAGATCGCCCGGGCCATGGTCGCGGGCGCCGAGCTGATCATGCTGGACGAGCCCGCGGTCGGCCTGTCGCCCGGCGATCGCCTCCACCTGGGCCAGTCCCTGCGCGAGCTCGCGGCCGGGGGCGTCGCGATCCTCCTGGTCGAGCACGTCCAGGATCTCGTGATGGCGGTTTCCGACCAGGTGCTCGTCCTCAATTACGGCAAGAAGATCGCCCAGTGTTCGCCCGAGGAAGTCCGAAACAACAAAGACGTGCTGGAGGTTTACCTAGGCCATGCCTGATCCCATTCTTCATATCGCGAATCTGGACGTGCGCTACGGGCGGACTCAGGCCTTGTCGGGCATCGGCATCGACCTGTACGAAGGCGAGGCGGTCGGCCTGCTGGGCACGAACGGTGCGGGCAAGACGACGCTGCTCAACACTGTCTCGGGTTTCCTGCGCCCGTCGGCCGGCACCCTCGAGCTTTTCGGCGAGCCCATCCATCAATGCCCGCCGCATGTGATCGTGCGGCGCGGCCTGCTGCAGTTGTCCCAGGAGCGTGACCTGTTTGGCGACCTGACCGTGCTGGACAACCTGCGCCTGGGCTCGCTGGCCCGGGCGCCCAAGGCGTTCGACCGCAATGTCGAAAAGGTGTTTCATTATTTTCCGCGGCTGAAAGAGCGGGCCGCGCAGCGCGCGGCGACGATGTCGGGCGGCGAGCAGCAGATGCTCGCCATCGGACGGGCCTTGATGGCGGAACCCCGGGTCATGCTGTTCGACGAGCCCTCGGCGGGCCTTTCGCCGCTCTTCGTGCAGGAAATCGGTACCATGATGCGCGCCTTGCGCAGCGGTGGCGAGGTATCGATCCTCCTCGTCGAGCAGAACATGCTGCTGGCCGCGCAGGTCGTCGACCGGTTCTACATGCTGCGGGCCGGCACCGTGGTGGCCCAGGGACCGGTGTCCGAGCTCGAGGAGGACCACGAGGAACTTGCGCGGCGGTACTACCTATGACGACGAATCCCATGGCGGGCGATCTTTCATCCGATGGCCGGCGATCCTGGTCCGATGGCATCCGCGCGGTGTTCATGCGCGGCGGCACGAGCAAGGGCCTCATCCTGCATCGTGCGGACCTGCCGGAGCGGCGGGAGGACTGGGGCGCGCTGTTCCTGGCCTTGATGGGCAGCCCGGACCCGTACGGACGGCAGTTGAACGGCATGGGCGGCGGTGTCTCGTCCGTCTCGAAGGTATGCGTCGTGGGGCCGCCCACCGTTCCCGGAGCGGACGTCGACTATACCTTCGCGCAGGTCATGGTGGACGAGGCACGGGTCGACTTTGGCGGCAACTGCGGCAATATGTCCTCCGCGATCGGTCCCTTCGCCGTCGATGAGGGGCTGGTGGCGGCCGATGGTCCCGAGGCCCGTGTCCGCATCCACAACACGAACACCGGCAAGATCATCCATTCGTTCTTTCCCGTCGAGGCCGGCAGGGCCCTGGTTCGTGGCGACTTGCGGATCCCGGGTGTGGCGGGTTCGGGGGCGCCGGTGCGCCTGGAGTTCCTGGATCCGGGCGGGGCCAGTACCGGCAGGCTCCTGCCGACCGGCCAGGCCGCCCAATGGCTGGACGTCCCAGGGCGGGGCAGGGTGTGGGTTTCCATGGTGGATGCCGCCAATGCCTGCGTATTCGTGGATCCGCGCTCGGTGGGCCTCACCGGCATCGAAATGCCCGCCGAGCTCTCGGCGCGGCCCGAGGTGCTCGGGATGCTGAACGACATCCGCATCCAGGCGTCCATGGCGATGGGCATTGCCGCCACGGCCGAGGAGGCGCGGGCCCGGCGGATGATTCCTTTCGTGGGCATGGTGTCCCCTCCCCAGGATGCCGTGATGCTGTCCGGAGAAGCCATCCGGGCCGGCGACGTGGACCTGACCGTGCGCATGATCTCCAGCGGCCAGCCGCATCAGGCCTTGCAATTGACGGCCTCGCTGTGCCTGGCGGTCGCCGCGCGGATCGACGGCACGGTGGCATCCGAGGCGGCCCGCCGCGATGGCGGCGACGAACTGCGGATCGGGATGCCTTCCGGCATACTGACCGTCGGCGCCGCGGTCCGGCGCGAGGCGTCCGGCTGGGTCGCCGAGCACGGGTATTTCTTCCGGACGGCAAGGCGGCTGTTCGACGGACGAGCGTATCCGATGCCCGGGTGATGCGGCCCGCCCGCTCCCCCAGCCTTACACTATGGCCCTCGCAGGCGTTATATTTTCCTGCTGAAAAATTCCGGGCCGGTGGTTTCCGCGGGCCGCGAGCGATAGGATCATCCGATATGGCTAGTTTCAATGTGACGGGGGTGGTGCATGCCCTCGATGGCATCCGCAGCGCGTGGCGCGACTCGCAGAAGCGCGCGCGCGAGCCGGGCGCGCGCGAGTTTCCCTCGCGCACCGCGGTGGCCGAGGCGGTCGAGGCCTTGAAGGGCGTGCTGTTCCCGATGCGCCTCGGGCCGGTCGACCTGCGCCACAACAGCGAGAATTTCTACGTCGGCTATACGCTGGACGCCGCCCTGCACACCCTGCTGGCGCAGGCGCAACTGGAATTGCGCTATGCGTCGCGCCACGATCCGTGCGACGAGGCGCTGCTGGAGGCGCGGGCCTTCGAGGCGGTCGACCGCTTTGCGCAGGCGCTGCCCGACATCCGGCGCCAGCTCGACAATGATGTGCTGGCGGCCTACAGCGGCGATCCCGCCGCGACCAGCGTGGACGAGGTGCTGCTGTGCTATCCGGGGGTGCTGGCCCTGATCCACCACCGGCTGGCGCATCCGCTCTACATGCTGGGCCTGCCGCTGCTCGCGCGCATCATCGCCGAGCTGGCGCACAGCCAGACGGGGATCGACATCCATCCGGGCGCGCGGATCGGCGACAGTTTCTTCATCGACCACGGGACGGGGGTGGTGATCGGCGAGACGGCGGTGATCGGCGACCGGGTGCGCATCTACCAGGCGGTGACCCTGGGCGCCAAGCGCTTCGCCACCGATGAGGACGGGCACCTGGAAAAGGGCGGCCTGCGCCACCCGATCGTCGAGGACGATGTGGTGATCTACGCCGGCGCGACGATCCTCGGGCGGGTGACCCTGGGCAAGGGCGCCGTGATCGGCGGCAATGTCTGGATCACGGGCAGCGTGCCGCCCGGCGCGAGCATCACGCAGGCGAACCTGCGCCATGCCCCGTGCACGGATCCGTCCGAGGGCTGAGCCCCGCAAGCGGGAATCCAACGCATGTCCTCCGATCCCTCCGCCGCCGAGCTCTTTTCCCGGTCCGCCGTGGCTTCCGCCCTGTACGTCAAGGGACGGGCGCCGCGCGATGTGGGCCTGTCCGGGATCGGCGCCGCCGTCGAGGCGGGGGAGGGCCTGCTGTGGATCGGGCTGAGAGAGCCCGCCGACGAGGTCCTGCGGGAGGTGGGCGCGCAGCTCGCCCTGCCCGCGCGGGCCATCGAGGAAATCATGTCGCCGCACCGGCGGCCCAAGATCATCGAATACGAGCGGCTGACGCTGGTCGTGGCGATCACGGTCGAGATCGTCCATGAGAGGCCCAGTTTCGGCGATACCCAGATCCTGATCGGCCCCGGCTACCTGCTGACGATCCGGCGCCGCTTCAGCGCCTCGTACGGGGACTTGCGGGCGCTGCTCGCCGAGTCGCCCGAGCTCCTCGAGCGCGGCAGCGATTATGTGGCCTCGGCGCTGCTGGACCTGATGGCCGACCATTATGTCGAGGCGCTCGGCCAACTGGAGGCGCGGGTCGAAGGCATCGAGCACCAGCTCCTGCTGGAGGGTTTCCGGCAGAAGGATATCCATAGTCTATACCGCTGCCGGCGTGACCTGCTGCGGGTGCATACGGTGATCGTCCCGATGGTGGAAATCTGCCGCCGGCTGGCGCGCGTGGACACGCGCAACATCGGCACCGACAGCCGCGGGTATTTCCGCGAGGTGGCCGACCGCATCCAGCGCGTGGTCGAGTCCGTCGACAGCCTGCGCGAGGCCCTCGCCTTCGCCTTCGAGGCGAGCATGATGCTCAGCCAGATGCAGCAGACCGACATCACGCGCAAGCTCGCCGCCTGGGCGGCCATCCTGGCCGTGCCGACCGCCGTGGCGGGGATCTACGGCATGAATTTCCACGACATGCCCGAGCTGAGCTGGACGTACGGCTATCCGGCGATGCTGGGCGCGACCTTCGCGGTGTGCGGGCTGCTGTATTGGAGGTTCCGCCGGATCAAGTGGCTCTGAGCGCGGCGCCGCGTCCAGGCGCGGCCCCGCCCCGCCTTCCGGCCCGCGAACGCCAGGGCGCCGCGCCCGCCGCGGGAGGGCGGCGCCCTCCCGGTGCAAGATCCGGAAACGATTGAGGCGATTGCTTGCTGCTTCGGGCGCGGGAACCCGTTATCGTTGAACGTCTGCAACTTTGATGGAGGCGTGGATGCGGATCGTGGCATGGCTTTTGCTCGCCTGCGGATGCGCGGCGCATGCCGGCGCCATGGCGGCGGCGGAGGCGACCGTGCGGGCGGGCGAGCGCACCTTGACGGTGGCGTTCGACGGCTCGGACGCGAGGGTCGACGTGTCCGGCGTCTCGCAGGGCTATCTGCTGCTGCGCGACGGGCGCCTGTATTCGGTGATGCGGATGAACGGCAGCCCCGTCGTCCTGGATGCGCAGGCCGCGGCCGGCCTGCTGGGCGGCCTCGCCTGGAAGCCCTCGCCGCGGATGATCGGCTCGCTCACCGGGCTCGAGCCCACGGGCGCCCGCCAGACGGTCGCCGGGCGCGCGGGCGAGGTCTACGAGGTGTCGTACCGCGACCTCGAGGGGCGGGACCACAGCGGGCAGGGCGTGCTCGGCCGGCAGCCCGAGGTGCGCGCGCTCACGCGGATCCTGGGCCAGATCGCCGAGCGCCTGCAAACCTCCGCGCAGGCGCCGGGGCAGGGCCTGGAACAGGTCTCGCGCACGCTGGAGGATCGCGGGCTGGGGGTCCTCGCCTATGGCCCGGAATTCCGCGTCGAGAAACTGACCGTGGCGCCGCTCGCGCCCGGCCGCCTGGACCTGCCCGCGCCGCCCTCCGAGCTGCCGGGCGACCTCGGGCAGTGGCTGCGGCGCCCGGCCGCCCGGTGAGGCGGACCGCCGCGCCGCCCGCAAGGCGGCCCACGGCATGGCGGGAGGGCCCGCGCCCGCCTTGCGAGGCCTGATCCTGATCTGGCGCAAGAACCCGGCCGCGCCAAGCCGATACCATGGAACCATCGCTTGTGGGGGGGAGACTGCACGCTACCCATCCTATGAAAGGAGAAACACCGATGGTTGCCAAAATGAAAGCCGCCGTATTCGTCGAACCGGGCCGCATCGAGCTCACCGAGAAACCCATCCCCGATGTGGGCCCCAACGATGCGCTGGTCCGCATCACCACCACCACCATCTGCGGCACCGACGTCCACATCCTCAAGGGCGAATATCCGGTCGCCCAGGGCCTCACGGTCGGCCACGAGCCGGTGGGGGTCATCGAAAAGCTCGGCAGCGCGGTCACGGGCTATCGCGAGGGCCAGCGCGTCATCGCCGGCGCGATCTGCCCGAATTTCGGCTCCTATGCCGCGCAGGACGGCGTCCCCTCGCAGGACGGCAGCTACCTGATCCCCTCCGGGCGCTGCGGCTGCCACGGCTACAAGGCCACCGCGGGCTGGCGTTTCGGCAACCTGATCGACGGCACCCAGGCCGAGTACGTCCTGGTGCCGGATGCGCAGGCCAATCTCGCGCCGATACCCGACGGCCTCACCGACGAGCAGGTGCTGATGTGCCCGGACATCATGTCCACGGGCTTCAAGGGCGCCGAAAATGCCAACATCCGCCTGGGCGATACGGTCGTGGTCTTCGCCCAGGGGCCCATCGGCCTGTGCGCCACGGCCGGCGCGCGCCTGCTGGGCGCGACCACCATCATCGCCGTGGACGGCAACGAGCACCGCCTGGGCATCTCGCGGCGGCTCGGCGCCGACGTCACCCTGGATTTCCGCAACTGCGACGTGGTCGCCGAGGTGATGAAGCTCACCGGCGGGCGCGGTGCGGATTCCGCCATCGAGGCGCTCGGCACGCAGACCACATTCGAGCAGGCCCTGCGCTGCCTCAAGCCCGGCGGCACGCTCTCCAGCCTGGGGGTGTATTCGCAGGACCTCAAGATTCCGCTCGACGCCTTCGCGGCCGGCCTGGGCGACCACCGCATCAACACCGCCCTGTGCCCGGGCGGCAAAGAGCGCATGCGCCGCCTGATGAACGTGATCGCCGCCGAGCGCCTCGATCTCGGCGTGCTGGTCACCCACCACTACAAGCTGGACGACATCGTCGCGGCCTACGATCTGTTCTCCCATCAGCGCGACGGCGTGCTCAAGATCGCCATCAAGCCGTCCTGATCGGCGGCCGAGGCGGGGGCCAGGCGGTCCCCGCGCCCGCTGTGGTTTTCGCTTGAATATTGTTGCAAGCCGAACTCGCCCGTATCATAATGCGACGCATGAAAATATGATGTGAAGCAAGAAAAATCGAGGGGCGACGGGACATGGACATCAGGCGTAGGGATTTCATCAAGGGGTGCGCGGCGGCCTGTGCCCTGTCGCTGCCGGGCATCGCCGGCGCGGCGGCGCTCGCGGGCGCCCACGGCGCGCCGGCCGCGGACGCCGGCCGGATCGAGAAATCGATCAAGGCGGGTTTTGGCGGCGGCTTTTCGCTACGGTCCCACGCCCGCTCGGGCGGCCTGACCTACGCCGACATCGAACATCTGGGCAACCGGTACACGGTCGCCTCGGCAGACTTGCTGGACTGGAAGATCGTGGGTGCTCTCTGAGCAAGCCCGGCTTCGCCTTTCCTTCCCTTTGCGTGTCGTCAGTGGATCATCGGGTTCCACGGGGGTGAAAACGCCCCCGGGCCGACGGTCGGGACGTCCTTTCAGCGCCGAATCATCAGCATCGGATCAATAAGCCCATTTTGTCGAGGAGTCGAGCCGTGTCCGAAAAGATCAAGAGCATTCGCATCCATCCGGGCATAGGCCTTGCCCGCCTGGGGGACAGCGACGAGTTTTACATCGGCCCCGAAGCCCCCGGGATCGTGGTCGACCCCGGCGGCAGCGGCGGGCCGGGGCCGAAAGGCGGCAGCTACCGCGACGGCCAGTTGCGGCTGAAGCGCCAGGCGCAGCGCTATCGGGTGTATGGCTACGATGCCGAGGGCAAGGTCGTCGCCGAGCTCACGCAGGATTCGGGCCTCGTCCAGTCCCTGCGCTGGCGCGTCCACGTGCGGAACATGAAGGCGGCGAATTATGCGTTCCAGGGCGCCTACCTGTTCGACCCCGACAAGCTGCGGAACCCGTCCATCCAGCCCGGCAAGAAGCCGATCGAGCGCGACAAGCTGATCATCGATCCCGGCGTGCACACGATCTCGTCCGGGCAGGACGGCCCGGTGCTCATGAAGGGCGACGTGTTCACCGGCATCGAGAAGGGCACCCTGCCGGGCGCATTGCGTTTCGAGGGTTTCACGCCCAAGGACCGGACCCGGGAGGTCGAGGTCACTTATGCGGCCGCCCGCGACATCGAGCTGGGCCAGTTGCGCCTCGATTCCCAGGATCGCCTGCTGTTCGTCCCGGCCTCGGGCAAGGGCGAATGCGTCACCACGCCCAAGGTCGCGCTGTCGAACCCGAGCGAAACGGTCGATCCCCCCAATGGCCCCGAGAACGGCCGGAATCCGCTGACGAACCAGTTCGCCTATTTCAACGTGCCGGGCTGGTGGGACGACACCTGCGGCGGTGAAATCGACGTCACCGTCACGCTCAAGGACGGCACCGTCCTGAGCACGCGCGACGGCGTGAAATCGGCCGCGGACGAGGGCACGCGCAATCCGCAGGCGGGGGCGTGGATCATCACCGCGCCACCGAAATTCGCGCCCCACATGTACCACGTGGTGTCCATCCTGGACCGCGTCTACGAGGCTTTCCCCGAGGCGTATCCCTACGCCGGGCAAAAGACGAATTTCTACCGCGACATCTATCCGATCTTTGCCAATGCGGTCAACTACGGCTGGGTGAGCGCCGAGGCGGCGGGCGTCATGGCCAAGAACAAGGGCGCCGCCCACGGCCCGAACCAGCCGGGCAATCTGCTGGGCTCCATGTACATGGCGGCCTTCACCGATCCCTCGGAAAAAGGCAAGCCGATCCGGCAGATGATCTACGGCCTGATGCGCCATGCGCCCGGCAAGAACGGCAAGCTCGTCGATTCGCTGCTGCCCGGACCTCCCCAGCGTCCGACCAGTTGGAAGAACGAGGAGTTCCGGCGCGCGGAGGAGGATTTCAAGATGCCCAAGCTCTGGGGCACGGGCGGCAAGCCCGAGCAGAACCATGAGCTCGGCATAAACCTTCCCGACCAGTTCCTGAGCCTGACGGACTGGCAATTGAAGCGCCTCAAGGATTGGGCGGAGGGCGATTTCGAGGTCGGCGTCCCGCAAGAGCCCATGCCCCTCGAGCGATTGCCACTGGCCGAGCAGCCGCACGCCCTGGACAGCGCGGCGCTCCAGCCCACCATCGGCGGCGGCTTCCACCCGGGCATCGAGTTTCCCTACCTGATCCTCTATCGAGAAAATTTCGCCGAGGCGTTCCGCGTGAACAAGGGCATCGAGCCCGGCTCGATCGCCGCCTACATGTCGAGCCCGTGGCAGGGCGACTTCTGGTCCTGCAACGAGGCATGGTGGCCGACGCAGCGGCCGGACATCGTGTTCGAGTACGACAGGAACACGCGGACCCGGACCTACAAGGAATGGTTCCGCGGATACGACGCCGATGGCGAGCCGCTGTCCTCCACCGACGGCTACGAGCAGATGGCCTATGCGTGGTCGAAACTGGGGATGGTGCTGCCGGCCAAGGCCGAGGACGGCAGCTTCCTGCGGGATGACGGCGAGATCGTGTTCGTCGAGCAAGAGCGCCATCCGGTATTGAACCGGCCGCCCGCCAAGGGCCAGTGATTCGTGCAAGCCGCCCAGCCGGACCCGGCCGATACGATATGGGACATCGTCGTCGTCGGCGCCGGGCCGGCGGGATCCGCCACCGCGATCACGCTGGCCGGCTTCGGCCGGCGCGTGCTTCTGGTGGAGGAGCGGCTCGCCGCCGGCTTCAAGCTCGGTGAATCGCTGCCGCCGGACGCCGTCGGCATGGTCAGGCATTTCCTGGGAGATCCCGGAGACCCCGGAGACCCCGGGCGCCAAGCCCCGGGCCTGTACCGGACGGCCGGCAATATTTCGCTCTGGGCGGCCGGCCAGGCCGACATCGGGGATTTTTTCTTTACCCCGACGGGCTTCGGCTTGTGCGTCGATCGATTGGCGTTCGATGAGGCCCTGCGGCAGCGGGCCGTCGCGGCCGGCGCGGTCCTGCTCAAGGGCGTCCGCTTCCAGGCCTGCGCGCGCGTCGAGGAGGACACTTTCAATTGGCGGCTGACGCTCGCCTCGGAAACGGGGCCGTGGCAATGCCGCGCCCGCTGCCTGGTGGATTGCTCCGGCCGGAGGGCGATCGTGGCCAGGGCGCTCGGCGTCCCGGCCGACGATCGTGGAGACCGGCTGTTTGCCTATGCGCAATGGTTTTCCCGTGCCGGCGACGATGACGACCGCCATACCCGCATCGAGGCCGCGCCGGACGGCTGGTGGTACAGCAACCGCCTGCCGGGCACCGAGGATGGCGAGACCCGGCGCCTGGTGGTTTTCCATTCCGACCGGGACTTGCCGGCCGCGAGGATGGCGGCGTCCCCGGAGGGCTTCGGCCGCTTGCTGGAGGACTCGGCGCACATCGGCCCCTTGCTCGCGGACAGGGGCTACCATCCTTGCGGCGCCATCCGCGGCGCGCCGGCCAACAGCCAGCGGCTGCGGGATTTCTGCGGGGATGCCTGGATGGCGGTCGGCGATGCGGCGCAGGCATACGACCCGCTGTCCTCCCGAGGCATCGACAAGGCGCTCAAGACCGGCAGCCACGCCGGGCACATGATCCATTACGCCTTGGCCGACTGCCCCCGCGGCGCCGCGGGGCTGGGCGCGGACAACGCGTACATCCGCCAGTACGGCGAACAGCAGGACCAGCTCTGGCAGACCTACCTGTCGCGGCGCGCCTTCTATTACGGCATCCAGCCCCGCTGGTCCGGCCGTCCGTTCTGGCGGCGCCGGCAGGCGAGCGGCGTCGCGCGGTAGCCGAGCCGGGAAAGGCTGGATCCGTAGCCCAAAACAAAACGCCTGACTGGGAACAGTCAGGCGTATGTTCTGGTGGAGACGAGGAGGATCGAACTCCCGACCTTCGCATTGCGAACGCGACGCTCTCCCAGCTGAGCTACGTCCCCGAAAGACAGCAATTCTAGCAGATTCCTGGCGCCGTGTGGGGCGACGATCCGTGCGATTCCGGGGGGGTCGGGATCCGTGCGATTCCGGCGGCCGCGACCCGTGCGATATTTCCTTGCGGGAATGGGGCGGCCGGGCCCCCGGCTAAATTAACATAGGGGCTCGAATCCGATGAATGGGGGAGGGCTATGGCACAGAAACTGGAGCGCGGCCACACGCGCGTGCAGGGTTTTCGGGATCCGGAAATGGATCACCAGCTCATGCGGCAGCTCGGATCGGTCCGCTATGGGGGCGCCTCGATCGGCGAATGCCTGGCGCTGGCGGCCCGGATCGGGGATGCCGATCCGGCGTCGTGGGTGCAGGCCTTTGCCGAGTCCGGGGCGCGCCAGGCCGCCGATGCCGCCGAGCGGGCCCGCAACGGTTTCGCCATCAGCGCGCGGGACCAGTACCTGATCGCCTGCAACAGCTATCGGGCGGCGGAATATTACTGCGCCGTGGACGATCCGCGCCACGGGGAATACGGGCAGGCGAGCCGCCAGGCGTTCCTGTGGGCGATGCAATGGGACGAGGCGAGCTGCACCGAGCTGTGGTTCACGCAAAACGGCCTGCGCCTGCCGGCCTACCATATCCGGCCCGCGCGCGCGGCGGGCGACCGCATGTTGATGATCGTCAGCGGCTTCGACGGGACGCTGGAGGAAAGCTACCTGGCGTACGGGCGCCCGGCGCTCGAGCGCGGCTATGACCTGCTGCTGTTCACCGGGCCCGGCCAGATGGACACCTGGCGCTTCAACGAGGCCAGCCATTTCGCGCCGGATTTCGAGGTGGTCGGCCGCCAGGCGGTGGACTACGCCCTGGCGCGGCCGGGCATGGATCCGCGCCGCCTGGCCCTGATGGGGATCAGCTTCGGCGGCTATTTCGCGACCCGGATCGCGGCCCATGAGCCCCGCATCCGCGCGCTGATCGCCAATTCGCCCATCGTGGACCTGCATGCCTACATGACGTCCTTCGCCGGGATCGACCCGGCGACGCTGCCGGAGTCGGACGATTTCGGGGTGGAGGACCTGCCGCACATCCCCGATGCGGTCATGAACGCCCAGACGCGCGAGATGTCGCGCAACCTGATGCTGCGCTTCGGCCAGCCGACGTTCAGCCAGACCTATCGGCGCATCGCGGAATTCCGCCTGGACGCGGCGGCGCTCGCCGGCATCCGCTGCCCGTCCCTGGCGCTGGTGGGCGATGGCGAGGGCGCCGAGCCGCTGCGGCAATGGCAGGTGTTCCGCGATTCGGTGGGCGGGCCCTGCGCCCACTGGCGGTTCACGGCCGAGGAGGGGGCCGATGCGCATTGCCAGGTCGGCAATCTGTCGTTTTCGGCGGCGGTGTCCATGGATTGGCTGGCCGGGGCGCTCGCCTGATGCGCGGCGATATAATGCCCGATCGACTCAAACGCATGGACTCGCCGGATTTCACATGAGCACAACCATACTCGAAGACCTGCCGATCGGGCAGAAGGTCGGCATCGCCTTCTCGGGCGGCCTGGACACCAGCGCCGCGCTGCTGTGGATGCGCAACAAGGGCGCGCTGCCCTACGCCTACACGGCCAACCTCGGCCAGCCCGACGAGCCCGACTACGACGAGATCCCGCGCAAGGCCCTGCGCTACGGCGCGCAGGGCGCGCGCCTGATCGACTGCCGCGCCCAGCTCGTGGCCGAGGGGATCGCGGCGCTGCAATGCCATGCCTTCCACATCTCCACCGGCGGGGTGACGTACTTCAACACCACGCCGATCGGGCGCGCGGTGACCGGCACGATGCTGGTGGCCGCCATGAAAGAGGACGACGTCAACATCTGGGGCGACGGCAGCACCTTCAAGGGCAACGACATCGAGCGTTTCTACCGCTACGGCCTGCTGACCAATCCCGAGCTGCGCATCTACAAGCCCTGGCTGGACCAGCGCTTCATCGACGAGCTGGGCGGGCGCGCCGAGATGTCCGAATACATGCGCGAAAACGGCTTCGACTACAAGATGTCCGCGGAAAAGGCCTATTCGACCGATTCGAACATGCTGGGCGCGACCCACGAGGCCAAGGACCTCGAGCGCCTGGATTCCGGCATCCGCATCGTGCAGCCCATCATGGGCGTGGCGTTCTGGCGCCCCGAGGTCGAGGTGGCCGCCGAGGAGGTCTCGGTGCGCTTCGACGAGGGCCGCCCGGTGGCACTCAACGGCGTCGAGTACGGCGACCTGGTCGAGCTGATGCTCGAGGCCAACCGCATCGGCGGGCGCCACGGCCTGGGCATGAGCGACCAGATCGAGAACCGCATCATCGAGGCCAAGA
>JBIQHJ010000055.1:0-25008 GCA_044508625.1 Alcaligenaceae bacterium
GCGCACGCGGCGCAGCAGGCGGTTGGCGATGCGCGGCGTGCCGCGCGAGCGGCGGGCGATCTCGGCCGCGCCGTCGGGCGTCGTGTCGGCGCCCAGCAGCCCGGCGCTGCGGCCGACGATGCGGGCGAGGTCCTCGGCGTTGTAGAACTCGAGCCGCGACACGATCCCGAAGCGGTCGCGCAGCGGGTTGGTCAGCATGCCGGCGCGCGTGGTGGCGCCCACCAGGGTGAAGGGCTGGAGGTCGATCTTGACGCTGCGCGCGGCCGGCCCCTCGCCGATCATGATGTCGATCTGGAAGTCCTCGAGCGCGGGGTAGAGGATCTCCTCGACCACGGGCGAGAGGCGGTGGATCTCGTCGATGAACAGCACGTCGTTGCGTTCGAGGTTGGTCAGCATCGCCGCCAGGTCGCCGGGGCGCTCGAGCACCGGGCCGGAGGTCTGGCGCAACTGGACGCCCATCTCGTGGGCGATGATGTGCGCCAGCGTGGTCTTGCCCAGGCCCGGCGGGCCGAACAGCAGCACGTGGTCCAGGGCCTCGCCGCGCCCGCGCGCCGCCGCGATGAAGATGTCGAGCTGCTCGCGCACCCGGGCCTGGCCCACGTAGTCGCCCAGGGTGCGGGGCCGCAGGGCGCGCTCGATCGAGTCCTCGGCGGGCGAGGCGACCTGGGGCGCGACCAGGCGCGCGTCAAAGGGCGAGCCGGACAGGGAATCGGGTTGGATGGCCATGGAAACGCTGTGTCGATATACAGTATCTTGCGTATGCTAACACCACTGCGCCCGCGTGCGTGGGCCGGCGGTGCGTCCCGGCATGCGGCGGCCGGCGCTCAGCCGCGCGCCAGCGATTTCAGCGCCTGGCGGATGCCCTCCGAGACGTCCAGGCCCTCGGGCAGGACGTCCAGGGCCTTGCGCGATTCGGCGCTGGAATACCCCAGCGCGAGCAGGGCGTTGAGCACGTCCTCGCCCGCGCTGCCGAGGCGGCCCGCCGGGCGCGCGCCGCCGGGCGCCGCCTCCAGCTTGCCGCGCAGCTCGAGCAGCAGCCGCTCGGCGGTTTTCTTGCCGATGCCGGGCACCTTGACCAGCCGCCCCGATTCCTGGCGCTCGACCGCGTCGGCCAGGTCGGCCACGCTCATGCCCGAGAGCAGGGCGAGCGCGGTGCGCGCGCCGATGCCCGTCACCTTGATCAGCGCGCGAAAGGCCGCGCGTTCCTCCCGGCTGGAAAACCCGTAGAGCACGTGCGCATCCTCGCGCACGGAGAGATGGGTGTGCAGGGTGACCGCCTGGCCCAGCGGCGGCAGCTTGTACAGCGTGCTCATGGGCACGTCGATCTCGTAGCCCAGCCCGCCGGCCTCGATGCAGACCGTGGGGGGGGCGAGTTCCAGCAGGATGCCGGTGATGCGGCCGATCATGGAAAGCTCCTCTGAGGGGACCGTGAAGGCGGGGCCGTGGTCATGCGATCAGCCGGCCCGCGCGGATGCGCCGCCGGGCGCCCCCCGCCGGCGGCGTGCCCGCCAGGCCGTCCAGGCGCCGGGCCAGCGGCTCGAAGTGCGCATGGCAGATGGCGCAGGCGAGCGCATCGGCGGCGTCGGGCGCCGGGTCGCCGTCCAGCGACAGCAGGCGGCGCACCATGGCCTGGACCTGCTCCTTGGCGGCGCGCCCCGTGCCGACCACGGATTTCTTGATCTGCAGGGCCGTGTATTCGTGCACCGCCAGGCCGCTGTCGGCCAGCGCGCACAGCGCCGCCCCGCGCGCCTGGCCCAGCAGCAGGGTGGACTGGGGATTGGCATTGAGGAACACCTTTTCCATGGCGGCCACGTCGGGCCGGGCGTCGCGCGCCACCTCGCGCAGATTGTCGAGGATGACCTTGAGGCGCTCGGCCAGGGCCGCCGCCGGCGGCGCCACGATGGTGCCGCTGGCGACGTAGCGCAGGGCCGCGCCCCGGACCTCGATCACGCCGAAGCCGGTGCGCCGCAGGCCCGGATCGATGCCCAGGATCCGCATCAGTGGCGGAAGTGACGGACGCCTGTATATACCATGGCGATCCCACGTTCGTCGGCCGCGGCGATCACCTCGTCGTCGCGGATGCTGCCGCCCGGCTGGATCACGCAGGTCGCCCCGGCATCGGCGACCACGTCCAGGCCGTCGCGGAACGGAAAGAAGGCGTCCGAGGCGACGGCCGATCCGGCCAGCGACAGGCCGGCGTTGCCGGCCTTGATCGAGGCGATGCGCGCCGAGTCGATGCGGCTCATCTGGCCGGCGCCCACCCCCAGCGTCATGCCCTGGCCCGCGAACACGATGGCGTTGGACTTGACGTGCGCGGCCACCGTCCAGGCGAACAGCAGGTCGCGCATCTGCTCGTCGGTGGGCGCCTTGCGGGTCACGACGCGCACGTCCGCGGCGCCGATGGGCGCGGTGTCAGGGGTCTGGACCAGCCAGCCGCCGCCCACGCGCTTGACGTCGTAGGGGTTGGCGCCCGTGCCTTGCGGCACCTCGAGCACGCGGACGTTCTTTTTGGCGGCCAGCACGGCGAGGGCGCCGCCGGTGTAGGCGGGCGCGAGCAGGACCTCGACGAACTGCTCGCCGACGGCGTGGGCGGCCGCCTCGTCGACCGGCGTGTTGAAGGCGATGATGCCGCCGAAGGCCGAGGTCGGGTCGGTGCGGAAGGCCTGGCGATAGGCCGAATGGGCGTCGGCGCCCAGCGCCACGCCGCAGGGATTGGCGTGCTTGACGATCACGCAGGCCGGCGCCTGGAAGGCGCGCGCGCATTCCCAGGCGGCGTCGGCGTCGGCGATGTTGTTGTAGGAAAGTTCCTTGCCCTGGATCTGGCGGTAGTTGGCGAGCAGCCCCGGCCGGACCTGGACGTCGCGGTAGAAGGCGGCCTGCTGGTGCGGATTCTCGCCGTAGCGCAGGACCTGTTCGCGGCGCATCTGGACCGTCAGGGCGCGCGGCCAGGCCTCGCGCCCGGGTTCGGCCTCGGGCGCGGGCGCGCGCTCTGCCAGGCTGCTCAGGTAGGCCGCGATGGCCCCGTCGTAGGCGGCGGTGTGGGCGTAGACCTTGGCGGCCAGCTCGAGCCGCAGGCCGTACGAGGGCTGGCGCTGCGGGCCGTCCATCTCGGCCAGCACGCGCGGATAGTCGGCGGGATCGATCACCACCGTCACGCCGCCGGCCGGCGAGCCGTGGTTCTTGGCCGCCGAGCGCAGCATGGCCGGGCCGCCGATGTCGATGTTCTCGACCGCGTCGGCGAGGATGCAGCCGGGCCGCGCGATGGTTTCCTGGAAGGGATACAGGTTCACCACCAGCAGGTCGATGGGCGGGATGTCCTGCTCGGCGAGGGTGCGCATGTGCTCGGCGCTGTCGCGGCGGGCCAGCAGCCCGCCGTGGATGCGCGGATGCAGGGTCTTGACCCGGCCGTCGAGGATCTCGGGCGAGCCCGTGTGCGAGGCCACCTCGGTCACCTCGAGGCCGGCCTCGGACAGCAGGCGCGCCGTGCCGCCGGTCGACAGGAGGCGGACGCCGCGCTGCGCGAGGGCCCGGGCGAATTCGACGATGCCCGATTTGTCGGACACCGAGAGCAATGCGGTCTGAATGGTCATGACGGGAACAATGGATGGGAAAGGGAGGAATCGTTTCGCGCGCGGGCGGGCCCTAGGCCGACAGGCCGTGGGACTGGAGCTTTTTGCGCAGGGTGCCGCGCGTGATCCCCAGCATGTCGGCGGCGCGCGACTGGTTGCCCGAGGTGCGCTCGAGGGCCACCTGCAGGACCGTGCGCTCGACGCACTGCGTGACCATGGACATGACGTTGTGCGGCTCGGATTCGCCCAGGTCCTCGAAGTAGCGATCCAGTTGATCGCGCACGGCTCGTTCCAGTGGTGTGGTGCTCATCATGCTGTCTTTGTCGTGGGTTTCAGTGTCGGTGGGCCGGGGCGCCGGCCGGCACGGCCGGGGCGTCGGGGGCGCGCTCGGCGAACCAGCGGTCCAGCGCCTCGGTCTGCCCGCCGGTCGTCTCGAGGGCCATGATGCCGGGCAGCAGCTCGGCGGCGCCCGGCAGGCCCTCGAGGTACCAGCCGATGTGCTTGCGCGCCGAGCGCACGCCGGAGCGCTCGCCGTAGAACGTGTAATGGTCCTCGAGGTGCTCGAGCAATCGCTCGCGCAGCTCGCCGTACGTGGGCGCCGGCAACTGCCGGCCGTGCGCCAGGTAGTGCGCGATCTCGCGGAATATCCACGGGCGCCCCTGGGCCGCGCGTCCGATCATGATCGCGTCGGCCCCAGTGTAGTCCATCACCTGCCGGGCCTTTTCCGGCGTGTCGATGTCGCCGTTGGCGATCAGCGGGATGCGGATGGCCTCGCGCACCTCGCGGATGGTGTCGTATTCGGCCTCGCCGGCGTACAGGTCGCAGCGCGTGCGGCCGTGCAGGGCCAGCGCGGCGATGCCGCAGTCCTCGGCCAGGCGCGCGACGCGCACCGCGTTGCGGCTGTCGCGGTCCCAGCCGGTGCGGGTCTTGAGGGTCACCGGCACGCCCAGCGGCGCGCAACTGGCGACCACGCGCTCGAGGATGCGCGCGACCAGTGCCTCGTCGCGCAGCAGCGCCGAGCCCGAGGCCGTGTTGCAGACCTTTTTCACCGGGCAGCCCATATTGATGTCGATGATGCGCGCGCCCTTGCGGATGTTGAACACGGCGGCCTCGGCGAGCATGTCGGGATCGGCGCCGGCGATCTGCACCGCGACCGGGTCGGGCTCGCCGTCGTGGTCCAGCCGCCGGGAGGTCTTGACGCTGTCCCAGAGGCGCGGATTGCTGGCCGCCATTTCCGATACCGCGTAGGCCGCCCCCAGGGCCTTGCACAGCCGTCGGTAGGGGCGATCAGTGACGCCGGCCATCGGCGCCACACAAACGGGATGGGGAAGGGTCCAGGAACCAATGCGCATGGGCGGCATTTTACCCCCTGGGGGAAAGGGGCTGGCGGGATTCAGTTCCGCTGCCCCTGCAGCAGGTGCCGGGCGAGCGGCGCGCGCAGCGCCGGGACCAGGTCCAGCGCGGCCAGGGCCGCGCCGCCGAGGTGCCACGCGAGCGGATTGGCGGTGGCGAAGACCCGCGGCAGCGTGTCGGTGATGGCGAGGGTCAGGCCGCGGTCGAGCCGGCGGCGGCGGGCGAAGGCCGCGAGCGCCGGCTGGACGTCCTCGCCGGGCCGGGCCAGCCACGGGGCCAGGGCGCCGGCCAGTTGCGCGGCGTCGCGCAGGCCGAGGTTCAGGCCCTGGCCGGCGACCGGGTGCAGGGTCTGGGCGGCATTGCCCACCGTGGCCACGCCGGTGCCCCGCAAGGCCGGCCCCGCGTGCATGGACAGCGGAAAGACGTGGGTTTCTCCGACCCTGTGCAAGGCGCCCAGCCGCTGCCCGAAGGCCTGCTGCAGGGCGGCGTCGAAGGCGGCGTCGTCCAGCGCCCGCAGGGCCGCGGCCCGCCCTGCCGGGACGCACCACACCAGGCTGTACAGGCCGGCGCCGTCGGGGTGGGGCAGCATGGCCAGGGGCCCGTGGCGCGTGAAGCGCTCGAAGGCCCGGCCGGGCACGGGCCGCGCCGCGCGGATGGTGGACAGCACGGCATGCTGGCCGTATTCACGGCTCAGGCCTTGCGGACGCTCGCCGTCCGAGACCAGCGCGGCGTGCGCGGCGAGGTCCAGCCCCCCCGCGCGCAGCCGCACCGGCCTGCCCGGCAGAGGACGCCCGGGGCGCTCGAGGATGCGGCGGACGCCGCTGCCGGCCGCCGCCGCGTGCAGCGCCGCCAGCACCTCGTCATAGGACACGACGCAGCCCAGGCGCGGCACGCCCAGGTCGCGGTGGTCGATCAGGGTGCGGCCCAGATGGCCGGCCTGCGAGACATGCACGCTCAGGATGTCGGCCGCGTGCGCGGGCCAGGCGCCCAGGGATTCGAGCAGGGCGCGGCTGCCGTGGTTCAGCGCCAGGGTGCGCGGGTCCACGGCGCGGCCCTCGGCGCGCGGCGCCGGCTCGGGCCCCAGCAGCGCGATGCGCCCCGGGTCGGGCGCCCGCCGCGCCAGGCACAGGGCCAGCGCGCAGCCCACCGGCCCGGTGCCGATGATCGCGATGTCGAATGGGGGGAAAGCCATGGAGCGGTCTGTCGCGAGGCGCGTGTCGTTGGAGGTGGATCGGACATTTTAGTGGAGTCGGCCGCCCCGCGCGCCGCGGGGCCGGCGCCGCCAAATGCTTTAAACTAGCGGGATCGCGTTTCCCCGACGGATGGTCTTTTCGATGGATGTGCTCGGCTGGCTGCGGCCCTGGGAATTCTCGCCCACGTTCGTGCTGGTGTACGCCGCCGCCGCGGTCCTGTTCGTGCGCGGCCGCCGGGTCCATCATGTGGGCAAGGCGCGCCAGTGGCTGTTCTGGGCCGGCATGGTCCTGCTGTACCTGTCGCTGCACACCCGCATCGACTACTACGCCGAGCGCATGTTCTTCATCCACCGCCTGCAGCACCTGGTCCTGCACCACCTGGGCCCCCTGCTGGTGATGGCCGCCTATCCGGGCCAGGTGATGCGCGCCGGCCTGCCCCTGTCCTGGCGCACCGCGCTGGCACGGGCGCGGCGCGGCAACGGCGCGGTCCGCGCCCTCGAGGCCCTGGCCACGCACAAGATCCTGGTGCCGCTGATCTTCGTCCTGCTGGTGCTCGTCTGGCTCGAGCCCACCGTCCAGTTCTACTCGATGCTGGACTGGCGCATCTATCGCTTCATGAACTGGTCCGTGGTGATCAGCGGCTGCCTGTACTGGAACCTGATCCTCGACCGGCGCCCCAGCCCGCCGGCGGCCATGGGCCCGGGCGGGCGGATCCTCTCGCCCATCCTCACCATGGCGCCGCAGATGGTCGCCGGGGCCGTCATCACCTTCACCGAGCACGACATCTATCCGGTGTTCGACCTGTGCGGCCGCGCCCTCTCCAATTTCAGCGCCGTCGACGACCAGGTCATCGGCGGTCTGGTCATGTGGGTGCCGGCGGGCCTGATCGAAACCGTCGGCCTGCTGGTCGCGCTGGGCACCCTGATGAGGCTGTCCGGGCGCAACCGCCTGCCGCAGCGCCCACGCCGGCAGAGGCACGCGCCGGCCCATACCACATGAACATGAGCGGGCGCACCCCTCGCTGGGCGCGCGGCCTGTGCCTGGCGGCCGCGCTGGCCATGCCCTGCACGCTGCCGGCCCAGCCGACCGGGCTGCCGAGCATGGGCTCGGCCTCGTCGGACGATCTCTCGCCCCCGATCGAGCGCCTGCTGGGCGACGCCATCATGGAGCAGGGCCGCCATGATCCCACCTACATCGCCGATCCCGACATCAACCAGTACCTGACCGCGCTGGGCCGCGGCCTGGCGGCGCACGCGCCCCAGCCCCTCGAGCAGCGCATCACGGTCTTTCCCGTGCGCGACCCGCAGATCAACGCCTTCGCCATGCCCGGCGGCTACATCGGCGTCAACAGCGGGCTGGTGGTCGCGGCGCAGAGCGAATCCGAGCTGGCCGCCGTCCTCGCCCATGAAATCGGCCACGTCATGCAGCGCCACATCGCGCGCGGGATCTCGCAGCAATCCCAGAGCACCGGCATCCTGGTCGCCAGCATGGTCGGCGCGCTGCTCGCGGCGCTGGCCGGGCAGGGGGACCTGGCCATGGGCGTCGCCACCTTCGGCCAGGCCGCCGCCCTCGATCGCCAGCTCGGCTTCTCGCGCAGCGCCGAGCAGGAGGCCGACCGCGCCGGCCTGCAGATGATGCGCCAGGCCGGCTTCGACACGCGCGGCATGGTCGAGATGTTCCGGCGCCTCATGAACGCCTCGCGCCTGAACGAGGGCCAGGGCGGCGGCTACGCCTCCACCCACCCGCTGTCGATCCAGCGCATGTCCGACATCGAGAACCGCGTGCGCGAGCTCGCGCCCAAGGCCCATGCCGACAGCGCCGATTTCTGGTTCTCGAGGGCGCGCCTGGGCCTGATCCAGGCGCAGTCCAATGCCGACCGCCAGCGCATGCTGCTGTCCATGCGCACCGATGCGAAAGAGGCGCGCGGCGCGCGCAAGGCCGCCGCCCTGTACGCCCTGGCCTGGCTGGACTGGCAGGCCAAGGACTACACCGCCGCCGGCCAGCGCCTGGCCGAGGCGCGCGCGGCCGGTCCCGGCGCCGCGCTGCTGGACGTCCTGGCGGTCCAGCTCGAGCGCGCGCAGGGGCGCGACGCCCTCGAGACCGCTGCCGCGGCCTGGCGCCGCTGGCCCCGCAGCCAGGGCGTGGCGATCGCCTACGCCCAGGCGCTGCAGGCGGCCGGCCGCGACCAGGAGGCCGTCGATTTCCTCCAGGCCCGGGCGCGCCAATGGCCCGAGGCCGCCGATTTTCAAAAGCTCCTCGCCGGCAGCCTCGATCGCCTGGGCCGGGAGGTCGAGGCGCGCGAGGCGATGGCCCGCTACTACGAGGAGACCGGCGCGCTGTCCACGGCGGTCGAGCTGCTGCAGCAGGCGCGCGCCATGAGCGGGGATTTCTACGAGCAGTCCCGGCTGGACACCCGCATCCGGACCTTGCGCGAGGACCTGGAGACGCGCCGCGCCTTGCTCGAGCGCTTCAAGTCGTGATTCGCCTCGAGTCCTGATCCCTCGGCCCTGGTTCCCTAGCCGCCGATTCCTCAGCCCCGATCCCCCAGCCGCCGATTCTTCAGCCCCGATCCCTCAGCCGCCGGTATCGAAATACCTCGCCAGGCGCGAGGGCAGCCACAGCAGGTTGCCCGGAAAGGCGCCGGTGACGAAGCTCGCGTGGCCGCCCTGCGCGGGCTGGTGCAGCAGGACGGCATCGGACACGTCGCGCGTCCCGGGCAGCGAGGCCTGGGGCACGAGCGGGTCATTGCGCGCGTTGAGGATCAGCGTCGGCACCCGGATGCCGGGCAGCAGCGGCAGGCTGGAGGCGCGCGTCCAGTAATCCAGGGCGTTGCGGTAGCCGTGCATGGGCGCGGTGTACAGGTCGTCGAGCTCGCGCAGGGTGCGCATCTGCTGGGTGCGCATCACGTCGATCGAGCCGGGGAAGCTGTCGGCCTTGGCGAGGATCTTGCGGCGGATCGTCCTCAGGAAATAGCGCGAGTACAGGTGACGGCCGAGGAAGGTGTCCGAGAGCCTGCGCCCGCAGGGCGGCAGGTCCATCGGCACCGAGACCGCCGCCGCGGACTCGAGCGGGACGCCGTCCGCGCCGGCCTCGCCCAGGTATTTCAGCAGGGCGTTGCCGCCCAGCGATATCCCGGCGGCGCGCCAGCGCGCGCCCGGCAGGCGGCGGCGCGCATGCCGCAGCAGGCTCTCGATCTCGGGCGTGTCGCCCGAGTAGTAGGCCCGCGCCATGCGGTTGGGAAAGCCCGAGCAGCCGCGGAAATGGGCGATCGCCACGATCCAGCCGCGCGCCCGGAAATAGTGCGCGATCGACTGGCTGTAGTGGCTGCGGCTGCCGCCCTCGAGGCCGTGGAACAGGATCAGCGCGTCGCAGTCGCCGGGCAGGCGGGCCCAGTCGTCGTCGCGCATCCAGCGCCGCGCGGCCGTCGGCGCCAGCGCGGCCTCGTGCGGCGCGGCCGAGCCGTCGGGCAGGCGCTCGGGATGCAGGCCCGGGCCGCACCAGTCCACGTCGACGAAATCGCCGTCGGCGGTCTCCATGCGCTCGCGCACGAAATGGACCCGGTGGTAGTGGGCGAAGAGGGCGCCGTACAGGGTCTGGGCATGGCCGCCCGGCAGCCAGCCGGGGGCACGGCATGGGCTGGTGTCGATGCGCGCGCCCGCGCCGCGGCCTTGCTCGAGAGACACGACACTAGTGGTGGCCGTGGACCTTTTCCCCCTCGCGCAGCGCGTACTGCGCGCCGCAGTACTGGCACCTGGCGACGCCCGACTTGACGACCTCGATGTAGATGCGCGGATGCATGCTCCAAAGAGGGGCCTTGGGGCCGGGGCAGTAGACCGGCAGGTCCTCGGCGCCGACGTAGATGATGTCCTGCTCGGGGGTTTTGGGGACGGTGCTCATGTCAGACCTTGGCGAGCCAGTGGTGGAATTTCGGGGTCTTGCCGCTGGCGGCGTCGAAGAACGCCTTTTGCAGTTGCCCGGTGATCGGCCCGCGCTCGC
Organism: Alcaligenaceae bacterium; assembly: GCA_044508625.1. Taxonomy (GTDB): domain Bacteria; phylum Pseudomonadota; class Gammaproteobacteria; order Burkholderiales; family Burkholderiaceae_B; genus Castellaniella. The sequence continues at coordinate 10,112 of JBIQHJ010000055.1, forward strand.
CGATGCCGATCTGGCGGCCGTCGATCTCGCGGATGGGCGTGACCTCGGCGGCGGTGCCGGTGAAGAACGCCTCGTCGGCGATGTACAGGTCGTCGCGCGTCAGGCGCCGCGTCACCACGCGGATGCCGAGCTCGGCGGCGAGCTGGTGGATGGTGTCGCGCGTGATGCCCGTCAGCGCCGAGGCGATCTCGGGCTCGTACAGCACGCCGTCGCGCACCATGAAGATGTTTTCCCCCGAGCCCTCGGCGACGAAGCCCTCGGTGTCGAGCAGGATGGCCTCGTCGTAGCCGTGGTCCAGCGCCTCGGCGTTGGCAAGGATCGAATTGGCGTAGGTGCTGGCGACCTTGGCGCGCGGCATGGTGACGTTCACGTGCTGGCGGGCGTAGGAGGACACCTTGACCCGGATGCCCTGGCGCAGGGCGTCCTCGCCCAGGTAGGCGCCCCAGGGCCAGGCGGCGATGGCGACGTGGACGGAGGCGCCGCGCGGCGAGACGCCCATCTTTTCAGAGCCGTAGAACACCAGCGGGCGGATGTAGCAGGATTCCAGCGCGTTGCGGCGCACGACCTCGATCTGGGCCTCTGAGATCACGTCCGGCGAGTACGGGATCCGCATCTGGTAGATATGGGCCGAGTTGAACAGGCGGCGCGTGTGGTCGCCGAGCCTGAAGATCGCCGTGCCGTGGTCGGTCTTGTAGGCGCGGACGCCCTCGAACACCGCCAGTCCATAGTGCAGCGAGTGCGTCAGCACGTGCGTGGTGGCCTCGCGCCAGGGAACCATTTTGCCGTCATACCAGATAAAGCCGTCGCGGTCTGCCATGGACATCGCGTTCTCCTTCGATGGGAAGGCGTTTATTGTACCAATTGCCCGGCATTGGGCTAAGCGCGCTAAAATAGCAAAGTTATGGACGCGCGCGCCTGCCGGCAGCGGCGCGCGCCACACTGGCCCCAGATGACAGAAACCCTTCGCACCGACCCCCCCGTCGCGCAACCCGTTCCCTTTTCCACCTTCGGCCTGCACCCGGGCATCATGCAGGCCGTCGAGGCGACGGGCTATGTCTCGGCGACCCCCATCCAGGCCGCGGCGATCCCGCTGGTCATGGAGGGGCGCGACGTCATGGGCGCCGCCCAGACCGGCACCGGCAAGACCGCGGCGTTCTCGCTGCCCATCCTGCACCGCCTGATGCCGTTCGCCAGCACCAGCGCCTCGCCCGCGCGCCATCCCGTGCGGGCCCTGATCCTCACCCCCACCCGCGAGCTCGCCGATCAGGTGCACGCCAACGTCGCCCTCTACAGCAGCCGCGTGCCGCTGCGCACCGCCGTGGTGTTCGGCGGCGTCGACATCCGCCCGCAGCGCGACCTGCTGCGCCAGGGCTGCGAGATCCTCATCGCCACGCCGGGCCGCCTGCTGGACCATATCGAGCAGCGCAACGTCAGCCTCTCGCAGGTCGGCATCCTGGTGCTGGACGAGGCCGACCGCATGCTCGACATGGGCTTCCTGCCCGACCTCGACCGCATCGTCCGGCTGCTGCCCGAAAACCGCCAGGGCCTGCTGTTCTCGGCGACCTTCAGCCCCGAGATCCGCAAGCTCGGCCGCACCTTCCTGCGCAATCCGGTCGAGATCGAGGTCGCGCGCCCCAACGCCACGGCCGACAACGTCACCCAGATCGCCTATCCGCTCACCGGCGACGACAAGCGCCGGGCCGTGGTGCACCTGATCAAGTCCCGCAACCTGAACCAGGTCATCGTCTTTTCCAACACCAAGATCGGCTGCAGCCGCCTGGCGCGCCAGTTGCTGCAGGATGGCGTGCGGGCCGAGTCCATCCACGGCAACAAGTCCCAGATCGAGCGCATGAAGGCCCTGGACGCCTTCAAGGCCGGCACCCTCGAGGTCCTGGTGGCCACCGACGTGGCCGCGCGCGGCCTGGACGTCGCCGGCATCCCCTGCGTCATCAACTACGACCTGCCCTACAACGCCGAGGACTACGTCCACCGCATCGGCCGCACCGGCCGGGCCGGCGCCTCGGGCGAGGCCATCGCGTTCTATTCCCCCGACGAGGAACGCTACCTGCTCGACATCGAGAAACTCATCAAGGTCAAGATCCCGCGCGGCGAGCTCGAGCTGCCCCGCGCCTCGCGCCGCCGCCCCGTCGGCAGCCATCGCGGCGGGCCGCGCCACTGGAACGACGATGCGCCGGTGGACGATTTCTTTACCAAGCCCTACGTCCCCGCCCCGCATGACGAGGATCCGGCGGCCAGCCAGCCGGCGCCGCGCCCGGCCGTCGTGCCCGCGCGCCGGCCCGTGGGCGTCCTGCTAGGCGGCGGCGCCCACAAGCAGCCGTAGGTCGCCGGGCCCCGCCTCGATGGGCGGCAGGGCCGTCGCCGACCGCGCCAGGCGTTCCAGGTGCTCGATGTGCGGCAACTGGGTCCCCCAGAATCTCGTCCCCCCCGGATCCTGCAGCAGCAGGGTCGGAAAGTTTTCCACGTCCTCGTCGCCCAGCCACTCGGGATCGTCCTCGATGTCGATCCAGATGAACAGGGCCTCGGGCATGCGGCGTGCCAGGTCCTCGAAGGCGGGCCGGTATTGCGTGCAGGTATCGCACCAGGCCGCGCAATAGCAGGCGATCCGCAGGCCCGGGTGGGCCGCCAGGCGCTCGCGCAGCGCCGGCAGGTCGACGTGGGGATTGAAGACGGTCATGCAGACAGCGATCCGGTTGTTTGACTATGATGACCATCATAATCGTATCTAGGAAAAGTTCGCATGACCCGACATGACCTGGCCCTGCGCGAGCGCGGCCGCCCATCCGGCCTGGCGCTGGTCGCCCAGGCCTTTCGCCGCGCCCTGGTGAGTCAACTGCATCCCCGCATGCTGGCGGCCCTGCTGCTGCCCTTCGTCATCGCCTTCCTGGGCGCGGTGGTGCTGCTGTGGCTGTTCTGGGATCCCCTGACGGCCTGGCTCAACGGCGAGGCCTCCGACTGGGGCGTGCTCAACACCATCGACGGCTGGCTGGTCGCCGCCGGCCTGTTCTCGCTCAAGCTCTGGCTGGTGCCCCTCATGGCCGCCGGCATCCTGCTGCCCATGGCCGGCATCCTGGGCCTGGTGATCGCCGCGGTGTTCGTGATGCCGCTGGTGCTGCGCCACCTCGAAAACCGTGAATACAAGGGCGTGGGGCGGCAGGGCGCCAACACCCTGGTGCTCGGCACCTGGAACGCCATCTGGGTCGGCGTGCTGTTCTGCGCCGGCTGGCTGGTCACCATGCCTTTGTGGCTGATCCCGCCCTTCGCCCTGGTCCTGCCGGTGTTCTGGTGGGCCTTCGCCTTCACGCGCATGCTGCGCGTGGACGCCATGATCGAGCACGCCAGCGCGGCCGAGCGCCGCCTGCTCTGGCGGCGCTACAATCGGCACTTCTGGCTGATGGGCGGATGCCTCGCGCTGATCAACCTGATCCCGCCCGCCTGGCTGGTGATCCCGGTGTTCTCGGCCCTGGTGTATGCGCACTTCTGCCTCGAGGCCATCCGCCAGTTGCGCGCCGAAACCGTCATCGATCTCTGAAGCCGGACCAGCCACCATGCCCACTCCTCCGAAAATCCGCCTGATCGCCATCGGCGACGAGATCCTGTCCGGCCGCCGGCAGGACAAGCATTTCTCCAAGCTCATCGAGCTGCTGTCGGCCCGGGGGCTGTCGCTGGGCGCCGCCGAATTCATCTCGGACGACGAGGACGACATCACCCGCTGCCTCGAGCGCAGCTTCGCCACCGGCGACATCGTGTTCTCTTGCGGCGGCATCGGCGCCACGCCCGACGACCGCACCCGCCAGGCCTGTGCCCGCGCCCTGGGCGTGGACCTCGTCCTGCATCCCGAGGCCGCGCGCCTGATCGCCGAGCGCTGCGCCGACATGGCCGCGCGCGGCCAGGGCAGCGCCGACATGAGCACCCCGGAAAACCAGCAGCGGCTGCAGATGGGCGTGTTCCCGGCCGGCGCCGAGATCGTCCCCAACCCCTACAACAAGATCCCCGGCTTCTTCATCCGCGACCACACCTTCATGCCCGGCTTCCCCGTCATGGCCGAGCCCATGATGACCTGGACCCTGGACACCCGCTACGCCCACTGGCACCACCAGGTCGAGCGCATCGAGCATTCCTTCCTGGTCTTCGGGCTGCCCGAGTCGCGCATCACCCCGGCGCTCGAGGCCCTCGAGATGCGCTGGGCCGGCGTCAAGGCCTTCAGCCTGCCCAGCGTGGGCGGCGAGGGCGGCGCCCGCCCGCATATCGAACTCGGCGTCAAGGGCCCTCCGGGCCCGGCGGCCGAGGCCCTGGCCTATCTGCGGGCGGAGGCCGTGCGCGTGGGCGGGCTGCTGACGCCGCCGTAGGCGGTGCGCGTGGCTGCCCGGGCGGGATACGCCCCGAAAGGGGCCCGCTCGGACGGGATACGCTCGGGATGCGATCCGCTCGGGCGCCTCGGCGGATCGAAAAAATGCTTGCCAGCGCCAGGGATATTTCATAGTATGGAATTGTTGCGTCGCATCAACTCCTAGCATGGCCCGTCTCCAACCCATACCGCCTCATCCCTCCGATTCCTTCGCCAACGGCGCCGCACCGGCCGCGGGCGTCGACCACCATGGCTCGGTGACCATCCAGGTGCTGGACCGCGCGATGCGCATCCTCGACGTCCTGGCGAGCCAGCCGGACCCCGTCGCCCTCAAGGACCTGTCGGCGGCGACCGGCCTGCACGCCTCCACCACGCACCGCATCCTCAGCGACCTGGCCGTGGGGCGCTATGTAGAGCGCGTCGACAGCGGCCTGTACCGCCTCGGCATGCGCCTGCTCGAGCTCGGCTCCCTGGTCAAGGGGCGGCTGGACGTGCGCGCCGCCGCCATCGGCCCCATGCGCGAATTGCACAAGCGCACCGGCCAGACCGTCAACCTGTCCCTGCAGCAGGGCGACGAGATCGTCTACATCGAGCGCGCCTGGAGCGAACGCTCCGGCATGCAGGTCGTGCGCGCCATCGGCGGCCGGGCGCCGCTGCACCTGACCTCGACCGGCAAACTGTTCCTGTCGATGTGGGACCCGCGAAACGTGCGCAGCTACGCCATGCGCACCGGCCTGGCCGGCACCACCCGCAACAGCATCACCCAGCTCGACCAGCTCGAGCGCGAGCTCGCCCTGGTGCGGCGCCACGGCTATTCGCGCGACAACGAGGAACTGGAACTGGGCGTGCGCTGCATCGCCGCCGGGGTCCACGACGACACCGGCGCCCTGCTGGCCGGGCTCTCGCTCTCGGCGCCCGCCGAGCGCATGCGCGACGACTGGATCCCCATCCTGCTCGACACCGCCGCGCGGATCTCCGAGGCCCTGGGCTACGAGGCGGCGCACTGAACGGCGGTGCGCCGAGTGCGGCCGCGGCGGTGTCCTGGATTCCCGGCGCCTTGCCGGGGGTGGCCGTCCCGGCGCTTTCCGAGGCCCCCGAGGCCCCCGCGGACGGCCCCTGAAACCCTCGCTTGCAAGTTTTGTTGCGTCGCAACAAATTCTTGTTGACATGGCCGTGGATTCGCGTAGAATTTCGATTGTGCAATGCAGCATAGAAGGCGCCGGGCAAATGCCTCGAGGACGACCTTCTTCACTTACAGGAGTCATCATGAGCGCAACCCCCCAAAACCTGCTGGCCGGCCAGAAAGCCGCCCTCGAAAATCTGCTGGCCGTCCAAGGCACTTTCTTCAGCGGCTTTGAAAAGCTGGTCGACCTCAACCTCAAGGCCACCAAGGCCGTGCTCGAGGACGTCGCCGCCAAGTCCCAGGAAGCCATCGATCTGAAGGACGCCCAGGAAGTCCTGGCCTTCACCTCCTCGCTGGTCCGCCCCGACCAGGCCGTGGCCTATGGCAAGCATGTCTACGAAATCCTGTCCGACGTGCAAGGCGACCTGAGCAAGCTGGCCGAGGCCCAGTTCAGCGAAGGCCAAAAGCAAGTCTCGGACGCCATCGAGCAGATCTCGCGCAACGCCCCCACCGGCTCCGAAGGCGCCGTGGCGCTGCTGAAGTCCTCGCTCGCCACCGCGACCAACGCCTACGAGACGGTCGCCAAGGCCGCCCGCCAGGCCGCCGACGCCGCCGAGTCGAACATCACCGCCGCGACCAACGCGACGCTGAAGGCCGCCGCCGACGTCGCCCAGACGACCACCAAGGCCGCGCCCCGCGCCCGCCGCGCCGCCGCCAACTGATCGACCCCCGCCGATCGTCCGGGCCGGGTCCGTAGCCGGCCCACGATCGACCGCAGCACCTTCCCCGAGGCCCAGGCCTCGGGGATTTTTTTTGCCCCGGACGCTCTTTCACCGGGCGGAACTGACCGTATACTCGTGCGGAACGTCGATGAATCCCGATATCCCCGCACGCACACATGCGCCAGACCCCCCGCAAAGACCCGTCGTCCATGGCCCCCGCTCCCTCCCCCCGTCGCACGATCCTGGCCCTGGGCCTGCCGATCCTGCTGATCCTGGGCGCCGTCGTCTGGTTCGCCAGCCGTCCGCGCGCCGTGTCCACCCCCGCCGCCGGCGCCGAGGCCCCGGTGCCGGTGCGCATGGCGCCGGTCGAGCGGCGCGACGTCCCCATCCGCGTGCTGGGCGTGGGCAACGTCCAGGCCTGGGCCAGCGTGACCGTGCAGGCCCGCATCGACGGCCAGCTCGAAAAGGTCGGCTTCACCGAGGGCCAGGACGTCACCGAGGGCCAGCTCATCGCCCAGCTCGACGACCGCGTGCAAAAGGCCCAGCTCGACCAGGCCCTGGCCCAGCAGGCGCGCGACCGCGCGTCGCTGGAATACGCGCAGCAGGACCTGCGCCGCTACGAGACCCTGGTCAAGCGCGACGCGATCACTCCCCAGACCCTGGATGCCCAGCGGGCCCAGGTCGCGCAAATGCAGGCGACCCTGCTCTCGGACGCGGCGCAGGTCGCCGCCGCGCGCACCCAGCTCTCGTACACCCGCATCACCGCGCCCATCAGCGGGCGCACGGGCGCGCTGCTGATCGATCCGGGCAACATCGTGCGCGCGGGCTCCGGCCAGGGCGTGGTGGTCATCAACCAGATCGATCCGATCGCGGTGTCCTTCACCGTGCCCGACAGTGTCTACGCCGAGGTCAACCAGGCGCTGCGCGCCGGCCGGGTCCTGCGGGCGGTGGCCTACGCGAGCGGCGGCGACCAGCCGCTGGCCGAGGGCCGGGTGGTGCTGGTCGACAACCAGATCGACCCGCAGAGCGGCACGCTGCGGCTGAAGGCGCGCTTCGACAACCCCGGCCACGTGCTGTGGCCCGGCCAGTACGTGGACCTGCGGCTGATCCTGGGCGAGCGGCGTGGCGCGCTGGTGGTTCCCTCGCGCGCCGTGCAGCGCGGCCCGGACGGGCCGCTGGCGTACGTGGTCGACCAGGCCGGCATCGCCCACGTCCGGCCCGTCGAGATCGCCCTGATCCAGGACGAGCTCGCACTGATCGCCAAGGGCCTGTCCGAGGGCGAGCGCGTGATCACCGACGGCCAGTACAAGGTCCGCCCGGGCGCGCACGTGGCCGAGGCGGCCGCGGCGCCCGCGTCCGCCGCGCCGCCCGCGGGCGCCGACCCGCAGGCCACCGGGCCGGCCAGCACCGCGGCCGCCGATCCCGAGGCCGCGCCGCTCGCCGGCGCCTCGGCGGGCGAGGCCGCCCCGGCCGCGGGCGACGGCGATGACGCCGGGCAGGGCCAGGCCCCGGGAGGCAAGCCTTGAACATCTCGGCGATCTTCATCCGGCGCCCCATCGGCACCTCGCTGCTCGCCATCGCCCTGTTCCTGGTGGGCGCGGCGGTGTTCCCGCTGCTGCCCGTGGCCTCGCTGCCGCAGGTCGATTTCCCCACCATCCAGGTGACGGCGAAACTGCCGGGCGGCGATCCCGAGACCATGGCCACCAGCGTCGCCCAGCCGCTCGAGCGCCAGTTCTCGACCATCGCGGGCCTGTCGCAGATGACCTCCGAGAACGCCGCCGGATCGACGCGCATCACGCTGCAGTTCGAACTGGACCGGGACATCGACGGCGCCGCCCTGGACGTCCAGACCGCGATCAACGCGGCCGCGCGCCAGTTGCCGGCCAACATGCCCAATCCGCCGACCTTCCGCAAGGTCAATCCGGCGGATTTCTCGATCCTGATCCTGACCATCCAGTCGGACGTGCTGCCGATCACCGAGGTCAACGACTACGCCGACAACATCTTCGCCCAGCAGCTCTCGCAGATCGAGGGCGTGGGCCTGGTCAACATCTGGGGCCAGCAAAAGCCCGCCATCCGCATCCAGGTCGACCCGGTCAAGCTCGCCAGCCTGGGCCTGGACCTCGAGGCCATCCGCGGGGTGATCGCCACCACCACGGTCAACCAGCCCAAGGGCATGATCGACGGGCCCTCGCAGAGCTATTCCGTCTACACCAACGACCAGGTCCTGTCGGCCGAGCCCTGGAACGACGTGGTGCTGGCCTATCGCAACGGCGCGCCGATCCGCGTGCGCGACGTGGGCGTGGCCGTGCCCGGGCCCGAGGACAGCAAGCAGGCCGCCTGGGCCTTCGGCGGCCGGGCCGCGGACGCCGGCGACCGCGCCATCGACGGGCGCACCCTGCTGATCGGCATCACCAAGCAGCCCGGCGCCAACGTGATCGAGACGGTCGAGCGCATCCGCGCCGCGATGCCGCGCCTCATGGCCTCGATACCGTCCACCGTGCACGTCAGTACCCTGATCGACCGCACCCAGAACATCCGCGCCTCGGTGCACGAGGTCGAGATGACGCTGCTGCTGTCCATCGCCCTGGTGGTGATGGTGATCTTCATGTTCCTGCGCAGCGTCGCCGGCACCCTGATCCCCAGCGCCACCGTCCCGCTCGCCCTGCTGGGCACCATCGCCGTGATGTACCTGCTGGGGTACAGCCTGGACAACCTCTCGCTGATGGCCCTGACGATCTCGGTCGGCTTCGTGGTCGACGACGCCATCGTCATGCTCGAGAACATCTATCGCCACATCGAGGAGGGCATGGCGCCCATGGAGGCCGCCCTGAAGGGCTCGCGCGAAATCGGCTTCACCATCGTCTCGATCTCGGTCTCGCTGATCGCCGTGTTCATTCCCCTGCTGCTGATGGGCGGCATCGTCGGGCGGCTGTTCCGCGAATTCGCCATGACCGTGAGCATCGCCGTGATGGTCTCGGTCGTGGTGTCGCTGACCCTCACGCCCATGCTGTGCTCGCGCTACCTCAAGGCCCACGATCACCGCCAGCCGCGCGGGCGCCTGTACCTCGCCTTCGAGCGCGGCTTCGAGCGCATGCTGGGCCTGTACCGGCGCGGGCTGGACCTCGTCCTGCGCCACAGCTTCATCACCCTGTGCAGCTTCGTCGCCACCGTGGCGGCCACGGTGGCGCTGTTCATCGTCATCCCCAAGGGCTTTTTCCCCGAGCAGGACACGGGCTTCATCTTTGGCCTGGCCGAGACCTCGCAGGACGCATCCTTCGATGCCATGAACGAGCGCATGATGGCCCTGGCCGAGGTCGTGGGCCGCGACCCCGACGTCATGGCCTACGGGATGAGCAGCAATCAGCCGACCTTCAACACCGGGCGGTTCTTCATCAGCCTGCGGCCCAAGAGCGCCGGGCGCGAGGCCTCGGTGCAGGAGGTCATGGCGCGCCTGCGGCCCGAGCTCAACGAGGTGCCGGGCATCCGCCTGTTCATGCAGGCGGGGCAGGACATCAACGTCGGCGGGCGCCTGGCGCGCACCCAGTACCAGTACACCCTGATGGACGCCGACCTCGAGGAACTGAACACCTGGGCGCCGCGCCTGCTCGCGCGCCTGCGCAGCCTGCCCGAACTCGTCGACGTGGCCAGCGACCAGCAGAACCAGGCGGCCACCGCCGTGGTCACCATCGACCGCGCGCGCGCCGCGAGCCTCGGCATCTCGCCCGCCCTCATCGACAACACCATCTACAACGCCATCGGCCAGCGCCAGGTGGCCCAGTATTTCACCCAGATCAACAGCTACCAGGTCATCCTCGAGGTCACTCCGGCCTTGCAGCGCGACCCCGACCTGTTCTCAAAGCTGCGCATCACCTCGCCCCTGACCGGGCAGCAGGTGCCGCTCGCGAGTCTCGTGCGGGTCGACACCTCGAAATCGGGCTATCTGTCGATCAACCACCAGGGCCAGTTCCCGGCGGTCACCCTGTCGTTCAACCTCGCCGAGGGCGCCTCGCTGGGTGACGCGGTGCGCGCCATCAAGCGCGTCGAGGCCGAGATGGCGCTGCCGCAGGGCCTGGTGGGCTCGTTCCAGGGCACGGCCCAGGCCTTCGAGGAATCCCTCGCCTCCCAGCCCTACCTGATCGCGGCGGCCCTGGTCGCGGTCTACATCGTGCTCGGCCTGCTCTACGAGTCCTACATCCATCCGCTGACCATCCTCTCGACGCTGCCCTCGGCGGGCGTGGGGGCCCTGCTGATCCTCATGGCCAGCGGCTTCGATTTCACCGTGATCGCGCTCATCGGCATCATCCTGCTGATCGGCATCGTGAAAAAGAACGGCATCATGATGATCGACTTTGCCCTGCACGCCGAGCGCGAGCACGGCCTGCCGCCGCGCGAGGCGATCTACCAGGCCTGCCTGCTGCGCTTCCGGCCCATCATGATGACCACCCTGTGCGCGCTGCTGGCGGGGCTGCCCCTGATGCTCGGCTCCGGCGCGGGCTCGGAGCTGCGCCAGCCCCTGGGCTACGCCATGGTCGGCGGCCTGATCCTCTCGCAGGCGCTGACGCTGTTCACCACGCCGGTCATCTACCTGTATCTCGACCGGGCGCACTACTGGTACATGCGGCGCAGGGACCTGCACCGGGCCCGCCGTCGGCGCGCCGCGCGGCGGCCGCCGCACATGGTCCGGTGAACGGCTCCGACTCAGCGCGGTGCCGCTTGCGCCGCCAGCGCCCGGACGCATTCCTCGACCAGCGCCGGGCCGCGGTAGATCAGGCCGGTGTACAGTTGCACCGCGTCGGCGCCGGCCTGCATCTTTTCCACCGCCTGGCGGCCCGATTCGATGCCGCCCACCCCGATGATGGCCGTCTCGCGGCCCAGGCGCTCGCGCAGGCGGCGGATCACCCGCAGCGACAGCGCATGCACCGGCGGCCCCGACAGGCCGCCCGCCTCGTCCTCGTAGGGCAGGCCGCGCACCGCATCGCGCGACAGTGTCGTATTGGTGGCGATGATCCCGTCTATGCCGTGGCGCGGCACGATCTCGGCGATCGCATCGATCTCGGCCTCGTCCAGGTCGGGGGCGATCTTGACCGCCAGCGGCGTGCGCCGCCCGTGCCGGTCGGCCAGCGCCTCGCGCCGCTCGCGCAGCGCCCCCAGCAAAGCGTCCAGCGCATCGTGGCTTTGCAGGCTGCGCAGATTGCGCGTGTTGGGCGATGAAATGTTCACCGTCACATAATCCGCGTGCGGATACACCCCGTCCAGGCCCAGCAGATAATCGTCGATCGCGCGCTCGATCGGCGTGTCGGCGTTCTTGCCGATGTTCAGCCCCAGCACCCCGCCCTCGGCGCGCCAGCGGCTGCGCCGCACATTGGCGACGAAGGCGTCCAGGCCCTCGTTGTTGAAACCCATGCGGTTGATCAGGCAGCGCGCGCGCGGCAGGCGGAACATGCGCGGCTTGGGATTGCCCGGCTGCGCCCGGGGCGTCACCGTCCCCACCTCGATGAAGCCGAACCCCAGCCCCGACAGCGCGTCGATATAGGCGCCGTTCTTGTCCAGCCCCGCGGCCAGCCCCACCGGATTGCGCAGCGCGAGACCCATGAGCGTGCGGGGCAGGGCGGGGCGCTGCGCCAGCATCGCGCGCGTGAGGCTGCACTCGTGCGCCCGGCGCAGCATCTCGAGCGTCATCTCATGGGCGCGCTCGGCGTCCATGGAAAACAGGGCGGCGCGCGCCAGCGGATAGGCTTGGAACAAGGAGGGCATGGGCGGAGGCGTCAAGGGTGATTGGAGGGGCGGGGCTCGGGCGACATTTTACGGTACGGCCGGGCTTGACATGGCATGCGGGTGGCCGCGGCTCCGGTGTCCTCACCGGGGCTCGATCCAGACTCCGCCGCGCAGGATCTGGTGCGGCCGGAAGCGCGACTTGTACGCCATCTTGCGGCTTTCCTCGATCCAATATCCCAGGTACAGCCATTGCAGCCCCAGGCGGCGGCAATAGTCCAGTTGCCACAGGATCCCGTAGGTGCCCAGGCTGCCTTGCCAGTCGGGGTCGTAGAAAGTGTAGACCGCCGAAATCCCCGTATCCACGCGGTCCATGATCGCCACCATGCGCACCGCGCCGTCGGCGTCGGTGAACTCGGCCATCTCGGAGCTTACCCGGCTGGTCAGCAGGAACTGGGTATATTGCGCCTGGTCGTCCTGATCCATTCCCGCGCCGGGATGGCGCCGCGACTGGTAGCGCTGGTATAGATCGAAATGGCGCGCGTCCCAGTGCAGCGGCGACACCGCCACCCGCATCTCCCGCATGCGGTTCCAGAGCTTGCGCTGCGTGCGGTCCCGCAAGAAGCGGCGCACGTCCACGCGGATCGGGATGCAGGCCTGGCACGTTTCGCAATCGGGGCGATAGGTGAACAGCCCGCTGCGGCGAAAACCCTGTTCGATCAGGCGCGAATAGGCGGCGTCATCCACCAGGTGCGCGGGCGCCGCGACCTCGGACCGCGCCATGCGCCCGGGCAGGTAGCTGCAGGGATAGCTGGCGGTCGTGTAGAACTGCAGCTTTCTGAAAATCGATTCACTGGGATTGCTCATGGCCGTGCCTGGATGGGTCATGGCTATTGTGGCATCCGGGGCGGGGGAAGTGAAGGGCGGAGGGCGAGGCCCGCGGCTGTTCCGCTTCCACGGGTTATTCCAGCGTCCCCGGCCTGCTCCATGCCATTGGCCTGTTCCGCGTGCGCGGCCTGTCCGCGCTTCCAGGCCTATTCCGCGTCCGCGCGCATGCCGTCCATCAGCAATCGCCCGCGCGGCCAGGGCGGCGGCGCCTCGTCCCGCAGCGCCGCCAGGCTCGCGAGGAACTGCGCGCGCGGCACCGGCGCCGCGCCCAGGCTGGCCAGATGCGGCGTTTCCTGCTGGCAGTCGATCCAGGGCACCCCATGGCGCCGCAGGTGCGACACCAGGTAGGCCAGCGCCACCTTGCTCGCGTCGGCCGCGCGGCTGAACATCGATTCACCAAAGAAACATCGCCCGATCGACACCCCGTACAGGCCGCCGGCCAGGCGCCCGCCGATCCAGGTTTCGACGCTGTGCACCCGCCCCATCCGGTGCCAGGCCTCGTAGACCGAGACGATGTCCGGCGTGATCCAGGTCGCGTCGCGCCCCGCGCCCGCCGGCGCCGCCGGCCACGGCGCTCCCGCGCGCGCCGCGCCGACCCCCAGGCGCGCCTCCTGGCGCCCCGCACAGGCGCGGATCACCTCGCCGAAGGCCATGTCCACCGTCACCCGAAGGGGCGCGTCCGGGTCTTGCGGATCGCGGCCGAACTGGCGCAGGCGCTTGGCGAGCGAGCGCGAGACGCGCAGCTCGCCGCAGGACAGCACCATGCGGGGATCCGGGCTCCACCACAGTACCGGATCGCCCGGACTGAACCAGGGAAACATCCCCTTGCGGTATGCCTCCTCCAGCCGTGGGGGCGACAGGTCCAGGCCCGCCGCCACCAGGCCGCCGGGCAAGCCGGCCTGCGGGTCGGGCAGGGGCATGTCGGAGTCGATCCAGTTCAGCCGCATGGCGCTGCCGCCGGCGCCTCAGTCCGGGAAGCGGAAATCGATCGCATAGTGGTGCGTCGGGAAGCGTCCCTCGCGGCGATCGCGGATGTAGTGCTCCAGGGTCGTGTAGACCGTGCGGAAGGACAGCTCCTTCCAGGGGATCCCGTCCAGCGGAAAGAACTCGGCCTCGAGCGTTTCCGGCCCCGGCGCGAGCTGCGGCCCCTGCACATCGGCCAGATAATAGAAATGCACCTGGTTCACCGAAGGCACGTCGATCACCGTGAACAGCGACCGTATCTGGATCCGTGCGCCCGATTCCTCCTGGTTTTCCCGCTCCGCCCCCTGTTCCGTCGTCTCGCCGAGCTCCATGAAACCGGCCGGCAAAGTCCATTTCCCATGCCGCGGCTCGATCGCGCGGCGGCACAGCAGCACCCGGTCACCCCAGATGGGCACCACGCCCACCACATTGCGCGGGTTCTGATAATGCACCGCACCGCAATGCGTGCACAGGTCACGGATGCGGTTGTCGTCGGGCGGAATCTCGCGGCTGAGGGTGTGGCCGCATTGCGAGCAGAACTGCTGCGTGCGCGGGGCGGGATGGTAGAAGGCGGGGTCGGGCGAGCTCATGCCTGGATTTTAGCGCGGGACCGCGCCGCCCAGTCGCCGGATGCGGTGCTTGCCTCGCGATCCGTGCGCTGCGCTTCGGGGTGCGCGGCCGTTGGTTTCCAGGCGTATGTTGCCGGTTTCCAGGCGTATGTTTCCGGTTTCCGAGCGGATGTCGCCGGCTTTGAAATGCATGCTATTCACTTTGGAATGCATGCCGTTCACTTTGAAATGCATGTCGCTCGCCTTGGATTGCGTATCGCCCGCCGCGCGGCCTGCGTGCTGCACCCCTCCGTCTCGGTTCGGCGGCTTGCCGGGTCCCGCCATCGATCAATCTCCGAACACCTCGCCCAGGGTGACGGCGTCCACGAAGTTCAGCGACCAGGTCTCCAACTGCTCGGCGGTCGCCGAACGCACACGCTCCGTCACGACCTCGGGTACCTCGCCGAATCGGCGAGCCAGTTGCCGCAATAGCAGGTCGGCCTGGCCTTCGATGCGCCCGCGCCGCAGGCCGACGCGCTCGGGTGTGGTGATATATGTCACGGCATGCTCCT
>JBIQHJ010000056.1:0-24440 GCA_044508625.1 Alcaligenaceae bacterium
GGTCCGCAAACTGCGCGAGATCCGCGGCTACGTCATCGTCGGGGCCTTCGTGGTCGCCGCCGTCGTGACGCCGCCCGACGTCCTCAGCCAGATCCTGCTGGCCGCGCCCCTGTGCCTGCTATACGAGGTGGGCGTCCTGGTGGCCGCCAGCCTAGAGCGCAAAAAGGCCCGGCAGACCGACACCGAGGGCGACCTGCCGGCCCAGGTCACGGACGACCCGGCGGATTCCTGATCAGCGATCAGGCGCCGTGGCCAGTACGCGGTCCAGCACGGCGCTGAATTCCGCGGCCTTCTTGAATCCGATCACCCGCGCATCCGGCAACACGCGGCCATGCGCGTCAAAGAAAATAATCCCCGGCGGGCCAAACAAATCAAAACGCGCGAGCAGCTCGCGGTCCTGCGCCGTCATGCGGGTCACATCGGCCTGCAGCAGCAGGACGTCGGACATGCGGCGCGCGACCTCGGGATCACTGAAGGTGAATTTTTCCATCTCGATGCAGGACACGCACCAGTCGGCGTAGAAATCCAGCATCACCGGACGGTCCGTCGCCGCGAGGCGCGCGTCCAGGTCGGCGGCGGACCCGACGCGCGTGAAACGGGCGCGGATGGCCTCGAGGTCCACGGCCCCGCCGCCGGCCGCGCCCTGCCCCGCCGCGAAGGGCGCGAGGGGTCGCAGCATGTCCCGCCCGCCCGCCAGCAGGCCCGCGAACTGTGCGGCGGCCCACAGGGCCAACAGCCCTCCCAGGGCGCGGAGGGCGAGGCGCAGGCCAACGCCGTCGCCCCGGCCGACGCGCCAGAGCATCAGGGCGGCCCACGAGGCGAGGAACGCCCATCCAGCCACGTACGGGCCCGCGGCCACGATCGGACGCGCCATCCACCAGGCCGTCGCGATCAGCAACAGGCCGAATACCGCCTTGACCTGGTCCATCCAGGCGCCGGAGCGCGGCAGCAGCGTCCCGGCCCCGGCCCCCACCGCCAGCAGCAGCAGTCCCTCGCCCCAGGCCATGGCAAAGAGCGACGCCCCGCCCACGACCACGTCGCCGGTCTGGGAGATGAACAGCAGGATCCCGGCCAGCGGCGGCGCCACGCAGGGGCCGACGATCAGCGCCGACACCATGCCCATCAGGAACACGCCGCCGGCGTGCCCGCCCGGCACCCGCGCCAGGCGCGCCTGCAGGGCCGACTGCAGGCCGACGGGCGCCTGCAGCGTGAACACGTCGAACATCGCCAGCCCGAACAGCGCCAGCAGCGCCGCGAAGGTCCCGAGGACCCAGGGGGACTGCAGCCAGGCCGCCAGCCCCGCGCCCAGCAGCCCCGCGGCCACGCCCAGGATGGTATAGACCAGCGACATGCCCAGCACGTAGCAGGCCGCCAGGCCCAGGCCGCGCAGGCGCGAGGGCGCCTGCCGGCCGCCCGCGATCACCGCCAGCAGGATGGGCACCATGGGCAGCACGCAAGGCGTGAAGGACAGCAAGGCGCCGAACAGCAGGCTGAACAGCAGGATGCTGCCCAGACCCGCCTGGGCGAGCCACGCCGCCATGCCGGTGTCGCCCATGTCGAACAGGCCGTCCGGACCCGCGCCAGCCGCGGCACGGGGGGCGCCCTCGTCACCGGCGGCTCCGGCGTCCGAGGACGCCCCGCCCTCGTCGCGCGGCGGCGGCACCCGGTCCACCACTTGTCCGCCCACGGCGCGATACCCGTCGCCGGCGGCCTCCAGGGCGAGGGTCTGGGACATGGGCGGATAGCACAGGCCCGCGTCCGCGCAGCCCTGTCCGGTGATCGTCACCGCGAGAGGGCCGGCCTCGCCCGCCCGCAGCGGCACGCGCAGGGTCACGCCCTCGTGGTAGACCTCCATGTCGCGCTCGAAGGTCGGATCGTACTTGACCGTGCCGTGGGGCAGTTCCGCCCCCGCCGGCCAGGCCGGCTTGCCCGCGGCGGCCACGTCCTCGGGCGGGGTCAGCGACGAGGGCCGGAACATCAGCGTGCGGCCGTCGGCCGCCTGGATGCGCACCTCGAAGCGCTCGCGGTACATGTAGTAGCCCGGCGCGATCCGGTAATGCACGTCCAGCGTCAGGGGATCGGCCATGGCCGCCGCCGGCACGAAGGCCACCGCCGGATCCAGGAAATCCTCATCGGCCTGCGCACGGCCGCCCGCCAGCAGGGCCGCCAGGCCCAGCAGCAGGGACGCCAGCCAGAACCAGGCGTACCGGCCTCGACGAGCCCGGATCGGCATGGTCGGCACAGCGGAAGCCTTGGAGACACCCGGGCGAGGCGCCCCGGGGAATTCACGCATGTCCATCGCCATTCATTCCCGCGGCTCGCTGCCCGCGGGGGGCGGGGCCATCTCGGCCACCCAGTCCAGATAATCCGCGGCGCCTGCGCGCACGCCCAGCACCAGGAATTCTGGCACCTCGTAGGGATGCAGCTCGCGCAGGCGCGCATGCAGGCCGGACAGCCGCGCGGCCGTGGTCTTGATCGTCAGGGGAACCTCCTCGCCGCCCTCCAGCTTGCCCTGCCAGAGGTACATCGACACCCCGGGCGCGCCCACGTGCACGCAGGCGGCCAGCGATTCCTCCACCAGGATGTGCGCGATCCGCTTGGCCAGCAAGGCGTCCGGCGCCGTGCTCAGCACCACCACCGCGTCCGCCCCGCCGCCGCGCTGCACGCGCAAGCCCGCGCCCGCCGCATCCGCCTTCGCCGCCACGTCCGGCGCCTCCAGCGAACCCCGCCGATCATCCGTCATGTCGCAAGTCCTTGTCGATTCGGCGATTATTGTACTCGAGCGAGGGAAAACCCGAGCGACGCCCTCGTCCGGCTGCGGGGCCCGTGGCAGAACGGCGCCCATGTGAAACACCCCGGCGCAGGGCTCTATCCTGCACCGGGGTGTCGTTCGATCCTGGACCCCGTCCCGCGACAATGAAGCCGCGGGGCGGGGACGGCATCACTCGGCCGTGGCGGAAGCCTCGGCCTCGGGACGGTCGACCAGCTCCATGTAGGCCATGGGCGCGTTGTCGCCCTGGCGGAAGCCCATCTTGAGCACGCGGGTGTAGCCGCCGTTGCGGGCCTGGTAGCGCGGGCCGATTTCGTTGAACAGCTTGGTCACGGCGTCGCGGTCGCGCAGGCGGGCGAAGGCCAGGCGGCGGTTGGCGAGGGTGGGGTTCTTGCCCAGGGTGATCAGGGGCTCGACCACGCGGCGCAATTCCTTGGCCTTGGGCAGGGTGGTCTTGATGGCTTCGTGGGTCAGCAGGGACACGGCCATGTTGCGGAACATGGCGAGGCGGTGGCTGCTGGTGCGGTTGAGTTTGCGTAGGCCGCTGCGATGGCGCATTTCAGTTTCCTTGTGAATCTATGGGCGGGACATCCCGCGTTGTCCGGATCTTCTATCGGTCGAGCCGCGGTCCGGGAGAATGATCCCCGGCGGGCCCGAGGGCCGTGCCGGGGGACGATACCTGCATGGATCAGGGGCGCTCGAGGCCGACGGGCGGCCAGTTCTCGAGCTTCATGCCCAGTGTCAGGCCGCGCGCGGCCAGGACTTCCTTGATCTCGTTGAGCGACTTGCGGCCCAGGTTGGGGGTCTTGAGCAGCTCGTTTTCGCTGCGCTGGATCAGGTCGCCGATGTAGTAGATGTTCTCGGCCTTGAGGCAATTGGCCGAACGCACGGTCAGCTCGAGGTCGTCGACCGGGCGCAGCAGCACCGGGTCGATCTGCGCGCCGCCGCCGCCCTGGCCCAGGCCCACGCCCAGGGGCGACTGGCCGGCGTCCTTGTCGGCGAGCGAGACGAACACCGAGATCTGGTCCATCAGGATGCGGGCCGACTGGCGCACGGCCTCCTCGGGCGAGATCACGCCGTTGGTCTGCACGTCCAGGACGAGCTTGTCGAGGTCGGTGCGCTGCTCGACGCGGGCGTTCTCGACCGCGTAGCTGACGCGGCGCACGGGGCTGAAGGAGGCATCCAGCACGATCTGGCCGATGGTGGCGGAACGGTCGTCGACCAGGGCGCGGACATTGCCCGGCACGTAGCCGCGACCCTGCTCGACCTTGATCTGCATCTCGAGCTTGCCGTCGTCGGTCAGGGTGGCGATGACGTGGTCGGGGTTGACGACCTCGACGTCGTGCGGCAGGTCGATGTCGCTCGCGCGCACGGGGCCGGCGCCCTGCTTGTTCAACTGTAGGGTGACCTCGTCGCGGTTGTGCAGCTTGAACACCACGCCCTTGAGGTTCAGCAGGATGTCCACCACGTCCTCGCGCACGCCGGCGATCGTGGAGTACTCGTGCACCACGCCCGTGATCTGGACCTCGGTGGGGGCGTAGCCCGTCATGGAGGACAGCAGGATGCGGCGCAGGGCATTGCCCAGCGTGTGGCCGTAGCCGCGCTCGAAGGGCTCCATCACGACCTTGGCGTGGTGGGGGCCCAGCGCCTCGACGCTGATGTTGCGCGGCTTGAGAAAACCTTGTGAAGACATATGTGTTCCCTTTTCAATACCCTCGGCTCGTTACACCGATAAGGCTGATGGAAAGACCGGCTGGGCCGGTAAAGACAACCACGCAGCCCACGGCGCCGTCGCGGGCGCAGTGGGCTGCGGAAATGCGCGAAGCCGTCCGGTCAACGGGAATAGAGTTCCACGACCATGGATTCGTTGATGTCGCGGGCGACGTCCTGGCGATCCGGGGCCTGCTTGAACACGCCCGAGAGCTTGCTCGCGTCGACCTCGACCCACTGCGGCAGGCCGTTGCCGGTGGCGAGTTCCAGCGATTCCTTGATGCGGGACTGGCTCTTGGCCTTTTCGCGCACCGAGATCACGTCGCCGGCCTTGACCAGCATCGAGGCGATGTCGGCGGTGCGGCCGTTGAGCTCGATGGCGCGGTGGTTCACCAGTTGGCGAGCCTCGGCGCGCGTCGAGCCGAAGCCCATGCGGTAGACGACGTTGTCCAGGCGCGATTCCAGCAGTTGGATCAGCGTCTCGCCCGTGTTGCCGCGGCGGCGGTCGGCCTCGGTGAAGTACTTGCGGAACTGCTTTTCCAGGACGCCGTACATGCGCTTGAGCTTTTGCTTTTCACGCAGTTGCAGGCCGAAGTCGGAGGTGCGGGAACCCGAGATGCGGCCGTGCTGGCCGGGCTTGGATTCGAGCTTGCACTTGGAGTCCAGCGAGCGGCGGGCGCTCTTGAGGAACAGGTCGGTGCCTTCGCGGCGCGAAAGCTTGCATTTAGGTCCAATGTAACGTGCCACAGTGATCCCCTTAGATACGACGACGCTTGGGCGGACGGCAGCCGTTGTGCGGCACGGGCGTGATGTCCGAAATGCTGGAGATCTTGATCCCCAGGGCATTGAGGGCGCGCACCGAGGATTCGCGGCCGGGGCCGGGGCCCTTGATGCGGACTTCCAGGGTCTTGATGCCGTATTCCTGGGCGACGCGGCCGGCGGACTCGGCCGCGACCTGCGCGGCGAACGGCGTGGACTTGCGCGAGCCCTTGAAGCCCGCGCCGCCCGAGGTCGCCCACGACAGGGTGTTGCCCTGGCGGTCGGTGATCGTGATGATGGTGTTGTTGAAGGACGCGTGGACGTGCGCAATGCCGTCCGAGACGTTCTTCTTGACTTTCTTGCGGACGCGCGCGGCGCCGCTCTGAGCTTTCGCCATGTTCTGGTTCCTCGATTATTTCTTCAGGGACGCTGCGGCGCGACGCGGGCCCTTGCGGGTACGCGCGTTGGTGCGCGTGCGCTGGCCGCGCACGGGCAGGCCGCGCTTGTGCCGCATGCCGCGATAGGTGCCCAGGTCGATCAGGCGCTTGATGGAGAGCTGGACCTCGCGGCGCAGGTCACCCTCGACGGTGAACGCGCCGACCTGCTCGCGAATACGCTCGAGTTCCGCATCGGTCAGGTCCTTGACCTTCTTGGAGTACTCGATGCCGGAAGCTTCGCAGATCTTGCGGGCACGGGTGCGTCCAATCCCGAAAATGGCGGTCAAGCCGATTTCGGTGTGCTGATGCGGCGGAATGTTGATGCCGGCGATACGGGCCATGACTTTTCCTCGTTGATTCCGTTACGCCCGGCCTTAGCCTTGGCGTTGCTTGTGGCGCGGGTCGGTGCAGATGACGCGCACCACGCCGTGACGTTTGATGATCTTGCAGTTGCGGCAGATCCGCTTTACCGATGCCATTACCTTCATGGTGATCTCCTGGTTTCTGTGGCCGGCCGCTTATTTGGAGCGGAAGACTATCCTGGCGCGCGACAGGTCATAGGGCGTGAGCTCCACCGTGACCTTGTCACCCGGCAGGATCCGGATGTAATGCATGCGCATCTTGCCGGAAATATGGCCCAGCACCACGTGGCCGTTTTCAAGCTTGACACGAAACGTTGCGTTGGGAAGGTTCTCGAGGACCTCCCCTTGCATCTGTATGACGTCGTCCTTGGACATGATCTCTAGCGCATGGGCAGACCCGCGCCCTTGAAATTGGCTTTCCGGAGCAGCGAATCATACTGTTGGGACATCATGTAGGCCTGCGCCTGAGCCATGAAATCCATGGCGACCACGACGATGATCAGCAGGGACGTGCCGCCGAAATAGAAGGGCACGTTCCAGCGCATCTGCATCAGCTCGGGCAGCAGGCAAACCAGCGTGACATAGATCGCGCCGGCCAGCGTCAGGCGCATGAGGATCTTGTCGATGTAGCGCGCCGTCTGCTCGCCGGGACGGATCCCGGGAACGAAGGCGCCGCTCTTTTTCAGGTTGTCGGCTGTCTCGCGGCTGTTGAACACCAGCGCCGTGTAAAAGAAGCAGAAGAAAATGATCAGGCCGGAATACAGGGTCACGTACAGGGGCTGCTGCGGCGAGAGCGCGGCCGCCAGATCGCCCAGCCACCGCATGTTGGGGCTGTTCGAGAACCAGCTCGTGACGGTCGCGGGCAGCAGGATGATCGACGACGCGAAGATCGGCGGGATCACGCCCGACATGTTGAGCTTGAGCGGCAGGTGCGAACTCTGGCCGCCGTAGAGCTTGTTGCCCACCTGGCGCTTGGCGTAGTTCACCGTGATGCGGCGCTGGCCGCGCTCGACGAAGACCACGAAATACGTGACCGCCACCACCAGGGCCAGGATGAACAGCGCCGAGAGGATGGACATCGAATCGGTGCGCACGAGATCCAGCATGCCGCCCAGCGCGCCGGGCAGGCCGGCCACGATCCCGGCGAAGATCAGCAGCGAGATGCCGTTGCCCAGGCCCCGCTCGGTGATCTGCTCGCCCAGCCACATGAGGAACATGGCGCCGGTCACCAGGGTGACGACGGTGGTGAAGCGAAACAGGATGCCCGGATCGATGACCAGGCCGGGCTGGGACTCGAGCGCGACCGAGATCCCGACCGCCTGGAACAGCGCGAGGAACACCGTGCCGTAGCGCGTGTACTGGGTGATCTTGCGCTGGCCCGACTGGCCTTCTTTCTTGATGGCCTCGAGCGTGGGCACGACCACGGCCAGCAACTGCATGATGATGGCCGCGGAGATGTACGGCATGATCCCCAGCGCGAGCACGGAGAAGCGCTCGAGCGCCCCGCCGGAGAACATGTTGAACAGCCCCAGGATCCCGCCGGAGTTCTGCTGGAACATGTCGGCGAGCGCGTCCGGATTGATGCCGGGCACGGGGATGTGCGTCCCGAGGCGATAGACGATCAGGGCGAGGACGAGGAACAGGATGCGACGCTTGAGGTCGCCGTATCCCGCGCTGGTCTTTTGTGCCTGAGCTTTGGCCACTGCCGCCCCTTTACGCCAGCGTGCCGCCGGCCGCCTCGATCGCGGCGCGAGCGCCGGCCGTGGCCGCGATGCCCTTGAGGGACACCTTGCGGGTGAGCTCGCCGGTCTTGATGACCTTGGCGTAGCGCACCAGCTCGCCGACCACCCCGGCGGCCTTCAGGACCTGGACGTCGATCTCGTCGACGGGCAGGGCCTCCAGGTCGGACAGGCGGACCTCGGCGTACAGGTGGCGCCCCAGCGGCGTGAAGCCGCGCTTGGGCAGCCGGCGCTGCAGCGGCATCTGGCCGCCTTCGAAGCCGACCTTGTGGAAACCGCCCGCGCGGGATTTCTGGCCCTTGTGGCCGCGACCCGCGGTCTTGCCCAGGCCCGAGCCGATGCCGCGGCCCACGCGGCGGCGGGCGCGCTTGGAGCCCTCGGCGGGCTTGAGCGTATTCAGTTGAGTGACAGTCATCTCGATTCCTTATCAGACGTCCGAGACGGTGACCAGATAATCCACCTTGCGGATCATCCCACGCACCTCGGGCGTATCGACCAGCACGCGGCTGCTGTTCACGCGGCCCAGGCCCAGGCCGCGCACGGTGGCGCGGTGGGACTTGTGGGTGCCGATGACGGAGCGCACGAGCGTAACCTTGATTTGCTTTTGAGCCATGACTTACCCCAGGATTTCTTCGACGGACTTGCCGCGCTTGGCAGCGATCTCCGCCGGGGTGGAGCACGCGCGCAGGCCGTTGAGGGTGGCGCGGACCATGTTGTAGGGGTTGCTCGAGCCCAGGCTCTTGGCAACCACGTTGCGCACGCCCATCACCTCGAAGATCGCGCGCATCGGGCCGCCGGCGATCACGCCGGTACCCTCGGCGGCCGGCGAGATCAGCACCGTCGAGGCGCCGTGCTTGCCGACCACGGTGTGGTGCAGCGTGCCGTTCTTGAGGGCGACCTTGACCAGGCCGCGGCGGGCCTGTTCCATGGCCTTCTGGACGGCGACGGGAACCTCGCGCGCCTTGCCCTTGCCCATGCCGATGCGGCCGTCGCCGTCGCCGACCACGGTCAGGGCGGCGAAGCTCATCGTGCGGCCGCCCTTGACGACCTTGCTGACGCGGTTGACCGCGATCATCTTTTCACGCATGCCATCGTCGCGTTCCTGCTCCGGGGCGTGCTTGCCTTGTGCTTTAGCCATTTGATTCCCTTAGAACTTCAAGCCGGCTTCACGCGCGGCATCGGCCAGCGCCTTGACGCGGCCATGGTAACGGAAGCCGGAGCGGTCGAAGGCGACGAGTTCGATGCCGGCGGCCTTGGCTTTCTCAGCCACGCGCTTGCCGACCAGGCTCGCCGCGGCGGCGTTGCCGCCGTTGGCGTTCCGGCTGGCGAGTTCCTTGCGGACCTCGGGCTCGAGCGTGGAGGCGCTGACGAGCACGCGATCGCCTTCCGGCGAAATGATGTTGGCGTAGATGTGCAGATTCGTGCGATGCACCGACAGGCGATGCACGCGCAATTCGTGAATCTTGCGGCGGGTGGCCACTGCACGACGCAAACGCGAAAGTTTCTTGTCCATGATTCGTCCTTGCCTGCGTGCTTATTTCTTTTTGGTTTCTTTGATGATGACCCGCTCGTTGGCATAGCGCACGCCCTTGCCCTTGTAGGGCTCGGGTTCGCGATAGGCGCGGATTTCGGCGGCCACCTGGCCGACAGCCTGCTTGTCGGCGCCCTTGACGATGATTTCCGTCTGGGTCGGGCACTCGATCTTGATCCCGTCGGGGATCTCGTGGAGGATGTCGTGCGAGAAACCAAGCTGGAGCTTGAGGGCGGAGCCCTGGATCTGGGCGCGGAAGCCCACGCCGACCAGGGTCAGCTTGCGCTCGAAGCCGGCGCTCACGCCCGTGACCATGTTGGCCACCAGGGCGCGCAGGGTCCCCGACATGGCATTGGCCTGGCGGGAGTCGTTCGCGGCGGCGAAGGTCAGGTGACCGTCCTCCTGGCCGATGCGGACGTCGCCGGTCAGGTCCTGGGTCAGGGTGCCCAGCGGGCCCTTGACGACGATCTGTCCGGCGCTGATCGTGGCGTCGACGCCCTTGGGCAGCGCGACGGGATATTTGGCGATACGCGACATGTCGGCCTCCTTATGCCACGTAGCAGAGGACTTCGCCGCCCACGCCGGTGGCGCGGGCCTTGCGGTCCGTCATGACGCCACGCGGGGTCGAGACGATCGCCACGCCCAGGCCGTTCATGACGTGGGGGATGGTGGCGCTGCTCTTGTAGATGCGCAGGCCGGGGCGCGAGACGCGGTCGATGCGCTCGATCACCGGGCGGCCGGCGTAGTATTTCAGGGTGATTTCCAGCACCGGCTTGGCCTGGTCGCCGACGATGCGGAAGCCTTCGATGTAGCCTTCGTCCTTGAGCACGGCGGCAATGGCCGCCTTCAGCTTGGAGGAGGGCATGGAAACCGACGTCTTGTTGACCTGTTGCGCGTTGCGCAGCCGGGTCAGCATATCGGCGATGGGATCGCTCATGCTCATGGTGTTGTTCCTCTTACCAGCTAGCCTTGGTCATGCCGGGGATTTCGCCGCGCATGGCCATTTCGCGCAGCTTGTGGCGCGTCAGGCCGAATTTGCTGAAGACGCCACGGGGACGGCCGGTCACGACGCAGCGGTTGCGCTGGCGCGAGGGGCTGGAGTTGCGCGGCAGCTTCTGGAGCTGCAGGCGAGCCTGGTAGCGGTCCTCGTCGGACTTGCTCTGGTCGTCGATGATCGCCTTGAGGGCCGCACGCTTGGCCGCGAATTTCTCGACCTGCTTGGCGCGCTTGATATCGCGGTTGATGAGGGAAAGTTTAGCCACGTCAGCCCCTTAGTTGCGGAACGGGAAGCTGAACGCGCTCAGCAGCGCCTTGGCTTCCTCGTCGGTCTTGGCGGTGGTGGTGATGCTGATGTTCATCCCGCGCACCGCGTCGATCTTGTCGTATTCGATTTCAGGGAAAATGATCTGTTCCTTGACGCCGATGTTGTAGTTGCCCCGGCCGTCGAAGGCGCGGCCCGAGACGCCGCGGAAGTCGCGCACGCGCGGCAGGGCCACGGCGACCAGGCGGTCCAGGAATTCGTACATCCGCCGGCCGCGCAGGGTGACCATGCAGCCGATGGGATAGTTTTCGCGGATCTTGAAGCCGGCGATGGCCTTGCGGGTCTTGGTGACCACGGGCTTCTGGCCGGAGATCTTGGTCAGGTCGGAAACCGCGTTCTCGATGATTTTTTTGTCGGCCACGGCCTCGGACACCCCCATGTTGAGGGTGATCTTGGTGATGCGCGGCACCTCCATGATGGACTTGTAGCCGAACTTGGCCTGCAGGTCGGCCGCCACCTTGCTGCGGTAGAAGTCTTGTAAACGAGCCATGATTGCCTCTTAAGCCTTCGCGCCAACGACAGCGCCGTTGGAGCGGAAAATGCGGACCTTGGCACCGTCCACGACCTTGACGCCCACGCGATCGCCCTTGCCGGTCTCGGGATTGTAGAGCGCCACGTTCGAGACGTGGATGGGCAGGGTCTTGTCGACGATGCCGCCCTGGGTACCGGCCATGGGATTGCCGCGGGTGTGCTTCTTGACGACGTTGATGCCCTCGACCAGGACGTGGTCGGGACCCACGCGGCGCAGCACGGTGCCGCGGCGGTTGCGGTCGCGGCCGCTGAGGACGATGACTTCGTCGCCTTTGCGAATGTTTTGCATGATCTGCTCCTTACAGCACTTCGGGCGCCAGGGACACGATCTTCATGAACTTTTCAGTCCGCAGCTCGCGCGTGACCGGTCCGAAGATGCGCGTGCCGATGGGCTCGAGCTTGGCGTTGAGCAACACGGCGGCATTGCCGCCGAAGCGAATCAGCGAGCCGTCCTTGCGGCGCACGCCCTTGGCGGTACGCACCACCACGGCATTGTAAATTTCGCCTTTCTTGACGCGCCCGCGGGGCGCCGCCTCTTTGACGGAGACCTTGATGATGTCACCGATGGCGGCATAACGGCGCTTGGAGCCGCCCAGCACCTTGATGCACATGACGGTCCGCGCACCGGTGTTGTCGGCCACGTCCAGCGTGGTCTGCATTTGGATCATGATTTTTCCTGTTCCAACTTAACGACGAAGCCCGCAAGGGGCGACGCAGCCAGTTTTGGTCCCGTCAAGCCGGCACGAAAAGCCGCGTCGGCCCTGGGTTGAAATCTTGCCACTCGTGGCGCGCGCCATTCAGCGCTGGCGCAACGAAAACGAAGGTTGCTGCTTGGGTCTCATCCACCGGATCGGCCACCGATCCCCGCGCGATCGATGAGGGCAATCCGCCCGCAAAACCGGCAAGGATCCGCATCCAAAACGCGGATAAGACCAAAATTATAGGATAAAGGCGAGGGGCATGCAAGCACGGGGCGAGCCCCTGTTCCGGGGGCCTCGGCCGCAGCCCGGGCCAAAGGCCGCGGGCGGGCCGCGATCCTAGCCCCGCCGCGGCGGGGAGGGCGCCCGCGGCAGCGCGCCGTACTCCTCGACCATGCGCCGCGCGCGCTCGTCCTCGACGTCGTCCACGTAGACCTTCATCCCCATCCCGATGGCGGTCTCGGTGACGGCGACGAGGATCTGGGCGCCGCCGGGGCTGGACATGAGGTTGCGCACCAGGCTGCCGCCGAGCTTGACGTAGGTGAAGTCGACCTCGTGGATGTGCTGGAGGGCCTCGGTCTGCATGTCCAGGCCGCGCAGGCCGACGTGCCCGCCGGCGGCCATCACGGCGCCGGCAAAGGCCTTGAACACCTCGGGATGGTGGACCAGGCCGTAGGCGTCGAGCTCGATCGCCAGGCGCTGCGCCAGGCCCTCGCCCGCGCGCCGCAGGAGCTCGGCCGCCTCGTCGCTGAAATGCCCGTCGAGCAGGGAGGCGACCGAGGCCCTCACCACCAGCACGCCCTCGTGGGCGCCCAGCCACCCCAGCCCCAGGGCGATCGCGCGCAGGTCGCAGGCCGCGGAGAGGCCCAGGCGCTGGGCGGCGGGCATGAACAGGAAGCCCGAGATCGAGGGCTGGTCGGGATCGTCCTCGTGCAGGCTGAGGGTGGCCTCGTAGCGGGCCTCGATGTCGTCCCCCTCGTAGGCCACGGGACGCGCGTCGAGCCGGAAGCGGTCGTGCGCCAGCGCCTGGCCGATCAGCGCGCGCCACGAGGCCTCGCCGAACTGCGGCGCGTCGTCCTGGCGGTCGGCATGGGACATGAACTCGATCTCGGCGTGGCCGGCGCTCTCGGCGCACATCAGGGCCAGGTCGAGGCGCGTCATGACCTCCTTGGGGGTGCACTGGGCGGTGTAGTCGGTGAGGGCGAGCGCCCAGCGCGACAGGTTGTGGCTGTCGAGCGGCAGGCGCAGGGTGTCGAGCACCTGGCGCAGGCGCTGGATCGGACGCATGACCTCGGTGCCGCCGCCCACGGGGAACAGCACCACGAAGTCCGCGCCGTTCAGGCGCGCGACCAGCGGCCGCGTGGAGGGATACTCGTCCATGGTCTCGGTCAGGCGCTGGCCCACCAGGCGCAGCCAGCCGTCGACCTCGCCGCGCGGCGTCTGGTTCTGGATGCGGGCCATGTCGCGCTGGCGCATCAGCAGGACGTAGCCGCTGACCGCGCCCTGGTGGGTGTCGTCGCGCAGCAGGCGCTTGAGCTCGTTGAGGAAATAGGCCCGGTTGGCCAGGCCCGTGACCGGATCCCGGTTGAGCTCGATCTCGAGGATCTCGATGCGCGCCATCTGCTCGTCGATGGTGGGCGGGACGCGGTCGGCCACCTCGTCGATGAGCTCTGCCGCGTCGGCGGGCGCGGAATCCGTGACCTTGACCTCGGGCGCGTCACCGGCGAACTCGCCGAAGTCGCGGCGCAGGCGCGCGAGCAGGGCCGCCACGAACAGCGCCCAGAAGGCGGCGATGCCCAGGGCCAGCAGGGCCCACTGCACCGCGTGGGCCCACAGGGTGTCGCGGGAGGGGCGCGGATCCATGACGAGGCTGAGGGTGGCGCCGTCGGCCAGCCGCCGCCGGGCGACGTGCGTGCCGATCGTGACCAGGCCGGAAAACCAGGCCGGCGCGTCGCCCGCGGCCTGGCCGCCGCCGTGCGCGCCCTCGTACACCGTGCCGCCGGGCCCCTCGAGGCGCAGCGCCTGGAAGCGTCCCTGCTGGAACGCCGCGTCCAGCACCCGCGCGCGGGCCGCGTCGTCGGGCTGGCCCTGCAGGGCCAGCGCCAGGGTCGCGACCGCGTTTTCGCTGTCGGCCTGGGACTGGTTCTGGAGGCTGCGCCCCATCATGCTCAGGCCCATGGCAAGCATGCCCACCAGGATGCACGCGATGACGATCGAGGAAATCACCAGGAGTTGCCGCACGGAAGCCATACTGTCCAGATGCCGAGCCGGAATGAACTGCCCAGCAGTGTATCCTCTGCCGCCCAAAACCCCAAGAAAATCCAGGCGCGCTTGACAGCGCCCGCGTCCGCGCGTTACCTGTGATCCAAACGGAGACCCGTGCCACCCCGGGCGCGGGCTATCATCGGGATATTCTGGAGAACGATCGCATGTACCCTCCCCTCGCACTCTATATCGACGGCGAATTCCTGGGCGGCGAAGGCCGCCACGAGCAAGAGGTCGTCAATCCGGCCACCGGCGAGGTCCTGGGCCGCCTGCCCCACGCCAGCCCCGCGGACCTCGAGCGGGCCCTGCAGGCCGCGCAGCGGGCCTTCGGCCAGTGGCGCCTCAGCTCGCCGATGCAGCGGTCCGAGATCCTGCGCCAGGTCGCGACCCTGACCCGCGAACGCGCCGAGGACATCGCCCGCGCGCTGACCCTGGACCAGGGCAAGCCGCTGGCCGAGTCGCGCGGCGAGATCATCGCCTGCGCCGACCACGCCGACTGGCACGCCGAGGAATGCCGGCGCATCTACGGGCGCATCATCCCGGCGCGCAAGCCCGAGGTGCGCCAGATGGTGCTGCGCGAGCCGGTGGGCGTGTGCGCGGCCTTCACCCCCTGGAATTTCCCCTACAACCAGGCCATCCGCAAGATCTGCGCGGCCATCGGCGCGGGCTGCGCCATCATCCTCAAGGGCCCCGAGGACGCGCCCAGCGCCGTCATGGCCATCGCCCGCATGTTCCACGACGCCGGGCTGCCGCCCGGGGTGCTCAACGTGGTCTGGGGCGTGCCGTCCGAGGTGTCGGACACCCTGATCCGCTCGCCCATCGTGCGCAAGGTCTCGTTCACCGGCTCGGTGCCGGTGGGCAAGCAGCTCGCCGCGCTGGCCGGCGCCCACATGAAGCGCGTGACCATGGAGCTCGGCGGCCATTCGCCGGTGCTCGTGTTCGACGACGCCGACGTGCCGCGCGCGGCGCGCCAGCTCGCGCGCTTCAAGGTCCGCAACGCCGGCCAGGTGTGCATCTCGCCCACCCGCTTCTACGTCCAGGACGGCGTCCACGACGCCTTCCTCGAGGCCTTCCTCGACGAGCTGCGCGGGATCCGCGTGGGCGACGGCCTGGCGCCGGACACCGACATGGGCCCGCTGGCGCACGAGCGGCGCGTCCCGGCGATGGAGCGCTTCGTCGAGGACGCGGTGGCGCGCGGCGGCGAGGTGCTGCTGGGCGGCGCGCGGCTCGAGCGGCCGGGATTCTTCTTCGAGCCCACGGTGATCGGCGGGCTGCCCGACGATGCGCTGCTGATGACCGAGGAGCCCTTCGGCCCGATCGCTCCCATCACCCGCTTCAGCGATCCCGACGACGCCCTGCGCCGCGCCAATTCGCTGCCCTTCGGCCTGTCGGCCTACGTGTTCACCCGCAGCCTGCAGATGGCCCACCGCGCCTCGCAGGAACTGGAGGCGGGCATGGTCAACATCAACCACTTCGGCAGCGCCCTGCCCGAGACGCCCTTCGGCGGCGTCAAGGACAGCGGTATCGGCAGCGAGGGCGGCAGCGAGACCTTCGACGGCTACCTCGTCACCAAGTTCGTGACGCAGACCTGAAAACGACCGGCGGGCCGCGGCCCCGGGACGCGCCCGCCCCCCCTCACAAGGAGGCACGATGATGACCGCGTTGCTGATCCTGTTGCTGCTGGTCCTGGCCGCGGCCGCCATCGTCCTGGGCCGCGACGACCTGCGCATCCGCCATCTCAGCCGGCCCCTCTACGGCGTGTTCCGCCGGATCCTGCCGCGCATGTCCGACACCGAACGCGAGGCACTCGAGGCCGGCACGGTATGGTGGGAGGGCGAGCTGTTCCGGGGCAGCCCCAGCGCGCGGGCGCTGCATGCCATCCCCGCGCCGCGGCTCTCCGACGAGGAACGATCCTTTCTGGACCACGAGGTCGAGGCGCTGTGCGCCATGGTCGACGACTGGCGCGTCACCCGCGAGGACCACGACCTGCCGCCCGAGGCCTGGGAATACATCAAGGGCCATGGCTTCCTCGGCATGATCATCCCCAAGTCCTACGGCGGCCTGGGCTTCTCGGCCCTGGCCCACTCGGCCGTGGTCCTCAAGCTCTCCTCCCGCAGTTCGGCGCTGTCGGTGAGCGTGATGGTGCCCAACTCGCTGGGGCCGGCGGAACTGCTGCTGCACTACGGCACCGACGAGCAAAAGGACCGCTACCTGCCGCGCCTGGCCGCGGGCGAGGACATCCCCGCCTTCGCGCTGACCAGTCCCTGGGCGGGCTCGGACGCCGCCGCCATCCCCGATTACGGCGTCGTCTGCAAGGGACAGTGGCAGGGCCGCGAGGTCGTCGGCATGCGCGTCACCTGGGACAAGCGCTACATCACGCTCGGCCCGGTCTGCACGATCCTCGGCCTGGCCTTTCGCCTGACGGATCCCGACGGCCTGCTGGGCGGGCCGCGCGACATCGGCATCACCTGCGCGCTGGTGCCGTCCGACCACCCCGGGGTGGAAATCGGCCGGCGGCATTTCCCGCTGGACGCGATGTTCATGAACGGCCCGACGCACGGCCGCGACGTCTTCATGCCGCTCGATTTCATCATCGGCGGGCCGGCCATGGCCGGCCAGGGCTGGCGCATGCTGATGGAATGCCTGGCCGCGGGCCGCTCCATCTCGCTGCCCTCGTCCTATGCCGGCATGGCCCAGCTCACGGCGCGCGCGGTGGGGGCCTACAGCGTGGTGCGCGACCAGTTCCGCACGCGCATCCACCACTTCGAGGGGGTGGCCGAGGCGCTGGCGCGCATCGGCGGCCACACCTACATGATGGACGCGGCGCGCGTCATGACGGCCGGCGGGGTGGACCTCGGCGAGAAGCCCGCCGTCCTGTCGGGCATCGTCAAATACCACGTGACCGAGAGAGGCCGCATCGTCGTCAACGACGGCATGGACGTGATCGGCGGCAAGGGCATCTGCCTGGGCCCCTCGAACTTCCTCGGGCGCGCCTACCAGCAGTTGCCGGTGGGGATCACGGTCGAGGGCGCCAACATCCTGACGCGCAGCCTGATCATCTTCGGCCAGGGCGCCATCCGCTGCCATCCCTACGTGCTGGCCGAGATGCGGGCCGCGCAGGCCGAGGATGCCGAGCAGGGGCTGCGGGCCTTCGACGAGGCCTTCTGGGCCCACGTGCGCCACGCCCTGCGCAACGCCCTGCGCGCCATCGGCCACGGCCTGACCGGGGCCCGGCTGGCCGGGCCGGACGCGCCGGTCGCCCCCGAGATGGCGCGCTACTACCGGCAGCTCACGCGGTTCTCGGCGGCCTTCGCCACCCTGGCCGAGGCCGCCATGCTGACGCTGGGCGGCGCGCTCAAGCGCCGCGAGAGCCTGTCCGCGCGGCTGGGCGACATCCTGTCCCAGATGGTCCTGGTGTCGGCCACGCTCAAGCGGCACGAGGACGAGGGGCGCCAGGCGGCCGACGCGCCGCTGGCGCACTGGGCGATCCAGGACGCGTTCTGCCGCATGCAGGACGCCTGCCTCGCCACCCTCGACAATTTCCCCAATCGCATCCTCGCCGGCGCGCTGCGCCTCGCGCTCTTTCCCTGGGGCCGGCCCTTCCGGCCGCCGTCCGACGCCCTGGCGCGGGCCGTGGCCGACGCCCTCACCCGCCCCGGCGGGACGCGAGAGCGCCTGACCGCCGGCGTCTACGTGCCGCGGGACCCGCGCGAGCCCCTGGGCGCGATCGAGGCCGCGTTCCTCGCTACGCTCGACACGCTCGAGATCGATAAGCGCATCCGCGAGTTCGAGAAATCCGGCCGCATCGATCCCGCCGACCCGCGCGCCAACGTCCGCGACGTCGCCGACGCGGTCCACGCGGCGGGCGGGATTTCCGACGAGGACCACCGCCGCATCACCGAGCGCAACGCGCTGCGCGACCGGGTCATCGCCGTGGACGATTTTCCCAGGGACCTGCGCGGCCCCGCACACTGACGAGGTCTGAATGGAGCGCATCTGGCTGCCGCAATACCCCAAGGGGGTCCCGGCCGACATCACCGACGAGGCCAGGGAGCACGATTCCCTGGCCCATCTTTTCGAGGACTGCTGCCGGCGCTTTGCCCGCAACACGGCGTACATCAGCCTGGGGGCGTCCCTGAGCTACGCCGAGACGCATGACCTCGCCACGCGCTTTGCCGCGTGGCTGCAGTCGCAGGGCGTGGGCAAGGGCGATCGCGTCGCGCTCATGATGCCCAACCTGCTGCAATATCCCGTCTGCCTGTTCGGCACCCTGATGGCGGGCGCCGTGGTGGTCAACACCAACCCCCTGTACACCGCCCGCGAGCTGCACCACCAGCTCGCCGATTCTGGCGCCGAAACCGTGGTCGTGGCCGAGAATTTCGCCCATACGCTGCAGGCCGCCATGGACGGCACCGCGGTCCGGCGCGTCGTGGTCACCGCGGTGGGCGACCTCCTGGGCTGGCGCGGCCCCATCGCCAACCTGATCGCACGCCACGTCAAGCGCATGGTGCCGCCCTGGCGCATCGCGGGCGCCCGGCGCCTGACCGCGGTCCTGGCCGAGGGCGCCCGCAAGGCCTACGCGCGCCCGGCCCTCGGCCACGAGGACCTGGCGGCCCTGCAATACACCGGCGGCACCACCGGCGTGGCCAAGGGCGCCATGCTGAGCCACGGCAACCTGGTGTCCAATGTGTGCCAGGCCCATAGCTGGGTGCGCCCCTATTGCGAGGGCGAGCGGGAATGCATCGTCACGGCGCTCCCCCTCTATCACATCTTTGCGCTGACCGCGAACTGCCTGACGTTCTTCAAGCTGGGCGCGAGCAACCTGCTGATCGTCGACGCGCGCGACATCCGCGGCCTGATCAAGGCGATGGGCACGGTGCGCTTCACCGCGATCACGGGTGTCAATACCTTGTTCAACGCCCTGGCCAACCATCCGGAGTTCGCGCGCCTGGACTTCGGCGCGCTGCACATCACCCTGGGCGGCGGCATGGCGGTCCAGGAGGCGGTCGCGCAGCGCTGGCTGCAGGTCACGGGGCGGCCCATCGCCCAGGCCTACGGCCTCACCGAGACCTCGCCCGCGGTGACGATCAATCCGTTGGACCGGATCGTCTTCAACGGGTCGATCGGCCTGCCGGTGCCCTCGACCGACGTGCGGATCCGCGAGAATGGCCGGGACGTGCCGCTGGGCGAGCCGGGCGAGATCTGTGTCAAGGGCCCGCAGGTCACCGCGGGGTACTGGAACCGGCCCGACGAGACCGCCAAGGCGTTCGACGCCGACGGCTTCCTCATGACGGGCGACATCGGCTCCATGAACGCGCAGGGCTACGTGTTCATCCTCGACCGCAAAAAGGACACCATCCTCGTGTCCGGCTTCAACGTCTATCCCAACGAGGTGGAGGCCGCCGCCATGGAACACCCGGGCGTCCTAGAGGCCGCCGCCATCGGCGTGCCCAGCGCCAGCTCCGGCGAGGAGGTCCGGCTCTATGTGGTGCGCAAGGATCCCACGCTCACCGAGGCCCAGGTGATCGCCCATTGCCGCACCCTGCTGACGGGCTACAAGGTGCCCCGGCAGGTGGTGTTCCGCGAAAGCCTGCCCCGCAGCAACGTGGGCAAGATCCTGCGCCGCGAGCTGAAGCAAGAGGCCTCTACAGGAAAAACCTGATCGGCGGCCCTCGCTTTCGATGGCAGAATCGGGTGTCGGGAGGAGACAGCGCGCGAGGATGGCCGCGCCCAGGCGGCCGCCTTCGCGGGCGGTCGCACGAACGACATGGATCATCGAGGTAAAAAGGACACGGTCCAGCCGCCGCTCCACGCGTTTTCGAGGGGGCGCCCCGCGGGCCACGTCTTCCAGCTCGTCAGCACGGCGCCGGCGCCCCCGCCGGAACGCTACGATTACTGGGTCGAGACCCAATTGCGCCAGATCCGCATGGCGCGCGCCGACACCCGCCAGCGCCGCGACTTTCGCGCGCGCCTCGTGTCGCTGTCCACGGCGAGCCACGAGATGCATTACTCGCACTCGGACGGCTTTCGCGGCGGCCGCACGCTGGCCGACATCCGCGCCGGCGCCACCGACGAGATCTCGCTGCTCTACGTCATGCAAGGCCGCTACGACGGCCTGGTCGACGGCCGCCCCGTGCGGGCGGCGGCCGGGGAATTCTTCCTGTACGATCCCCTGCGCCCCCAGGAACTGCGGGTGAGCGACCACCGCCTCATCGAGGTCGACCTGTCGCGCCGGTCCGTCGCCGCCCTGTTCAATGGCAGGGTGCCCGCCCCCTGGACCGTCAACGAGGCCCTGCGGCAAAGCCCGCTCACGAACCTGCTGCGCCTCCACCTGAACCAGTTCCCGCGCCTCGCCCCCAGGCTCGGCTCCGACGAGCAGGTCGCCCTGCTCCGGGCCACCAGCGCCTTCACGCTCGAGATCCTGCGCGGCGCCTGCGCGGGCCGGATGAACGCCGCCGGCGGCCACAAGGACGAACTGTTCCTAGCGGCGCGGCACTACATCGACAGCCGGCTCGAGCAGCCCTCGCTCGGCGCCGGCGAGATCGCCGCCTTCCTGGGCTGCTCGCGCGCAACCCTCTACCGGGTCTTCGCCGAGCAAGGCGAGGGGGTCGCCGCCTACATCCGCGAACAACGGCTGCAGCGGTTCAGGCGCCTGCTCGAGGACCCGCTGGACCGCCGCCCCCTCTGGGCCGTGGCGCAGGGCTGCGGCCTGTACGACGCCTCGAACCTCAGCCAGATGTTCAAGCGGCGCTTCGGATGCAGCCCTCGCGACGTCCGGGCCCAGGCCTGTGCTGGCAAGCCCGGCGCGCTCCCGGCCGGGGCGCGCAGACTTGAGACAAATTAAGGAATACGGCGAGACAAGCGCAAGAAACGCTTCCGGACGGCCCTCCTATCATGTCCATGTCTTTATTTCCGACACGGAACACGAGGCCATGGAACCGTCCGCCAGCCCCTCCAGCGACGCATCCCGCGTGCGTACGCCGCTCGCCGCCATCGTCCTCCTGGCGGCCCTCCTGCCGACATGGCCCTGGGCCTCGGCGGACCTGTCGGCCGCGATGCGCCTCAATCCCGACCTGCGCGTGTTCCAGGCGAGCGGCTGCTTCGAGCTGGCCACCCCCTTCGCCTGGGCCGGGCATGACCTCGAGCACATGAGCCATGACCCCGGCGTGATCCGGCGCATCACCGTGGGGCGCTACGAGGCCGGCCACATCGTCTCTGGCGACGACGCCATCGCCGGACGAATGGCCGCGGACCTCGGGAAGTTCTACGCCGAGGCCCGCAAACCCCTGCAATGACACTTCAAGGAGTCCCCGCATGAACCTTTCCCCTGCCCCCAGACCATGGCGCCCGCTCGTCGCGGCCGCCTGCCTGTCGCTCGCGTTCGGCGGCGCGCCCGCCGCGGCGCAGTCCTTTGAAAGCGGCCCGTACCTCGGCCTCGGCCTGGGCGGCGGCCAGCTCAAGGACACGCTGCAATGGGGCCCGGACTGGCGCTACGAGGATCCGGACGACTGGGACGGGGTGCCGTCCCCGCACACCCACACCGTCAGGAAGTCCGGCATGCTGGGCGGCGTCTACGGCGGCTACAACTGGCGCGTCGGCCAGTGGATCCTCGGCATCGAAGGCGATGCGTCGGGCAGCTCGATCAAGCGCACCGAGACGATCCATAGCGACGTCGAGGATGGCTTCGAGGGCCGGTTCGACTACAAGTACCGCATGCCCTGGCTGCTCACCCTGCGGCCGCGCGTGGGCTTCGTGATCGGCGACTCGTTCATGCTCTACGGCACGGCGGGCCTGGCCGTGGCCAAGGTCAAGATGTCCCTGAAGGGCGAGGAAACCGACCTGCTCGACGGCAGCAGGAACGCCTTGGACTACAGCCAGTCCGACACGATGCACGGCTGGGTGGCGGGCGCGGGCTTCGAATACGCCATCAGCGAATCCTGGCACCTGCGCGGCGAATACCTGCACGCCGACTTCAAGAAGGCCGAATACGACTTCAGCGTCTCGGACGCGGACGGCACGAGCCATCTCACCGGCCAGCACCGGCCCAAGCTCGACATGTTCCGCGTCGGAGTCAGCTACCAGTTCTAGGGCCCGCGGGCGCGCCGCCGGCGCCAGACCAGTTCTAGGATCCGCCGGCGCGCCGCCGGCGCCAGGGCCGATCGGCGAGGCGCCGGCGCCTAGGCGGCCGAGAAACTCACCGGATCGCCCGCGCGATCGAAGGCCAGCAGCGCGCCGATGGTGCCGTACTTGACCATCTGGACCATGCGCTGCAGGGCCTCGTCCACGCGCCGCTGCCCCTCGGCCGATCCGAGCGCGCCGCCATCGGCCATGGCGGCGGCGAACACCAGGTCCCAGTCCTTGCCGGTCTGGGCGGATTCCGCCGCCAGGGCGGAAAAACCCGCGATCTCGTCCGGCGCCTTGTCCACGCACAGCACCGGCGTCAGCTCGCCGCCCTCGCCGCGCGCATGGGCCGCCTTTTGCGCCGCCGTGGCGTCCGGGGGCACGGTGCTGGCGACGAAGACGAACAGCAGCCGCTGGGGCTCGGGCTGCCGGCGCGCGGCCTCCAGCAGGTCGTCGAAGCAGGTGATGTCCATCATGTCGTCCTTGGCGGCTCGCGGGATGCGGCCAGTTTAACAAAGCCAAAGTAAAAAGCCCCCACGCTGCGCCTTCGGCTTGCTGCCCCCCAAGGGGGCCGTTTTTGCCTTGGGGCGGCCCGGCGGCAAAAAATGCCCCCACGCTGCGCCTTCGGCTTGCCATCCACCTCGCGGCCTGCATGCCGCTCGGATTCGCCAGGCGCGGGATGGATCCATCCCGCGTCCGGGCTCATCCCCAAGGGGGCCGTTTTTGCCTTGGGGCGGCCCGGCGGCAAAAAACCCCGCGGGCGTCTGCCGGCGGGGTTGGGTGCGGGGCGGCGGGCTTCAGATGACGCGCGCGGCCTCGATCAGGCGCACTACCGTCCAGGACTTGGACTTGCTGATGGGGCGGCCTTCGGCGATTTCCACGGTGTCGCCCTCGTTGTACTGGTTGGTCTCGTCATGCGCCTTGTACTTGGCGGAACGGTTGACGAACTTGCCCAGCACGGGGTGCTTGACGCGGGTCTGGACGCTGACCACGACGGTCTTGTCCATCTTGTTGCTGACGACCTTGCCGACCAGCGTGCGCTGACGCTTGCTCGTGTCTTTTTGAGTTTCGGTCATTTTACTTTCCTGCGTTCTGGGCCATGATGGTGCGGATGCGCGCGATGTCGCGGCGCACCTTGCCCAATTGGCTGGTATTGGAAAGCTGCTGGGTGGCGCGCTGCATGCGCAGGTTGAATTGCGCCTTCAGCAGGCTTTCGAGCTCAGCCTGCAGCCCCGCGGCGTCCTTGGTACGAAGTTCACTGGCTTTCATCGTGGTCTCCTTAGGCGCCGACGCGGCGCGACACGAAGGTCGTGGCGATCGGCAGCTTGGCGGCGGCCAGGCGGAAGGCCTCGCGCGCGAGTTCCTCGCTGACGCCTTCCATTTCATAGAGCACCTTGCCGGGCTGGATCTCGGCGACCCAGTATTCCGGGTTGCCCTTGCCGTTACCCATCCGGACCTCGGCGGGTTTCTGCGAAACCGGCTTGTCCGGGAAGATACGGATCCAGATGCGGCCGCCACGCTTGATGTGGCGGTTGATGGCGCGGCGGGCGGCTTCGATCTGGCGCGCGGTCAGGCGGCCACGACCGGTGGCCTTCAGACCGAACTCGCCGAAGGAAACCTGGGCTCCGCGCGTGGCCAGGCCGGTGTTGCGGCCCTTTTGCTCTTTGCGGTATTTCCTGCGAGAGGGTGACAGCATGTTTTATTCTCCTTCAGGCGCCGGTGCCGCCGGGGCGGCATCCTTGCGCGGGCCGCGTCCACGGCCGCCGGGGCGGCCAGGACGATCGCTGCGCGGGGCGCGGCGCGGACGGCGTTCCTCGTCGCGCGGCGCGGCCGTTTCCGGCGGCATTTCGCCGTTGGGCAGCATGTCGCCCTTGTAGACCCAGACCTTGATCCCGATGATCCCGTAGGTCGTCTGGGCTTCGGACGTGCCGTAGTCGATGTTGGCGCGCAGGGTGTGCAGGGGCACGCGGCCTTCGCGATACCATTCGGTACGGGCGATCTCGATGCCGTTCAGGCGGCCGGAACTCATGATCTTGATGCCCTGGGCGCCCAGGCGCATGGCGTTCTGCATCGCGCGCTTCATCGCGCGGCGGAACATGATGCGCTTTTCGAGCTGCTGGGCGATCGAGTCGGCGATCAGTTGGGCGTCGGTTTCCGGCTTGCGGATTTCCTCGATGTTGACGTGCACGGGCACGC